>NZ_JBIBEQ010000011.1:210921-300398 GCF_042955215.1 Streptomyces sp. NPDC012466 | reverse complement strand
TACGAGGGCGAGGTCCGCTACGCCCGTGACGCCTTCGAGGGCCTGCGCCTGATGGACGCCCTCATCGGCGTCAAGCGGGGCGTGCCCGGCGCGAAGCTGCCCGAGCTCAAGCAGCGCCGGGTCAGGGCCGCGGCCCCGGCCGCCGTGGAGGAGCGCCCCGAGGAGGGGCACGTCCGCTCCGACGTCGCCACCGACAACCCCGTACCCGAGCCGCCCTTCCGCGGTACCCGCGTGATCAAGGGCATCCAGCTCAAGGAGTACGCGAGCTGGCTCGACGAGGGCGCTCTGTTCAAGGGCCAGTGGGGCCTCAAGCAGGCCCGCACCGGCGAGGGCCCCTCCTACGACGAACTCGTCGAGAGCGAGGGCCGGCCCCGGCTGCGCGGCCTGCTGGACCGGCTCCAGACGGAGAACCTGCTGGAGGCGGCCGTGGTCTACGGCTACTTCCCGTGCGTCTCCAAGGACGACGACCTGATCATCCTGGACGAGCAGGGCAACGAGCGCACCCGCTTCACCTTCCCGCGCCAGCGCCGGGGCCGCCGCCTGTGTCTGGCCGACTTCTTCCGCCCGGAGGAGTCCGGCGAGATCGACGTCGTCGGCCTCCAGGTCGTGACCGTCGGCTCGCGCATCGGCGAGGAGACCGCGCGGCTCTTCGAGGCCAACGCCTACCGCGACTACCTCGAACTGCACGGCCTGTCCGTGCAGTTGGCCGAGGCACTCGCCGAGTACTGGCACGCGCGCGTGCGCTCCGAACTCGGCTTCGCGAGCGAGGACCCGGACGGGATGCAGGGCATGTTCGAGCTGAAGTACCGCGGCGCCCGCTTCTCCCTCGGCTACGGCGCCTGCCCCAACCTGGAGGACCGGGCCAAGATCGCGGACCTGCTCGAACCGGAGCGCATCGGCGTCCAGCTGTCCGAGGAGTTCCAGCTGCACCCGGAGCAGTCCACGGACGCCATCGTGATCCACCACCCGGAGGCGAAGTACTTCAACGCCCGCTGAGCCCCGGGCCGGGCACGCCGGTTGAACGAGCGTTTCGGCCGCGCACGACGTAGACTGGTCGGTCCACTGCAGGCCGGTTCCCTTCGTGGGAGCCGGCCTGATCGTCCCTTCAAGGAGGTAGGTGGATGACCAGTACGGTCCCCGCGCTCGGTACCCGTACGGCCGAGGGCTCGGCCCTGCAGGCCGTGCTCCTCGACATGGACGGCACCCTGGTGGACACGGAGGGCTTCTGGTGGGACGTCGAGGTCGAGGTCTTCGCCTCCCTCGGCCACAGGCTCGACGAGTCCTGGCGGCACGTGGTGGTCGGCGGCCCCATGACCCGCAGCGCGGGCTTCCTCATCGAGGCCACCGGCGCCGACATCACCCTCGACGAACTCACGGTGCTCCTGAACGACGGCTTCGAGGCCCGCATCGGCCGCGCCCTGCCGCTGATGCCGGGCGCCGGACGGCTGCTGGCCGAGCTGTACGAGTACGAGATCCCCACCGCCCTGGTCTCCGCCTCGCACCGGCGCATCATCGACCGGGTGCTGACCTCGCTGGGTGCCCACCACTTCAGCCTCACGGTGGCCGGCGACGAGGTACCGCGCACCAAGCCCCACCCCGACCCCTACCTGGCCGCCGCCGCCGGACTCGGAGCCGACCCGGCCCGGTGCGCCGTCGTCGAGGACACCGCCACCGGAGTCGCCTCCGCCGAGGCCGCGGGCTGCCACGTCGTGGCCGTGCCCTCCGTGGCCCCCATCGCCCCCGCCCTGCGCCGCACGGTCGTCACCTCCCTGGAAGAGGTGGACCTGACATTTCTGCACGGGCTGATGACGGAAATGCGCTAGACGTTCACCCAGCGTGCAGTGGCGTTTGAGCGGCAATTCCGCAGGCGAATTCGAACCCTTCCGGATGAACGAATTCCCGTACTCCGAACCCGTTTACGCGTGTGACGTTCCCCACGCGGCCCGGGCTCGACAGCGGTTCGGGCATGTGCTGCGCACCCCCTCCGGGGGGCCGCAGGCGTGCCCTTGTGTCCCGATTGATGGAACGCTGTACCAAAGCTTCCGCTGTCGGGTTTTCGGTGTGTCCGCACCTGGTTCCGCAGCGTGATGGGTGCTCAACTCCGGTGGCTGCGAACCCTCCTGCCGGCCCCGACTAATCTCGTCGCGAGAACATCGCCCCACCCCCGTGATCCGCTGCGCCACCCCTGCATGCCGGATACACGGAGTCGACAGCTCTGGAGAAACTCGAGCATGAACCGCAAGACTTTGGTGCTGCCGGCCGTGATCGGCCTGCTCGCGCCGGTACTCGCCGCCTGCGGCGGGTCCGACAGCGGGAGCGGCGACAGCGGCGCGATCGTCGTCGGCACCACGGACCGGTTCACCGCCTCGAAGGACGCCCCGGCGCCCCTCGACCCGGCGTACGCCTACGACGTCGGCACCTGGAACATCCTGCGCCAGACCGTGCAGACCCTGATGATCCAGCCGCGCGGCGAGGGCGAGCCGGTACCGGAGGCCGCCGAGCGCTGCGGCTTCACCGACACCGGCAACGAGCGCTACGCCTGCACCCTGCGCGACGGACTGAAGTTCGCGAACGGCGACTCCATCACCGCGGCCGACGTGAAGTACTCCATCGACCGCGCTCGCTCCCTCAAGGCCGACAGCGGCGTGTTCGCGCTGCTGTCCACCGTCGACACCGTCGAGACGCAGGGTGACCGCGAGGTCATCTTCCACCTCAAGACCGCCGACGCGACCTTCCCGTACAAGCTGTCGACCCCGGTCGCGGGCATCGTCGACCCCGACGACTACCCGAAGAACAAGCTGCGCGACGGCTTCGAGCTGGACGGCTCCGGCCCGTACACCCTCAAGGCCGACGTCGAGGACGGCGAGCTGGTCAAGGCCGAGTTCACCAAGAACCCCGAGTACCAGGGGACCCTCGAGGTGAACAACGACAAGGTCGACATGGTCTCCTTCAAGAGCGCCGACGCCATGGGCGAGGCGCTGGACAAGGGCGACATCGACCTGATGACCCGCGCCATGTCGCCGGACCAGATCCGCGAGCTCTCCGGCGACGCGGACACCGACATCGACCTCGTCGAGATGCCCGGCCTGGAGATCCGCTACCTGGGCTTCAACACCGACGCCCCGACGGTGAAGTCCAAGGCCGTACGCCAGGCGATGGCCCAGCTCGTCAACCGCAGCGCCCTGATCTCCAAGGTCTACGGCTCCCAGGCCGAGCCGCTGTACTCGCTCGTCCCGGCCAGCGTCACCGGCCACTCCAACTCGTTCTTCAACAAGTACGGCGAGCCGAACGTCACCAAGGCCCGTTCCCTGCTCAACCAGGCGAACATCACCACCCCGGTGAAGCTGACGCTGCACTACACGACCGACCACTACGGCCCGGCCACCAAGAAGGAGTTCGAGGTCCTGCGCGACCAGCTGAACTCCAGCGGGCTGTTCGAGGTCGGCATCAAGGGCACCCCGTGGGACACGTTCCGCCCGGCCGAGAAGAAGGGCGAGTACGACGTCTACGGCATGGGCTGGTTCCCGGACTTCCCGGACGCCGACAACTTCCTCGCGCCGTTCCTCGACGCGGACAACACCCTCGGCTCGCCGTACGACAACCGGCAGATCCGTGACACCCTGATCCCCGAGTCCCGCCGCGAGGCGGACCGGCTGTCCGCCTCCACCAGCCTGACGGACATTCAGGACATCGTCGCGGGCGACGTGCCGGTGCTGCCCCTGTGGCAGGGCAAGCAGTACGTCGCCGCGCGCGACGACATCACGGGTACCGCGTACGCCCTCAACTCCGCCTCGACGCTCCAGCTGTGGGAGCTCGGGCGGGGCGTGAGCGGCTGACGGACCCGCTGGATCCCCGGGGCCCCTGACCGCGGCCCCGGGGAGCCGTGCCCCGGAGCCAGGAACACGCTCCGGGGGTTCTCGAGAACCGACGACAAGGCACACACGTGAAGATACGCAACCAGTGGCCGGTCCTGCCCATCGTGGCGGGCCTCGCCTCCGGACTGCTGACCGGCTGTGGCACGGAGAGCGGAGACTCCGCGGGGGACGGCTCCAACGTGGTGGTGGGGATGTCCGACGACGTCCTGGCCACGGACCCGGCCTCCGGCTACGACCCCGGCTCCTGGCTGTTGTTCAACAACGTCTTCCAGTCCCTGTTGAGCTTCCCCAAGGGCGCCACGGAACCGCAGCCCGAGGCCGCCGAGAGCTGCTCCTTCACCGACACGCAGACCACCGTCTACAAGTGCACGCTGAAGGACGGCCTCAAGTTCAGCAACGGTGACGAGCTCACCTCGAAGGACGTCAAGTTCTCCTTCGACCGCATGCTGAAGATCAACGACCCCGACGGGCCCGCGATCATGTTCCCCATGCTGGAGAAGGTCGAGACGCCGGACGAGAAGACGGTCGTCTTCCGCCTCAACACGGCCGACGCCACCTTCCCGAGCAAGATCGCCTCTGGCGCCGGCTCCATCGTCGACCACAGCCAGTACGACGCGGACGGGCTCCGCAAGGACGGCGAGGCGGTCGGCTCCGGCCCCTACCAGCTCGACTCGTTCGACGAAGGGCAGGCGGTCTTCTCCGTCAACGAGAACTACAAGGGCACCGCCGAGGTGAACAACACCGGCGTGACGCTCAAGTTCTTCGACGGTGACCAGACGGCCCTGAAGCAGGCCATCCAGAACGGCGACGTCGACATCGCCTACCGCGGTCTCACCGCAGGCGACATCGCGGACACCGAGAAGGCCGACGACGGCACCGGCGTCGAGGTCGTCGAGGGCAGCAGCGCCGAGGTCCAGCACCTGGTGTTCAACATGGACGACCCGGTCGCCGGAAAGCTCGGCGTCCGCAAGGCCATCGCCCACCTGCTCGACCGCGAGGCCCTCATCAAGGACGTCTACCAGGGCACCGCGACCCCGCTGTACTCGATCATCCCGGCGGGCATCGCGGGCCACAACACCGCCTTCTTCGACACCTACGGCGCCCGCCCCTCCCGGTCCAAGGCCCAGGCCGCGCTGCGCGAGGACGGCATCACCGGCAAGGTGAAGCTGACCCTCTGGTCGACCCCGTCCCGCTACGGCCCCGCGACCGACCAGGAGCTGAACGCCATCGCCGGCCAGCTCAACGCCAGCGGTCTGTTCGACGCGAGCGTCAAGTCCGTCCCGTTCGGCCAGTACGAGAAGGACATCGCCGCCGGCAAGTACGGCGTGTACGTGAAGGGCTGGGTGCCGGACTACCCGGACGCCGACAACTTCACGGCCCCGTTCTTCGGCAAGGGCAACGTGCTGAGCAACAACTACACCAACGGCACGATCACCGGTTCGCTCATCCCGCGCACCGCCGCCCTGACCAACCGTGCCGCCACGGACAAGGAGTTCGGCGAGCTGCAGGACATCGTCGCCGACGAACTCCCCGTCCTGCCGGTGTGGCAGGCCAAGCAGTACGCGGTCGTCCGCGACGGCGTCTACGGCCTGGAGTACTGCCTCGACGCGTCGACGGTGTTCCGCTTCTGGGAGCTCAGCAAGGACGCCTGACGCATCGGTACCTGACGCACAGGGGCTCGACGCACAGGTGTGAAGAAGGGCGCCTCCCGCTCGGCGGGGGGCGCCCTCTCGTGTAGCGGCCGGCCGGGCGCTACTGCGCTCCGGGGCGTACCAGCCCACTCTCGTACGCGTACACCGCGGCCTGCACACGGTCGCGCAGGCCCAGCTTGGTCAGCACGTGCCCGACGTGCGTCTTGACGGTCGTCTCGCTGACGAACAGGTCCGCGGCGATCTCGGCGTTGGACAGCCCGCGCGCCACCAGCTTCAGCACCTCGACCTCGCGGTCGGTGAGCGTGTGCAGCGTGTCCGGCACCGGCTCGTCCCCCGACGGCAGATGCGTGGCGTACTTGTCGAGCAACCGGCGCGTGATGCTCGGCGCGAGCATCGCCTCACCCGCCGCCACGACCCGGATCGCCTGCACCAACTCATTGGCGGGCGCGTCCTTGAGCAGAAACCCGCTGGCCCCGGCGCGCAGCGCCTCCACCACGTACTCGTCGAGGTCGAAGGTGGTCAGCACCAGCACCTTGGCCGGGCCGTCCCGCCCGGGCCCGGTGATCTGCCGGGTCGCCTCCACACCGTCCATCCGCGGCATGCGGATGTCCATCAGAACCACGTCGGGCTGCAGGGCCCGCACCTGGTCGAGCGCCTGGAGGCCGTCTCCGGCCTCACCGACGACCGCGAGGTCCTGCTCGGCCTCCAGAATCATCCGGAAGCCGGTACGGAGCAGCGGCTGGTCGTCGACCAGTAGGACGCGGATGGCCACGTAAGTCTCCTTCGCTAGTCCGGCCCCATTCTGCCCTGCGCGGGCCCGCCGGACTCAGCCGCCCTCACCGGCGACGACCACGTCACCTCCGGGGCCGGCGCCGGGCCCGCCCTGGCCGGCCCCCTGCACCGGCAGCTCCGCCGCGCTCACCGGCAGCGGGTAGGGCGGGGGAGTGCCGCCGAACTCCGGGCAGTGGGCCTGGTGGTCGCACCAGCCGCACAGCTTCGTGGGGCGCGGCCGCCAGTCACCCGTCTCGGTGGCCAGCCGGATCGCCTCCCACAACGCCAGCAGCTTGCGCTCCACCCGCTCCAGATCGGCGAGGACCGGGTCGTACGTCAGCACCTGGCCGCTGCCGAGGTAGACCAGCTGGAGCCGCCGGGGGATCACGTTCTTCAGCCGCCACACCACCAGGGCGTAGAACTTCATCTGGAACAGCGCGCCCTCGGAGTACTCGGGCCGGGGCGCCTTGCCCGTCTTGTAGTCGACGATCCGGACCTCGCCCGTGGGAGCCACGTCGACCCGGTCGATGATGCCGCGCAGCCGCAGCCCCGACTCCAGCTCGGTCTCGACGAACAGCTCCCGCTCGGCCGGCTCCAGCCGGCTGGGGTCCTCCAGGGTGAACCAGCGCTCGACGAGCTGCTCCGCCTCGCCCAGCCAGCGGGCCAGCCGCTCGCCCTGCGGATCGTCGGCGAACAGCTCCACGACCTCCGGCCGCGTCTCGCGCAGCCGGTCCCACTGGCCGGGGATCAGGGACTTCGCCCGGGGCGCCGTGCGCTCGGCGGCCGGGGCGTCGAAGAGCCGCTCCAGGACCGCGTGCACCAGCGTGCCCCGGGTCGCCGCCTCGCTCGGCTTCTCCGGGAGCCGGTCGATGACCCGGAAGCGGTAGAGCAGCGGGCACTGCATGAAGTCGCTGGCACGCGAGGGGGACAGCGAGGCGGGCGCTATGGCGGCGCGGCCGGTCGGGGCGGTCGTCTCCACCGCCTCCTCTGCTGTCGTCGCGGACCCGGCCGGTACCGGCGGATCCACCGCCGCGGCAGGGCTGCTGTCGGGCTGCGCCGCGCCCTCGGTGCTCGTCTCCATGCCCCAGACCATACGGCCCGCCACTGACAGTGACCCAGCCGCGGTCGCGCCGTGCGCGAGGTCAGAAGCCGTGAGGGGAGGGGAGGTAGGGGAAACACCGGGGGTGCCGGGGCGGAACGCGCCTCGACGGACGCATACCATCGACTCGAGACCCTCCCGTCCGGCAGGCGCGGGAGACGCTTCGATCGAGGGGAAACCGGTGGACGAGAGCGGCGGGCGCGGGCGGCCGCAGTCCGGCAACGACGAGTCGGCCGAGCGCCACGCGGGGCTTCCGGCTCGGGCCGCCGACCCGACCCCCGCCGACGAACAGCCCACGGACGAGCGGCGTTTCACGTCTGAGCAGCCCATCCCGGCAGCGGGCACGGACACTCCGGGAGCAGAGCCTGCCGGGCCCGACGGGCCCGCCGACGCCCCGGCGACGGACACACCGGCAACCCGGCCGGACGCCCGCGAGGACGACCCGTCCCCGGACCGGGCCGACCGGGCCCCCGCCACCGGCGGTTCCCACGACGAGCCCGCCGAGACCACCGGCCCGCCCCCGGCACCCGCCGGTCACGAACACCCGGCCCCCGCCGATGTTCCGCCCGCCGCCTCGGCCGGAGGCCCGCACGCGGCTTCCGCCGGCGGCCCGCACGGAGCGTCCACCGGAGGCTCACACGCGGCCTCCGCCGGCGGCCCGCACGGGGAGCCCACCGACGGCCCGCACGCGGCTTCCGCCGACGGTCCGCACGGAGCGTCCACCGGAGGCCCACACGCGGCCTCCGCCGGCGGCCCGCACGGGGAGCCCACCGACGGCCCGCACAGGGCTTCCGCCTACGGCCCGCACGGAGCGTCCACCGACGGCCCGCACACGGCCTCCGCCGACGGCCCGCACGGAGCGTCCACCGGAGGCCCACACGCGGCTTCCGCCGACGGCCCGCACGGAGCGTCCACCGACGGCCCGCACACGGCTTCCACCGACGGCCCGCACACGGCCTCCGCCGACGGCTCGCCCGAGGCCCCCACCCGGGGCGAGCACGACGGTCGCCCGCCGGAGGGCGACACGCACCCCGACCGCGCCTACGCCAGTGGCCCCCACTCGGTCCCCGTCACCGGCCGGCCCGAGGCGGACCGGCCGCACAAGGCCCCGGTGCCGGGCTCCGGCGACCCCGAGCCTTCCGGCCCCGCCCCTGCCCCTGCCCCTGCCCACGGCGACCGTCCCCTCGCCCACTCCGCCGACGGCAAGGGCCCCGTCCCCCAGCGGCCGGAGCCAAGGGGCGGCCTGCTCATGGGGCGGCCCTTCGGTGTCCCCGTGTACGTCGCGCCGAGCTGGTTCCTCGTCGCCGCGCTGATCACCTGGGTCTTCGGCGGCCAGCTGGAGCGCGTGCTGCCCGATCTCGGTGCCGCCCGCTACCTGGTCTCCCTGTTCTTCGCGGTCGCCTTCTACGCCTCCGTGCTCATCCACGAACTGGCGCACACGGTCGCCGCCCTCCGCTTCAAGCTCCCGGTCCGCCGCATCCAGCTCCAGTTCTTCGGCGGCGTCTCCGAGATCGAGAAGGAGGCCGAGACCCCCGGCCGGGAGTTCGTGCTCGCCTTCGTCGGGCCCCTGCTCTCCCTCGTCCTCGCCGGCGTCTTCTACGCCGCCATGCAGACCGTGGAACCCGGCACCGTCCCGGGCGTCCTGCTCGCGGGCCTGATGATCTCCAACCTCATCGTGGCGGCGTTCAACCTCCTGCCCGGCCTGCCCCTCGACGGCGGACGCATGCTCCGCGCCGTCGTGTGGAAGATCACCGGCAAGCCGATGAAGGGCACCATCGCCGCCGCCTGGGTCGGCCGCGCCCTCGCCGTCTGCGTGCTCATCGGACTGCCCCTGCTGACCCAGTCCGGTGCCCTCGGCACCGACGCCGTCGACAACGTCGGCATGGACACCGTCCTCGACGCCCTGCTCGCCGCCATCCTCGCCGCGATCATCTGGACCGGCGCCGGCAACAGCCTGCGCATGGCCCGGCTGCGCGAGCACCTCCCCGAGCTGCGCGCCCGGGCGCTCACCCGCCGTGCGGTCCCCGTCGAGACCGACACCCCGCTCTCGGAGGCCCTGCGCCGCGCCAACGCCGCCGGAGCGCGCGCCCTGGTCGTCGTCGACGCCGACGGCCAGCCCCTCTCCCTCGTCCGTGAGGCCGCCATCGTCGGCGTGCCCGAGCACCGCCGCCCCTGGGTCGCCGTCAGCGGCCTCGCCCAGGACCTCACCGACGGCATGCGCGTCTCGGCGGAACTGTCGGGCGAGGAACTCCTGGACGCCCTGCGCGCCACCCCGGCCACCGAGTACCTGGTGGTGGAGGAGACCGGCGAGATCTACGGCGTCCTGTCGGCGGCCGACGTGGAGCGCGCCTTCGTCAAGGCGATGGCGAGGCCGTCCTAGTGGTCGGTGGCCCTCTCCGGGGCCGGTAGGCTGGTCACATGTCCGAACCGACCGGTGCCGCCCGCAGGCGCGGGCCCTTCAAGGTCGGGGACCAGGTTCAGCTGACCGACCCCAAGGGCCGCCACTACACGTTCACGCTCGAGGCCGGGAAGAACTTCCACACCCACAAGGGTTCCTTCCCGCACGACGAACTGATCGGTGCTCCCGAGGGCAGCGTTGTCCGCACCACCGGAAACGTCGCCTACCTCGCGCTGCGCCCCCTGCTCCCCGACTACGTCCTGTCCATGCCCCGCGGCGCCGCCGTGGTCTACCCCAAGGACGCGGGGCAGATCCTGGCCTTCGCCGACATCTTCCCCGGCGCGCGCGTCGTGGAGGCGGGGGTCGGCTCCGGCTCGCTCAGCAGCTTCCTGCTGCGGGCCATCGGCGACCAGGGCATGCTGCACAGCTACGAGCGCCGCGCAGACTTCGCCGAGATCGCCCAGGCGAACGTGGAGCGCTACTTCGGCGGCCCGCACCCCGCCTGGCAGCTCACCGTCGGCGACCTCCAGGACAACCTGTCCGACGCCGACGTCGACCGCGTCATCCTCGACATGCTCGCCCCCTGGGAGTGCCTGGAGGCCGTCTCCAAGGCACTCGTGCCCGGCGGCATCCTGTGCTGCTACGTGGCGACCACCACCCAGCTCGCCCGGACCGTCGAGTCCATCCGCGAGATCGGCTGCTTCAACGAGCCGACCTCCTGGGAGACGATGATCCGCAACTGGCACATCGAGGGCCTGGCCGTCCGCCCGGACCACCGGATGATCGGCCACACCGGCTTCCTGCTCACCGCCCGGCGCCTCGCCGACGGCGTCGAGCCGCCCATGCGCCGCCGCCGCCCCGCCAAGGGCGCCTACGGCGAGGACTACGCCGGCCCCAACGCCGACGGCGGCACCGCCCGCTGAACCGGCCCGTCAGCGCGTCAACGCACAGGCGCCGGAGCGCAGTTCCCGGATCCGTACCGGAACTGCGCTCCGGCGCCTTTCCGTTGCCGCCCCGGGTGAACCCTCGCGCAACGCCGTTGACCTGCTGCGAAGGCGGCCACTGCCCGTGTCGCGGCGCGGCAGGGGCCGTGCCCGCACCAGCCCGCTGACACAGCGGCGGGAACCGTAACTCTTCTGCCTTCCCCGGCAACGGAGATGCACACCCCGCCGTTCCCTCGCGGTGTGACGTGTGGCACCATGCTGGCCACCCCACCGGCACAGCCTCAGGAGACCCTCCTAGTGCAGTCTTCCGCCGTCCCGGAGCTCGCCCACACCCACACCCGTCCCATCCACTGGCTCGCCACCGCGACGGCCGTCGCCGGCGTCGTGGCCTTCTCCTCGGTTCTGCAGCCCGGCGCGGCGACGGCGGCCCAGCCGGCCGCCCCCGAGACCAAGAGCGCTCCGGCGCACATGACTCCGCCCGACCCGAACGCCGTGACGTTCCCGGTCGACTGCGGCCCGGTGAAGGCCGTGGTGAAGAAACGGGCTTCCGGGGACCTCGACGGCGACGGCAGGCCCGAGACGGTGGCCGTGGTCCACTGCGACTCCCCGATGGGCACCCCGCCGGACGGCGTGTACGTCCTCACGCGCGACGCCGGCGGGGGCAAGCCGCGGGTCGTGGCCACTCTGCTCGATCCCAAGGACGGCACCACCGTCACCGACTTCGCCGTCCGCTCGGGCGCCGTCACGGCCACGCTGCTCGGCTACTCGTCGGCCGACGTGCCGCGTTGCTGCCCCGACGAGAAGAGCGACGCGAAATGGCGTTGGCAGAACGGCTCGTTCGTCCGCTCGGCCCAGGCGGGGGCCCGCAGCGTGTGAGGCGTGTGAGCCGGCACGTGTGAGATATCAGACAGTAGTAACGGTACGTAGAGAAGTGGTCACTCCGCGTCCGGTCCGAAGACCTCGGCCCTGTCCGAAACCCGACGTACGTGGATGCACTCGCCCGGACATTCCTTCGCGGAGTCGATCACGTCCGTGAGGAGCGGCAGCGGAACGGGCGTTGTCGCACCCTTGTCCTGGAGCAACTCGTCGTCGGCGCTCTTCACATAGGCCAGACCGTCGATGTCCAGCTCGAACACCTCGGGCGCGTACTGGGCGCAGATGCCGTCGCCGGTACACAGGTCCTGGTCGATCCAGACCTCCAGCTCCTCGCCGTCGGCCCCGGCCACCTGCTGCACGCTCATCTCTCCTGCCGTTTCTCCGCCGAGCCGGGCCGGGAATCCGGCCAGCTCCGGCGGGTGTTGAACAGTTCGACCCTACCCTCGGCTGGGTTCCAATCATGTTCGCTGGGTATTCCCCTGGCGTGAGGGAGAGCGCAAGGGTGAAGATCGGACACACCCCGACCGTCTTTGTGATCTAGGGGTTTCAATCGACACCCGCCCAGGTAGGGTCTGGAAGCGTCCAGCTCCCCTTGGAGGAGGTGAGGACCGTGGCAGCCAACGACGACGACATGAACCGCGGCATCCGCCCGGGACGCGGGTCCGACGACCCGGCCGGGCAGATCGCCTACCTTGAGCAGGAGATCGCCGTCCTGCGACGCAAGCTCGCCGACTCTCCGCGACACACGAGGATTCTCGAAGAGCGGATCGTCGAGCTGCAGACCAATCTGGCCGGCGTGTCCGCGCAGAACGAGCGACTCGCCAACACGCTCCGTGAGGCCCGTGACCAGATTGTGGCTCTCAAGGAGGAAGTCGACCGGCTCGCACAGCCGCCGGCCGGCTTCGGTGTCTTCCTGACGGCCAACGAGGACGGCACCGCCGACATCTTCACCGGCGGTCGAAAGCTCAGGGTGAACGTCAGCCCCAGCGTCGAGCTCGAAGAGCTCCGGCGCGGCCAGGAAGTAATGCTCAACGAAGCGCTCAACGTGGTCGAGGCCATGGAGTACGAGCGTGTCGGTGACATCGTCACCCTCAAGGAGATCCTCGAGGACGGCGAGCGGGCCCTCGTGCTCGGGCACACCGACGAGGAGCGGGTGGTACGGCTCGCCGAGCCGCTGCTGGACGTGAACATCCGCCCCGGTGACGCCCTGCTGCTCGAACCCCGCTCGGGCTACGTCTACGAGATCGTTCCGAAGAGCGAGGTCGAGGAACTCGTCCTCGAAGAGGTCCCCGACATCGGCTACGAGCAGATCGGCGGTCTCGGCGGCCAGATCGAGGCCATCCGCGACGCGGTCGAGCTGCCGTACCTCTACCCGGATCTGTTCAAGGAGCACGAACTGCGGCCGCCGAAGGGTGTCCTGCTGTACGGGCCCCCCGGATGCGGCAAGACGCTCATCGCCAAGGCCGTGGCCAACTCGCTGGCCAAGAAGGTCGCCGAGGTGACCGGCCAGGCCGCCGGCAAGAGCTTCTTCCTCAACATCAAGGGCCCCGAGCTCCTGAACAAGTACGTCGGTGAGACGGAGCGGCAGATCCGCCTCGTCTTCCAGCGAGCCCGTGAGAAGGCCAGCGAGGGCACCCCCGTCATCGTCTTCTTCGACGAGATGGAGTCGCTCTTCCGCACCCGTGGCTCCGGTGTCAGTTCGGACGTGGAGAACACCATCGTCCCGCAGCTGCTCGCCGAGATCGACGGTGTGGAGGGCCTGCAGAACGTGGTCGTGATCGGTGCCTCCAACCGAGAGGACATGATCGACCCCGCCATCCTGCGGCCCGGCCGGCTCGACGTGAAGATCAAGATCGAGCGTCCGGACGCCGAGGCGGCCAAGGACATCTTCGGCAAGTACCTCACCGAGCGCCTCCCGCTGCACGGCGACGACCTCGCCGAGCACAGCGGCTCCAAGGCTTCCACGGTCCAGAGCATGATCCAGACGGCTGTGGAACACATGTACGCCGAGTCCGAGGAGAACCGCTTCCTGGAGGTCACCTACGCCAACGGTGACAAGGAAGTCCTCTACTTCAAGGACTTCAACTCCGGCGCCATGATCGAGAACATCGTCGGCCGCGCCAAGAAGATGGCGATCAAGGACTTCCTCGAGAAGAACCAGAAGGGCCTCCGCGTCTCCCACCTCCTCCAGGCCTGCGTGGACGAGTTCAAGGAGAACGAGGACCTGCCGAACACCACCAACCCGGACGACTGGGCCCGGATCTCCGGCAAGAAGGGCGAGCGGATCGTCTACATCCGTACGCTCATCACCGGAAAGCAGGGCGCGGACACCGGACGCTCCATCGACACGGTGGCGAACACCGGTCAGTACCTGTAAAAGGCAGGGCGGCTGCGGGTGCCCTCGGCGGGTACCCGCAGCCGACTGTTTTTCCGGCCACGGCTGGAGCAACGCAATGACGCAAATGATCTCCCCACCAGCGCAAAGGCGTTCTAGGCTCTTGCGTACCGCCACGTCGCGCAGTGCGGGGACGGGCACCGCACACGCAACCGAGCGCCAGCGGTATCTGAGCGGCGCCCACGACCGAGGGTGCCGCCGGGCAAGGAGGGCCGCATGACCGTACGGCGAGTAATGGGCATCGAGACGGAGTACGGGATCTCCGTCCCCGGCCACCCCAACGCCAATGCCATGCTCACCTCGTCCCAGATCGTGAACGCCTACGCGGCGGCGATGCACCGGGCCCGCCGGGCCCGCTGGGACTTCGAGGAGGAGAATCCGCTGCGGGACGCGCGAGGCTTCGACCTCGCCCGTGAGGCCGCCGACTCCAGCCAGCTCACCGATGAGGACATCGGTCTGGCCAACGTGATCCTCACCAACGGCGCACGGCTCTACGTCGACCACGCACACCCCGAGTACAGCTCCCCCGAGGTGACCAACCCCCGGGACGCCGTCCTCTGGGACAAGGCCGGCGAGCGGATCATGGCCGAGGCCGCTGAACGGGCCGCCCAGCTGCCCGGTGCCCAGCCGATCCACCTGTACAAGAACAACACCGACAACAAGGGCGCGTCCTACGGTACGCACGAGAACTACCTGATGAAGCGGGAGACCCCCTTCTCGGACATCGTGCGCCACCTGACCCCGTTCTTCGTCTCCCGCCAGGTCTTCGCCGGAGCGGGCCGCGTCGGCATCGGCCAGGACGGGCACGAGCACGGCTTCCAGCTCAGCCAGCGAGCCGACTACTTCGAGGTCGAGGTCGGCCTGGAGACGACGCTCAAGCGCCCGATCATCAACACCCGCGACGAGCCGCACGCGGACGCGGAGAGGTACCGCCGCCTGCATGTGATCATCGGCGACGCGAACCTGTCGGAGATCTCGACCTACCTCAAGCTGGGCACGACCGCGCTGGTGCTGTCGATGATCGAGGACGGTTTCATCGCCGTCGACCTGGCCGTCGACCAGCCCGTCCGCACGCTCCACCAGGTCTCGCACGACCCGTCCCTGAAGCGCCTGGTCACCCTTCGCAGCGGCCGTACGCTCACGGCGGTCCAGCTGCAGATGGAGTACTACGAGCTGGCGCGCAAATACGTGGAGGAGCGGTTCGGCGCCGACGCCGACGACCAGACCAAGGACGTCCTGTCCCGCTGGGAGGACACCCTCACCCGTCTGGAGCACGACCCGATGAGTCTGGCCGGTGAGCTGGACTGGGTCGCCAAGCGGGAGCTCATGGAGGGCTACCGGCGCCGGGACAGCCTCGACTGGGACGCGGCGCGACTGCACCTGGTCGACCTCCAGTACGCCGACGTACGGCCCGAGAAGGGCCTCTACAACCGTCTGGTGGCCCGCGGTCGCATGAAGCGGCTGCTGACCGACGCGGACGTCGAGCGGGCCCGTACGGTGCCGCCCGAGGACACCCGTGCGTACTTCCGCGGCCGCTGCCTGGAGCAGTACGCGGACGACGTGGCGGCGGCCTCCTGGGACTCGGTGATCTTCGACCTGCCGGGACGGGACTCGCTGCAGCGCGTCCCAACCCTGGAACCGCTTCGCGGAACGCGTAATCACGTCAAGGAGCTCCTGGACCGCTGCCGCACCGCGGAAGACCTGGTCAGGGTGCTTTCGGGCGGGTGAACGCGTGGAGCGGGTACTTTCGGGAACCGGCCGGGCAGGGTGGAAAAGCCCTGGTCCGGGAATCATCGAGATGGTCCCCGTACGTTGGAGCAACTGCGGGGCCATTGTCAGACCCGGCGAGTAGGGTCTGATCTTGACCGAGCAACTGTGTCGGGCGAACCGAGCGGGGTGAGGGATATGGCGACCAAGGACACCGGCGGCGGACAGCAGAAGGCCACCCGGTCCACCGAGGAGGTCGAGGAGCAGGCGCAGGACGCGCAGGGCTCCGAGGACCTCAAGGAGCGTCAGGAGAAGCTGAACGACGACGTGGACTCGGTTCTGGACGAGATCGACGACGTCCTCGAGGAGAACGCCGAGGACTTTGTGCGGTCCTTCGTTCAAAAGGGTGGCCAGTAAGGCGCCTGAACCTCCCATCCGAAGGTGAACGGGGTGCGTGGGTGACGGACGAGCCGAGCGCGGAGCGCTGCGCGCGGGGCGGTACCTGACGTGGTGCCCTCGTGTGCGGCGCTCCGGGCGTCGGCGGCGTCCGGACCCGCCGGCCCGCCCCGCGATGCGCGGCCGGCGAGTGCGGCGTCGCTCCGGCGGAGTTGGTTCCGCCGGGCATGTGGATCACCGCCGAAGGACGGGTAGGGTCCGAGGCATACCGAGCCCCCGGTCGCAACCGGGCCGGGGTTGTTCCAAGGATCGGCCCGACGTCACAGGGCGGGCTGTCGCATACGTGGAAGGAATCGCGTGGAAGCCAACACTCGTAGCACCGGGCGTCTACCAGCTGCCTTCCTGACGCCAGGGTCCTCCTCCTTCATGGACTTCCTCTCCGAGCACCAGCCGGAGATCCTGCCCGGCAACCGGCAACTGCCTCCCACCCAGGGCGTGATCGAGGCGCCGCACGGCACCACGATCGTCGCCGTGACGTTCCCCGGGGGTGTGGTCCTCGCCGGTGACCGGCGGGCCACCATGGGCAACGTCATCGCGCAGCGGGACATCGAGAAGGTTTTCCCGGCCGACGAGTACTCGGCGGTGGGCATCGCCGGCACCGCGGGCCTGGCCGTCGAGATGGTGAAGCTGTTCCAGCTGGAGCTGGAGCACTTCGAGAAGGTCGAGGGCGCGCAGCTGTCCCTGGAGGGCAAGGCGAACCGGCTGTCGACGATGATCCGCTCCAACCTCGGCATGGCCATGCAGGGCCTGGCCGTGGTGCCGCTGTTCGCCGGGTACGACGTGGACCGCGGCAAGGGCCGCATCTTCTCCTACGACGTCACCGGCGGCCGCTCCGAGGAGCTGAACTACGCGGCCACGGGTTCCGGGTCGATCTTCGCGCGCGGCGCGATGAAGAAGCTCTTCCGGAACGACCTCAGCGAGTCCGAGGCCACCACCCTCGTGATCCAGGCGCTCTACGACGCGGCAGACGACGACTCGGCGACCGGCGGTCCCGATGTCGCCCGCCGGATCTATCCCATCGTCACCGTGATCACCGACGACGGCTTCCGCCGGCTCACCGAGACCGAGGCGTCCGAGATCGCGCGCTCGATTCTCGAGCGGCGGCTGGAGCAGCCCGACGGGCCGCGGGCCGCGCTGCTGTAAGCGGCGGTCGTCTTCGTGAGGGTGGTCCTGTGAACCGACGGAATCTTCAAGAGAGGGACGGATAACCGGTGTCGACGCCGTTCTATGTCTCACCCCAGCAGGCCATGGCCGACCGGGCGGAGTACGCCCGCAAGGGCATCGCCCGTGGTCGCAGCCTGGTCGTGCTGCAGTTCGCCGACGGCATCGTGTTCGTCGGCGAGAACCCGTCCCGCGCGCTGCACAAGTTCAGCGAGATCTACGACCGGATCGGCTTCGCGGCCGCCGGCAAGTACAACGAGTACGAGAACCTGCGGATCGGCGGGGTGCGCTACGCCGACCTGCGGGGTTACACCTACGACCGGGACGACGTGACGGCCCGGGGCCTGGCGAACGTGTACGCGCAGACGCTGGGCACGATCTTCTCCAGCGCCGCCGAGAAGCCGTACGAGGTGGAACTGGTCGTCGCCGAGGTCGGGGAGACGCCCGAGGGCGACCAGATCTACCGGCTGCCGCACGACGGCTCCATCGTGGACGAGCACGGCTCGGTCGCGGTGGGCGGCAACGCCGAGCAGATCAGCAGCTATCTCGACCAGCGCCACGAGGAGGGCATGACGCTCGCGGAGGCGCTGAAGCTGGCGGTCCAGGCGCTCTCCCGCGACACCAACGGCAGCGAGCGGGAGATTCCCGCGGAGCGGCTGGAGGTGGCGGTGCTGGACCGCACCCGCCCGCAGAAGCGCAAGTTCAAGCGGATCAGCGGCCCCCAGCTGTCGCGGCTGCTCGGCGCGGACGGCGGCGGTACGGAGGACTCGGCGTCGGAGGACGCCGAGTAGTCCTGACGTGGTGCGACGCGCCCCGGCCGGGTCGTGGCCGGGGCGCGCTGCTGTCCGCGGGCGGCCGGCGGCGGCCACCCGGTCTCCGCGGCAACACCTCCACCGCTAGCGAGGCGGTGCCGTGGAGCTCCGTACCACTAGGTGGACCGGGATGTCCCCGCCCTCGGGCGCACGGTCCTCCAGGACGGCCAGCAGGGCCCGCATGCCGCGCTCGCCGAAGAGCTCGGCGTTCAGGTGGACCGTCGTCAGCTCCGGGTCCATGGCCGTGGCCAGGGCCAGGTCGTCGACGCCCGTGACCGACAGGTCGTCCGGGATGCGCAGGCCCAGACGGCGGGCCGCCTTGTACGTGCCGGCCGCGAGCTGGTCGTCGTCGCAGATCACGGCGGTGGGACGGGGGCCGGGGGCCGTCAGGGCCGCTTCGGCGGCGGTCACCGCTCCCTCGATGGAGATGGGGGAGCGGGCCGTGCGCACCGAGGTGCCCGGTACCTCGTCCAGCCGCGCCGCCAGTTCCCGGGCGCGTACGTCGAAGGTCCAGGAGGGGACGTCCGCCGCCAGATGGAGGAAGTGGCGGTGCCCCAGGGAGAGCAGGTGAGCCGCTGCCTGGCGGATGCCGTCGGCGATGTCCAGGTTCACCGTCGCCGCACCCAGGCTGCCCTCCGGGTCGCTGTCCAGCATCACCAGCGGCAGCGCCTCGCCGCGGATCGCGGTCAGGGCGTCCGCGGCCATGGAGGAGGCGAGGACGCCGTCCAGCGCGGACTGCGCCGAGGCGAAGGGGTCGCGGGCGGGGCCGATGCCCTCGGGGGAGGGGTAGAGGACCACCCCGAAGCCGTGCTCGGCGGCGACGCGGGCGGCGCCCGTGTAGACGCCGGCGAAGAACTCCGTGGTGAGGGCCGGGACGACCAGGAGGACCGTGCGGGTGCGGCCCAGGCGCAGATTGCGGGCGGCCAGGTTCGGGCGGTAGCCCAGGTCGCGGGCGGCCTCGCGGACGCGCTCGGCGGTCGCCTCGGAGACGCGGCCGCGCCATTTGTCGCCGAGGACCAGGGAGACGGCCGCCTGGGAGACGCCGGCGGCCTGGGCGACGTCCCGGCTCGTGGGGCGGGTACTGCCTCGTGCCACCGTCGGCCTGCTCTTTCGTCTGGACTCGTGAACAGCGGACATGGTACGTATGGAAGCCGACGTTATACGTAAAACCTAGGGCGGGGACATGGCCACGGGATACCTGGAGATCCTTCGGGCGCGACACGCCGCCCGACTGCTCGTCGGCACACTGGTCGGCCGGCTGCCCAACGCCACGGCCGCGATCGCGATCGTGCTGTTCGTCCGGGCGGAGGGCGGCACCTACAGCCTGGCGGGGGCGCTGGCGGCCGTCTACGGGGTCGCCAACGCCGTCGGGCAGCCCGTGCTGGGCCGGATCGTGGATCTGCGCGGACAGCCGCTTGTGCAGCTCCCGGCGGCCGTCCTCTCCGCGCTGGCGATGGCGGTCTTCGCCTTCTCGGGCATCGGATCGCTGCCGCTCGCGTATGCCGCCGTGGCCGGCGCCGGGCTCTTCACACCGCCCCTGGAGGGCGGGCTGCGGGCGCTGTGGCCCTCCGTCCTGCGGCGGGAGGACCAGGTGCACACCGCGTACGCCATGGACGCCGTGGCCCAGGAGGTGATGTTCACCGTCGGGCCGCTGCTGGTGACGTTGTGCGTGTCCCTGTGGTCGGCCCAGGCCGCGCTGCTCGTGCTGAACGTGGTCGGGGTGCTGGGGGCGCTGTCCGTGGTGGTCTCGCAGCCCTCGCGCGCCTGGCGTTCGGCGCCGCGCGAGGCGCACTGGCTGGGCGCGCTGCGCTCACCCGGACTGCTCGCACTGCTGGCGGCGTTCCTGTTCATCGGGATGGCGCTCGGCTCCATCACGGTCGCCTCGGTGCCCTACGCGGACGACCACGGCGGGGACGCCGTGTACGGCTGGCTGATGGCCGCCCTGGGTTTCGGGGCGCTGATCGGCGGCGCCGTCTACGGGGCCCGCCAGTGGGCCGGTGAGCCCGCGCGGCGACTGCGGGTGCTGGTGGCCCTTCTGGTGGTCTGTTACCTGCCGCTGATGCTGATGCCGGACGCGGTGCCCATGGTGGCGCTCACCGCGCTCGCCGGCGTCTTCCTCGCGCCCGCCATCGCCTGCGCGTTCGTCCTGGTCGACCGGCACGCCCCGCGGGGCACGGTCACCGAGGCGTTCTCCTGGCTGGTGACGACGTTCACCGTGGGCCACTCGGTCGGAACAGGCGTCGCCGGGCCCGTGGTCGAGACGGGCGGAGCCCTGTGGGGATTCGCCGTGCCGGCTGTCGCCGGTGGCGTGTCTCTGCTGGTTTTGACCGCCACAGGACGGGTAGTCGCAGCTCCCGGCCAGGGAGCGGTTGTTGCGGCCGGTTCGGAAAATGATCCAAACCGTGCTGTCGAACCCCGTTTCAGTTCAGGGGATCGGGCGTAATGTTCCCTCATGGACCGCCGCATTTTCGGGCTGGAGAACGAGTACGGCGTCACGTGCACGTTCAGGGGACAGCGCCGCCTGTCTCCTGACGAGGTGGCGCGGTACCTCTTCCGCCGTGTCGTGTCATGGGGCCGCAGCAGCAATGTCTTTCTGCGAAACGGCGCCCGCCTCTATCTCGACGTGGGATCGCATCCGGAATACGCGACACCGGAATGCGACAACGTGACCGAACTGGTCACCCACGACAAAGCAGGCGAGCGCATTCTCGAAGGACTCCTGGTGGACGCCGAACGACGCCTGCACGAGGAGGGAATCGCGGGCGACGTCTACCTCTTCAAGAACAACACCGACTCGGCGGGCAACTCCTACGGCTGCCACGAGAACTATCTCGTCGCCCGGCACGGGGAGTTCTCCCGGCTCGCGGACATTCTCATTCCGTTCCTGGTCACACGGCAGCTGCTGTGCGGCGCCGGCAAGGTGCTGCAGACGCCGCGCGGTGCCGTGTACTGCGTCAGCCAGCGGGCCGAGCACATCTGGGAGGGCGTCTCCTCGGCGACGACCCGCTCCCGGCCCATCATCAACACCCGCGACGAGCCGCACGCGGACGCCGAGCGCTACCGCCGCCTGCACGTCATCGTGGGCGACTCCAACATGTCCGAGACGACCATGCTGCTCAAGGTCGGCGCCACCGACCTGGTACTGCGCATGATCGAGGCGGGCACGGTGATGCGGGACCTCACCCTGGAGAACCCGATCCGGGCGATCCGCGAGGTCAGCCACGACATCACCGGCCGCCGCAAGGTCCGCCTGGCCAGCGGACGCGAGGCCTCCGCCCTGGAGGTGCAGCGCGAGTACTACGAGAAGGCCCTGGACTTCTGCGAGCGCCGGGGCATCCGCACCGGCACCGTCGAGCAGGTCCTGGAGCTGTGGGGCCGCACACTGGACGCGATCGAGGCCGAGGACCTCGACCGCATCGGCACCGAGATCGACTGGGTCATGAAGTACAAGCTCATCGAGCGGTACCGCGCCAAGCACAACATGACCATGTCGCACCCGCGGGTCGCGCAGATAGACCTCGCCTACCACGACATCCACCGCCGTCGTGGCCTGTACTACCTGCTCGAGAAGAAGGGCCAGGCGGCCCGTATCTGCAACGACTTGAAGATCTTCGAGGGCAAGTCCGTTCCGCCGCAGACCACTCGGGCCCGGCTGCGCGGTGACTTCATCCGGCGGGCCCAGGAACAGCGCCGTGACTTCACGGTGGACTGGGTGCACCTCAAGCTCAACGACCAGGCCCAGCGGACCGTGCTGTGCAAGGACCCGTTCCGTTCCGTGGACGACCGGGTGGAGAAGCTGATCGCCGGGATGTAAGCCGGTTCCGGCCAGTTCTGGAAGCCGGTGCCCAGAGGTTTTCGCACCTGTGGGCACCGGTCTTTTCCGTTCCGGACCCTCCCCTAGGGGTGCGGAACGGGCGACGTCGTGTCGCGCGGTGAGGCGAGTGAGGAGCGTGTACGCCGTAGAGTGGCGGCCATTGCCCCCACACCACCGATCCCAGTTGGACTGATGAACTACAACACGAAACGACGCGTCGCCGCGCTGCTGGCCGTTCCCGCCCTGTTGTTCACCGCCGCGTGCGGATCGGACGACGGGAACAACGGCGACACGGCGGGAGGCGTCGCCGAGGTCAAGGGGAAGGTCGGGGCGAAGCCCGAGATCTCCGTGCCCAAGGACGGCAAGCCGTCCGACGAGACCGTGGTCAAGACGGTCTCGGCGGGCAGCGGGACCCCGATCAAGGGCTCGGACTTCGTCCGCCTGGACTGGACCGTCGAGAAGTGGGGCGGTGACCAGGAGCTCGGCGGTACCTGGGCCGCGGGATCGACGGGTGACAAGGCGCCCCGGCGGCAGTCCATCGAGCAGATCGGCAAGCCGAGCCAGCAGCTCCCCGAGAAGGTCCTCGACGCGGTGAAGGGCAAGAAGCCCGGCAGCCGGATCCTGGTGCAGGGCACCGCGGGCGACCTGATCGGCCAGAGCCTGAACACCTCCTCCGGGATCGCCGCGAAGGACGTGCTGATCTGGGTCGTCGACCCGGTCGGTGCCGCGAGCGTCGACGCCAAGGCCGAGGCCAAGGGCGAGCAGGCTCCCTCCGAGCCGGGCATGCCCGAGGTGAAGTCCCCGTCGCAGAAGGCCGCGGTCATCACCGTCCCCAAGGGCGAGAAGGCTCCCAAGGACCTCAAGGAGCAGGTGCTGATCAAGGGCGACGGCAAGAAGGTCGAGGCCGGGCAGGGCCTCATCGCCCAGTACACCGGGGTCAAGTGGGAGGACGGCAAGAAGTTCGACTCCTCCTGGGACCACGGCGGTGCCACCGCCTTCCAGATCGGCAACGGCTCCGTGGTGGCAGGCTGGGACAAGGGCCTCGTCGGCAAGCACGTGGGCGACCGCGTGCTGCTGGTGATCCCGCCCTCGCTCGGCTACGGCGCGAGCCCGAGCAGTGAGCTGGCCAAGAACACCCTGGTCTTCACGGTGGACATCCTCGGCACGGTCTGACCCGGCCGGTCTGTGAGACTGTTCCCGACGCAGGTCACGTAACAAGGAGAGATGAAGTGAGCATCGACAAGCCCGAGATCGACTTCCCGGGCGGCGAGCCCCCGGCGGACCTCGAGATCAAGGACATCTGGGAGGGCGACGGCCCGGTCGCGCAGGCCGGCCAGACCGTCACCGTGCACTACGTCGGTGTCGCCTTCAGCACGGGTGAGGAGTTCGACGCCAGCTGGAACCGCGGCACCCCGTTCCGCTTCCCGCTGGGCGGCGGCCGGGTCATCAAGGGCTGGGACCAGGGCGTGCAGGGCATGAAGGTCGGCGGCCGCCGCCAGCTGACCATCCCCGCCCACCTCGCCTACGGCAACCAGAGCCCGACCCCGGCGATCAAGCCCGGCGAGACGCTGATCTTCGTGGTCGACCTGCTCGGAGTCTGAGCAGGATCCGAACAGACTCGATCATGTGGGGCCCATGCCTGTTCGGGCATGGGCCCTCGGCTTTTGCCGTGCCACCGTGTGGCGGTACGGTCTCGCTCGTAAGCACCATAGGGAGGCGAAGCGCGTCGATGGCCATTGCCAAGGCCGAGCGGCTGATGAATCTGGCGCTGTGTCTGCTCGGGACACGTCGGCCGCTCAGCAAGCGTGAACTGCGCGACTCCATCGAGGCCTACGTCGAGGCCTTCGGGCCGGGCAACGGCGCGACCGGCTCCGATGATTCCTTCAACCGCATGTTCGAGCGTGACAAGGACGATCTGAGGGAACTCGGGCTGGTCATCGAGACCGTCGAGAGCCTCGACGGCGACGTCGGCTACATGGCCCGCCGCGACAGCAACCGCCTCCCGCCCATCACGCTCGACGCCGAGGAGGCCGCCGCCCTGGGTCTGGCCGCCAAGGTGTGGCAGCAGGCCCGGCTCGCCGGAGCGGCCAGCGGCGCTCTGCAGAAGCTGCGCGCGGCCGGACTCCCCGAGGACGTCGACCCGTACGGGTCGCACGGCGCCCTGGAACCGCGTATCCCCGTGCACGAGGCGGCGTTCGAGCCGCTGATGCTGGCCTGCCGGGACCGCAGGCCCGTCGCCTTCGAGTACCGCAAGGCCACCGCCGCCCACCCCGGGCAGCGCCACGTGGAGCCGTGGGCGCTGGAGTGCTGGCGGGGCCACTGGTACCTGGCGGGCTGGGACCGCGACCGGGGCGCCGAGCGGGTCTTCCGGCTCTCCCGGATCACCGGCAAGGTCCGCTCGCGCGGCGGCCGCTACACCGCTCCCGTGCCGGACGTCGTCACCGTCCGGGAGACCGTGGCGAGCTGGGCCGGGGAGATAGCCGACCGCTCGGCGCGGATCCGGCTGCGCGCGGGCGCGGGGTACCCCCTGCGGGCGAAGGCCACCTCGGTTCGGGAACTCGGGGACGGCTGGGACGAGTTGGAGATTCCGTACGGACACGGGCTGGACGCCTGGCTGGTGGAGTTCGGGCCGGACGTGGTCGTCCTGGAGCCCGCCGAGCTGCGGGCCGACGTGGTGGACCGGCTGCGCGCCGTGGCCAAGGGCTGAGGGGGAGCGGGAAGACAGTGGCAGGCAAACCGGTCAGGCCCGTGAACGCCATCGACCAGACCCGGCGGATGCTCTCGCTGGTGACGTATCTGAGGGAGCGTCCCGGAGCCCGGGTCGAGGACGTCGCGCGTGCCTTCGGCATCAGCGAGGACGAGCTCGTCTCCGACCTCGACGTCCTGCCCATGTGCGGCACCAGCTTCCGCGGCGGCGACCTGCTCGACATCGACACCGACGGCGAGCGCATCTGGTGGCACAACCCGGCCGCCCTCGCGGCGGAAGCGGCCGAGCCGCTGCGGCTCGCCGCCGACGAGGCCACCGCCCTGCTCGTGGCCGCCCGGGCGGTCTCCACCCTGCCGGGACTGCGCGAGAGCGACCGGCAGGCGCTGCTGCGGGCGACGGCCAAGGTGGAGACGGCGGCCGGTGAGGCGGCGGGCGCCAGCTCGCGGCTGTCGGTGACCTTCGAGTCCGAGGGCGGTGTCTTCGCGGACGTCGACCGGGCCATCGCCGAGCGCCGCCGGCTGTGGATCCGCTACTACTCGCCCGCGCGCGACGAGGTCACCGAGCGGGAGATCGACCCCATCCGCCTGGTCAGCGTCGGGCACACGTACGTCGAGGCCTGGTGCCGCCGCTCCGAGGCGCGCCGCACCTTCCGGCTCGACCGGGTCGCCGAGATCAAGATCCTGGACGAGCCGTCGGCGCCGCCCGAGATCGAGCTGCGCGACCTCTCGGAGGCGCTGGTGCAGCCCGCGGCCGAGGACCCGGAGGTCGTGGTCGAGGTCGGGCCCGGTGGCCGCTGGGTCGCGGAGTACTACCCGCACGACAGTGCGGATGAGCTCCCGGACGGCGGACTGCGTATCACTCTGCGGACTCCCGAACCGGCGTCGCTGCGGCGCCTGGCACTGCGGCTCGGGCGGGACGGCCGGATCGTCTCGCCGCCGGAGCTCGCGGACAGCGCCCGGCTGGCGGCCCGCGAGGCGCTGGCGGCGTACGACGGGATCGAGGCGGTGGAGACGGTCCGCGCCGTGGAGACCGCCGACGCGGGCGGGCCGCAGCCGGTCCCGGACGGGCCGGGCGGCGGCCGCGAGTGAGCCACAGGTGCCCGCCGGGACCCGTGGCCGGGCACGGCCGAGCCGGGGCGTCGCCCGGCCGGGGCGTCGGCCATGGCGCCGGTCGTGACGTCGGCCGGGGTGCTCCGGAGGCGAACGACCCCAGGAAGAGGAGCGAGGGCTTGAGCGAGTCGGCGACGTCCGGTGGTGTCGGGGGCATGACGGCGGAGTCCGCGTTCGCCGGGATGAGAAGCGTGGCCCCGGTGGTCTTCAGGGCGGGCTGCCCGGACTGCCGGGGGTGCTTCGAGCTCGCCGCGGGCGCACTGCGCCTGGCCATCGGTGCCACGAGCCGCACCACCTTCTACTCCTTCACCTGCCCCGAGTGCGGCGCGTCCGTCCGCAAGCCGGCGGGGGAGCGGATCGTGGAGCTGCTCACCGGTGGCGGAGTGCGGACCCTCAGGCTGCACTCCACCGTCTAGAGGGTCGGAGCGTTCGCCCCGTCGGGAAGGTCTAGGCTCGGCGTCATGTTCTGGCCGATGTTCGCGGTTGCCGTGGGTTTTGTGGGTCTGGTCGTGCTCGGGGTGTTCGCCGTGCGGGTCTTCGTGGAGGCAGAGCGCCTGGGCAGGCAGGTCACGGACTCGGCGCGCCGTATCAACCGGGCCGCGGAGGACCTGGAGCGGGCAGCCGAGAGCGCCGCCCGTTCCGTCGACGCTCTGTGAGAGGTCCGGCGGGCGCGGCCGGCAGTTGCGTTTCGGGACACTTCGCCCTGTCACGCCGGCGGTTCGTACAGGTACTCTGCTGATCGCGGCCCGGTTAACGAGGCACTGGTCGCGGACGGGAGTACGCACAGGGGTTGCAGAGGGATTGCCTCACGTTTACCCCCGAGCGTTACGATCGCTGCCAGCACGATCGTTCGGACAAGTGTCCGACCGGTCGGACAGCACCCCACACAGCCGCCTCGGTGAGAAGGTAAAGACTTATGTTCGGAAGGCTCGGAGCCCCCGAGATCATTCTCATCCTCGTCGTCATCATCCTGCTGTTCGGCGCGAAGAAGCTTCCGGACATGGCTCGGTCGCTCGGCAAGTCGGCCCGCATCCTCAAGAGCGAGGCCAAGGCGATGAAGGACGAGAACAAGTCCTCCACGACCCCGGCCGGCCCGCCCAACAACGACGAGCCCTCGCAGCGCACCATCCAGGCAGCGCCCGGTGACGTGACCAGCTCGCGCCCGGTCAACGAGCCCACGGACACGACCAAGCGCTGACGCAGGGCCGGTGACCTCCGGCCCGCCGCACGAGATGGGAACGTGGGTTGCTGAAGTCTGCCCGCAAGCAGGAGAAGGATCCCGAGGGGCGGATGCCCCTCGCGGAGCACCTTCGCGAGCTCCGCAACCGGCTCGCCAAGGCGATGCTGGCGATCGTCGCCGTCACGGTCGTCGCCGCCTTCTTCTACAACGACATCATCAACTTGATCACCAAGCCGATCCTCGACTCGGTCGGCTGTGACAAGACCTTCGCGGAACTGGCCAGGGCGCAGTCGGGCACGAAGCCCTGCGCGCAGATCACCATCAACGGCCTGCTCACCCCCTTCACGCTGGCGCTGAAGGTGTCGCTGATGGCCGGTGTCGTGCTGGCCTCGCCGATCTGGCTCTACCAGCTGTGGGCCTTCGTCGCCCCCGGCCTGCACCGGCACGAGCGGAAGTACGCCTACGCCTTCGTGGGCACGGGCGCCCCGCTGTTCATCGCCGGTGCCTACTTCGCGTACACGGTGCTTCCCACCACGGCGAAGGTGCTCCTCGAGTTCACCCCCGGCGGCACGTCCAACCTCCTCCCGCTGGACGACCTGCTCGACCTGGTCATGCGGATGGTGCTCGTCTTCGGCCTCTCGTTCGAGCTGCCGCTGCTGCTGGTCATGCTCAATCTCACCGGGGCGATCACGGGCAAGCGCATGCTCGGCTGGTGGCGCGGCATGATCATGGCCATCACGGTCTTCGCGGCCATCGCCACACCGAGCACCGACCCGCTCACGATGCTGGCGCTCGCCGGGCCGATCTGGCTCCTGTACTTCGCCGCCGTCGCCTTCTCCCTGCTCAACGACCGCCGCCGCAGCCGTCGCGAGGCCCTGGGCCCCGCCGACGACGAGGCGTCCGAGCTGGACCTCACCCCGGACGACATCGGCGAGATCGAGCCCGTGACCACCAGCCGGGCCGCCCTGCCCGAGCAGGCGAGCGCGGACCGCTCGGAGCGGGTCAACGGTTATGACGACGTGACCTGAAGATCGGCAGGCAGATCGTAGGGTCGGTCGCGTGACCAGCGAGATCACCCTCTTCGTCAACCCCACCGCGGGCCGCGGCCGGGGCGCCCGCGCGGCGCAGCCGGCCGCTTCCGCGTTGCGGGCGGCCGGTTTCTCGGTCCGTACGGTGCTCGGGGAGGACGCCGCGGACGCCCTCGCACGCGCCCGTGCGGCCGTCGACGGCGGCACCGGCGCGCTGATCGCCGTCGGCGGCGACGGCATGGCGAGCCTCGCCCTGCGGGCCGTCGCCGGCACCCGCACCCCGCTCGGCCTGGTCGCCGTCGGCACCGGAAACGACTTCGCCCGCGCCCTCGGCCTGCCCGTGCGGGAGCCGGCCGCCGCGGGCCGCATGATCGCCGACGCCCTCAAGTGCGGCCGGATCCGCGACATCGACCTCGGGCGGGTCGGCGACCGCTGGTTCGGCACGGTCCTCGCCTCCGGCTTCGACTCCCGTGCCAACGACCGGGGCAACCGCATGCGATGGCCCACCGGCCGCCTCAGATACGACCTGGCGATGATCTCCGAGCTCGCCGGGTTCCGGCCCGTCCCCTACCGCATACGGCTCGACGACGGTGAGGTCCGCGAGGTCGAGGCGACCCTGGTGGCCGTCGGCAACGGCTCCTCCTACGGAGGCGGCATGCGGATCTGCCCGGACGCCGACCTGACCGACGGGCTGTTCGACGTCACCGTCGTCGGGGACTGCGGCCGCGCGACGCTGCTGCGGGTCTTCCCGAGGGTGTACCGCGGGACGCACGTGGAACATCCGAAGGTGACCGTGCTGCGGGCGGCCCGGGTGGAGATCGCCGCCGAGGGCACCACCGGCTACGCCGACGGGGAGCCGCTCGGGCCGCTGCCGCTGAGCGCGCGCTGCGTACGCGGGGGCGTGCGGGTCGTCGGCCCCTGAGCTGCGCGGATCCGAGGTTTCACAGGAACGGATCCGGATAATGATCGTCCTGTTGTCAGTGCGGCCCGGTACGCTCGAAAGCACGATGACAGAGGACCTCTCACCGGCCGAGCGGTACGCGGCAGCCCGCAAGCGTGCTGTCGAGCAGGCCACCGCGCTCGCCACCTTCCGCGAGATGTACGACTTCGGCCTCGACCCCTTCCAGATCGAGGCCTGCCAGGCGCTCGAGACGGGGAAGGGCGTGCTCGTCGCGGCGCCCACCGGCTCCGGCAAGACGATCGTCGGCGAGTTCGCCGTCCACCTCGCCCTCCAGCAGGGCAAGAAGTGCTTCTACACGACCCCCATCAAGGCGCTGTCGAACCAGAAGTACGCCGACCTGTGCCGCCGCTACGGCACGGACAAGGTGGGCCTGCTCACCGGCGACAACAGCGTCAATTCCGAGGCGCCCGTGGTCGTGATGACCACCGAGGTGCTGCGGAACATGCTGTACGCCGGTTCCCAGACCCTCCTGGGCCTCGGCTACGTGGTCATGGACGAGGTGCACTACCTCTCCGACCGGTTCCGGGGCGCCGTGTGGGAAGAGGTGATCATCCACCTCCCCGAGTCGGTCACGCTGGTCTCGCTCTCGGCGACCGTGTCGAACGCCGAGGAGTTCGGCGACTGGCTCGACACGGTCCGCGGCGACACCGAGGTGATCGTCTCCGAGCACCGGCCCGTGCCGCTGTTCCAGCACGTGCTCGCCGGGCGGCGGATGTACGACCTGTTCGAGGAGGGCGAGGGCCACAAGAAGGCCGTCAACCCCGACCTCACGCGCATGGCGCGCATGGAGGCGAGCCGGCCGTCGTACCAGGACCGCCGGCGCGGCCGGTCCATGCGCGAGGCCGACCGCGAGCGTGAGCGCCGGCAGCGCTCCCGCATCTGGACGCCGAGCCGGCCCGAGGTCATCGAGCGGCTCGACGCCGAGGGGCTGCTGCCCGCCATCACGTTCATCTTCAGCCGCGCCGCCTGCGAGGCCGCCGTCCAGCAGTGCCTGTACGCGGGACTCCGGCTCAACGACGAGGAGGCACGCGAGCGGGTCCGCGCCCTGGTCGAGGAGCGCACGGCGTCCATCCCGACGGAGGACCTGCACGTCCTCGGCTACTACGAGTGGCTGGAGGGCCTGGAGCGCGGCATCGCCGCCCACCACGCGGGCATGCTGCCGACCTTCAAGGAGGTCGTCGAGGAACTGTTCGTACGCGGCCTGGTCAAGGCCGTGTTCGCCACCGAGACCCTCGCCCTCGGCATCAACATGCCCGCCCGGTCGGTGGTGCTGGAGAAGCTCGTCAAGTGGAACGGCGAGCAGCACGCGGACATCACCCCGGGCGAGTTCACCCAGCTGACGGGCCGGGCCGGACGGCGCGGCATCGACGTCGAGGGCCACGCCGTGGTGCTGTGGCAGCGCGGCATGAGCCCCGAGCACCTCGCGGGTCTGGCCGGTACGCGCACGTATCCGCTGCGCTCCAGCTTCAAGCCGTCGTACAACATGGCGGTCAACCTGGTCGAGCAGTTCGGGCGGCACCGCTCGCGCGAACTGCTGGAGACGTCGTTCGCGCAGTTCCAGGCGGACAAGTCGGTCGTCGGCATCTCCCGGCAGGTGCAGCGCAACGAGGAGGGTCTCGAGGGCTACAAGGCCTCCATGACCTGCCACCTCGGCGACTTCGAGGAGTACGCGCGGCTGCGCCGCGAACTGAAGGACCGGGAGAACGAGATCGCCCGGCAGGGCGCGGCGGAGCGGCGCGCGGAGGCCGCCGTGGCGCTGGAGAAGCTGAAGCCCGGTGACGTCATCCACGTGCCCACCGGCAAGTACGCGGGCCTGGCGCTGGTGCTCGACCCGGGCCTGCCCGCGGGCCGTTCCAACGGCCACCGCGGCTTCGAGCACCACGACGGGCCGCGCCCGCTGGTGCTGACCGCCGAGCGGCAGGTGAAGCGGCTGGCGTCCATGGACTTCCCGGTACCGGTCGAGCCGCTGGAGCGGATGCGGATCCCGAAGTCCTTCAACCCCCGTTCCCCGCAGTCCCGTCGGGACCTCGCGTCGGCGCTGCGCACCAAGGCCGGGCACATCCCGGCCGAGCGGCACCGCAAGCGGCGCTCCCAGGCGGCCGACGACCGCGAGATCGCCCGGCTGCGGACCGCGCTGCGCGCGCATCCCTGTCACGGCTGCAACGACCGCGAGGACCACGCCCGTTGGGCCGAGCGGTACCACCGGCTGCTGCGCGACACCTCGCAGCTGGAGCGGCGGATCGAGGGCCGTACGAACACCATCGCCCGCACGTTCGACCGCATCGTGGCGCTGCTGACCGAGCTGGACTACCTGCGCGGCGACGAGGTCACCGAACACGGCAAGCGGCTCGCGCGGCTGTACGGCGAGCTGGACCTGCTCGCCAGCGAGTGTCTGCGCGCCGGTGTCTGGGAGGACCTCGGTCCGGCCGAACTGGCCGGGTGTGTCTCGGCGCTGGTGTTCGAGGCACGGGCCGCCGACGACGCCCTGGCGCCGAAGGTGCCGTCCGGGAAGGCCAAGGCCGCGCTCGGCGAGATGGTGCGGATCTGGGGGCGGCTGGACGCGCTGGAGGAGGAGTTCCGGATCACCCAGACCGAAGGGGTCGGGCAGCGCGAGCCCGATCTGGGCTTCGCCTGGGCCGCGTACATGTGGGCTTCCGGGAAGGGCCTCGACGAGGTGCTGCGCGAGGCGGAGATGCCGGCGGGGGACTTCGTGCGGTGGTGCAAGCAGGTCATCGACGTGCTGGGGCAGATCGCCGCGGCTGCCCCGCAGGGGTCTGCCGTGGTGAAGAACGCGCGCAAGGCCGTTGACCTGTTGCTGCGGGGAGTCGTCGCCTACTCGTCGGTGGGGTGAGGCGCCCCCCGGAACGGCGTTGTACTGAAGCCCATTCACCCCTCACGGTGAGTGGGCTTTCGTACGCCCGTTCGCTGCTACGCACCGTATTCGAACGATGTCGCAGCGTGTAAACGATTGAGCGTACTATCCCTCCGCGCCCGGTTTCCGGCAGTTGCTGAATATGACACGGCGATGATCCGGTCGGACTAAGCTCGCCCGCAGCGCACCGGCTTGAGCTGAATTCGTGCGCTTGTTCCCCAATGTGCGGAAGATCCCGACAGTTTCATGACATACCCCCTGTAAGTCCCCCCGAACCTCAGTCGACTCCTGTCAGAAGGCCCACATGGTGAGTGTTCAATCCCCTCCCGGTCGCCGTGAACTTCCCTACGCGCGCGTGCTGTTGCTGCCCGCCATAGTCATGGCCGCGGCGACCGGAGCCGCCGTCGCCCTGGTGGCGGAGCCTGCCCGGGGCGCCGTCGGCTGGTGCGGCGGCATCGCCACCGCGCTGGTGCTCGCCACGGCGGCCGAGGCGGTGCGCCGCGGCCGTGCGCTGCGCAACCAGCGTGCGGAGCACGCCCGGCACGCCGCGCACCTGGAGCAGCGGATCGCCGCCCACGAGAACGAACTGGTCCGCTTCTCGCGGGAACTCGTCCCCGCCGCGCTCGACCTGCTGCGCACCGGAGAATCCCCCAGGGAGGTGATTCGCAAGCTCGGTCTCGCCAACCCCGCGTTCCGCGACCTCCCCGCCCCGCAGGCCGAGACGCTGCTGACGGTGCTCAAGATCGTCGACCGCGAAGTGACCATGCGTGACGCCGCCGCGCGCTCCTTCGTCAGTGTCGCCCGCCGCGTCCAGGCGATCATCCACCAGCAGGCCGAGGAACTCCGGGAGATGGAGGAGGACCACGGTCGCAACCCCGAGGTCTTCGACGACCTGCTGCGCATCGACCACGGCAACGCCCTGATCGGCCGCCTGGCCGACTCCGTCTCCGTCCTCGGCGGTGGCCGCCCCGGACGGCAGTGGCCCGAGCCGGTGTCCCTGTACAGCACCCTGCGCGGCGCCATGTCCCGCATCCTGGAGTACCGGCGCATCCAGCTGTCCTCCATCGCCAAGGTCAGCGTCAAGGGCATCTACGTCGAGCCGGTCATCCACGCCGCCGCCGAACTCCTCGACAACGCCACGCGCTACTCGCCGCCCCAGACCAAGGTGCACGTCACCGCCACCGAGGTGCAGACCGGCGTCTGCATCGAGATCGAGGACGGCGGTGTCAACCTCAACGAGGAGGCCCGCGCCCGGATCGAGGGCATGCTGGAGGCCGCCAAGGCCGGCGTCGACCTCCAGGACATCGGCGAGCACCCGCGCCTGGGACTGGCCGTCGTGGGCCGCCTCTGCACGGCGTACAACATGCAGGTCTCGCTGCGCGCCTCCGCGTACGGCGGCGTGCGGGCCATCCTCATCGTGCCGAGCGAGATGATCACCCACGAGCCCGGTGTCGGACTCGCCCACGGCATCGGCGCCACCGGCATCCCCATGACGGTCGGCATTCCCGAGGGCCCGAAGCGCGCGCCCAAGAGGCGCCGCCCCACCAGCCCGAAGATCCCCGCCACGGTCTCCCTGGAGGACGACGACGTCCCCGAGGTCACCGAGTGGACCGCGAACGGCCTGCCGCAGCGCCGCAGCAGGGTGAAGATGCCCCTCGCCGAGCGGCTCGCCCAGCAGGCCGCCAACGAGAAGGCCGACCGGGAGGCCGCCGAACGGGGCGAGTTCAACCCCTGGGCGACCGAGGAACCCGAGCAGAAGCCCCTGCTCGACATGTCGGCCCCCGACGCCCCCGGCAAGGGCCTCGAGGCCTTCTGGGAGGGGCTCAAGCAGGGCATCGAGCCCGGCACCCACCCGACCGACTTCATTCGGAACCCGACCAAGTACCTGCACCTGATCAACGACCCGGCCCCCATCGAGGCCGACGACGAGGGGGACCTCAAGTGATCCAGCAACGGGGCAACTTCGACTGGATGCTCAAGCAGCTCGCCGACGGCGTGCCGGGCATCGAGATGATCGTGGTGCTCTCGGCCGACGGCCTGCGCATCGCCCGCTACGGCGGGGAGCCCGACGCGGCCGACCGGGTCGCCGCGGCCTGCGCCGGCCTGCAGTCCCTCGCGGGCAGCATCTGCCAGGAACTCACCGTCGGCGACGGCGAGATGAAGCTCGTCATGATCGAGATCGACCGCGGCTACTTCTACCTGATGAGCGCCGGAGCCAACGCCTTCCTCGCGGTCCTCTCCGACGTGCGGTGCGAACCCGGCCGGATGAGCGCGATGATGCGCGACCTGGTCGTCCGGATCGGCGGACACCTCACCAGTCCGCCCCGGCGGAACGGGCAGATCGTATGACTCCTCCCCAACGCCAGAGGCGCGACCTCGCATCGGAACCGCCCACGCCCAAGGAGGGTGAGGGCAAACCCGGCAACCCCGAGCGGATGTACGTGGTGGCCGGCCCGGACGGTGAACGCGCCGAGCTGGACCTGGTGACGTTAATCGTGGCGCGTGCCACGGACCCGCCGCCCTCCGCCTCTCCCGAGCAGGCGGCGCTGCTCCGACTCTGCGCCGCCCCCCTGTCCGTGGCCGAGCTGTCGGCCTACCTCCACCTGCCGTTCAGCGCGATGGGCGTACTGCTCACCGAGTTGCTGACGGCGGAACTGGTGCAGGCGCGTGCCCCGATCGTCCGCAAGGCGCGCACCGACCGTTCCCTCCTCGAAGCGGTGATGAATGGACTTCAAAGGCTCTGACACCATCCCGGGCCCCCGGACCGAGGACCAGCTGCCCCACACGGCACAGGCCGCGGCCAAGATCGTGATCGTGGGTGGCTTCGGCGTCGGCAAGACGACCATGGTCGGCTCCGTCAGCGAGATCACTCCGCTGACGACCGAGGAGACCATGACGCAGGCCGGCATCGGTGTCGACGACAACTTCGGCTCCGCCTCCAAGACGGCCACCACCGTCGCCATGGACTTCGGCCGGATCAGCATCACCGACCAGCTCGTGCTGTACCTCTTCGGCACACCCGGCCAGCAGCGCTTCTGGTTCCTGTGGAACGGCCTGTTCGAGGGTGCGCTCGGCGCGGTGGTGCTGGTCGACACCCGGCGGCTGGAGGTCAGCTTCGACGTCATGGGACGCCTGGAGGAACGCGGCGTGCCGTTCGTGGTCGCCATCAACTCCTTCCCGGACGCCCCGCGTTACGCCACCGAGGAGCTGCGCACGGCCCTCGACCTCACGCCGGACATCCCGATCATCGAGTGCGACGCGCGGCGGCGGGCCTCCAGCCGCGATGTCCTGATGACCCTCATGCGCTTCCTGCACTCGCTCGCCATGACGGGCTCGCTCACCTGACCCGGAGCGCCCACCCCACACCTCCCCCCAGACACCTGGATTCACTTCAGTTTCGGAGCGATCACTGTGACGCCTGAATCCCACGCCCCGACCAGTACGGACGACCTCCGGCCCGGCCCGCCCCCCGGCTGCCCCGCGCACGGCCCCGGGGGACTGCACCGGCTGCACGAGGCGGAGGACCTGGGAGCGCTGTACGAGCAACTGCGGGACCAGCACGGTCCCGTGGCGCCCGTACTGCTCCACGACGACGTGCCGATGTGGATCGTCCTCGGCCACGCCGAGAACCTGCACATGGTGCGCTCGCCCTCGCAGTTCTGCCGGGACAGCCGTATCTGGACCCCGCTCAGGGAGGGCCTCGTCAAGCCCGACCACCCGCTGATGCCGCACATCGCCTGGCAGCCCATCGCCTCGCACGCCGAGGGGGACGAGCACAAGCGACTGCGCGGCGCGGTCATGGGCGCCATCTCCACCATCGACTTCCGCAGTCTGCGCCGGTACATCAACCGCAGCACGCAGGTGATCGTCAACCGGTTCTGCGAGGCGGGCGAGGCGGACCTCGTCAGCCAGTTCACCGAGCACCTGCCGATGGCGGTGATGTGCGAGATCCTCGGCATGCCCGACGAGTACAACGACCGGCTCGTCGAGGCCGCCCGTGACGCGCTCAAGGGCACCGAGACCGCGATCGCCAGCCACTCCTACGTCATGGACGCCCTCAGCCGGCTCACCGCGACCCGCCGCGCCCAGCCGGAGGAGGACCTCGCCAGCTATCTGATCACCCACCCGGCCCGGCTGAGCGACGACGAGGTCAGGGAGCACCTGCGCCTGGTGCTCTTCGCCGCCTACGAGGCCACCACCAACCTGCTGTCCAACGTGCTGCTCACGGTCCTGATCGACCCGCGCTTCCGGGCCCAGCTCAACGGCGGGCAGATGACGGTGCCGGAGGCGGTGGAGCAATCCCTGTGGAACGAGCCGCCGTTCAGCACGGTCTTCGCCTACTTCGCCAAGCAGGAGACCGAGCTGGGCGGGCAGCGCATCCGCCGGGGAGACGGGCTGCTGTTCGCGCCGCTTCCCGCCAACGTCGACCCGCGGGTGCGGCCGGACCTCAAGGCCAGCATGCAGGGCAACCGTTCCCACCTCGCCTTCGGCGGCGGCCCCCACGAGTGCCCCGGGCAGGACATCGGCCGCTCCATCGCCGACGTGGGCGTGGACGCGCTGCTGATGCGGCTGCCGGACGTCGAACTCGACTGCGACGAGGAGGAGCTGCGCTGGACGGCGTCCATCGCCTCCCGGCACCTGGTGGACCTGCCGGTGCAGTTCTCGCCCAAGCCGCCGCAGGACGTGCAGGAGGTGCCGAACCACAAGCCGGTCGCCGCGCAGCGCTCGGACTGGCAGATCGGCACCGCGCAGCCGCAGGCCGCACCGGCCGGGGCGCAGCCTCAGCCGGCCGCCGCACAGCCCCGGCCCGCGGTCGCGCAACCGCAGCCCGCACCGGTGCGGCCCCAGCCGGTCCCGGTGCCGCCGCAGCCGGCCGTCGCCGAACCGCGCGGCCGCAAGGGTGTCTGGCAGCGCTTCCTGAGCTGGTGGCGCGGCTACTGACCGTCCGACGGGCCGTCGTACGTCCCGGCGGCCCACCGGTCGTACGACGCCCAGGCCGCGAGCGCCCGGCCGCTGCGGAACCGGTGCTCCACGCCAGTGACCGGGTCGGTGAACTCCAGGCTTCGCGCCAGCAGTTGGAGCGGACGCCGGAAGTCACCGGCCGGCACGGGGGCGGCCACCTCGGGGTAGAGGGGGTCGCCGAGGATCGGCACGCCCAGGGCGCACATGTGGACGCGCAGCTGGTGGGTCTGTCCCGTGGCGGGCGTGAGCCGGTACCGGGCGAGTCCGCCGGGGCGGTCGCGGTGTTCCACCAGCTCGACGCGGCTCACGGCGTTGGGCTCGCCCGGCTCCTCCCGGGCCGTGAGCACCCCGCGCTCCTTCACGATCCGGCTGCGCACGGTCCGGGGCAGGGGGAGGGCGGGGTCGTACGGCGCGACGGCCTCGTACTCCTTGCGGATCCGGCGGTCGCGGAACAGCGTCTGGTAGGCGCCGCGCTCCTCGGGGCGCACGGTGAACAGCACGAGTCCCGCGGTGAGCCGGTCCAGGCGGTGCGCGGCGGTGAGCGCGGTCAGGCCCAGCTCGCGGCGGAGCCGGGCCAGCGCGGTCTCGGCGACATGGCCGCCGCGCGGGGTGGTGGCGAGGAAGTGCGGCTTGTCGGCGACGACGATGTGCTCGTCCCGGTGCACGACCTCCAGCGGGAAGGGCACCGGCACCTCGTCGGGCAGGTCCCGGTGGAACCACACGAACATCCCGGGCACGTAGGGCGCGTCCGCCGCGACGGGCCGTCCGTCCGCCCCGACGATCCGGCCCGCGTCGAACATGCCGTCGACGACGCCGGCGCCCGCCCCGGAGAGCCGTTCCACCAAGTGCTCGCGCACCGTGCTCCACCGCCCCGCGACGGGCAGCCGCACCCGCACCGGGTCCACGCCGTGGCGCTGCGGCAGGGGAGAGTGCGGGGTGGGGGTCTTGCGTCTCATCGCGGCCCAGCGTACGAGGCCGGTGCGCGGGAAAAACCACTGGGAGCACCGGTGGGTCCTTGTCAGGATGCGGGCATGCCGTTCCTCATCGGCCCGGTCCTGACCGCCGGGACACTCGCGGGCCGCCCGCAACCCACTCTTCCCGCCGACGGCGGACTCGTCCTGAGGCCCTGGCGGGCCGGGGACGCGCCCGCGGTGTACGAGGTCTTCCAGGACCCGGTGATGCACCAGTGGCACGCCCGGACCGCGGACTCCGTGGCGGAGGTCGCTGACTGGATCCGCGCCTGGCAGCAGGCGTGGGAGAGGGAGCGGGAGGCGCACTGGGCCGTCGTCGGCGCGGACTCCGGCGCGCTGCTGGGCCGGGTGGCGCTGCGCGAGCTACGGCTCGACGACGGGACGGCTGAGATGGCGTACTGGACCGCTCCGGCGGCCCGGGGCCGGGGTGTGGCGGTCCGCGCCACGGCCGCGCTCACCCACTGGGCCTTCGACGAGGCCGGCTTCCACCGGCTGGAACTCCTGCACGCCGTGCGCAACGAGGCGTCCTGTCGTGTCGCCACCAGGACCGGTTTCGCCCTGGAGGGCACCAAGCGCAGTGCCGTCCTGCAGCCGGACGGATGGCACGACATGCATCTGCATGCACGGGTGAGCGGTGATCAGCCGAGCCCGCACACCGCGCTGCCCGGTGGCTGATTGCCCTCAGGCCGCGGACACGCTCTCCTGCTCCGCCTCGATCCGGGCGTTCCACTCGCGCTTGGAGGCCTGCCAGCCATCCTCGTCGTGGCCCTGGCGCCAGTAACCGGAGATCGAGAGGTCCTCGCGCGGGACATGACGCTCCACGCGGAGCAGATGGCGCAACTGCTTGACGAAGTGCGCCTCGCCGTGGACGAAGGCGTGCACCCGGCCCTCGGGGAACTCCAGGCCCCGCACGGCCGCGACCAGTGCCTCGCCGCGAGGGCGGGCGCCGCGGTGCAGCCAGACGACGTCCACGTCCGAGTCGATCTTCTGCTCCTCCTCGGGGCCGGAGACCTCCACGAAGGCATACGCCCTGGCCCCGTGCGGCAGCGCCTCCAGGGCACAGGCGATCGCGGGCAGCGCGCTCTCGTCACCCACGAGCAGATGCCAGTCGGCGTCCGGGGCGGGCGCGTACGCCCCACCGGGTCCCATGAAGCGCACCATCTCGCCCGGCCGGACGCGCACGGCCCACGGCCCCGCCAGGCCCTCGTCACCGTGGATGACGAAGTCCAGTGTCAGTTCGCGGTGCTCGGCGTCCCACTGGCGGACCGTGTACGTCCGGGTGACCGGCCACTGTTCGCGCGGCAGCTCGTCCCGGACGCGCTGCAGGTCGAAGGGTTCCGGGTAGGTCACGCCCACGGGCGGGAACAGCAGCTTCACATAGTGGTCGGTGCACGTGTCCGCCGAGAAGTCGGCAAGGCCCTCGCCGCCGAGCACCACACGCTGCATGTGCGGGGTCAGCCGCTCGGTGCGGACGACCTGCGCGGAGTGGATCCGGCGCGGCTGGCGTCCCGGTCGCTCTGCCATGAGGACCTCCCTGTCTCGGTGGTTAGGCTAACCTAAGTTAGCACCTCGGCCCCACTTCACACCTCTTGTGGCGAGGAGGTCACCGCGCCAGCGTCGTCAACAGGCGCTCCAGTGATCCGCCCAGTCCCCAGCGGGCGGCCAGCGCCTCCAGGGCCTCCGGGTCGCGCGGCGCCCGCGGCAGCGCCGTCGAGACGTCCGGCAGGGGCACGTCGTCGGCGACCCGGACCACCTTCGGGGCGACCGCGAGATACGGACGCGCCTCGTCCAGCCGCCTGCGCTGCGTCGGGGTCAGCTTCGACCGCCGGTCCTCCACCGCCGCCAGGATCCCGGCCAGGTCCCCGAACTCCGCCAGGAGCTTGGCGGCCGTCTTCTCACCGATGCCCGGCACGCCCGGCAGGCCGTCGCTGGGGTCGCCGCGCAGCAGGGCCAGATCCGCGTACCCGCTGCCGCCGACCCCATACTTCTCACGCAGCACCGCCTCATCGGTGTGCTGCAGGGTGCCCACGCCCTTCAGCGGGTACAGCACGCGCACCCCGCGCGCGTCGTCCACCAGCTGGTACAGGTCGCGGTCGCCCGTGACGATGTCGACCGGGCCCTTCGCCCGCGCGGTGAACGTGCCGATCACGTCGTCCGCCTCGTACCCGGCGACGCCCACGCGTGCGATGCCCACCGCGTCCAGCACCGCCTCGATGACCGGTACCTGCGGCGACAGCGTGTCGGGCACCTCCTCCTCGTCCGGCCCGGTCGCGTGCTCCTCGGCGACGCGGTGGGCCTTGTACGAGGGGATCAGCTCCACTCGCCACTGCGGCCGCCAGTCGGCGTCCATGCAGGCGACCAGAAGGTCCGGCCGGTGGTCCTTGACCAGGCGGTCGATGAAGTCGAGCAGTCCGCGCACGGCGTTGACCGGCGTGCCGTCCGGGGCCCTGACCGAGTCCGGGACGCCGAAGTAGGCGCGGAAGTACAGGGAAGCGGTGTCGAGGAGCATCAGTCGTCCGGTCACGCCACGCATTGTGCCGTACCCCGCCGACGGCCACTCGCCGCCGCGCAACGCGTTGCGCCCTACGCGTCCTGTGTGAACCGCCTCACCTTTCCGTTTGAGGGGTGAGATCGGGGGGAGGCGCCGCCCCGCAGCGAGGCTGGTTGCGCATTTCAACTGTTTGCGCCCTGTCCTCGCTCTGTTCTGTCGTCAACGAAATAGAGGTGCACGTGTCAGCGACGCTTGAGGCTGAGGGGCTGTACAAAGTCTTCGGCAGGAGACCGGGACAGGCCGTCGAGCGGCTGCGCGGCGGGGCCGACCGGGAGGAACTGCGCGCCGAGGGCACGACGGCCGCCGTGATCGACGCGTCCTTCACCGTGGAACCCGGCGAGATCTTCGTCGTCATGGGCCTGTCCGGCTCCGGCAAGTCCACCCTGCTGCGCATGCTCAACGGCCTGCTCGAGCCGACCGCCGGACAGGTGCGCTTCGACGGCCAGGACCTGACCGGGCTCGGCGGCCGTGAACTGCGCGAGGTCCGCTCCAAGAAGATCAGCATGGTGTTCCAGCACTTCGCGCTCTTCCCGCACCGCAGCGTGCGCGAGAACGCCGCCTACGGTCTGGAAGTGCAGGGCGTGCCCCGCGCCGAGCGCGCACGCCGCGCCGACGAGGCGCTCGCCCTGTGCGGCCTGGCCGGCTGGGAGAAGTCCTGGCCCGACGAGCTGTCCGGCGGCATGCAGCAGCGCGTCGGTCTGGCCCGCGCGCTCGCCACCGACGCCGACCTGCTGCTGATGGACGAGTCCTTCAGCGCCCTGGACCCGCTGATCCGCCGCGACATGCAGGACCAGCTGCTGGAGCTCCAGCACAAGCTCAAGAAGACGATCGTCTTCATCACCCACGACCTGAACGAGGCCATGCGCCTGGGCGACCGCATCGCCGTCATGCGCGACGGCCGCATCGTCCAGAACGGCACCGCCCAGGACATCCTGCTGCGGCCGGAGAACGACTACGTCGCCTCCTTCACCCAGGACGTCGACCGCTCCCGCGTCCTGACCGCGGGCGAGATCATGGACACCTCGGTCACCGGCGACGGCCCCGGCTGCCACTGCGAGACCGCCACGCCCGGCACCGCGTTCACGGAGCTGTGCGCGATCAGCGCCCGGCTCACCCACCCGGTCTCGGTCGTCGACCAGGACAACAAGCTGGTGGGCGTCGTGCCCCGGCAGCGTCTGATCGGCTTCCTGGGCGACGAGCAGGACGCCGCACCGGAGCCCTGCGACTCCCCGCGGGACAAGGGCGGAGAGAAGGTGACGGCCGGTGCCTAGGATTCAGCTCGGCAACTGGGTCAACGACGCGGTCGACTGGCTCACCACCCACATGGCGTGGCTGTTCGACTTCTGCAAGACCGTCTTCCTCGGCCTCTACGACGGCATCAACGCCGTCCTCCAGGCGCCCGAACCGCTGCTCCTCGCCGGTATCTTCGCCGTGATCGCCTTCTGGCTGCGCGGCACCCTCGCCGGTGTCCTCACCTTCGCCGGGTTCGCGTTCATCGACTCCCTCGAACTGTGGGAGAACGCGATGATCACCCTGGCGCTCGTCCTCGTGGCGACCGTCATCGCGCTGGTGATCTCCCTTCCCGTGGGCATCTGGGCGGCCCGCTCGGACCGTGTCAGCGGACTGGTCCGGCCCGTCCTGGACTTCATGCAGACGCTGCCCGCGATGATCTACCTCATCCCGGCGATCCTGTTCTTCGGCACCGGCGCCCCCGCGGGCATCGTCGCCACCCTGATCTTCGCGCTCGCCCCGGGCGTGCGCATGACCGAGCTGGGCATCCGGCAGGTCGACAAGGAACTGGTCGAGGCGGCCGAGGCGTTCGGCACCTCGCCCCGCAACACCCTGCTGCGCGTCCAGCTGCCGCTCGCGCTGCCCACCGTCATGGCCGGCGTCAACCAGGTCATCATGCTGGGCCTGTCCATGGCCGCGATCGCCGGCATGGTCGGCACCGGCGGCCTCGGCGGCGACGTCAACGAGGCCATCGGCCAGCTCAACGTGGGCCTCGGGTCCGAGGCCGGTGTGGCCATCGTGATCCTCGCGATCTACCTGGACCGCATGACCAGCGCCCTGGGCACCCAGGTCTCCCCGCTCGGCCGCCGCGCCGCCGCCAGGCTGCGCGCCGCCCAGGGGCTGAAGATCTGGTCGTACCGGCCGCGTCCGGCGGTCGCCGTGATCGGCGTCGTCGTCCTCGCGCTCACCGCGGGCGGCATGGGTGTCTTCGGCGGCGGCACCGCCACCGAGGCCGCGGCGGACGGCAAGAACGTCGGCCAGGGCAAGAAGATCAGCATCGGCTACATCCCCTGGGACGAGGGCGTCGCCTCCACCTTCCTGTGGAAGGAGATCCTGGAGCGGCGCGGCTACGAGGTCGAGGCCAAGCAGTTCGACGCCGGGCCGTTGTACACCTCCCTCGCCCAAGGCGACGTCGACGTCCAGACGGACGCCTGGCTGCCCACCACCCACGCCCAGTACTGGAAGAAGTACGGCAAGCAGCTCGACGACCTCGGCGCCTGGTACGACAAGACGTCCCTGGAGCTCAGCGTGCCCGCCTACATGAAGGGCATCGACTCCCTGGCGGACCTCAAGGGCAAGTCCTCTAAGTTCGGCGGAAAGATCACCGGCATCGAGTCCAGCGCCGGCGAGATGGCCCTGCTGAAGAGCAAGGTCCTCAAGGAGTACGGCCTCGACCAGGAGTACGAGGTCGTCGACAGCTCCACGCCCGCGATGCTGGCCGAGCTGAAGCGCGCCTACGCCCAGAAGAAGCCGATCGTCACCACGCTCTGGTCGCCGCACTGGGCGTACAACGACTACGACCTCAAGAAGCTCAAGGACCCGAAGGGCGCCTGGGGCGAGGGCGACGGGGTGCACACCCTGTCCCGCAAGGGCTTCGCGGACGAGGACCCGACGGTCGCCGGGTGGCTGAAGAACTTCACGATGAGCGAGAAGCAGCTCACCAGCCTCGAAGCGGAGATCAACAAGGCGGGCAAGGGCAACCGGCAGGACGCCGTCCGCGCCTGGCTGAAGCAGAACCCCGGCGTCGTCGACAAGCTCGCCCCGGTGCCGGGCTCCGGCGGCAGCACGCCCGCCGAGGCCGAGCGGCCCCTGGACGTCGCCTGGTTCCCCTGGGACGAGGACATCGCCGTCACCTACCTCTGGAAGAACGTCCTGGAGCGGCGCGGCTACACGCTGAACCTGAAGCAGATGGACGTCGGCCCGGTCTACACCGGTCTGGCCTCAGGCGATCTCGACCTCAACTTCGACGCCTGGCTGCCCTACGCCCAGAAGAACTACTGGGACAAGAACAAGGACCGGCTCAAGGACCTCGGCACCTGGTACGAGCCGACGTCCCTGGAGATCGCCGTGCCGTCGTACGTGAAGGGCGTCGACTCCTTGGAGGACCTCAAGGGCAGGTCCGGCACCTTCAAGGGCAAGATCATCGGCATCGAGCCGGGCACCGGCGAGATGGACCTGCTGAAGAACAAGGTCCTGCCCGGCTACGGCCTGGACGAGGAGTACGAGGTCGTCGACGGCTCCACGCCCGCGATGCTGGCCGAGCTGAAGCGCGCGTACGCGAAGAAGGAGCCGATCGCCGTCACGCTCTGGTCGCCGCACTGGGCCTACAGCGACTACGAGCTGACCAAGCTGAAGGACCCGAAGAAGGCCTTCGGCGAGGGCAACACGATCCGCACCATCTCCAACGGGAAGTTCCCCGAGGAGTACCCGCAGCTCACGAAGTGGATCAAGAACTTCAGGATGAGCGAGAACGAGCTCGGCAGCCTGGAGAGCGAGATCAAGGACCGTGGCCAGGGGCACGAGGAAGAAGCGGTGGCCGAGTGGCTCGAGCAGCACCCGGACATGGTGAACCGCATGACACCGCAGTAGGGTTCCGGGGTGGGACGCGCGACACGCCGCGTCCCGCTCCAACCCCCCTGGTCCCACGAGCGGGATCCGGACAACCACAGAGCGCTACGCCACCCCCTGAACCCCCTCTCGCGCCCTGATCCTCCGGCAGGCGGAAGACCTGCCCCGCCCCCGCGGCGGCGGATCCCCTGGCGCGAAGTGTGAGGTCGGGCGGCAGCCCGTATGACGTCGATGTGACGGGCGCATGAAACGGTTTGCCGTACATGCGTAGGGTGCAGACAACTCAACAGGAGCAGTGCGCCGGGACACCGTCGCACGGGGAGCGGATCGACGGGCGAAGGAGGGAGCCGGAGCGATGGGCGACCACAAAGAGCAGCCTCTTCGGGTGGGTGCGGCCGTGCGCCGGCGTCGCCGCGCGCTGGAGCTCACCCTCGCCGTCGTCGCCGCGCGCAGCGGCCTGTCGGTCCCGTTCCTGAGCCAGATCGAGAACGACCGGGCGCGCCCCAGCACCAGCTCCCTGGAGAAGGTCGCCGACGCCCTGCGCACCACGGCGGTGGAACTGCTCGCCGCGGCCGACCCGGCGTGCAGCGTGGACGTGGTCCGCGCCGACGGCACCGAGCCGCTGCCCCGGACCCGGTCCCTCGTGCGCGGGCATCACCAGATGCACGCCTCCGAGTTCACCGGCGACCATGACGCTGCCCGTGAACTCCAGTACCGCAACGACCAGTTGATGTACGTCGCCGACGGCGCCGTGGAGATCGAGGCGGAGGGGCGCGCCTACCGCCTGGGCCGCGGCGACACGCTGTACCTCACCGGCGGCGTACGGCACCGCTGGCGGGCGGCGGAGTCGGACACCCGCGTGATCGTCGTCGCCGTGGCGGAGCACATCGAGGCGGTCCGGGACCGGCCGCGCCGGTGAGGGCGGTTTCGCTCGTCCCCTCGCTGACCGAGGCCGTGGCCCTGTCCGCGCCGCCCGGAACCCTGGTCGGTGCCACCGACTGGTGCACGCATCCCCCGGACCTGGACGTCGTGCGCGTCGGCGGCACCAAGAACCCGAAGACCGACCGGATCCTCTCCCTCGCGCCCGACCTGGTGATCGCCAACGAGGAGGAGAACCGCGCACCCGACCTCCAGGCCCTGCGCGCGGCGGGCGCCGAGGTCCTGGTGACGGAGATCCGCGACGTGCCGCGGGCCTTTCGGGAACTGGCCCGGGTGCTGGCCGCCTGCGGTGTGCCGGCCCGCCCGCGCTGGCTGGACGAGGCGGAGGCCGTCTGGTCGTCCCTGCCGGAGCCCGGGACGCGGCGGAGGGCGGTCGTGCCGATCTGGCGCCGCCCGTGGATGGTCCTGGGCCGCGACACCTTCGCGGGCGACGTCCTCGCCCGCCTCGGCGTCGACCTCGTGCACGCGACCCACCCCGACCGCTACCCCCGCGTCCCGCTGGAGGAACTCCGCGCCTCGGCACCGGATCTGATCGTCCTCCCCGACGAGCCGTACCGCTTCACCGCCGACGACGGCCCCGAGGCCTTCCCCGGCCTGCCCTGCGCGCTCGTCAGCGGACGGCACCTGACGTGGTACGGACCGTCACTGGCCGAGGCGCCGCGGGTACTGGGCCGGGCGCTGCGAGCAGCTCACCCCTGAGCAGCCCGCGCACGGTGCCCGCGACGGCGGTGCCCCACGCCGCGACCAGCACCGCGTACAGCACGACCGCCGGACCCGCGTAGGCGATGAGCCCGGTGTGGCGGCCCAGGGCCTCGGCGCCGGTGACACAGGTGCCGACCGGGAAGGTGAACGACCACCAGGTCATCGAGAACCGCATGCCGTGCCGCCGGGCACGCAGCACGAGGGCGGCGGCCAGGAGGAACCACAGCAGCGCGAACCCCATGACGGGGACGCCGTAGAGCACGGCCAGGATGCCGAAGCCCTCGCTGTACGGCTCCGGCACGACCCCCGGCGCGACGTCCGCGAAGGCGCCGACGGCCGTGGCGGACTGCCCGAGCGGGCCCAGCACCAGGAACAGCGTCGGGGTGAGGGCGAGGGGCAGCGGCCCGCCGGTGACCAGCCGCGCGAAGACCAGCGGCAGCATGACCAGGGTCGCGAGCAGGCTGAGCCCGAACAGCGCGAAGCAGAACAGGAGCAGCGTCTCCCGGGCCTGACCGGGCGGCAGATGCGGCACCAGGAGCGGCCCGACGGCGGCCGACACCATGGGCGCGACGAGCGGCAGCAGCCAGACCGGCGTGGCCTGCCCGGGCTCCACCCGGTGCCGTACGGCCATCAGATACGGCACCGCGACGGCCGCGACGAGTCCGAGGACCGTACCGGCGGTGAACAGCACCGCGTCGAGCGCGACGGCCGCCCGCAGGCCGATCCAGTCCCGGCCGACGGTGAGGGCACCACCGCCCACGGCCAGCAGGGCCATGGCGAGGCAGCCGTAGAACGGCGCCGCCGCCGGGTCGAGGAGGTGGGCGCGGGCCTGGTCCCGGTGCCGGGTCCAGTGCGCGGCCCGCCCCGCGAGGAGGGCCAGGAGCAGGAGGAGCGACAGGGCCCACACTCCCGTGAGCACGCCCCGCAGCCCCGGGACGTGCGGGGGAAGGGCCGCGCCGGCGGTGGCGACGACGGCGGTGCCCATCACGGTGGCGTACCAGTTGGGTCCGAGATGGCGGACGGAGAGCGGGTACGCGAGGGGCTGGGCTGCGGTGACCATGTGTCCACGGTCGGGCCGGGGGAGGCACACCACCAGGGAGTCCGCCTCTATGGCGACATAAGCTGGGTTTATGAGCAACGCGGATGAACAGTCCGGGCCCTCGGCCGCCGGGACACTGGCGCACCGGGTGCCGGATCTGGGCGCCCTGGAGCTGCTGCTCGCGGTGGCGCGGCTCGGCAGCCTCGGTGGGGCGGCGCGGGAACTCGGCATCACCCAGCCCGCGGCCAGCAGCCGGATCCGGTCGATGGAGCGGCAACTGGGCGTGGCGCTGGTGGACCGGTCACCCCGCGGGTCCCGGCTCACGGACGCCGGGGCCCTGGTGACGGACTGGGCGCGGCGGATCGTGGAGGCGGCCGAGGCGTTCGACGTGGGGGCGCAGGCGCTGCGCGTGCGCCGCGACTCCCGGCTGCGGGTGGCCGCGAGCATGACCATCGCCGAGTACCTGCTGCCCGGCTGGCTGCTCGCGCTGCGCGCACAGCGGCCCGACACGGCGGTGTCGTTGCACGCGGGGAACTCGACCGTGGTGGCGGAGCGGCTGCTGTCCGACGAGGCGGACCTGGGATTCGTGGAGGGGCTGTCGGTGCCGGCCGGTCTCGACTCGGCGGTCATCGCCCACGACCGGCTGATAGTCGTGGCCTCGCCCACGCACGCGTGGGCCCGGCGGCGGCGTCCGCTGGCCGCGGGCGAACTGGCGACGACCCCGTTGATCCTTCGCGAGAAGGGCTCGGGCACGCGTCAGGTCCTGGACGCGGCGCTCGGCGGGCTGGCCCGGCCGCTGATCGAGCTCTCCTCCACGACGGCGGTGAAGGCGGCGGCGGTGAGCGGGGCGGGGCCGGCGGTGCTGAGCGAACTCGCCGTGGGGGAGGAGCTGGCGATGCGGCGGCTGGTGCGGGTGCCGGTGGACGGGGTGGCCCTGGCGCGGGACCTGAGAGCGGTGTGGCCCACGGGGCATCGCCCCACGGGCCCGGCGCGGGACCTGCTGTCGCTGACGCGGGGATGACCCCCGCACGTCCCGTCCCCTGCGTCAGGCGCCGGAAGCCGCTTCCACCAACGCCCGCATCACCCGTACGTCCTCGCCCATCTCCGGATGCCACTGCACGCCCAGGACCCAGTCGGCGGAGGGCAGTTCCACCGCCTCCACCGTCCCGTCCGCCGCGTACGCGGAGGGGACGAGGCCCGCGCCCAGACGGTCCACCGCCTGATGGTGGTACGTCGGCACGAACGTCTCCTCCGGAACGACACCGGCGTACAGGCTCCCCGGCACCGGTTTGACGGCATGCCCCCCGAAGACGCCCACGACCTCCGCGTGACCGTCGATGTGCTGCACGAGCGTCCCCCCGAGAGCGACGTTCAGCAGCTGCATCCCCCGGCAGATGCCCAGCAACGGCACCCCGGCCCGCAGCGCCGCCTCGATCAGCGCCAGCTCCCACGCGTCCCGCTCCGGCGCCGGCGGTCCCGTCCGCGGTTCGCGCTCCGCCCCGTAGCGCACCGGCTCCACATCCGGCCCGCCCGCGATGACCAGCCCGTCCAGGCGGGCGACGGCAGCCGCCGCGTGCCGCGGGTCGTCCGGCGGCAGCATCGCGGCCAGGCCGCCCGCCCGCTGCACCAGCCGGGGGTAGCCGACCGGAAGCAGGGCGGCCTCCAGCTCCCACACGCCCCAGCGCGCACCTGATTCCAGATAGGTGCTGACCCCGATCAACGGCCTGCCCACGACAACTCCCTCACCGCTCGACGCCTCAGTCCCGTGCCAACTCTGCCTCGGCCGCCGCCAGCGCCGCGAACTCCTCCTCCGGCGCACTCGCCACCAGCCGCTTGCGGCTGTACAGGCCGAAGTACCCGACGGCCACGGCGTACACCGCCAGTGCGATCAGTGCCGCCGTCACGTCCACCAGGAACGTCGCGACCAGCGCCGCGCACGCCAGCACCAGGGCGACCGAGGACGTCAGCACCCCGCCCGGTGTGCGGTACGGCCGCTCCAGCTCCGGTTCCCTGCGGCGCAGCACGATGTGCGACAGGGACATCAGCGCGTAGGAGATGGTCGCTCCGAAGACGGCGATGTTCAGCATCCGCGCGCCGTTGCCCGACACCGCCGCCAGCAGGAAGCCGATCGTGCCGGGCACCAGAAGGCCCAGATACGGGGCCTTGCGGCGGCTGGTCAGCGACAGGAAGCGGGGCAGGTAGCCCGCCCGGGACAGGGCGAACAGCTGGCGTGAGCCCGCGTAGATCAGGGAGAAGAACGACGCCACCAGACCGGCCAGGCCCGCGTAGTTCACGATCCGGCTGAGGGTCGTCGCCTCGCCGTTCGGCTGGAGCGCCTCGACCAGCGGGTTGCCGGCCTCCTGGACGGCCGCGGAGCCGCGCGCGCCGGCCGCCGCGAAGAACGTGACCACCGCCAGCACCACCAGGATGGCCATCGACCAGCGGATCGCCTTCGGCAGGGTACGGGCCGGCTCCTTCGTCTCCTCGGCGGCCAGCGGCACGCCCTCCACGCCCAGGAAGAACCACATGCCGAAGGGGAACGCCGCCCAGATCCCGAGGAGGCCGAACGGCAGCCAGGAGTTCGACCCCGCGGCGGAGGAGTCGACCGGGATGTCGTCCAGCGACGCGAAGGAGAAGTCGGGCAGCGCCGCGAGCGCGAACACGATCAGCGCGACCACCGCGATGCCGGTGACGACGAAGCTGAAGCGCAGCGCCTCGCCGACGCCCCACAGGTGGATGCCGAGGAAGATCGCGAAGCAGACCAGGTACATCGGCCAGCCGGACTCCAGGCCGAACAGGCCGAGGGACTCGACGTAGTCGCCGATGAAGATGACGATGGCGGCGGGCGCGAGGACGTACTCGATCAGGATCGCCGTGCCGGTCAGGAAGCCGCCCCACGGGCCGAGCGCCCGCCGGGCGAAGCCGTAGCCGCCGCCCGCCGTGGGCAGGATCGAGGACAGCTCGGCGAGCGCGAAGACCATGCACGTGTACATCGCGCCCATCAGCACCATGGCGATCGCCAGGCCCCCGAAGCCGCCTTCGGCGAGGCCGAAGTTCCAGCCCGAGTAGTCGCCGGAGACGACGTAGGCGACGCCGAGGCCGGTCAGCAGCACCCAGCCGGCGCTGCCGCGGCGCAGGGCTCTGCGTTCCAGATAGTCGTCGCCCTCCGGGGCGGCGGGTGTGGCGGTGGGTTCCTGGGACATGGGCAGACTCCCGACGGGGCGGCGGCGGTCACGGGGGCGAGCGGACTACGGCTCAATGGAATGGAGCCATACCTTTGCGGTGCCGACCGAGGGAAGGCAAGACCCGTGCGTTAATCGCCCGTAAATCCTCACCGCGCCGCGACACCGCCCGGCTCAGCCGAGGAAGCCCCGCAGCAGCGCCGCCGTGCCCCCGCAGTGCTCGCGCGCGATCTCCCGCGCCTGGTCGGCCTCGCCCTCGATCACGGCCTCCACCAGGGCGGTGTGCTGGCGCTGGGAGTGCTCCAGGTTGCGCACCAGCAGCGGGATGCAGTCGAGCAGGTCGTTGACCGTCGCGCGGACCGCCGCGTACTGGGCGGTGAGGGTGGGGGAGCCGGACAGCTCGGCGATCGTGAGGTGCAGCAGCGTGTCCAGGCGGCGGTACTCGGCGAGCGGCGCGTCGTGCGTGCGCGCCAGGGCCTCGCGCAGCCGGTCCGCCTGCTTCTCCTCCAGCCCGTGCGCCGCGCACAGCCCGGCCGCGCCCACCTCCAGCACCTCCCGGAACCGCAGCACGTCCTCTATGTCGACCTCGGCGACCCGGCGCCGCAGCTCGTCCTCGCCGACGGCGTCGGCGCGCGGCAGCACGAACGTGCCGCCGTACCGGCCGCGCCGCGACTCGACGAGCCCCTGGTCCTGGAGCACCTTCAGCACCTCGCGCAGCGTCACCCGGCTGATCCCCAGCCGCTCCGCCAGCTCCCGCTCGGCCGGCAGCCGCTCGCCCCCCGGCACCAGACCCAGCCGCACGACCTGCAGGATCTGCTCCAGCGCCTCCTCGAAGCCGTTGCCCGCGCGCACCGGCCGCAGCACCGGTGTCAGCCCGTCGCGCTCCACCCCACCGCCGTCAGCTTCCTCCGGCATGTGGCCGCACCCCCTTCCCAAGCAATGGTTCTCCGCAATACCTTATGGCTCCCGGCGGACCCAAGGAGCCTAGGAGGCCTTCCCGTGGCAGACCGCACACCCCCGCTGAGCGTCGAGGAACTGCACACCCTCGTCGCCGGCGGTGAGATCGACACTGTCGTCCTGGCCTTCCCCGACATGCAAGGGCGACTCCAGGGCAAGCGGTTCGCCGCCCGCTTCTTCCTCGACGAGGTCCTGAGACACGGCACCGAGGGCTGCAACTACCTGCTCGCCGTCGACACCGAGATGAACACGGTCGACGGCTACGCGATGTCCTCCTGGGACCGCGGCTACGGCGACTTCGCCATGCACCCCGACCTGACCACCCTGCGCCGCGTCCCCTGGAACGAGGGCACGGCCATGCTCCACGCCGACCTCGCCTGGAGCGACGGCTCCCCGGTCGTCGCCGCCCCCCGGCAGATCCTGCGCCGCCAGCTGGAGCGCCTCGCCGAACTCGGCTACACCGCCCAGGTCGGCACCGAGCTGGAGTTCATCGTCTTCAAGGACACCTACGAACAGGCCTGGGACGCGGGCTACAAGGGCCTGACCCCGGCCAACCAGTACAACATCGACTACTCGGTCCTCGGCACCGGCCGCATCGAGCCGCTGCTGCGCCGCATCCGCAACGAGATGGCCGGCGCCGGCCTCACCGTCGAGTCCGCCAAGGGCGAGTGCAACCCCGGCCAGCACGAGATCGCCTTCCGTTACGACGAGGCCCTGGTCACCTGCGACCAGCACTCCGTCTACAAGACCGGCGCCAAGGAGATCGCCGCCCAGGAGGGCATGTCGATCACCTTCATGGCCAAGTACAACGAGCGCGAGGGCAACTCCTGCCACATCCACCTCTCGCTCGCCGACGCCGACGGCACCAACGCCATGGCCGGCGACCTCGAGGGCGGCATGTCCGAGGTCATGCGCCACTTCCTCGCCGGCCAGCTCGCCGCCCTGCGCGACTTCTCCCTCCTCTACGCCCCCAACATCAACTCCTACAAACGGTTCCAGCCCGGCTCCTTCGCGCCGACCGCCGTCGCCTGGGGCCAGGACAACCGCACCTGCGCGCTGCGCGTGGTCGGCCACGGCCGCTCCCTGCGCTTCGAGAACCGCCTGCCCGGCGGCGACGTCAACCCCTACCTCGCCGTCGCCGGACTGGTCGCGGCCGGACTGCACGGCATCGAACAGAAGCTGGAGCTGCCCGAGCCCTGCCCCGGCAACGCCTACGCCGCCGACCTCGACCACGTCCCCACCACCCTGCGCGAGGCCGCCGAGCTCTGGGAGAACAGCCCCATCGCCCGGGCCGCCTTCGGCGACGAGGTCGTCGCGCACTACCGCAACATGGCGCGCGTCGAACTGGACGCCTTCGACGCCGCGGTGACCGACTGGGAGCTGCGCCGCTCCTTCGAACGTCTGTGAGGCCCTTCTTGTCTTCCGAGCACCTTCTGGACGTACTGAACCCCGCGACCGAGGAGGTCGTCGCCGTCGTCGCCGGGGCGAGTCCGGCCGACGTCGACGCGGCCGTCACCCACGCCGCCAGGGCACAGCGGATCTGGGCCGCCCTCGCCCCCGGCGACCGCGCCCGGCTGCTGCGCCGCTTCGCCGCCACCGTCGACCAGCACCTGGAGGAGCTGGCCCGCCTGGAGGTCCGCGAGGCGGGCCACCTCATCGGCAACGCCCGCTGGGAGGCGGGCAACGTGCGTGACCTGCTGGACTACGCGGCCGGGGGAGTGGAGCGGCTCACCGGCCGGCAGATCCCGGTGCCCGGGGGCCTGAACGTCACGATCCTCGAACCGCTCGGCGTCGTCGGCGTGATCGCGCCCTGGAACTTCCCCCTGCCGATCGCCGCCTGGGGCACGGCCCCCGCCCTCGCGGCCGGCAACGCCGTCCTCCTCAAGCCCGCCGAGACCACCCCGCTCACCGCCCTGCGCCTCGCCGAACTCGCCTTGGAGGCCGGGCTCCCCGAGCACCTCCTCCAGGTCCTGCCGGGACGCGGTGACATCACGGGCGACGCCCTGGTCCGCCATCCCGGAGTCGCCAAGATCGTCTTCACCGGCTCGACCCGGACCGGGACGCGCGTCGCGGCCCTCGGCGCCGAACAGGTCAAGCCCGTCACCCTCGAACTCGGCGGCAAGAGCCCCAACATCGTCTTCGCCGACGCCGACCTCGAGACCGCCGTCGACCCCTTCTCCTTCCTCGACAACTCCGGCCAGGACTGCTGCGCCCGCACCCGGATCCTCGTGCAGGAACCGGTCTACGACGAAGTCCGCGAGTTGCTCGCCGAGGCACTGTCCGCCGTGGTGGTGGGCGACCCGGCCGACGACAAGACCCAGATGGGCCCGCTGATCTCCCGGCAGCAACTCGACCGCGTCCGGAGCTTTGTGCCCGACGACGCCCCGGCCCTGCGCGGCAGCGCACCCGAGGGCCCGGGCTTCTGGTTCCCGCCCACCGTCCTCACCGGGGAGAGCCCCGACTCGGCGGCGGCCTGCGAGGAGATCTTCGGCCCCGTCGCCGTCCTGCTGCCGTTCACCGACGAGCAGGACGCGATCCGGCTGGCCAACGGCACCCCCTACGGCCTCTCCGGCTCCATCTGGACCCGGGACGTCGGCCGCGCCCTGCGCGTCTCCCAGGCCGTCCGCGCCGGCAACCTGTCCGTCAACTCCCACGCCAGCGTCCGCTACTGGACCCCGTTCGGCGGCTACAAGCAGTCCGGCGTCGGCCGCGAGCTCGGCCCCGACGCCCTGGCCGCCTTCACCGAAACCAAGAACGTCTTCATCAGCACGGAGGGCCCCGCACAGTGACTGCCCAGGAAAACATCTGCCGCCGCCTGGCCGGCCGTACCGCCGTCGTCACCGGAGCCGGCAGCGGCATCGGCCTGGCCGCCGCCCGCCGTCTCGCCTCCGAGGGCGCGCACGTCGTCTGCGGCGACGTCGACGAGGCCCGCGGCAAGGCCGCCGCCGAGGAGACCGGTGGCACCTTCGTGAAGGTGGACGTGACCGACCCCGACGAGGTCGAGGCGCTCTTCAAGACCGCCTACGACACCTACGGCAGCGTCGACATCGCCTTCAACAACGCCGGCATCTCCCCGCCCGACGACGACTCCATCCTGGAGACCGGCCTGGAGGCCTGGAAGCGCGTCCAGGAGGTCAACCTCACCTCCGTCTACCTGTGCTGCAAGGCCGCCATCCCCTACATGCGGCGCCAGGGCAAGGGCTCCATCATCAACACGGCGTCCTTCGTCGCCAGGATGGGCGCGGCCACCTCGCAGATCTCGTACACGGCCTCCAAGGGCGGTGTCCTCGCCATGTCCAGGGAACTGGGCGTGCAGTTCGCCCGCGAGGGCATCCGCGTGAACGCCCTGTGCCCCGGCCCGGTCAACACGCCCCTCCTCCAGGAGCTGTTCGCCAAGGACCCGGAGCGGGCCGCGCGCCGCCTGGTGCACATCCCGCTGGGCCGGTTCGCCGAGGCCGAGGAGATCGCCGCCGCCGTCGCCTTCCTGGCCAGCGACGACTCCTCCTTCGTGAACGCCACCGACTTCCTGGTCGACGGCGGGATCGCCGGGGCGTACGTCACACCCCTGTAAGCCCGTGTCCGGCGGGTCCGGTTCGCGCCCTACAGTGCCGGGATGAGCATGACGCCTCCGCCCGGCTGGTATCCCGACCCGCACGCCCCGCACCTTCAGCGCTGGTGGGACGGCACGGCCTGGACCGAGCACCGCCGCGCGCCCGAGGCCCCCGCCACCCCGCCGCCGGGTGGCGGCACAGGCCGCACGAAGGTGGTCGCCCTGACCGCCACGGGCATCGTCCTGGTCGCGGCGATCGTCACCGGAGCCGTCGCCCTCGCCGGGGGCGACGGCGGCGGCACGGAGACCAGGACGGCCCCCACCTCCACCGTCGAGCCCACCTCGGACTCCCCGGAGCCGACGCCCGAGGCGTCCACCTCCGAGCCCTCCGCCGACGACCCCGCGGTCGTCGAGGACCAGCTCAACGGCATCACGTTCCCGCTGCTCGACGGCTGGGTCCGCCCGCAGTACGTCGCCCAGGACGACGTCGTCATGACGACCGACGGCACCTACGACTGCCCCGGCGGCGTGGGCCTGTGCCGCCACGGCATGATCTTCTCCCGCACGGTGACCGAGAACGACGAGAAGTCCCCCGAGGCCCTCGCCAAGGCGGACATCTCCGAGGCGGCCGACGAGGCCTACGACCGCGACACGCTCGGCCGCGAGCTCTACGGGGGCCTGAAGTCCCACCGGGTCGTCAAGTCCGGGCCGGTCGCGGTGGCGGGCCGCGCCGGGTACCTCGTGCGCTGGCGCGTCACGACCGCCAAGGGGCCGGGCGGCTACGTCCAGTCGCTCGTCTTCCCCTCCAGCGTCGGCACCGAGTCACCGGTCCTCGTCCGGTACGTCTTCGACGCCGGCGAGGACGGACCGCCGCTCGCCGACATGGACCGCGTCACCAAGGGCATCCGCCCGGTCGGCGACGCGGACACGGGCGGCGGCGTCGGCAGCAGCATCGGCCCGACGGACTGACGCCCCACAGGCCTACAGGAACGTGTGACCCTCGCCGCGGTAGGTCGGCACGGTCGCCGTCACCGCGTCACCCTCGATCAGGTGCAGCCGGTCGAACCGCTCGCACAGCTCACCGGCCTTGGCGTGCCGGAACCACACCTTGTCCCCGATCAGCAGGTCGTCGGCGGGCGAGCCGAGCAGCGGCGTCTGCACCTCACCGGCACCCTCCTGCGGGTCGTAGCGCAGCCCCTCGGGCAGGTACGGCACCGGCGACCGGTCGGCCCCGGCCGCGCCCGAGGCGGGGTACCCACCGCCGAGGACCGTCACGACCCCGACCCCCGGCCGCCGCACGACGGGCTGGGCGAAGAGGGCCGCCGGACGGCCGCTGAACGACGTGTAGTTGTCGAACAGACGCGGCAGGTACAGCCCCGACCCGGCGGCGATCTCCGTCACCGCGTCCTCGGCCGCCGTGTGCTGCACCGAGCCGGTGCCACCGCCGTTGACGAACTCCAGACCCGGCACGACGGCGCGCACCGCACGCACCACCTCCGCACGCCGCTCGGCGAGTTCACGCTTGGCGGCCGCCTGCATCAGCCGGATCGCACGGGACCGCAGCGGACGCCCGGCCAGCGCGTCCCCGACACCGGCGACATGCCCCTCGTACGCCATGATCCCCACGACCTCGAAGCCGGGGCGCCGGGCCACCGCCCGCGCCACGTCGGCCACCTGGGCGGGGGAGTGCAGCGGCGACCGCCGGGCCCCGACCCGCACCCGCCCGCCGAGCAGCCTGAGGGAGGTGTCCAACTCCAGGCACACCCGCACCACTTCACGCCCGCCACCCCGGGAGGCGTCGATCAGATCCAGCTGGGCCACGTCGTCGACCATGACGGTCACGGCGGCGGCGAGCTTGGGATCACCGGCGAGTTCGGCGTACGCCGCGCGGTCCGCGGACGGATAGGCGAGCAGCACGTCCTCGAACCCCGACCGGGCCAGCCACAGCGACTCGGCGAGGGTGAACGACATGATCCCGGCGAAGCCGTCCCGGGCCAGGACCCGCTCCAGCAGCGCCCGGCAGCGCACGGACTTGCTGGCGACCCGGACGGGTTTGCCCCCGGCGCGGCGGACCAGATCGGCGGCGTTGGCGTCGAAGGCCTCCAGGTCCACGATCGCGAGAGGGGCGTCGAGATGGGCGGTGGCCCGGTCGTAACGGGCCCGGTCGGCGGCGCGCGCAGTCATGAACGCAGCCTGCCAGACCGGATTACCGCTGGGTAGGGGGATGTTCCGGGCAGATGCCCCGGCCTCGTGGACTGGTTCCCGTTCGCCCAGGAACAAGCCGTAGAGTGACGCGCACGTACGGCGGACGACGCCGGCCGGGGATCCGCGCCGGGATGACGCTCCGTTCGTACGGGTATGTGTGCCCGGGACGATCGGCGTACCGGGCCTCGGGCAGGCGACACCGGCCCGCGCGAGACGAGCGGCCCGGGCATGAGGAAACGGGGGGTGCATGAGCACGGAAGCGCGGCGCGCCTCCTTTCCCCCACGCCCCACCGCCCCACCACGCCCGCCCCACCCCCCGGCCACTCCCGAGGACCCGGTGCCCGACGAGCAGGGCACCCCGGGCACCGCCTCCGGCCCCGTCACGACAGCGGGAGCCACCCCGCCCCGGGCGGATGCCGCGAAACCCTCCGACCGGCCGAACGGCCGCCCCCGGTTCCCGAACCTCGGGGCCGCGAACGCCGCTGCCGCCGTGCCCCGGCGCCCCGAGTCCGTCCCACCGCCGCCGCCCCGCGCCTCCACCCGCTTCCCCGACGCCCCGGCACCGGACGCCCCTCCGCGGCCGCGCCACCTCCCCGCACCGGGCTCGCCCGGCCGGGCGGAGCGTCCCGGCCCCCCGGAGGGACCCACCACCCAGACGTCCGGCAGGCCGTTCCGGCTCTCCTCGCCCGGCCGTACGGACGCCTCGGCCGGGGCGCAGCCGGAGACGGCCGGCCGCCCGTTCCGCCTCCCCACGCCCCGCCGCACCGGCGAGCACGCGCCCGAGACGACCGCGAGCCTGCGCCCGGTTCCCGCGGCCCCGGCGTCGGACGAGCCCGCCCAGCCCCCCGTCCGCCCGGCCGCGCAGGGGACGACGGCCATACGCCCCGGCACCCCGCCGCGCCCCGCGCACGAGCCGTCGGCCGCCACCGGCACCTCCACCGTCAGCGGCGCGACCGCCGGGCGCGGCACGCGCCTGCCTCCGGCTCCCACCCGGCCGCCGGCCCCCTCCGCAGCACCGCCCCGGAACCCCGCCCCCGTCTCTCCCGACCCCGCCCTCTCCTGGAGCGCCACGCGCCCCCTCGTGTCGTTCGGTGAGCCCGAGGGCTACGACGGCGACGCCCGGCCCCGGCCGCTCGGCGGGCGCGGCGCGTCCCAGGCCGCCGCGGCCGCCGTCTGCCTCGTCCTCGGGCTGGGCCTCATCTCGGGCGCGGTCACCGGCAGCTGGCTCGTCGGAGGCTCCGGGGAGGACGGCGCGCCCAGCACCTTCGCCGCGGCGGGAAGCCTCTGGCACAGCGTCCCGGTCGACCAGCTGTTCCCGCCGACGGTGCAGGGCAAGGGCGCCGGCCCCGGCGGCGCCGACCGCACCTGGACCCGCATCGCCGTCGCCCCCGACAGCGGCTGCAAGGACGCCTTCGACCCGCTGCTGCGCAAGGCCCTCGCCCCGGCCGGCTGCGAACGCCTCCTGCGCGCCACCTACACCGACGCCACCGAGAGCTACGTGACCACGGTCGGCCTGCTCTTCACCACGGCCGACGCCCCGGGCATGACCGCCCTCGCGAACCGTTTCCGCAACGAACGCCTGGACCGTCGCAGCGACCTGATGCCCCTGCCCTACGCCGCCGAGGGCACGCCGGCCGCCGGCTTCGGCCCCGGGCAGCGCGCCTCCTGGACCGTCTCCGTGCTCACCGAGGCCCCCGTCGTCGTCTACGCCGTCTCCGGGTGGGCCGACGGCCGCAGCGTCGACGACCCGCAGCCCGCCGGGGACGCCATGGAGGCCGGTGCCACCAGCGCCGCCGCCCAGGCCGGCCTCGGCAACGAGGCGCAGGGCCTCGCGGACCGCGTCGAACGCGACTTCCGCAGAAACGTCCGCTCGGCCTCGGAGCAGCCGTCATGAAGCACACCCGGGCCGGAAAACCCGCGCGCAGGCCGTCCCGCAAGGCCACAGCCCTCGGCGTGCTGCTCACCGCCGGCCTCGTCCTCCTCCCCGCCGCCACCGCACACGCCGACGGCATCCGCGCCCAGCAGTGGGCCCTGGAGGCCATGCACACCGAGCAGGCCTGGCAGACCACGAAGGGCGAGGGCGTCACCGTCGCCGTCCTGGACACCGGCGTCGAGGCCGACCACCCGGACCTGGCCGGCAACGTCCTCCCCGGCAAGGACCTGATCCGCTTCGGAGCCGAGCCCGGCGACCGCGCCTGGGCCCGGCACGGCACCGCCATGGCCGGCATCATCGCCGGCCACGGACACGGCCCGGGCAACGCCGACGGCGTCCTCGGCATCGCTCCCGAGGCGAAGATCCTCCCGGTCCGCGTGATCCTGGAGGACGGCGACCCCTCCCGCGCCAAGGCCCGCAGCACCCGCGGCAATGCCCTCGCCGAGGGCATCCGCTGGGCCGCCGACCACGGCGCCGACGTCATCAACCTCTCCCTCGGCGACGACTCCGCCTCCGCGCACCCCGAACCCACCGAGGACCAGGCCGTCCAGTACGCCCTGAAGAAGGGCGTGGTCGTCGTCGCCTCCGCCGGCAACGGCGGGGAGAAGGGCGACCACATCTCCTACCCGGCCGCCTACCCGGGCGTGATCGCCGCCACCGCCGTCGACCGCGCCGGGACCCGTGCCCCGTTCTCCACCCGCCGCTGGTACGCCACCGTGAGCGCTCCGGGCGTCAACGTCGTCATCGCCGACCCCGACCACAAGTACTACGAGGGCTGGGGCACCAGCGCCGCCGCCGCCTTCGTCTCCGGCGCCGCCGCCCTGGTCAAGGCCGCCCACCCCGACCTGACCCCGGCCCAGATCAAATCCCTCCTCGAGGACACCGCCCGCAACGCTCCCGTCGGGGGCCGCGACGACTCACGCGGCTTCGGCTTCATCGACCCGGCCGCCGCCATCGAGGCCGCCGGCAGGCTGAAGCCGGAAGGCCTCCACTCGGCGTCCTACGGCGCGAAGTACTTCGGCAGCGGCCCGGACGCCGCCGCCTCCGACGACGGCACCGCCGACTGGGCCGCCCCCCTCGCGGGCGGCGCCGGCGCCGCCCTGCTGGTCGCGGCGGTCGTCCTGTGGCGGGGCCGCCGTACGGGCCGCGAGGACGTCTGAGCCGCTGCCGGCGGCCCACCACCCGGCCGATAGGGTCGACGAGTGGCGAACAAGAACATCCCGGACTCCGGCTTCTCCGACGACGACGGCTCCGCCGACCCCCGGCTGAGCGCGGCACTCGCCGCCTGGTCCGAGGACCGCGGCGCGCTGGGCCCGGTCCTCGACGCCCTCAAGGGCGCCCGGCTGCTCGTGCCCGTCGTGGCCGTGCTCGGCGAGGTCGAGGAGGACGAGCGGGGACTGCGCCGCGAGAAGACGAGCGACATGGCCGTCCCGACCCTGAAGGCCGGGAACCGCACCGCCCTGCCCGCCTTCACCTCCACGGACTCCCTCGCCCGCTGGGACCCGGCCGCCCGCCCCGTCGCCGTACCGCTGCACCAGGCGCTCCAGGCCGCCGCGCACGAGAAGGCGGACACGATCGTGCTCGACCTGGCCGGACCGGTGCCCTTCGAGCTGACCGGCCCCGCCCTGCTCGCCCTGGCCGAAGGACGCGCGACCACGGACCCGCTCGCCGACCCGGCGGTCGTCGAGGCCGTTCGGGACGCCGTGGCCGCCGAACCCGCCGTCCTGCGCGCCCACCTCGGCCCGGGTCGTGCCGACGGCACCCTCGCCCTGGTCCTGGACCCCTCCGCGGCCCCCGCCGAAGCCGCCCGGGCCGTCGCCGAGCGCCTGGCCGCCGACGAAACACTGAGGGCCCGCCTGGTGCGCGGCCTCGACCTGGCACTGCTGCCGGCCGAGGCGACGCCCCCGGGCGAGCCCTTGTACGTACGCGGATGAACTAGCCGTAGACCGGACCCGTGTACTTCTCGCCCGGGCCCTGGCCCGGCTCGTCCGGGACGAGGGAGGCCTCGCGGAACGCCAGCTGCAGCGACTTCAGGCCGTCGCGCAGGGGAGCCGCGTGGAAGGAGCTGATCTCGGTCGTGGAGGCGTCCAGCAGACCGGCCAGCGCGTGCACCAGCTTGCGGGCCTCGTCCAGGTCCTTGTGCTTCTCGCCCTCCTCGGTCAGACCGAGCTTCACGGCGGCCGCGCTCATCAGGTTGACGGCGACCGTCACGATCACCTCGACGGCCGGGACCTCGGCGATGTCGCGGGCCATGGCGTCGAAGTCGGGGGACTCAGGAGAGGTCTCACTCATGCCCCACACGATAGGCGCAGAGAGCGGGTCCTCCCCACGGGACCCCGGTACGCCCCGATTGGCCGTCCCTGGCCAATCCTGGTAATCTCGTGTAACGACCGGTCGGACACGTATGCCTCACAGCCCGCGAGCCCGGCCCACAAGTGGAGGCTTTCGAACTCCCACCCGATCACCCTCAGGGCGGCGGGTCACCGGTCAGGCGGTCCCGTCCTCGTGGCGGCGTTCCGTCCGAAAGCGCGCCCCGCGGCTTCCCGCGGCGGTGCTCCGGTAGTTCGAGGAGCCCCGCCTGGGATCGTCCGGGGCATTTTTGTTGCTCCGGCGCGGTTAGGTCTATCGAACACAGACGTTAACGCGGCTGTCCGCCAGACTGTCGCGTGGTGCTACCGAGGAGGATCCATCAGCGCCGAGCCCCGCATCAACGACCGGATTCGCGTTCCCGAGGTGCGACTTGTCGGTCCCAGTGGCGAGCAGGTGGGCATCGTCCCCCTGGCCAAGGCACTGGAGCTTGCGCAGGAGTACGACCTGGACCTGGTCGAGGTGGCGGCGACCGCCCGTCCGCCTGTGTGCAAGCTCATGGACTACGGGAAGTTCAAGTACGAGTCGGCCATGAAGGCCCGTGAGGCGCGCAAGAACCAGGCGCACACGGTCATCAAGGAGATGAAGCTCCGGCCGAAGATCGACCCGCACGACTATGACACCAAAAAGGGTCACGTCGTTCGGTTCCTCAAGCAGGGCGACAAGGTCAAGATCACGATCATGTTCCGTGGTCGCGAGCAGTCCCGGCCCGAGCTGGGCTACCGACTGCTGCAGCGTCTCGCGGAGGACGTGGCCGATCTCGGTTTCGTTGAGTCGAACCCGAAGCAGGACGGCCGCAACATGATCATGGTTCTCGGTCCGCACAAGAAGAAGACCGAGGCGATGGCCGAGGCTCGCCAGGCGCAGGAAGCCCGCAAGGCGGAAGCGAAGGCCAACCCCGGCAAGTCGCAGAACGCCGCGGAGACCGACGCGCCGGCTGAGGAGCCCGCCGAGGAGCACGCCGAGGCGTGACTCCCCGGGACGCCAGTCCCAGGAAGCAACCGAAACAAGACGACGCTCCACCGTGCCCGGTTTCGCGACCGGGCACCGGAGCGCCACCGACGAGGAGAGAACGGCGCTATGCCGAAGAACAAGTCGCACAGCGGTGCCAGCAAGCGCTTCAAGATCACCGGCTCCGGCAAGGTGCTGCGCGAGCGCGCCGGCAAGCGCCACCTGCTCGAGCACAAGTCGTCCCGCGTGACGCGTCGCCTCACGGGCAACGCCGAGATGGCCCCGGGCGACGCCGCGAAGATCAAGAAGCTTCTCGGCAAGTGACGTCCCGGCGCGCGAGCGCCGTACGGACGCCGGACCGGGACCCAATCGATTTCGGGTCGTGTGAGCACCCCCACGACCCCGCTACAAGGAGTTAACTAGTGGCACGCGTCAAGCGGGCAGTCAACGCCCACAAGAAGCGCCGGGCGATCCTCGAGCAGGCCTCCGGCTACCGCGGTCAGCGCTCGCGCCTGTACCGCAAGGCCAAGGAGCAGGTCACCCACTCGCTGGTCTACAACTACAACGACCGCAAGAAGCGCAAGGGCGACTTCCGTCAGCTGTGGATCCAGCGCATCAACGCCGCTGCCCGCGCCAACGGCATGACCTACAACCGCTTCATCCAGGGTCTGAAGGCCGCGAACATCGAGGTCGACCGCAAGATCCTGGCCGAGCTGGCCGTCAACGACGCCGGTGCGTTCGCCGCGCTCGTCGAGGTCGCCCAGAAGGCGCTGCCGAGCGACGTGAACGCGCCGAAGGCTGCGTGACACCGGCTCGAGCCGATGTGACTGAAGGACCCGCAGGCCAACGGTCTGCGGGTCCTGCTGTGCAGCTACCGAGAAAGCGAACCGGATGTCTCCCGCCACCCCCGAGCTCATCTCCCCCCGCTCCCCCCGCGTCCTGGCCGCGCGGCGGCTGGCCAAGCGGAACTTCCGGGGGAAGGAGCGGCTGTTCCTCGCGGAGGGGCCACAGGCCGTCCGGGAGGCGGCCGGACACCGGTCCGGGGGTGCGGCCACGCTCGTGGAGCTGTTCACGACGCTGGAGGCCGCCGAGCGCTACGCCGACATCGTCGGGGCGGCCCGGGACGCCGGAGCACGGGTGCACCTCGCCGCCGAGCAGGTCATCGCCGACATCTCCACCACGGTCACCCCGCAAGGGCTCGTCGGTGTCTGCCGGTTCCTGGACACGCCGTTCGAGGAGGTCCTCGCGGCCCGTCCCCGGCTCGTCGCCCTCCTCGCCAACGTCCGTGACCCCGGCAACGCCGGGACCGTGCTGCGCTGCGCCGACGCGGCCGGCGCCGAGGCCGTCGTCCTGACCGACGCCTCCGTCGACGTGTACAACCCCAAGGCCGTCCGTGCCTCCGTCGGCTCCCTGTTCCACCTGCCGGTCGCCGTCGGCGTCCCCGTGGAGCGGGCCGTCGACACGCTGCGGGACGCCGGGATCCGGGTCCTCGCCGCCGACGGGGCGGGCGACCGCGACCTCGACGACGAGCTCGACAAGGGCACCATGGGCGGGCCCACCGCCTGGGTCTTCGGTAACGAGGCGTGGGGTCTGCCGGAGGAGACCCGCGCCCTCACGGACGCCGTCGTGCGCGTTCCGATCCACGGGAAGGCCGAGAGCCTGAACCTCGCCACCGCCGCCGCCGTATGTCTCTATGCGTCGGCGCGTGCACAGCGCGCCTCCGGAGGGTGCCGCTCCGTCACCGGGAACTAGTAGGGTGACCAGCTCAGGGACCCCTCTGCGGAGCCTTGGAGGTGGGGTACGGGGATGAGTGGCGGCACGAGCAGCGCACCGGGAGCCCAGGACGCCGGGAGCCCGCCCGCCGCGTCCCGGCCACCCGGTGATCCGGCCGGCCTGGGCATCGACCCCGACCAGTTGCCCGACGGGCTCGTCGTCGCCGACGAGCAGGGCCGTGTCATCTGCTTCAACGCGGCCGCCGAGCGCATCACCGCGGTCCGCGCCGAGGACGCCCTCGGGCAGCCGCTGGAGAAGGCCCTGCCGTTAGAGGACCTGGAGGGCCGGCGCTGGTGGCAGCTGACCGACCCGTACGGCGGCCTCGCCATCCGCGCCGGACAGCCCGAGCGCAACCTGCTCCTGCCCGGCGGCCGTGAGGTGCTGGTGTGCGCGCGCTACGTCCGCACCCGGCCCACCGGACCGCTCCGGCGCCTGATCGTCACCCTGCGCGACACCGAGGCCCGCCGCCGCACCGAGCGCAGCCACGCCGAGCTGATCGCCACCGTCGCCCACGAACTGCGCTCGCCGCTCACCTCCGTCAAGGGTTTCACCGCCACCCTGCTGGCCAAGTGGGAACGCTTCACCGACGACCAGAAGCGCCTGATGCTGGAGACCGTCGACGCCGACGCCGACCGCGTCACCCGGCTCATCGCCGAACTGCTCGACATCTCCCGGATCGACTCCGGCCGGCTGGAGGTGCGCCGCCAGCCCGTCGACATCGGCGCCGCCGTCGGACGGCACATCCAGGCCTACGTCGCCGCCGGGCAGCCGGCCGACCGGTTCCTGCTGCGCGTCCAGCAGCCGCTGCCCGACCTGTGGGCCGACCCCGACAAGATCGACCAGGTGCTCAGCAACCTGCTGGAAAATGCCGTGCGGCACGGCGAGGGAACTGTCACGATCGACGTCACGGCCACGGCGTCCCCCCGCGAGGGCGAGGACACCGGTACGTCGGTCACGGTGAGCGACGAGGGGCCCGGCATCCCGGAGGAGTCCATGAACCGCGTCTTCACCCGCTTCTGGCGGGGCAGCAAGCGCGGTGGCACCGGCCTCGGGCTCTACATCGTCAAGGGCATCGTCGAGGCCCACGGCGGCACCATCACGGTCGGCCGCGCTCCCGGCGCCGGCGCCGAGTTCCGATTTACGTTGCCCGTGAGCGCTCCGGCCTATCTCGCCTGAGCCCCGCGGGCGCATTCGTATTCCTCCACCCCGTTAGACTCGGCCATTGGCACCTTTGTGTCCCACCAGACGGCCGTCCGAGTCGGTGACGGGGACCTTCAGCCAGCCAATCGGAAGCACGGGAAGAGATGTCGGCACCGAATAAGTCGTACGACCCTGTCGAGGTCGAGACGTTGAAACCGGAAGAGATCGAGCGCATGCGGGACGAGGCGCTCGCCGCCTTCGCCGCCGCGGACTCCCTCGAAGCGCTCCACGAGGCCAAGGTCGCCCAGACCGGCCCCACCTCGCCGCTGGCACTCGCCAACCGCGAGATCGGCGCCCTGCCCCCGCACGCCAAGGCCGAGGCCGGCAAGCGCGTCGGCCAGGCCCGCGGTGCCGTGAACAAGGCCCTCGCCGCCCGTCAGGTGGAGCTCGAGGCCGAGCGGGACGCGCGGGTGCTCGTCGAGGAGGCGGTGGACGTCACGCTGCCCTACGACCGCGTGCCGTCCGGCGCCCGGCACCCGCTCACCACGATGATGGAGCGGGTCGCGGACGTCTTCGTGGCCATGGGCTACGAGGTCGCCGAAGGACCGGAGGCCGAGGCGGAGTGGTTCAACTTCGACGCCCTGAACTTCCTGCCCGACCACCCGGCCCGGCAGATGCAGGACACCTTCTTCGTGCGGGGCCCCGAGGGCACCGAGGAGTCCGGGTCCGGCGTCGTCCTGCGCACCCACACCTCTCCGGTGCAGGCCCGCGCGCTGCTCGACCGTGAGCTGCCGGTCTACATCGTCTGCCCCGGCCGCGTGTTCCGCACCGACGAGCTGGACGCCACGCACACGCCCGTCTTCCACCAGATCGAGCTGCTCGCGATCGACGAGGGCCTGACCATGGCGGACCTCAAGGGCACCCTGGACCACATGGTCCAGGCCCTGTTCGGCGCGGACATGAAGACCCGGCTGCGGCCGAACTACTTCCCGTTCACCGAGCCCAGCGCCGAGATGGACATGCTCTGCTACGTCTGCAAGGGCGAGTCCATCGGCAACCCCGACCGCCCCTGCCGTACCTGCTCGTCCGAGGGCTGGATCGAGCTGGGCGGCTGCGGCATGGTCAACCCGCGGGTGCTCACCGCCTGCGGCGTCGACCCCGAGAAGTACAGCGGGTTCGCCTTCGGGTTCGGCATCGAGCGGATGCTGATGTTCCGCCACAACGTCGAAGACATGCGAGACATGGTCGAGGGTGACGTCCGGTTCACCCGGCCGTTCGGGATGGAGATCTGATGCGGGTCCCGCTTTCTTGGCTGCGGGAGTACGTCGACCTGCCGGAGACGGAGACCGGTCGCGACGTGCAGGCCAAGCTCATTTCGGCTGGCCTCGAGGTCGAGACCGTCGAGCAGCTCGGCGCCGACCTCAAGGGCCCGCTGGTCGTCGGCCAGGTGGCGACGATCGAGGAGCTGACGGAGTTCAAGAAGCCGATCCGCTTCTGCACCGTCGACGTCGGCCAGGCCAACGGCACCGGCGAGCCCCAGGAGATCATCTGCGGCGCCCGCAACTTCGCCGTGGGCGACAAGGTCGTCGTGGCCCTGCCCGGCGCCGTCCTGCCCGGTGACTTCCAGATCGCCGAGCGCAAGACCTACGGCCGGATCTCGCGCGGCATGATCTGCTCCAGCGACGAGCTGAACATGGGCGACGACGGCACCAAGGGCATCATCGTCCTGCCGCCGGAGACCGAGATCGGCAAGGACGCCGTCGAACTGCTGGAGCTGGTCGACGAGGTCCTCGACATCGCGGTCACGCCCGACCGCGGCTACTGCCTGTCGCTGCGCGGCGTGGCCCGCGAGACCGCCACCGCCTACGGCCTGCCGCTGCGCGACCCGGCGCTGCTCGACGTGCCCAGCCCGAACGCGTACGGCTACCCGGTGCGGATCTCCGACCCCACCGGCTGCGACCGCTTCACCGCCCGCACGGTGACCGGTCTCAGCTCCGAGGCCCGCTCCCCGATCTGGCTCCAGCGGCGGCTCCAGAAAGTCGGCATGCGCCCGATCTCGCTCGCCGTCGACGTCACCAACTACGTGATGATGGAGCTCGGCCAGCCGCTGCACGCCTACGACCGCTCCCTGGTCCAGGGCACCATCGGCGTGCGCCGCGCCGAGCCCGGCGAGAAGCTCACCACCCTCGACGGCGTCGAGCGCACGCTGGACGCCGAGGACCTGGTGATCACCGACGACCGCGGCCCGATCGGGCTCGCCGGCGTCATGGGCGGCGCCAACACGGAGATCGCCGACCACGACGACGTGCAGAACGCCACGGCGGACGTCGTCATCGAGGCCGCGCACTTCGACGCGGTGTCGATCGCGCGCACCGCCCGCCGGCACAAGCTGTCCTCCGAGGCGTCCCGGCGCTTCGAGCGCGGCGTCGACCCGCAGGCCGCGGCGGCCGCCGCGCAGCGCACCGTCGACCTGCTGGTCCTGCTCGCGGGAGGCACCGCCGAGGCCGGCGTCACCGAGGTCCTCGCCCCGTCCGCGCCGCGTACCATCACGATCCCGGCCGACCACCCGGACAAGGTCGCGGGCGTCGCGTACGGCCGCGAGACCGTCGTGCGCCGCCTCCAGGAGGTCGGCTGCGACGTGTACGGGCAGGACGAACTGATCGTCACCGTGCCGTCCTGGCGTCCCGACCTCACCGACCCGAACGACCTGGCCGAAGAGGTCATCCGGCTGGAGGGCTACGAGAACCTGCCCTCCACGCTGCCCAAGCCGCCGGCCGGCCGTGGTCTGACCGACCGGCAGCGGCTGCACCGCCGGGTGGGCCGGGCCCTGGCCGGTGCCGGGTACGTCGAGGCGCTGAACTACCCGTTCATCGGCGAGCAGGTCTTCGACCAGCTCGGCCTCGACGCGGATGACCCGGTCCGCCGCGTCGTGAAGCTCAGCAACCCGCTCAGCGACGAGGAGCCCGCGCTGCGCACGACGCTGCTGCCGGGTCTGCTCGCCGCCCTGCGGCGCAACGACGGCCGGGGCTCGCACGACCTCGCGCTGTTCGAGACGGGTCTGGTCTTCCGGCCGCGCGAGGAGCAGCGGATCGCCGCCGTGCTGCCCGTCGACCGTCGCCCGGCCGACGAGGAACTCGCCGAGCTGAACGCGGCGCTGCCCGAGCAGCCGCGGCACGTCGCCGTGGTCCTCGCCGGTGCGCGCGAGCAGGCCGGCTGGTGGGGCAAGGGCCGCCCGGCCGACTGGGCCGACGCGGTCGAGGCCGCCCGGGCCGTCGCGCGGGAGGCCGGTGCCGAACTCGTCATCCGCAAGGGGCAGTACGGGCCGTGGCACCCGGGGCGGTGCGCGGAGCTGGTGCTCACCGTCGACGGCGCCGAGCGGGTCGTGGGGCACGCGGGCGAGTTGCACCCGCGGGTCGTGAAGGCCCTCGGGCTGCCCGCGCGCACCTGTGCGATGGAGATCGACCTGAACGCGGTGGAGGCCGCCGGTGACGCCACGGCTGCGGCACCGCGGATCTCCACGTTCCCCGTCGCCACGCAGGACGTCGCCCTGGTCGTCGACGCGTTCGTGCCGGCCTCCGACGTCGAGGCGGCGCTGCGGGACGGGGCCGGGGAGCTGCTGGAGTCCATCCGGCTGTTCGATGTGTACGAGAACACCGAGCAGTTGGGGGAGGGGCGGAAGTCGCTCGCGTACGCGCTGCGGTTCCGGGCCTCCGACCGGACGCTGACCGTGGACGAGGCGTCCGCGGCCCGGGACGCGGCGGTGGCGCTCGCGGGCGAGCGTGTCGGAGCCGAGTTGCGGAGCTGAACGCCCGAGGGGCGGGGAGCTGCGGCGGACCGGTGACCGAGGGGTCGCCGCGGTGGTTCGCGCAGTTCCCCGCGCCCCTGACGGTCTCACTCGTTCGAGTGGTGTCGTCGATGTTCCCCCGCTCTCGCGGAGGGACTGCCGACAGAATCGGACCGGCCTTCTCGGGCCGGTCCGATTCTGTGTGTCAGGGCCTATTGGGGGGCCATCGGCATGATCCGCATCAGGGGTCGGGTGCGCAGCCTCGGTCTGCCCACGGTATGGGGCGCGGCAGCCGTCACGTACAAGCTGGCATGCCCGCTCGCCCAGGAGACCGGTCTGCAGGCCCGGATCGTCACCAGCGCGGTGTTCTTCGCGGTGGGGACCGGGCTGATTCTGCATGTGCGGCAGTCGCTGATGCGCGAACTGCGCCAGCTGCGCCGGGTCGCGGGCGCCGCGCAGAGCGCCCTGCTGCGGCCGTTGCCCGCCCGGATCGACGGGCTGGACGTGGCGGCCGCCCAGGTGTCGGCCGAGCGTGGTGCCTCGGTCGGGGGCGACCTGTACGAGGTCGTCGCCACCGAGCACGGCGTACGGGCCGTGATGGGGGACGTACGCGGGCACGGCATCGGCGCGTTCGGGACGGTCGCCGCCGTGCTCGGCTGTTTCCGCGAGGCCGCGCACGACGAGCAGGACCTCGGCGGGGTGCTGCGCCGGATGGAGCGGGCCCTGGACCGGCATCTGCGCCAGGAGCATCCCGCGAGCGCCGCCGAGGAGTTCGTGACCCTGCTGCTCGTGGAGATCCGGCCCGACGGCGAGATGCTCGCGCTGAACTGCGGCCATCCGTGGCCGTACCGGGTGAGCGGCATCGACGTGGAACAGCTGGCTCCCGGCGATCCGCACCCGCCCCTGGGGCTGTTCCCCCTGCCGGCCGTTCTGCCGGCCGTGGATCTGGGGTACCTCCAGGCCGATGAAGCCCTGTTCCTCTTCACGGACGGCGCCCAGGACGCGCGGGACGCCCGTGGCCGGTTCTTCCCGCTGGCGACCGCGTTGACGAGCGTCGCGCGGGACGGCCCGCTCTCCTCCCAGGGTGTCGTCGGCAGGATTTCCACGGCCCTCCTCCAGCACACGCGGGGCACTCCACCGGACGACATCGCCCTGCTGGTGCTCACGAACAGCGGGAGGACGCCGTCGGAGGCGCGGGGAACCGCGCGAACCACCACGACGCATCCGCAGCAGACCACACACCTCTGACACCACGGCGGGCGAACGCACCGCCGGCGATGCCGTCCGCCCCGCCACGGAGTGTCGGGCAGGCAGCCGGGCGGACGGCGGTAGCGGGCCGCCGCACTGTACGAGGGGGAGCCGGCGGCCCGGCCGGCCTCTTTCGAGGCAGTTCAGTCAACCGGCCGGCGACTCTCAGCGACAGTGCGCACACCGTGCGGATTCGGGCACTCCGTTCACACCCCGTGTGAAGACGGAACCACTAATCTGGCCGCACCGAGCCATCCGGGGGGCCCACATGCAGCCCAACACTCTGCTCGACGCGATCCTGGACGAGGCGGGGATCTCGCACGCGGGGCTGGCCGCACACGTCAATCAGGCGGGACGGGCACGTGGCCTGTCCCTGAGGTACGAACACACCGCCGTCGCCCGATGGTTGAAGGGGCAGCGGCCCCGGGGCCAGGTGCCCGACCTGATCTGCGAGGTGCTCGCGGGCCGGCTGCAACGGCAGGTCACCCTCGACGACATCGGCCTCGGTGTGCCCGGCGAGCCGTCCGCCCCGCACACCGGCTCCCTGTCCGGGTTCGTCGAACGGGCCACCGCCCTGTGGCGCTCCGACCAGCAGCAGCGCCCGCACATCCTCGGCGCACCCGCCCTCACCGGCACGCCCGCCGTGATGCCCGTGTGGGAGTGGGAGAACCCGCCCGAGGACGTGGACGTCTCCCGCGGTGGCAGACACCGGGTCACCTCGGGCGACCTGGAGATGCTGCGGGCCGCCCGTACGCACTACGAGCAGATGTACCGCAAGGCCGGGGGCATCGCGACACGGGCCCGTATCGTCGGCTTCCTGAACGCCGAGGCCGCCCCGCTGCTGCGCGGCGGCTACACCGACGAGACCGGCCGGCAACTGCACCGCGCCACCGGCGGGTTGGTGGCCGTCGCCGGGATCTGTGCGTACGACTCCGACGCGCACGGACTCGCCCAGCGCTACTTCCACCAGGCGCTGCGGCTCGCGAAGGCCAGCGGGGACCGGGGACTCGGGGCGTATGTGATCGCCCTGCTGGTCAACCAGTCGCTGTTCATGCGGGAGTACCGGCAGTCCGTCGCCTTCGCGGAGGCCGCGCTGCGAGCCGCCGGCAAGCACATCACCCCCGCGCTCGCCTCCGACCTGTACGCCATGCAGGCCAAGGCGTACGCGCATCTCGGCGACGGCGGCAGTGCCCTGTCCTGCATCCGGCGGGCCGAGCAGTCGGCCGAACGGATCCGGCGCGGTCACGAGCCCGACGAGACCGGCTATGTCCAGCCGGGGCTCGTCAACGTGCAGGTGGCGGAGGCGCTGCTCAGCCTCGGGGAGATCGCGGCCGCCGGGGAGCATGCCGCGGCCGCCGTGGACAACCCGGCGCACGACCGCGGCCGGGTGCACCGGCTGGCCATGCTCAGCACCATCGAACTGCGGCAGGGCAACGCCGACAAGGCGGTGGCCATCGCCGTGCAGATGGCCGAGCAGGCCAGGGGCATGGAGTCCCAGCGGCTGCGCGACCGGCTGCGCGCGGTGCGGGAGCACCTGGTGCGCAGCGGTTGCGCCGGCACGGCCGAGGCCGCCGAACTCATCGACGGAGCACTGCGCGTACCGTTGTAGATCCGGGCGGTGGTGCCCGTGTCGCTCCGAGGCGCTTCCTGTGCGCCTGCTGTCAGTCCGTCCCTGCTGCGATATTGCCACTTACTCGACGGAAGGTGGCAGAACCGTGCAGTGGACGAAACACAACGAGCAAACTGTGTACTCAAACCGCTGGTTCAGCGTCAATCTCGCGGATGTCGAACTGCCGGACGGCCGGCACCTGGACCACTTCCTCATACGGCTGAGGCCCGTCGCGGTGGCCACGGTCGTGAACGAGGCCAACGAGGTGCTGCTGCTCTGGCGGCACCGTTTCATCACCGACAGCTGGGGGTGGGAACTCGCGGCCGGCGTGGTCGAGGACGGCGAGGACATCGCCCGCGCGGCCGCCAGGGAACTGGAGGAGGAGACCGGCTGGCGGCCGGGACCCCTGCACCACCTCATGAGCGTGGAGCCGTCCAACGGGCTCACCGACGCCCGGCACCACGTGTACTGGGCCGACGACGGCGAGTACGTCGGGCACCCCGTGGACGACTTCGAGTCGGACCGCCGGGAATGGGTCCCTCTCAAACTCGTCCCCGACATGGTCGCCCGCGGTGAGGTCCCGGCCGCCAACATGGCGGCCGCGTTACTTCTGCTGCACCATCTCAGGCTGGGTCAGGACACGCTGCCCTGAGCTAATGCCCCAGCGCCTGCCAGATCGCCACGACGAGGGCACCCACGGCGGTGAGGGCGGCGACCGCGGGCAGCGGCCAGCGCGCGTGTTCGAGTGTGTGGATCCGGGTGTTGAGCTCGTCGAGTTCCTTGGCCGTCTCCTCGGTGCGGTGACTGAGCAGCGCCAGCCCGCCCTCGACGCGGGCGTAGGCCACATCGAGGCGGCGTCGTAACTCTGCGAGTTCCCCATGGACGACGGGATGCTCGGGATCGGCGGTCACGAGTCCGCTCCTTTCCGTAGTCGTTTCACATCCCTTGCATGCGCATGAGGAGTCAACTCGCCTGGTGGGCGCCTGGGGAGAGTGTGCGACGGGCATATGCGAGCCCGGCGCGCACACGGTGTGTGAATGCCGCGGGCCCGGCACCATATCCGGTGCCGGGCCCGCCGCTTGGCCGAAATCTGACCGTCCGTAATCGGCCTCGGGGGGCACCCGGACAGACATGACGAAGTGGCAGAAGAACGCGGCGTACACACTGGCGCTCTACGCGCTGGTGGTCGTGATGCTCCGGTTCTCCTCCGGGGAGGGGTGGGGCAGTGCGCTGCTGATCGCGCTCGCCCTCACCCCGCTCGCCTTCTGGATGGGCTGGCTGCGCCGGCGCATGAGCGAGCAGGCGCAGGAATGGGGACGCCGCCGGTTCCGGCCGTGGCCGGAGGAGCGGCGGCGTTGAGGTGGCTGCGGCAGCCGGACGGTCAGGCGTACGTGTAGAAGCCCGAGCCCGTCTTGCGGCCCAGCCGGCCCGCGTCGACCATGCGCTGCAGGAGCGGGGGAGCGGCGTACAGGGGCTCCTTGTACTCCTCGTACATCGACTGCGCGACCGAGGCGACCGTGTCCAGGCCGATCAGGTCGGACAGCTTCAGGGGGCCCATCGGGTGGGCGCAGCCCATCTCCATGCCGTTGTCGATGTCCTCGCGGCTGGCGATGCCCGTCTCGAACATCCGGATCGCGGAGAGCAGATACGGGATCAGCAGCGCGTTCACCACGAAGCCGGAGCGGTCCTGGGCACGGATCGCGTGCTTGCCGAGCAGCTTCTCGGTGAAGAGCTGGGCGCGGCTGATCGTGCCCTCGGACGTGGTGAGCGCGGGGATCAGCTCGACGAGCTTCTGCACCGGGGCCGGGTTGAAGAAGTGGATGCCGATGACCTGGTCGGGCCGCGAGGTCGCCACGGCCAGCTTCACCAGCGGGATGGAGGAGGTGTTGGACGCCAGGATCGCGTCGGGCCGGGTCACGACCTGGTCGAGCACCTGGAAGATCTCGGTCTTGACCTGCTCGTTCTCCACGACGGCCTCGATCACGAGGTCGCGGTCGGCGAACTCGCCGAGGTCCGTGGTGAAGCTCAGGCGGGCCAGCGTGGCCTCCTGCTCCTCCTCGGTGATCTTGCCGCGTTCGGCCGCCTTGGCCAGGGAGGTGAACAGCCGGGTGCGGCCGATCTCCAGGGCTTCGCCGGTGGTCTCGGCGACCATGACGTCCAGGCCGGCCCGGGCGCACACCTCGGCGATCCCCGCGCCCATCTGACCGCAGCCCACGACTCCGACGCGTGCAATGTCTCCCGCTGGGGTGTCCGTCACATCGACCCTTTCGCTGCTGATCCACGACCGGGCAGGCGGGCCGGGTCCCGGCGCCTGCTCCGTTCGTGCACGTTACCGCCAAGTATCGATGATCGATCGCGGGGGGCGGGTCCGATTCGGGCATGCTGGCCCCGGAGTGATCCGCGACCGGGCGGATCCGCGGCTTTTGGGGCATGCGGATGGGACGAGTGTCACGCAGGGCGTTCGCGGTGGCGGCGCTGTCGGCCTTCACGATGATGCCTCGGGCGTCGGCCGCGACCGGACGCGGGGAAAGGGCGCCGGACGCCGAGATGCGGGGCGTCTGGCTCGCGTCCGTGGCCAACCGCGACTGGCCGTCGAAGCCCGGGCTGACCGCGTCGCAGCAGCGCGCCGAGCTGCTCACCCACCTCGACACCGCGGTCCGCAACCGGCTCAACACCGTGTTCTTCCAGGTCCGGCCCACGGCGGACGCGATGTGGCCCTCGCCGTACGAGCCGTGGTCGCAGTACCTCACCGGCACCCAGGGCAAGGACCCCGGCTGGGACCCGCTGGGCACGGCCGTCGAGGAGGCCCACGCCCGGGGTCTGCACCTGCACGCCTGGTTCAACCCGTACCGGATCGCCGCCCACGCCGATCCGGCCCGGCTCGCCGCCTCCCACCCCGCCCGGCAGAACCCGGGCTGGGTGGTGACGTACGGCGGGAAGCTCTTCTACAACCCGGGGCTGCCCGAGGTCCGTGCCTTCGTCGAGGACGCGATGCTCGACGCCGTGGCGAAGTATCCCGTGGACGGCGTCCACTTCGACGACTACTTCTACCCGTACCCCGTGGCCGGGCAGAGCTTCGACGACGACGACGCCTACGACGAGCACGGCGGCGACTTCCCCGACCGGGCCGCCTGGCGGCGGGACAACATCGACCGGCTGGTGCGGGAGACGGCGGACCGTGTGAAGGAGATCCGGCCGAGCGCCCGTTTCGGCATCAGTCCCTTCGGTGTGTGGCGCAACGCCGCGACGGACCCGCTCGGCTCGGACACGCGGGCGGGCGTGGAGACGTACGACGACCTGCACGCGGACACGCGGACGTGGGTGCGCGAAGGCTGGATCGACTACATCGTCCCGCAGCTGTACTGGAACATCGGCTTCGCCGCCGCCGACTACGCGAAGCTGGTGCCCTGGTGGGCGGAGGTCGCGCGCGGCAGCTCGACGCAGCTCTACGTGGGGGAGGCGCTGTACAAGGCCGGCGACCCGGCGCAGCCCGCCGCGTGGCAGCAGACGGACGAGCTGTCCCGGCACCTGACGCTGGCCGGGCAGCATCCGGAGGTGCGCGGACACGTCCACTTCGCCGCCAGGGACGTGGCGGCCGACCGGATCGGGGCGATGGCGCGGGTGGTCGCCGACCACTACGGAGAGCCGGCGTCGCCCCCGCGCTGACTCACGGCCCGGTGGTGGTCTCCCTGTGCCGGATCTCCGTGTCGGGTCCCGGGGAGCACACGCCCTCGTGCCCGTCCTCGAACCGGACCCGGTACGGCGGGTTGCCCTCCTGGCCGAGCACTTCGACGATCTCGCCGACCTTGTCGTGCTGACCGACCACCCTGCCGTGCTGGACAAGCTGGTCGCCCACGGTTGCGCGCATCTGGGTCCTCCTCACGAGGTGCGGAGCAGCGGGTCCGTGGCCTTGGAGTCCAGGCCGGGAGGCGCCTGCCGACGGGGGACGTGCGCCGTTCCGCTCAGCCGCGTGATCGCTGTGTGACGGCGATGCAGACCAGCACCGCCGCGGCCGTCAGCGGGGCGGCGACCGTGAGGTGCTCGCCCAGCAGCAGCACCGACCACACCAGTGTGAGCAGCGGCTGGGCGAGCTGCAACTGGCTGGCCTTGGGGATGCCGATGGCCGCCATGCCGCGGTACCACACGACCAGCCCGACGAACTGTGAGCCCGCCGCGACCCACAGCAGTCCGGTGACGCTGTGCGCGGTGAGCCGCACGGGTTCGTGCGCCAGGGCGAGCGCGGCGACGGGCACGGTCAGCGGCAGGCACAGCACCAGCGCCCAGCCGATCACCTGCCAGCCCGGCATCACCCGGGCCAGCCTGCCGCCCTCGGTGTAACCGGCCGCGCAGACCAGCAGCGCGGCGAAGAGGTACAGGTCGGCGGTGCTCAGGGCGCCGCCGCTCTGCTGCACCGTGAAGGCCAGCACCGCCGCAGCGCCCGCCAGGGCGGCGACCCAGAACGTGCGCGAGGGGCGGGTACCGACGCGCAGCGCGGAGAAGAGCGCCGTCGTCAGCGGGAGCAGACCGACCACGACGGCGGCGTGCGCGGTGGTGGACGTCTGAAGCGCCAGCGTGGTCAGCAGCGGGAAGCCGAGGACGACACCGGCCCCGACGACCGCGAGTCCCGGCCGGTGCCGCCGGGCGGGCAGCGGTACGCGCAGTGCCAGCAGACAGCCGCCCGCGATGACCGCGGCCAGGACGCTCCGGACGGCGACCAGCGACCAGGGCCCGAAGCCCTCCAGTCCCCACGCGGTGGCCGGGAACGTGAGGGAGAAGGCCACGACGCCGAGCGCGGCCTGGAGGGTGCCGAAGCCGGGACGCTCCGGTGCCGAGGCGGCGACTGCTATCGAAGGGGCGGTAGTAGCGCTACTCTGTGCTCTCATGCAAGAGCGTAGCAGCGTAGGTGACCTCGCGGAACAGCTGAGGCGGGAGCTCGACCGCTACTCACCCGGTGGAAAGCTGCCGTCGAGCCGGGCGCTCGTCGAACGGTTCCGGGTGAGCCCCGTGACGGTGTCGCGGGCCCTGGCGCAGCTCGCCGCCGAGGGCCTGGTGGTCACCCGGCCCGGCGCCGGCGCGTTCCGCGCACAGACCCGGACGGCACCGGCCCCCGCCGGGGACACCTCCTGGCAGGAGGTCGCCCTCAGCGCCGACGGTGCCGCCGACCTCGTGCCGCGCTCGGTGGACGCCTCCGGGGTGCTGGTGTCGCTGGCCGCGCCGCCGCCCGGCGTGATCGAGTTCAACGGCGGCTATCTGCACCCGTCGTTGCAGCCCGAGCGGGCGATGGCCGCCGCCCTCTCGCGGGCCGGGCGCCGTCCCGGGGCCTGGGGGCGACCCCCCATGGAGGGGCTGCCCGAGCTGCGCGAATGGTTCGCGCGGAGCATCGGAGGCTCGGTCACGGCCGCCGAGGTGCTGATCACCGCCGGCGGCCAGTCCGCGCTCACCACCGCCCTGCGCGCCCTCGCCCCGCCCGGCGCCCCCGTCCTGGTCGAGTCGCCGACGTACCCCGGCATGCTCGCCATCGCCCGGGCGGCCGGCCTGCGCCCGGTGCCCGTCCCGGTGGACGCCGACGGTGTGCGGCCGGAGCTGCTCGCGGACGCCTTCCGCGCCACCGGCGCCCCGGCCTTCGTCTGCCAGCCGCTCTTCCAGAACCCCACCGGCGCCGTCCTCGCGCCCGGACGGCGCGTCGAGGTGCTGCGCATCGCCCGGGAGGCGGGCGCCTTCGTGGTCGAGGACGACTTCGTACGGCGTCTCGTGCACGAGGACGCGGGGCCGCTGCCGCGCCCCCTGGCCGCCGACGATCCCGACGGCGTCGTCGTCCACGTCTCCTCCCTGACCAAGGCGACCTCGCCCAGTTTCCGGGTGAGCGCCCTGGCCGCCCGCGGACCGGTCCTGGAACGGCTGCGGGCCATCCAGGTCGTCGACACGTTCTTCGTGCCGCGCCCCCTCCAGGAGGCCGCGCTCGAACTCGTCGGCTCGCCCGCCTGGCCCCGCCACCTGCGGGCCGTCTCCGCGGAACTGAAGGCCCGCAGGGACGCGATGACCGGCGCACTCGCCCTGCACCTGCCGGAGTTCTCGCTGCCCCACGTCCCGTCCGGCGGCTACCACCTGTGGCCCCGCCTGCCCGACGGCACGGACGAGTCGGCCCTGACCTCCGCGGCCCTGCGCGCCGGAGTCGCCGTCACACCCGGCCGCCCGTACTTCAGCGCCGAACCACCGGCCGCCCACATCCGCCTGAGTTTCGCCGCGGTCGCCGGGACCGGGGAGATCGCCGAGGGCGTACGGCGGCTGCGCACGGCCTGCGACGAGGTGCCGGCATAACCACTCGACGCACGTCCGCGTGGCCTGCGAGCATCGCGGACATGACCGACACGCCGAGCCTGCCCGAGGGATACGAGATCTCCACCGACCCCGCCCGTATCGACGCCGGACGGGTGCACCACTGGCTGTCCACCGACGCCTACTGGGCGCTGGGCCGGTCCAGGGAGAAGCAGGACCGGGCGATCGAGAACTCGCTCAACTTCGGCGTGTACGACAGGGTGTCGGACGAGCAGGTCGCCTACGCCCGGGTGGTCACCGACCGGGCGACCTTCGCGTGGCTGTGTGACGTGTACGTCGATCCGTCGGTGCGCGGCAAGGGGGTCGGCAGCGCGCTCGTGGGCGCCGTACGGGACGAGACGCGGTCGTACGGGGTGCGGCGGGTGCTGCTCGCCACGCACGACGCGCACGGAGTGTACGAGAAGCTCGGGTTCGCGGCGCTGGAGCGCCCCGAGCGCTGGATGGCGCTCGTCTTCGGCCGGTGAAGGTCGGCACACCCTGGGTAACTCGTAGGTAACACCCCTTGACCTGCGCACTTGTGGACCGCACGATCGCCGCATGCCACTGAGGGTCACGTTCGTCGCCGCCGCGCGCAGCTCCGCGCTGCTCACCGAGCGTTTCGAGGACGACCGGCCGCTGGACCAGGCCGGCTGGGGTGAGGTGGAGCGCGTCGCCCAGGAGCTGCTGCCGCTCGCCGCGGCGGAGCTGCGCTACTGTTCGCCGACCCCGCGCAGCCGGTCGACGGGGGAGGGGCTGGGGTACGCGCCGCTGGTGCAACTCGGCCTGCGCGACTGCGACATGGGCCGGTGGCGCGGGCTGACGCTCGGCGAGGCCATGGCCCGGGAGCCGGAGGCCGTGGACGCCTGGCTCGCCGACCCGCGCGCCACCCCGCACGGCGGCGAGTCCCTGGCCGACTTCATCACCCGGGTCGGCGGCTGGCTCGACACCCGGCCCGTCGAGGACGGCTGCCGGGTCGTGGCGGTGGCCGATCCGTCCGTGATCCGGGCCGCCCTGGTCTATGTCCTGAAGGCGCCGCCCTCGACGTACTGGAACATCGACGTCCGCCCGTTGTCGACGACCTGCGTGACGGGCCGGGCGGGCCGCTGGAACCTGCGATTCGACGGCGCGTCCGTTCAGCCCTCACGCGCGTAGCCGGTCGTCAGCACCAGGTCCTTGGCGGGGCCGCGGACCCGCCACACCGTCCGCCAGTGGTCCGCGTCGCGGACCGTGAACTCGCCGCGGTAGAGGTCGGCCGCACAGGGATGGCCGGCGACATGCCGGCCGGACGTCAGGTCCAGGTCGTGGAACGGCCGCCCGTCGGCGAACCGCACGTCCGCCGTGCCGCCCGGACCCGGCAGGAAGCGCAGCGTCCGCTCGGCGGGCCGGGCGACGCCCTGCCAGACGAAGGTGCCGGACTCGTGGTGCAGCAGCCCGCCGGTGACCTGTGCGGCGCCCCCGGCGCCTTCGTCCGGCAACGGGCCGAACTCCGTGACACCGGTGAACTGCCCTTCCACACCGCTCGCGAGATCCCGCACCGACCGTGACACCCGCCAGCGCCCGGCCAGATACGCCAGTGCGTCCGGCACTGGCCAGAACTCGCCCATCCTGCCCCGCTCTCCGTCCCAGCCGTTGCTGCGCGACCCATTGACGCGCCTTCGCCCCCTCCCTATCTTGCCGTTCGAAGTGCTGACCAATGTCTGATATTTCGAACACTCAGAGCCGCGGAGTATCCATGCCAAGCACCGCCGCACGCACCCGATGGAGACTCGGTCTCACGACCACCGCCCTCCTGACGGCAGCAGCCCTCCTACCGGCCCCCGCGCACGCCGAGGACGTCACCGACTACGCGATCACCGTCGACCCGTCCGCCCACGGCGCGAAGATCGACGACACGATGTACGGCGTCTTCTTCGAGGACATCAACCGGGCCGCCGACGGCGGTCTGTACGCCGAACTCGTGCAGAACCGCTCCTTCGAGTACTCCACCGCCGACAACGGCTCTTACACGCCCCTGACCTCCTGGACGGCCGGTGGCACGGCCCAGGTCGTGAACGACGCGGGCCGGCTCAACGCCCGCAACCGCAACTACCTCTCCCTGGGCGCCGGTTCATCCGTGACGAACGCCGGCTACAACACCGGCATCAGGGTCGAGCAGGGCAAGAAGTACGACTTCTCGGTGTGGGCCCGCGCCGAGAGCGGCAGCACCCTCACCGTCTCGCTGAAGGACACCGCGGGGACTCTCGCCACCGCCCGTCAGGTCGCCGTGAAGGGGGGCTGGGCCAAGTACAAGGCCACGTTCACGGCGACCCGTACGAGCAACCGCGGCCGGCTCGCCGTCACCTCGTCGCACACCGCCGCGCTCGACGAGGTGTCGCTGTTCCCGCGCGAGACGTACAAGAACCAGCCGAACGGCCTGCGCAAGGACCTCGCCGAGAAGATCGCCGCCCTGAAACCGGGCTTCGTGCGCTTCCCCGGCGGCTGCCTGGTCAACACCGGCTCCATGGAGGACTACAGCGAGGCCTCGAACTGGCAGCGCAAGCGCAGCTACCAGTGGAAGGACACCATCGGACCTGTCGAGGAGCGCGCCACCAACGCCAACTTCTGGGGCTACAACCAGAGCTACGGCCTCGGCTACTACGAGTACTTCCGCTTCTCCGAGGACATCGGCGCCATGCCGCTGCCCGTCGTCCCCGCCCTGGTGACCGGCTGCGGCCAGAACAAGGCCACCGACGACGAGGCGCTGCTCAAGCGGCACATCCAGGACACTCTCGACCTCATCGAGTTCGCCAACGGCCCGGCGAACTCCACGTGGGGCAAGGTCCGCGCGCGGATGGGTCACCCCAAGCCCTTCCACCTGACCCACCTCGGGGTCGGCAACGAGGAGAACCTCCCGAAGGAGTTCTTCACCCGTTTCGAGCGGTTCCGGACGGCCATCAAGGCGAAGTACCCCGACATCACCGTCATCTCCAACTCGGGCCCGGACGACGCCGGCACGACCTTCGACACCGCCTGGCAGCTCAACCGCGAGGGCAAGGTCGACATGGTCGACGAGCACTACTACAACAGCCCGACCTGGTTCCTCCAGAACAACGACCGCTACGACTCCTACGACAGGAACGGCCCCAAGGTCTTCCTCGGCGAGTACGCCTCCCAGGGCAACGCCTGGAAGAACGGCCTGTCCGAAGCCGCCTTCATGACCGGCCTGGAGCGCAACGCGGACGTCGTCAAGCTCGCCTCGTACGCCCCGCTGCTCGCCAACGAGGACTACGTGCAGTGGCGGCCCGACATGATCTGGTTCAACAACCGGGCCTCCTGGAACTCGGCCAACTACGAGGTCCAGAAGCTGTTCATGAACAACGTCGGCGACCGCGTGGTTCCGTCGAAGGCCACGACCACGCCGAACGTCAGCGGCCCCATCACCGGAGCCGTCGGCCTGTCGACGTGGGCGACCAGCGCCGCGTACGACGATGTGAAGGTCACCTCGGCGGACGGCTCGACCCTGCTGAGCGACGACTTCTCCGGTGACGCCTCGAAGTGGAAGCACTCCGGCGCGGGCAGCTGGAGCATCCAGGACGGGGCGTACGTCCAGACCGACACCGCCGCCGAGAACACCCTGGTCACGGCGGGCGACCCGGCGTGGAAGGACTACGACCTGCATGTGAAGGCCACCAAGAAGTCCGGAAAGGAGGGCTTCCTCGTCGCCTTCGGCGTCAAGGACACCGGCAACTACTACTGGTGGAACCTCGGCGGCTGGAACAACACCCAGTCCGCGATCGAGCAGGCCGTGGACGGCGGCAAGGGCACCCTGATGACGAAGGCCGGGTCGATCGAGACGGGCCGGGCCTACGACATCGACATCAAGGTGCGCGGCCGTCAGGTCACCCTGTTCCTCGACGGCAAGGAGTGGGGCAGCTTCAAGGACGACAAGCCCGCCGAGCCGTTCCGCCAGGTCGTCACCGAGGACGCCGGGACCGGTGACCTGATCGTCAAGGTCGTCAACGCCCAGTCGGCCGAGGCCCGTACGGCCGTCGACCTCGGTGGCGCCAAGGTCTCCTCCACGGCCCGGGTGACCACCCTGGCCGCCGACGAGGACGCCGTGAACACCGAGACGGACACCCCGGTGACGCCGGTGACGTCCACCTTCCGGGGTGTGGCGAAGAAGTTCACCTACACCTTCCCGGCGAACTCCGTCACGTTTCTGAGGATCAAGCAGAGATAAGGCCGCCGCTGCGGGCCGCTGCTCCCCGGGCAGCGGCCCGCAGCGTGCGCGTCACCGTGAGCGGAGCCCGTCGCCGGTGCGCCGCACACCGCCGAGCCGTGACGCCCGCCGAGCAGGGCGGTCGCGCTGCTGGGGCTCCAGGCCGCCGACGCACAGCCGCTTCAGGTACAGCTCGGGGGCGATGCGCAGGTAGAGGTCGAGGTGCCGGGGCACCGGTGCCGCCGTGAGGCCGGCCGGGTGCGGGGCGCCCTGGCGCGTCATGGGACAGACGACCACCGGGGGCGGCGCGGCGTCCTTCAGGACGGTCGGACCGCCCCGGAGTCACCGGCCGCCAGAGCCCCGGCCCCACGGCGGCAGCCTGCGGCGCCCTGCGGCCCCGAGTTCCAGCAGATCGTCGCGTGACCGCGCACGGGGCGTGAACAGCAGGGCGTCGATGCCCGGCGTGAGGACGTCCGGCGAGTGGCCCACGGGCGGGGCCGGACGCAGCAGTCGGCGTTCCGGTGCGCCGAGGGCCGGGCGGACCCGGGCGCGGCGGCGGCCGAGGACGACCCGGCCGTCCCGGGGCTGGAGCATGCGCATGCTCTTCCTGGCGCGATGGACCCGGGCGCGGCGGCGGGGCGGGCTCAGCCGCGGGCCGTCCACCCCGGGACCGTCGGCAGCACCTTCTCCGCGACGCGCATGAGCACCGCGTCGTCCGGCACCACTCCGTCCGTACGCCACATGGTGACGTCGAGGGAGCCGCCGCGGTCCTTCGGGTCCTGGGCCACGGTGAGGGCCCGGGCCGGTACGCCGGGACCGCTGTCGGCGTCGCCGCCGTCGAGCCGGAAGCTGATGCTGATGGTGCGCGTCGAGTAGAGGACCCCCGGGCGGCCCAGCATCGTCTGCCGGCGGGCGTCGCTCCCGAGCAGTGCTTCCGACCCGGTCACCGGCAGGCCGTCGTAGGTCGCCGAGAGCGTCACGGTGTACGTCTCGAACTCGACCTGTGCCTGCGGTGTGGCGATGTCCTTGCCGCCGGCGGTCCCGATGGAGCTGTCGCTGCCCTGGGCGGTCTTCGCGATCTCGGCCGGCGTGCCCAGCAGCGCGGCCAGGTCGGACCGGTTCAGCGCCTCGCACAATTGCGCACCGGAGAGGTGCTTGCCCTTCGGGGCCGGGGTCTCCCCGTCGGAGCAGGTGGCCGGCTTCGGCTCGCTCTCCGCGGCCGACGTCCGCGCGAGCCCCCAGAAGCCCGCGCCGAGCGCCCCCACCAGAGCCACCGCCGCGAGCGCCTGCCCCCATGCGTTCGCGCTGCTCATGGGCGCGTCGATGTCCTCGGCCATGTCCCCCACCCGCCGTGATCCCCTGATGTGCCCGGGGACCTTAACCTGTGGTCATGGCCAGGACAAAACCGTTTTCCGGGCCGTCGCGGCGACCACCGCGCCGCCCATGAATGGGATTGCATAAACGTGCAGCGAAACGTATAGTCATGCCCTCTAAGGAGGAGGATCCATGGCGGTACGTGCGGCAGTGGCCGGAGCGAGTGGGTACGCGGGCGGGGAACTGCTGCGTCTGCTCCTGGCGCACCCCGAGGTCGAGATCGGCGCCCTGACCGGCAACTCGAACGCGGGGCAGAAGCTCGGTGCGCTCCAGCCGCACCTGCTGCCCCTGGCCGGCCGAGTGCTCCAGGAGACCACCCCGCAGGTCCTCGCCGGCCACGACGTCGTCTTCCTCGCACTGCCGCACGGGCAGTCCGCCGCCGTCGCCGAGCAGCTCGGCCCGGACGTACTCGTCGTCGACATGGGCGCCGACTTCCGGCTGACGGACGCCGCCGCCTGGGAGAAGTTCTACGGCTCGCCGCACGCCGGAACCTGGCCCTACGGCCTTCCCGAACTGCCGGGTGGCCGCGCCGCGCTGGAGGGGTCCAAGCGCATCGCGGTGCCCGGCTGCTACCCGACCGCCGTCTCCCTCGCCCTCGTGCCGGCGTACGCGGCGGACCTGGCCGAGCCCGAGGCCGTGATCGTCGCCGCCTCCGGGACGTCCGGCGCGGGCAAGGTGCCCAAGCCGCACCTGCTGGGCAGCGAGGTCATGGGCTCGATGTCCCCCTACGGCGTCGGCGGCGGGCACCGGCACACCCCCGAGATCACCCAGAACCTCAGCGCGGCCGCGGGGCGGCCGGTCTCCGTGTCCTTCACGCCGACCCTCGCGCCCATGCCCCGCGGCATCCTCGCCACGTGCAGCGCCAAGGCCGCCGACGGCGTCACGGGCGAGTCGCTGCGCACCGCCTACGAGAAGGCGTACGCCGACGAGCCGTTCGTGCACCTGCTCCCCGAGGGTCAGTGGCCCGCCACGGCGTCCGTCCACGGTTCGAACGCCGTTCAGGTGCAGGTCGCGTACGACGAGGCCGCCGGGCGGATCATCGTGATCAGCGCCATCGACAACCTCACCAAGGGCACCGCGGGCGGTGCCGTCCAGAGCATGAACATCGCCCTGGGTCTCGACGAGACCACCGGACTTTCCACGATCGGAGTCGCACCGTGAGCGTCACGGCAGCCAAGGGATTCACGGCGGCGGGCATCGCCGCCGGGATCAAGGAGAACGGCAACCCGGACCTGGCCCTCGTGGTCAACAACGGGCCCCGCCGCACCGCCGCCGGCGTCTTCACCTCCAACCGTGTGAAGGCCGCGCCGGTCCTGTGGTCCGAGCAGGTGCTGAAGAGCGGCCAGGTGTCCGCCGTCGTCCTCAACTCCGGTGGCGCCAACGCCTGCACGGGCCCCAAGGGCTTCCAGGACACCCACGCCACGGCCGAGAAGGCCGCCGAGGTCCTCGGCCGGGGCGCCATCGAGGTCGCCGTCTGCTCGACCGGCCTCATCGGGGTGCTGCTCCCCATGGACAAACTGCTCCCGGGCGTCGAGACGGCCGCCGAGGCGCTCAGCGAGCACGGCGGCGAGAAGGCCGCCATCGCCATCAAGACCACCGACACCGTCCACAAGACGTCCGTCGTCACCAAGGACGGCTGGACCGTCGGCGGCATGGCCAAGGGCGCGGGCATGCTGGCCCCCGGCCTCGCCACCATGCTCGTCGTCCTCACCACCGACGCCGACCTGGACAACGACGTACTGGACAAGGCCCTGCGGGCCGCCACCCGCACGACCTTCGACCGGGTCGACTCCGACGGCTGCATGTCCACCAACGACACCGTGCTGCTGCTCGCCTCCGGCTCGGCCGAGGTCAGCCCCGGATACGAGGAGTTCGCCGAAGCCGTACGGCAGGTCTGCGACGATCTCGGCCAGCAGCTCATCCGGGACGCCGAGGGCGCCAGCAAGGACATCAAGGTCGAGGTGATCAACGCCGCGACCGAGGACGACGCCGTCGAGGTGGGCCGCTCCATCGCCCGCAACAACCTCCTCAAGTGCGCCCTCCACGGCGAGGACCCCAACTGGGGCCGCGTCCTCTCCGCGATCGGCACCACGCGGGCCGCCTTCGAGCCGGACCGGCTGAACGTCGCCATCAACGGCGTGTGGGTCTGCAAGAACGGCGGTGTCGGCGAGGACCGCGACAAGGTCGACATGCGCTACCGCGAGGTGCACATCGTCGCCGACCTCGCCGCCGGGTCCGAGACCGCCACCATCTGGACCAACGACCTCACCGCCGACTACGTCCACGAGAACAGCGCGTACTCGTCATGAGCAGTGGAGCGACGCGCAAGCACACCGCCCTGCCCAAGGCGCAGATCCTCATCGAGGCGCTGCCCTGGCTGGTCCGGCACAACGGCAAGACCGTCGTCATCAAGTTCGGCGGCAACGCCATGATCGACGAGGACCTCAAGGCCGCCTTCGCCCAGGACGTGGTGTTCCTGCACCACGCCGGTCTCAAGCCCGTCGTGGTGCACGGCGGCGGCCCGCAGATCAGCGCCGCCCTCGACCAGCACGGCATCGTCAGCGAGTTCAAGGCCGGCCTCAGGGTCACCACCGAGGACGCCATGGACGTCGTACGGATGGTGCTGGCGGGGCAGGTCCAGCGCGAGCTGGTCGGGCTGCTCAACCAGCACGGGCCGCTCGCCGTCGGCCTGACCGGCGAGGACGCGCACACCATCACCGCCACCAAGCACCAGCCCGAGATCGACGGCGAACTGGTCGACATCGGCCGGGTCGGCGAGATCACCGCGATCGACACCGGCGCCATCGAGGCCCTGCTCGCCGACGGCCGCATCCCGGTCGTCTCCTCGATCGCCCGCTCCCAGGACGACGGACATGTCTACAACGTCAATGCTGATACGGCGGCTGCGGCACTCGCTGCTGCACTGGACGCCGAAACCCTCATGGTCCTCACGGACGTCGAGGGCCTCTACGAGGACTGGCCGCACAGCGACGAGGTGATCAGCCGCCTCACCGCCACGGAACTGGAGCGGCTGCTGCCGGACCTGTCGTCCGGCATGGTGCCGAAGATGGAGGGCTGCCTGCACGCCGTGCGCAACGGCGTGACCACCGCCCGCGTCATCGACGGCCGGGTCCAGCACTCGATCCTGCTGGAGATCTTCACCGACGAGGGCATCGGCACGATGGTCGTGCCCGACGAGCAAGAGGGGGAAGCCGTATGACCGTCCATCAGGAGTACGCCGAGCGGTGGCAGGGCGCGCTCATGAACAACTACGGCACCCCGCTGCTGCCCCTGGCACGCGGCGAGGGCACCCGCGTCTGGGACGCCGACGGCCGTTCCTACCTCGACTTCGTCGGCGGCATCGCCACCAACGCCCTCGGCCACGCCCACCCGGCGGTCGTCGAGGCCGTCACCCGGCAGATCGGCTCCCTCGGCCACATCTCCAACTTCTTCATGGCCGAGCCGACCGTCGCCCTCGCCGAGCGGCTGCTGCGCCTGTTCGGCCGGGACGGCAAGGTCTTCTTCTGCAACTCCGGCGCCGAGGCCAACGAGGCCGCGTTCAAGATCGGCCGGCTGACCGGGCGGACCCACGTCGTCGCCACCGAGGGCGCCTTCCACGGGCGGACCATGGGCGCCCTGGCCATGACCGGCCAGGCCGGCAAGCGCGAGCCGTTCCTGCCCCTGCCCGGTGACGTCACCCACGTGCCCTTCGGTGACGCGCAGGCCCTGGCCGCCGCGGTCACCGAGGAGACCGCCCTCGTCATCCTGGAGCCGATCCAGGGCGAGCTCGGCGTCGTCGTCCCGCCGGCCGGTTACCTCAAGGCGGCCCGGGCGATCACGGCGGCGACCGGGGCGCTCCTCGTCCTCGACGAGGTGCAGACCGGCATCGGCCGGACCGGCCACTGGTTCGAGTACCAGGCCCACGAAGGCGTCCTGCCCGACGTCGTCACCCTCGCCAAGCAGCTCGGCGGCGGGCTGCCGCTGGGCGCCACCGTCGCCTTCGGGCGGGCCGCGGAGCTGCTCCGGCCCGGCCAGCACGGCACGACGTTCGGCGGCAACCCGGTCGCCTGTGCCGCCGGGCTCGCCGTCCTCGACACCATCGAGAACGAGGGGTTGCTGGAGAACGTCAAGCGGCAGAGCGAGAGATTGCGGGAGGGAATCGAGGGCCTCGGCCACCCGTTGATCGATTTTGTCCGGGGCGCGGGACTACTCCTGGGTATCGTGCTCACCGAGCCGCTCGCGCCCCAGCTGCGCCAGGCGGCTCAGGAGGCCGGATTCCTGGTGAACGTGCCCGCCCCCGACGTCGTCCGGCTGATGCCGCCGCTGAACCTCGGCGACGACGAGGCGGACGCGTTCCTCGGGGCGCTGCCCGGCATCCTCCAGGCAGTGAACGGGGACGGACGATCCGGGGAATGAGACGACGATGAGCCAGGCGCAGGACCACGAGCAGCCGGGGGCGAACGGGCCCGCCGTGCCGCAGACCCGCACCGCCCGCCACCGCCGGATCGTGGACATCCTCAACCGGCAGCCGGTCCGCTCGCAGAGCCAGCTGGCGAAGCTGCTCGCCGACGACGGGCTGAACGTCACGCAGGCGACGCTCAGCCGGGACCTGGACGAACTGAACGCGGTGAAGATCCGCAACGCCGACGGCGACCTGATCTACGCGGTGCCCAGCGAGGGCGGGTTCCGTACGCCCCGGGCGCCGCTGGGCGGGTCGGCGAAGGAGGAGCGGATGCGGCGGCTCTCGCAGGAGCTGCTGATCTCCGCGGAGGCGTCGGCGAACCTCGTGGTGCTGCGTACCCCTCCGGGGGCGGCGCAGTTCCTGGCCTCGGCGATCGACCAGGCCGAGCTGCACGACATCCTGGGGACGATCGCGGGCGACGACACGCTGATGCTGATCAGCCGGGACCCGACGGGTGGGCAGGCCCTGGCGGATCATCTGCTGAGGCTGGCGCAGAACGGCCACTGAGGGTCGTCGTTCGGGTGCGGGTGAGCAGTGGCTGATCGCGCAGTTCCCCGCGCCCCGGCCGGCCCAGCTGCGGGCATGCGTGCCGCTAGGGGCGGCACGGGTGGGCGCAGCGGCACCCCGTTCCGCCGGGTTGCGGCCCCCGCCCCCCGCCGGAACTCACCCCAGCCGCGCCGCCAACCCCCCAGTGCAGCGCACCTCGTCGCCGGCGGTGATCAGCAGCGCCTCCACACCAGGCAGCGACTCCAGCCACGCCAGCCCCTCCCGCGAGCCCATCGCGAACGCTGCCGTCGCCCAGCAGTCCGCCCACGTCAGCCGAGGCCCGACCACGGTCACGGCGACCAGGTCCGTCACGGCCGACCGCCCCGTCCGCGGATCCACGATGTGCGCGCCGCGCTCCGCCGTACCGGACGTGGCCACGGACAGCTCGTCCACCCCGGCCGCCGAGATGACCGCCGCCAGGCCCCCCGGCCGCAACGGGTCGGCCACCCCCACGCGCCACGGACGCTGCCCGCCCGGTGTCCCGAGCAACTGCACGTCCCCGCCGCCGTTGATGTTCACTCCGCACACCCCGGGCACGTCCGCCAGCCGCCGTGCCGCCCGCTCGACCGCCCAGCCCTTGACGATGCCGGTCGGATCGAGGCGACCCCGGTACGAGGTGCTGAACCAGCCGTCGCTCAACCGCTCCGCCTCGGCGGCCAGTTCCAGCACCTCGCCGACCTCGGGGTCGCATTCCCCGACGGTCACCTCCCCGCGTTGCAGCCGTGAGATCTGGCTGTCCTCGCGGTACGTGCTGAACACCGCGTCGACCCGGTGCAGTCCGACGACGGCCTCGTCCAGGGCCGCGCGCACGGCGGCCGGTTCCCCGCCGCGGACGTCGAAGGAGAAGACGGTCCCCATCGTCTCCTCGGCATGACGTACCGCGGCGGGAGCCTCTGCGGGGTCGGCCACCTGGTCAGCCACCGGCCTGGTCCAGCGCGGACTGGAGGGACTGCTTGTATCCGGCGCTGGTGTACGTCGCCCCGGACACGGCGTCGATCTGCGCGTTTCCGGCCGCGACGGCCGCCTGGTTGAGGCGGGGGACGG
>NZ_JBIBEQ010000011.1:0-210822 GCF_042955215.1 Streptomyces sp. NPDC012466 | reverse complement strand
GAGGAGGAGGTGATCTGGTCGCTGCGGCCGCCCTTGGGGGCCTGGACCGCCTCGGCCTTGGTGATCTTCCCGCCGGCGACGGTCACCCGCACCTGGACCGGCCCGTACTGCGTCTGTGCCACGCTGCCGGTGAGGGTCTGCGCCTGGGCCTGGCCGCCTCCCGAACCCGCGGCCTGCGAGGAACCGCCCCCGGCCGGAGCCTTGTCCAGGGCCGACTGGAGGGACTTCTTGTAGCCGGCGCTCGTGTACGTGGCGCCCGACACCGCGTCGATGTCCGCGTTTCCGGCCGCGACGGCCGCCTGGTTGAGGCGGGGGACGGAGGAGGAGGTGATCTGGTCGCTGCGGCCGCCCTTGGGGGCCTGGACCGCCTCGGCCTTGGTGATCTTCCCGCCGGCGACGGTCACCCGCACCTGCACCGGGCCGTACTGCGTCTGAGCGACATCACCGGTCAGCGTCTGCGCGTCGCCGGCCCCCTGCTGCGCTCCGGCCGACGCCTTCGCCTTGTCCAGGGCCGACTGGAGGGACTTCTTGTAGCCGGCGCTCGTGTACGTGGCGCCCGAGACCGCGTCGATCTCGGCGCTCTGCGCCGCGACCGCCGCCTGGTTGAGGCGCGGCACCGAGCTGGCCGTGATCTGGTCGCTGCGGCCACCCTTGGGCGCCTGCACCGCCTCGGCCCGGGTGATCTTGCCGTTGCTCATCGTCAGGCGGACCTGCACCGCGCCGTACTGCGTCTGCGCCGCGTCACCGGTGACCGCGCCGTTCACGCCGCCCTGCGGTGCCTGCCCGGCCGCCGCGGGCGGCGCCTGCCCCGCCGCCTGGGCGGAGCCCGGGTCGGAGGCCGGCTTCAGGGACAGCAGCAGCACGATCCCGGAGACGGTGGCTGCGCCGGCGAGCACGGCGCGCCGGACGGGGTGAGACTTCCTCATCGTTTCCCAAACTCCAAAAGGGCCATTGGTGTCCCGTCGCTCACATCTCGAACGACTCGTGATGGATACGGCGGGCGGGTACTCCCGCGCCGCGCAGTGCCTCGTAGACGGACTGCGCGAAGCCGGGCGGCCCGCACATGAACACGTCGTGGTTGTCGATGTCCGGGATCTTCCGCTGGAGGGACTCGGCGGAGATGTCGGGGCGTTCCCCGTCCGGGCTGTTGACCGCGTACATCAGCCGGGCGCCGCGCTCGTCGGCGATCTTGGCGAGCTCGCCCCACAGCGCCAGGTCCTGGGTGCTGTTGGCCCGGTAGAGCAGCGTGATGTCACCGGACGCGCCCGGCAGTGTCTCGAACAGCGCCCGCATCGGGGTGATGCCCACCCCGCCGGCCACCAACAGCACCTTGCCGCGGCTGCGCCGCTGCGCGGTCATCGCCCCGTACGGGCCCTCGGCCCACACCCGCGTGCCGGGCGTCAGTTCGCGCAGCCGGGAGGTGTGGTCGCCGATCGCCTTGACGGTGATCCGCAGCATGTCCGGGCGGGGCGCCGCCGACAGGGAGTAGGGGTGCGAGCTGAAGCGCATGCCCGGCGCCATGAACCGCCAGCGGAAGAAGTGCCCGGCCTCCGCGCCCATCCGGTGCAGCTTGCGCCCGCCGATCAGCACGGACACGATGCCCGGCGTCTCCTCGATGACGGCCTCGACCCGCATGCGGTGCCGCAGGTTCAGCCGGATCGGCGTGAGGATCCGGTACCAGACGACCAGCGCGGTCACCACGCCGTACAGCCCGTACCAGAAGGTCTTGGCCGCGGGCTCGACGGCGAACTCGTTGCCCGTCGTGATCTGGTGCCAGAACGTCAGGTACACCGCCGCGTACGTGAGCAGGTGCACGTGGTACCAGGTGTCGTAGCCGATCAGGCGGCGCACCCCGCCGATGGACAGGATCCCGATGAGGAACAGCAGGCCCGTGCCGATGGCGGCCTTGCCCATGTCCGGCAGCTGGTTGATGGAGTCGGTCGTCTGCTGGACGATGTCGCCGAGCCCCTTGCCCGCCTGCAGGGCGTAGCCCCACATGATCAGGAAGACATGGGCGAGGACCAGGCAGAGCGTGTAGCGGCCGGTCATGGCGTGCCAGCGCGCGACCCGGTCGGTGCCCACCCGGCGCTCCAGCGCGGGCACCCGGGCCATCTGGAGCACCACGAGCGCCATGAGGTACCCGGCGAGCAGGCCGGTTATGCGGCCCGCCGCCAGGATCTTGGCCGAGGTGTCCGCGAGGGACGGTGTGTTGTCCCACCACAGCCACAGCACGGCCGCCGCACCGGCCCACAGGGCGATCAGCAGCGGGACGGCCGGGGAGCGGCGCGGGCGGATGCGGCGCATCGTCTGGCGGCGGGCGGCACGTCCGCCTGCGAGCGTGGTGGTCACGGTTCCTCCGTGGGGACTTGACCCTTGGCCCACAGATACGTGCCGCGGCACGGGAGTGTTCAGCCGGGTGCCGAGTCGTGTGCGAACAGCAGTGACCGTTGGTAACACTCACGCGGCCGACGACCCCTCAGAGGCGCGTGACGGCCGTGCTTCCGCTGAGCGTCCCCACGGCGATGTGCGGACGCCGCGCGGGGTCGGCCCAGACGAGGATCCGCCGCATCGCGTCCTCGGACACGGAGACGCAGCCGGCCGTCGCCCCCCGCCCGTGGACGTGCAGGAAGATGCCCGCGCCACGCCCTCGGACGGGACGCTCGTAGTTGAAGCCGATGACGAGCGCGTGCGCGTACTGCGTGCGATAGGTGATCAGGTGCTCCGACTCGGCGGCCCGGCAGTCAGCCGCGCGCGGCTCGGTCCAGCGGTTGTAGGAGCGGGAGTCGTTGTCCTGGCACCACCAGGACTCCTGGCGCACCCGGCGGTACCTGTACGCCGTCCCGCGCGGCGCGGCCTCGATGCCGAACGCGTACGGCAGGCCGTAGAGGCCGGTGGGGGTGGTGTTCGTGCCCTGCTTGCGGGACGCGCCCTCGACCAGCCCGTTCGCCCCGAAGCGCGCGGGCGCGGAGCCCTTCTTCACCCAGCGCCCGCCTCCGTCGCGGTCCCACCAGGCGACCGTGCCCGTCGTCGAGGCCCCTTTCGGAGCCACCGCGGTGATCAGCTGGGTGCCGCCACCGGTGTCCGCCATCCGGGCCGGCAACGGTGGCGCGGGGACGGGCGGCCCGGCGCCGAGCACCACGAGGGAGGAGACGGCGAGGACGACGGCACCGGGGCGCATGCCTCAGACGGTAGAGGGAGGCAGCGGCAACGGCAGCCCGGGAAGTCCGTCCAGGCTGGTGGCGATGTACTCCTTCTTGGTGAAGTAGGCGCTCAGTGAGGCGTCGTCCTCACGGGCGAACCGCTTGCCGTGCAGATCGCGGTCCGTCTCGTACGCCATGAATGGCACGCCGTAGCCGCAGGTGTCGCGGACGTGTTCGGCGGTGACGACGATGATCGCGCGCAGGCCGTGCGGCGTCGGGTCGATGTCCGGGAAGTGCGTGAGCAGTTCCGCGAAACGGGGGTCGTCGCGGAAGACCGGTTCACCCCTGCCGTGCACCCGGACGATGTTCGGCGGGCCCTGGAAGGCGCACCACATCAGGGTGATCCGCCCGTTCTCCCGCAGATGGGCGATGGTCTCGGCGTTGGAACCGGCGAAGTCGAGGTAGGCCACGGTGAGTTCGTCGAGGACGACGAAGGAGCCCGTGAGTCCCTTGGGGGAGAGGTTGACCGTGCCGTCGGCGGCCAGCGGGGCGGTGGCGGTGAAGAAGACCGGCTGCGCCTCGATGAAGGCGCGGAGCCGGCCGTCTATGCGCTCATAAGTCTTTCCCATGTCGAACAGTATGGGCGCAGGTATTTCGACTGTCTAAAGAATTGCGGGATCCGGTCACCTCTGCCGGATCCCGCGTGCGGGCGTCGCCGTGGCCGCCCCGGCCGGCGCTCCCACGGGGCGGCCACAGCGCCTGTCACCTCACTTGGTGAGTGTGCAGGCGGCGAGGGAGTCCAGGCCCTGCGGCTTGGCGGCGGTGCGGCCGATGGCGGTGGCGATGCGGTTCACGGTGGAGACGCGCTTGTCCTTGAGCGGGCCGAGGATGGCGTTCTGGACGAAGTTCGGGCCGCCCTGGCCGACGGTGTCGACCAGGCGCTTGTTGGCTTCCTGGATCTGCGTGTTGAGCAGGGTCAGGTTGCGGTCGACCTCGGCCTTGGCGGAGGCGGGGACCGCCGGGAGCTTCGACTTGACGTCCGGGCACGTGATCGTGCCGACGGCGGCGTTCCCGCCGTTGCCCGCGTTACCGGCGTTACCGGCGTTACCGGCGTTACCGGCGTTACCGGCGTTACCGGCGTTACCGCCCGTCTGCGGCTTGCCGGCCGCACCGCCGCCCGCGTTCGTGCCCGCGCCGTTGAGTGTGCAGGTGGCGAGGGAGTCCAGGCCCTGCGGCTTGGCGGCGGTGCGGCCGATGGCGGTGGCGATGCGGTTGACGGTCGCCACGCGCTTGTCCTTGAGCGGGCCGAGGATGGCGTTCTGGACGAAGTTCGGGCCGCCCTGGCCGACGGTGTCGACCAGGCGCTTGTTGGCCTCCTGGATCTGCGTGTTGAGCAGGGTCAGGTTGCGGTCGACCTCGGCCTTGGCGGAGGCGGGGACCGCCGGGAGCTTCGACCTGACGTCCGGGCACGTGATCGTGCCGGGGCCCGCGAGTGTCCGGGCCTCGGCCCCATTGCTCTTGGACGTCTCCCCGGCGAGGGCGAATCCGGCGATCACCGTGCCGGACAGCGCCACCGCGGCGGCGCCGCCGATGAACGTGACGCGACGCTTGTTGTACTTCGGAAGAGCCCTGGACATGCGGATGCCTCACTAGGGGGTCGGGGGGTTCGTCGGTCGAAACGCGGCGCCTGCGTTCGGCGAGAGGTACGGGTAAGCGGTTTCCCGTGTTCAACGGATCTTCAAATTCTTTCTCGCGCCGTCCGGATTCCGGCCCCCACCTCGAGGTCGATTGACGAATCATGCATGACTCTGCATACTCATGCATGCCGATCGCGGCCCGGCGGGACCTCGCGCAAGCAGTAGCGTGACGACCGCCTCCCCCGTGCGGGGAAGCGGTGGCACATCCACACCCACAGAGGAGCGCAGCAGGTGAGCAGCAACAGCGGTGACGTCCGGCTCTGGGGCGGTCGTTTCGCCGACGGTCCCGCCGAGGCCCTGGCGAAGCTGTCCGCGTCCGTCCACTTCGACTGGCGGCTCGCGCCGTACGACATCGCCGGTTCGCGCGCCCACGCGCGCGTGCTGCACAAGGCGGGTCTGCTCACGGACGACGAGCTGACCCGCATGATCGCCGGGCTGGACCAGCTGGAGGGCGACGTCGCCGACGGTTCCTTCGTGGGCACGATCGCCGACGAGGACGTCCACACCGCCCTGGAGCGCGGCCTCCTGGAGCGCCTCGGCCCCGACCTCGGCGGCAAGCTGCGCGCGGGCCGCTCCCGCAACGACCAGGTCGCCACCCTCTTCCGGATGTACCTGCGCGACCACGCCCGGATCGTCGGCGGTCTGATCGCCGAGCTGCAGGACGCGCTGATCGGCCTCGCCGAGGCCCACCCGGACGTGGCCATGCCCGGCCGCACCCACCTCCAGCACGCCCAGCCCGTCCTCTTCGCCCACCACGTCCTGGCCCACGTCCAGTCCCTCTCCCGGGACGCCGAGCGGCTGCGCCAGTGGGACGCGCGCACGGCGGTCTCGCCCTACGGCTCGGGCGCCCTGGCGGGCTCTTCCCTCGGACTGGACCCGGAGGCGGTGGCGAAGGACCTCGGCTTCGAGCACGGCAGCGTCGGCAACTCGATCGACGGGACGGCTTCCCGCGATTTCGTCGCCGAGTTCGCCTTCATCACCGCGATGATCGGGGTCAACCTCTCCCGGATCGCCGAGGAGATCATCCTCTGGAACACGAAGGAGTTCTCCTTCGTGACCCTGCACGACGCGTTCTCGACGGGCTCGTCGATCATGCCGCAGAAGAAGAACCCGGACATCGCGGAGCTGGCCCGCGGCAAGAGCGGCCGCCTCATCGGCAACCTGACGGGCCTGATGGCCACCCTCAAGGCCCTCCCGCTCGCGTACAACCGCGACCTCCAGGAGGACAAGGAGCCGGTCTTCGACTCCATCGACCAGCTGGAGGTCCTGCTCCCGGCCTTCACCGGCATGATGGCCACCCTCACCGTCCACCGCGAGCGCATGGAGGAACTGGCCCCGGCAGGCTTCTCCCTCGCCACGGACATCGCCGAGTGGCTGGTCAAGCAGGGCGTCCCGTTCCGCGTGGCCCACGAGGTCGCCGGCGAGTGCGTGAAGGTCGCCGAGGCCGAGGGCAAGGAACTGGACGAGCTGACGGACGAGCAGTTCGCCAAGATCTCCGCCCACCTGACCCCCGAGGTCCGCACGGTCCTCAACGTCCCCGGCGCCCTGGCCTCCCGCAACGGCAGGGGTGGCACGGCCCCGAGCGCGGTGGCGATCCAGCTGGGAGAGGTGAAGGCGGACGTGGCGGCCCAGCACGCCTGGGCGACGGCACGTCAGCAGGCCTGACGGGGGGGGCTGGGCGCCGCGCGAACAGGCGAAGCGAACCGCACGCGCCGAAACACCGCAGCGGCCGGGTCCCGAGGCGAAGGTCATCGCGGGTTACGTTGTCCGGAAGCCACCGGAGCCGACCGAACGGAGCCGACGATGCCCTTCGCCCGCCTGGCCGCAGCGACAACCCCCACCTGCCACATCGGCCTCGGCCTCGCCGCCGTCGGACGCCCCGGCTACATCAACCTGGGCCGGGACGAGGACCTTCCCGCGGAGCGCACGGTCGATGCCCTGCGGGAACGCACCCACGAACTCCTCGACGCCGCCTACGCCCAAGGCGTCCGCTACTTCGACGCCGCCCGCTCCTACGGCCGCTCCGAGGAGTTCCTCGCCGACTGGCTCAAGGGCAGGCCCGGCCTCGACGACATCGTCGTGGGCAGCAAGTGGGGTTACACCTACACCGCCGGCTGGTCCACCGACGCCGAGAAGCACGAGGTCAAGGACCACGGACTCGCCACCTACGAACGGCAGCGCGCGGAGAGCGACGCCCTGCTCGGCGACCGCCTCGACCTCTACCAGATCCACTCGGTGACCCCGGACAGCCCGGCCCTCACCGACAAGGAGCTGCACGCGAAGCTCGCCGAAGCCGCCGCGCAGGGCCTCACCGTCGGCTTCTCCACCAGCGGCCCCGCCCAGGCGGAGGCGATCCGGGCGGCCCTGGCCGTGACGGTCGACGGCGAACCCCTCTTCCGTACCGTGCAGTCCACGTACAACGCGCTGGAGACCTCCGCCGGTCCCGCCCTCGCCGAGGCGCACGACGCCGGACTCACCGTGATCGTCAAGGAGGGCATGGCCAACGGCCGCCTCGCCGGGCCGCACGCCCCGGACGCCCTCAAGGAGATCGCCGACCGGACCGGACTGGGCTGCGACGCGGTCGCCCTGGCCGTGATCCTCCGGCAGCCCTGGGCCGGTGTCGTCCTCTCCGGCGCGGCCACCACCACCCAGCTCGCCTCGAACCTGCACGCCGCGGTGGTCGATCTCGACGACGACCAGCTGGCCCGCCTCGCCACGCTGGTGGAGGAGCCGCACACGTACTGGGAACGGCGCGGGCAGCTGCCCTGGCACTGATCACCCCTTTCCGCACGGCAGCACGACAGCCGTGAGGCACCCGCGCCCGGGATGAGACATCGCTGTCTCATATGGCTTATGGTTGTCTCATGGCTGTCGATCCTGAGCACATGCTGCGCGCCGCCGCCGCCCTGCTGACCCGCAAATCCACCGCGACGATGGACGAGGTCGCCAAGGCCGCCGGAATCAGCCGGGCCACGCTGCACCGGCACTTCGCCGGACGTGACGCCCTCGTCCGGGCGCTGGAGGAGCTCGGCATCGCGGAGTGCGAGGCCGCCCTGGACGCGGCCCGGCTCGACGAGGGCACCGCGAGTGAGGCCGTACGCCGGCTGGTCGGCGCCATCGAGCCCGCCGCCGGGCTGCTCGCGTTCCTCTACACCGAGAACCAGCTCTTCGAAGGCGAGGAGCAGAACGCGGGCTGGACCCGGATCGACGACCGGATCTCCGCCCTGTTCCGGCGCGGCCAGCTCAGCGGCGAGTTCCGCATCGACCTCACGCCCGCCTGGCTCACCGAGGCGCTGTACGGCCTGATGGCCTCCGGCGCCTGGATGGTGCACAGCGGCAAGGGCGCACCCAAGGACTTCCAGCACATGATCGTCGAGCTGCTGCTCGGCGGCGCAGTCAGGAGAGAGGAATCATGACCAGCACCTTGCGGCCGGCGGACCGCACCGAGGCGGTGGAGCGTCCGGGCCGCTGGCTCGCGCTCGGCGTACTCGTGCTCGCCGTGCTGCTGGTGGCCGTCGACGCGACCGTCCTCGGTCTCGCGACCCCCTACATCAGCGAGGACCTCAAGCCCTCCGGCACCCAGTTGCTGTGGATCGGCGACGTCTACTCGTTCGTCATCGCCGGCCTGCTGGTCTCCATGGGCAGCCTCGGCGACCGGATCGGCCGCAAGCGGATCCTGCTGGCCGGTGCCACGGCGTTCGGCGCGATATCCGTGTTCAACGCCTACGCCACGAGCCCCGAGATCCTGATCGTCGCGCGGGCGCTGCTCGGCGTCGCGGGCGCCACCCTGATGCCGGCCACGCTCGCCCTGATCCGCAACCTCTTCAACGACCCGCGCGAACGCAGTCTGGCCGTCGGCATCTGGGGCGCCACCGCCTCCGCCGGTACGGCCGTCGGCCCGATCGTCGGCGGGTTCCTGCTGGAGCACTTCTGGTGGGGCTCGGTCTTCCTCATCAACCTGCCCGTGATGGCCGTGCTCGTCCTCGTCGGGATCAAGCTGCTGCCCGAATCGCGCACCGCGAACCCCGGCCCCTGGGACCTGGCCAGCGTCGTGCTGTCGCTGGTCGGCATGATCGGCGTGGTGTACGCGATCAAGGAGGCCGCCACCCACGGTTTCGCCTGGAGCACCCTGGCCGCGGGCCTGCTGGGCGCGGCGGCCCTGTACGGGTTCGTCCGCCGGCAGCTCAGGCTGCCGATCCCGCTGCTGGACATGCGGCTGTTCCGCAACCGCGGCTTCAGCGGGGCGGTGCTGGCCGACCTGCTGACCATCCTCGGTCTGTCCGGGCTGGTGTTCTTCCTGTCCCAGTACCTGCAACTCGTGCAGGGCAGGCGTCCGTTCGAGGCCGGTCTTGCGGAACTGCCCGCGGCGATCGGCGCGGTGGTGGCCGGACTGCTCGCGGGGCGTGCGGCCCGGCGCTTCTCGGTACGGGCCGTCGTCTCCGGGGGCCTCGCGGCCATCGGCCTAGCGCTCGCCGCGCTCACGGTGCTCGGACAGTCCACCGGCTACCCGCTGCTCGGGACCGCGCTGCTGGTGGTCGGCGTCGGCGCCGGATTCTCCTTCACGGTGACCGCCGACGTGATCCTGTCCAGCGTGCCCAAGGAGCAGGCGGGCTCCGCGTCCGCCGTCTCCGAGACCGCGTACGAACTCGGTGCCGCGCTCGGTATCGCCGCGCTCGGGTCGATCGTGACCGGCGTCTACCGCGACTTCACCGGCCCCGCGGGTACACCCGCCGCGGCCCACGAGTCGCTGGGCGGTGCCGTCGAGGCGGCCGGGAGCATGCCCGCCCACAGCGCCGCGACGATGCTGGACGCGGCCCGCACGTCCTTCGTGGACGGCCTGGCACTCGCGGCGGGCGTGGGTGCGGCGGTCCTGCTGGCAGCGGCGGTGGCGGCGTGGTTCCTGCTACGGGGCCAGAAGCTGGAGAGCGGACGGAACCACGCGTGACTCCGCCCGCCGGACGTCCCCGAGGTCATGCCCTCGGGGGCGCGGGAACAGCGGGACAAGCCCCACTCACCCGCGGCCGCCTCCGGTCCGAGGCCGCCCCTGCGCGTCGCGCCCACTCGGGGCCACGCCCGCGTCCGAGATGACTACGCCGCTTCCTTCGCCTTGCTCGCGTACATGTCCACGTACTCCTGACCGGACAGCCGCATGACCTCGGTCATCACCGAGTCGGTCACCGCCCGCAGGACATAGCGGTCCCGGTCCATCCCCTCGTACCGGGAGAACTCCATCGCCTCGCCGAACCGCACGGTGACCTTGCCGGGACGGGGGAGTCCCGCACCACCCGGCTGCAGCTTGTCGGTGCCGATCATGGCGAAGGGCACCACGGGCGCACCCGTCATCAGGGTCAGCCGGGCGATGCCCGTCCGCCCCCGGTACAGGCGCCCGTCGGGCGACCGCGTCCCCTCCGGGTAGATCCCGAACATGCGGCCCTCCTCCAGCACGCGACGGCCGGTCATCAGCGCGGCGACACCACCCCGGCCACCGTCGCGATCCACCGGGATCATGCCGACGCCCGTGAAGAACCAGGCCATCAGCCGGCCCTTGAGGCCCTTTCCGGTCACGTACTCGTCCTTGCCGATGAACACGACCTGACGGTCGCAGACCAGCGGCAGGATCATCGAGTCGATGAACGTCAGGTGGTTGCCGGCGAGGATGACCGGGCCAGTGCCGGGAATGTGCTCCGCACCCTCCACCTGTGGGCGGAACATCAGGCGCATGATCGGGCCGAGCACTGCCTTGATGAGCGCGAAGCGGGACAACGGACCCTCCGGTGTCAAGGGGTTCTGTATGAGTCTGTGCAGGTGAGGACGATACTCGTGGCCCCGGGCATCGCGCACATCGGGCACGGCGACTTCACCGAGGCCTTACGCACTGTTGACGCGTGTTTACCTGCGGTGGCGTGCCTCCGACGGCGTGTAACGCGGCCGACACGATGTGACGCACATCGCCCCGGGCCCACCGCACGCGTTCCCAGAACCGGCGGACCGAATCGCGGGCGGATGCGACGAACCGTCAACTCATCCTCCCCACCAGCCACTACGACATCCGACATCACCCGCGTGTTCCGCCCGGGGTCTCCCGCCGGTCATGTACGCGCCCCTACGATCAGCGCGCACTGACGAGCCGAACGGCAGGGAGGGCGCTCATGGGAACGCAGGAGTCGAACGAAGAAACGAGCGGTACCGGACGGCGAGCCCTGCTCGGCGCGGCGGTGCTCGGCGCCGGCGGCGCGGTCCTCGGCATGGCCGGCACGGCACGAGCCGACGGCGCCCGGCACGGCGGCGGCGTGCGGAGCCTGCCCAAGCCGACGATCATCGGCCACCGCGGGGCCAGCGGCCACCGCCCGGAGCACACCTTCGGTTCGTACCAGCTGGCCCTCGACATGGGTGCCGACATCGTCGAGGCGGGCGACCTGGTGCCGACGAAGGACGGGCACCTGGTCTGCCGTCACGAGCCCGAGATCGGCGGCACCACGGACGTCGCCGACCACCCCGAGTTCGCCGCTCGCAAGAAGACCAAGCTGCTCGACGGCGTCTCCACCACCGGCTGGTTCACCGAGGACTTCACGCTCGCCGAGCTGAAGACGCTGCGCGCGATCGAGCGCATCCCGGCCAACCGCCCGCACAACACCCTCTACGACGGCCGCTGGGAGATCCCCACCTTCGAGGAGGTCCTCAGGTGGCAGGACGAGCAGACGCGCAAGCGCGGCAAGCAGGTGTGGATCTACCCCGAGCTCAAGCACCCCACCTACTTCCGCAAGCAGGGCCTGCCGCTGGAGGAGCGCGTCGCCAAACTGCTGCGCAAGTACCGCAAGGACCGGCGCACGTCCCCGGTCATCCTCCAGTCCTTCGAGCCGACCAGCGTCCAGCGCCTGCACAAGCTCGTCGACAACCCGCTGGTCGTCCTGCTGTCCTCGGCCGGCTCCCGCCCCTGGGACTTCGTCGAAACCGGCGACCCGCGCACGGTCGCCGACCTGGTCAAGCCGGCCGGTCTGCGGGAGATCGCCTCCTACGCGCAGGGCATCGGCCCGACCCTGGACCTGGTCATCCCGCGCGACGCCCAGGGCAACCTCACCCAGCCGACGACGCTGGTCTCCGACGCGCACCGGGTGGGTCTGATCCTGCACCCGTACACCATGCGCAACGAGAACCCCTTCCTGCCCGCGAACTTCCGCAAGGGCGCGGAGGCGGACGCCTACGGTGACGTCTTCGCCGCGTACCGGACGTACTTCGCGACCGGCATCGACGGCGTCTTCACCGACCAGCCCGACACGGGCCTGCTGGCCCGCGCGGACTTCAACGGCTGAGGGCGTCAACACCTGAGCTCACGCCCCCCGGTCGGGTGAGCTTCGGCCGCCCGGGCAACCCGACGCCCGGGCGGTCGCGTCGCTCCGCATATGACGCACGACCTGGTCACCGCCCTGCGCCCGCTGCTCACCGCCGAGGCCTCCGCGGAGGCATATTCCACCGGAACCGAGCCGGGCGACCTGGAACAGGCGGTCTGGCTCCGCCTGCTGGAACGCCTCGACGCGGAGGGCCCGCCGCTGGACCCCGAGGAGTGGCTTCGCCGTGCCGTCCGTTCCGAGGCGCGCCGCACCCGCCGTACCAGCCGTCTCGAACGGCCGTATGCCGGTGATCCGGTCGACGACGGCGGCCATGACCCCGAACAGCTCGCCCTCGCAGCCGCCCGCGGCCGGGCCCTGCGCGAGGCCGTGCGCCGCCTCCCCGGCCGCTGCCCCCGGCTCCTGGAGGCCCTGCTCTCGCCGAAGGACCTGACATACCGGGAAATCGCAGGGGAGTTGGGTATCTCACAGGGGAGTCTTGGCCCGGAACGTTCCAGATGCCTGGGATGTCTGAGGAGATTGCTCACGCCGGAGGTTGCGGCCCGCTGAGGACGGGGATAGGAGTGGGGGACGACTGGTGATCAGATGAGCGGGAGGCGTGCGCACATGGGCATGAGCGTGACCATCTCTGCGGCGACCGAGCAGGACGCGGAGCAGATTTTCAGGCTGCAGTACCTGTGCTTCCAGACGGAGGCGGCGCTGTACGGGAATTACCGCATCGACCCGCTCGTCCAAACCCTCGACTCGGTCCGCGAGGAGGTCACCCGCGACTGCGTCTTCGTGGCCCGGCTCGGCGAGGAAGTTGTCGGCTCGGTCCGCGGCTCGGTCACCGAGGACGGCGCCGCCGCGATCGGCAAGCTCTGCGTCCACCCCCGCCTCCAGGGCCACGGCATCGGCGCCCGCCTTCTGCGAGCGGCCGAAGCGGCCCTCGCCGACCGGCACGGCGCCACCCGTTTCCGCCTCCACACCGGCCACCGCAGCGAGGGCAACCTCCGCCTCTACCGCAAGGTCGGTTACGTCACGGTGGGCACGTCCCAGGGCGCCGACGGCGTACCGATGATCGTCCTCGAGAAGCCGGCCGGCGCTTACGCGGCGACGGCTTGATCACGCCCCTCCGGGGGCGCGGGATCGTGTCGATGTGCGGCTCCGCCGCGTGGGCGCGATCAGCCGCACAGGGCCCGCGGCCGCCTGACGCGTCTCAGGCGGCATCCTCCTCGGACACGCCCTTGCGCAACCAGTAGATGGCGGACAGCGGCAAGAGCACGGGAATGAAGAGGTACCCCATCCCGAAGTCGGACCACACGGTCGCGTCCGGGAAGGCGGACGGCTCGGCCAAGGTCCAGGTCCCCACCGTCAGCACGCCCACCAGTTCCGCGACACAGCACACCAGCGCCGCCCGCCGGGCCGTCTCTCCACCCCGGACCAGCGAGTACGTGATGAACCCGTACACGACACCGGCCACCGCCGACAGCGAGTACGCCAGCGGCGCCCGGTCGAACTCCGTCGCGATCTGATACGCGGACCGGGACACCGCCCCCACGACCATCACGCCGTACAGCCACACCAGCAGCGTGCCCGGCCCGCTGGTCAGCCGCCGCCGGCTCACCTCAGCCTCCCCAGATGTCATGGAGACGCACCTCCAGCACCGCCAGCACCACACCGCCGGCGGCCACCGTCACCGACCCCCACCGGGTCCGCTCGGCCAGCGACATGAACCCCGCCGCCGGGACGCACGCGAACGCCCCCAGCAGATACGCCACGAAGATCGTCGTGCCCTGCTCCGGCTTCTGACCCCGCGCCAGCAGCACGATCCCCACCACCAGCTGGATCAGCGACAGCAGCGTGACCACGGCCATCCCGATGAAGTGCCAGTCCTTCGTCGGCTGGTCACGGTAGGCCGCCCAGCCGCACCAGGCGGCGAGCAGCAGCGCGGCGACGCCGGTCACCAGCGTCAGGGCATCAAGCATGCTGCGACCTTATTACGGCCGAAAAGGCCCGATGCCTCCGGCCCTGGCCTGCACCGTAGGGTCGAAGGCATGACGATCCACGCCCAGGCCCTGCTGTTCGACAACGACGGAACCCTCGTCTCCTCCCTCGCCTCGGTGGACCGCTGCTGGACGCGGTGGGCCGGGGAGTACGGGATCACGGCCGAGGAGTTCGCACGCGTCGAGCTGCACGGCCGGCCGGCCGCCGAGATAGCCGCCGACCTGCTGCCCGCCGAGGTCGTGCCGCAGGCCGTCGCGAGGATCGAGGACCTGGAGGTGGACGACGTGCCCAACGGCGGTGTCCACCTGCTGCCGGGCACCCGCGACTTCCTCGACTGCCTGCCGGCCGACCGCTGGGCCGTCGTCACCTCCGCCACCCGGCGGCTCGCCGAAGCCCGCCTCGACGCCGTCGGCATCCTGCCCAAGACCCTTGTCGCCGCCGACGACATCACGCGCGGCAAGCCCGACCCCGAGCCCTACCTGCTCGCCGCCCGCGCGCTCGGTGTCGACCCGGCGCACTGCGTCGTCTTCGAGGACGCCCCCGCGGGCCTCACGGCCGGCCGCGCCGCCGGCATGACCACCGTGGCGTTGACCACAACCCACCAGGCCCGCGAACTCCACGCCGATCTGGTCGTCGAGAACCTGGCGGCCCTGTCCGTGCTGGTCACCGAGCAGGGCGTGGAGATCTCCCCGCGCGGCTGAGGTGACACCGGCTCCGTCCACCGCTGTCCAGCATCCGGACAGCGGAGGGCCGGTCAGGTCCGTACGCATGTTTTACTGACGACATGACCACGACGAGCGACCGCATCCCCGCGACCGAGGCGACCATGACGCCCGGTGCTCGTTGTATGTGTCGAATGTGCGCCTTCTAGAGGGCCCCCGCACCACCCCCTGAGCTCGCGCCCCGAAGCGAGACGCGGCCCGTCCGCGCGCCCTGAGCGCCGCGTGACCCGAAGCCGCCCCGCGCACATGTTCTCCCCGGTTCCACTCTCCAGCGAGAACCGTGTCGCGTCCCTGACCGAATGCACCTGTGCCCGGGCACACCCACGCCCGCGCACTCGACAGTGACGGAATCCCAGTGATCACCACCTCGGGTCTGACCAAGGTCTACCGTGCACGCGGCCGCGAGGTCACCGCCCTGGACGGCGTCGACCTGCACGTCCGCGAAGGCGAGGTGTACGGCGTCATCGGCCAGTCCGGCGCCGGCAAGTCCTCGCTCATCCGCTGCGTCAACCTGCTGGAACGCCCCACCTCCGGCACCGTGACCGTCGCCGGGCAGGACCTCACCGCCCTGGCCGGCCGCGGCCCGCGCGCCGGAAAGGAACTGCGCCGGGCGCGCAGCCGTATCGGCATGGTCTTCCAGCACTTCAACCTGCTGTCCTCCCGGACCGTCCAGGACAACGTCGAGCTGCCGCTGGAGATCCTCGGGAAGTCCGGGCAGGAACGCTCGCGCAAGGCACTGGAGCTGCTCGACCTGGTCGGCCTCGCCGACCAGGCCAAGGCCTACCCCGCCCAGCTCTCCGGCGGCCAGAAGCAGCGCGTCGGCATCGCCCGCGCCCTCGCCGGCGACCCGAAGGTGCTGCTCTCCGACGAGGCCACCAGCGCCCTCGACCCGGAGACCACCCGCTCCATCCTGGCGCTGCTGCGCGACCTGAACCGGCAACTGGGCCTGACCGTCCTGCTCATCACCCACGAGATGGACGTCGTGAAGTCGGTCTGCGACTCGGCCGCCCTCATGGAGAACGGGCGCATCGTCGAGTCCGGCACGGTCACCGAGCTCCTCGCGACCCCCGGTTCCGAACTCGCCGCCGCGCTGTTCCCGCTCGACGGCGAGGCCTCCGGCGAGGACCGCACCGTCGTCGACGTCACCTTCCAGGGCGAGAGCGCCACCCAGCCCGTCATCTCGCAGCTCGCCCGTACCTACAACATCGACATATCGATCCTCGGCGCGGCCATCGACACCGTCGGCGGCCTCCAGGTCGGCCGGATGCGCATCGAACTGCCCGGCCGCTACGAGGACAACGTCGTGCCGATCGGCTTCCTGCGGGAAAAGGGGCTCCAGATCGACGTCCCGGGCCGCGAGTCCGAACTGGTGAAGGAAGGTGCCAAGTGACCTGGTCCGAGATGCAGCCCCTGCTGGAGCAGGCGTGTTGGGACACCCTTTACATGGTCGGCTGGTCCACGCTCATCGCCGTCGTGGGCGGGCTGCCGCTCGGCATCCTGCTGGTGCTCACCGACCGCGGGGGCCTCCTGCAGAACGTCGCCGCCAACAAGGTCATCGGGCAGATCGTGAACATCGCCCGCTCCCTGCCGTTCATCATCCTGATGGTCGCGCTGATGGGCTTCACCCGCTCGATCACCGGGACGACCATCGGCGTCGAGGCCGCCATCGTGCCGCTCGCCGTCGGCGCCATCCCGTTCTTCGCGCGCCTGGTCGAGACGGCCGTCCGCGAAGTGGACCACGGGCTCGTCGAGGCCGTGCAGTCCATGGGCGGCAACACCTGGACCATCGTCCGCAAGGTCCTCGTCCCCGAGTCGCTGCCCTCACTGATCTCCAGCACCACCACCACGATCGTCGCCCTCATCGGCTACTCCGCCATGGCGGGCACCGTCGGCGCCGGAGGCCTGGGCGACATCGCCATCCGCTACGGCTACCAGCGCTTCGAGACCCAGCTGATGTGGATCACCGTCGCGATCCTCGCCGTCGTCATCTCGGTCATCCAGTTCGCCGGCGACTACGCGGCCCGCTCCCTGCACCGCCGCGGCGCCCACTCGGGTCCCGCCCCCAAGCTGCGGCTGCTCAAAGCCGCCTCCTGAACCCCCCCGTACACCCATCACGGGGCCGCACCACTCGCAAGGTCATAAGGAAAGGCACTTTTCGTGCGTAACACCGCCAGGATCACCACCGCCGTCCTCGCCGCCGGAGCCCTCACTCTCGGGCTCAGCGCCTGCGGCGCGGACAGCTCCGACACCGACGGACCCCTGATCGTCGCCGCCAGCCCCGTCCCGCACGCCGAGATCCTCACCTACGTCAAGGATCACCTGGCGAAGAAGGAGGGCCTCGACCTGCAGGTCAAGGAGTTCACCGACTACGTCACGCCGAACACGGCGACGCAGGACGGCTCCGTCGGCGCCAACTACTTCCAGAACAAGCCGTACCTCGACGACTTCAACAAGAAGAACGGCACCGACATCGTGCCCGTCGTCACGGTCCACCTGGAGCCGCTCGGCCTCTACTCCCACAAGGTCGAGAAGGCCGACGACCTGAAGAGCGGTGCGACCGTCGCCATCCCGAACGACACGGTCAACGAGGCCCGCGCCCTCAAGCTCCTCGCGGCCAACGGGCTCATCACCCTCAAGGCGGGCGTCGGCAACGAGGCGACCCCCTCCGACATCACCAAGAACCCCAAGAACCTGAAGTTCAAGGAGCTGGAGGCGGCCCAGACCCCGCGCTCCCTCGAGGACGTGGACGCCGCCGTGGTCAACGGCAACTACGCCATCGAGTCCGACCTCAAGCCGTCCGAGGACGCCCTCGTCCTGGAGTCCCCGAAGAACAACCCCTACGGCAACTTCCTCGCCGTGAAGAAGGGCAACGAGGACGACCCGCGGGTGAAGAAGCTCGCCAAGCTCCTCACCTCGCCCGAGGTGAAGAAGTTCATCCAGGACAAGTACGCCGGCTCCGTGCTCGCCTCCTTCTGAGCCCCGCCCGGCACCCCGCGCACCCGGGGTCCTCCCTCATCCGGTGGGGGAGGGCCCCATGATGCGGATCAGTGCTTTCATGCTGCATGCTGGGCAGTTCAGCATGCCCTGAAGGTTCACCGAAGGTTACGGAGCGGCGGATGACGAGCACCTTCCCCAACATCTCCATCAGCACGGAGCGGTTGGTGCTGCGTCCCCTCGACGAAGACGACGTCGTCGCCCTGGCCGCGATGATGAACGACGAACAGGTGGCGGCCTGGACCTCCGTGCCCCAGCCGTTCACCGAAAGCGGCGCCCGCACCTGGATCACCGAGTACGCCCCCGCGCAGCGCACCGGGGGGCACGGAATCGACTTCGCCGTCACCGAGTTCCTCACCCAGCGCCTGGTAGGCGTCATCCAGCTCGGCAGGACCAACTGGCACGTACGCTCCACCGAACTGTCGTACATCATCGCCCCCTGGGCCCGCGGTGAGGGCTACGCCTCCGAGGCCGCCCTGGCCACCGCCCAGTGGCTCCTGGGGGACCAGAAGTTCGAACGCATCGAACTGCGCACGGCGGCCGACAACACCGCCTCCCAGCAGGTCGCCCAGAAGATCGGCTGTATCAGCGAGGGCGTGCTGCGCAACGCCTGTATAGCCCGGGCCCGTGCCGAGGACGGCACATGGACCGACGTACGCACCGACTTCATCGTCTGGAGCCTGCTCCCCGAGGACCTGGAAGGCGTGGGCGACCAGCTCCGCGACGGCTTCACGTCCTTCGGCGACTGGAACTAGGCCGGAACCACCCGGAGGACGACGGTGACGACCGCACCGGCGCTCCCTCCGACACCTCCACCGGGTACCCTCACGGAGCCCGCTCGCGGGCTGCCTCCCCTGACGCCACGCAGACGACCTGCGAAAACCCCTGGAGACTGACGACGATGGCCGACCGGGTCACGGTGATCGGCTGGGACGGTTCGCCGCTGACCGCCGCGGCGAGCGCCGCCCTGGGTGCCGCCACGCTCGTGGCCGGTGCCGCCCACCACCTGGCGCTCCCCGAGGTTCCCGCCGGCGCCGAGCGCATCCGCCTCGGCAGTGTCGCCCTCGCCGCCCGCCGGATCGCCGGCCACCGCGGCACAGCCGTCGTGCTCGCCGACGGCGACCCCGGCTTCTTCGGCGTGGTACGCACCCTGCGCGCCCCGGAGTTCGGCCTCGAAGTGGAGGTCGTGCCCGCCGTCTCCTCCGTCGCCGCCGCCTTCGCCCGCGCGGGCATGCCCTGGGACGACGCACAGGTGGTCGTCGCACACCCCCGCACCCTGCGCCGCGCGGTGAACGTATGCCGCGCCCACACCAAGGTGGCGGTCCTCACCTCACCCGGCGCCGGCCCGGCCGAACTCGGCCTGCTTCTCGAAGGAGTCCACCGCTCCTTCGTCATCTGCGAGGAACTCGGCACCGCGCGCGAACGCGTCTCCGTCGTCACCTCCGACAAGGCCGCCGACCACACCTGGCGCGACCCCAACGTCGTCATCGTCCTCGGCGGCCCGGCCCGGCCCGGCACCGCGGGGGAGGCCGGCGGCTGGATCTCCGGCCGCGACCCGTCCGCCGGACCGCGCGGCTGGACCCTGCCCGCCGACGCCTACGGCGCGGACCTCGGCGAAGGCGAGACCCAGCTGCTGCGCGCCTCCCAACTCGCCCACCTGGGGCCCCGCGTCGGTGACCTCGTGTGGGACATCGGCTGCGGCAGCGGCGCCTTCGCCATCGAGGCGGCCCGCGCCGGCGCCGCGGTCCTCGCCGTCGACAGCGACCGGGCCGCCTGCGCCCGCACCGACGCCGCGGCCCGCCGTCTCGGCGTGCAGCTCCAGATCGTGCACGGCACCGCCCCGCACATCCTGGAGAACCTCCCCGAACCGGACGTCGTCCGCGTCGGCGGCGGGGGAGCGGCCGTCGTCTCGGCGGTCGCCGACCGCCGCCCGCAGCGCATCGTCACGCACGCCGCCACCCGCGACGCCGCCGAACTCATCGGCCGCGACCTGACCGAGCACGGCTACGGCGTCGAGTGCGCCCTGCTGCAGTCCGTCGAACTCGACACCCGGGCCTGGACGGAGAAGGAACGGAGTGTCGCGTTCCTGCTCAGCGGCGTGCTCCCGCGGCGCGGTGCCTGACCCCGCCGACGTCCCCGTGATCGGGTTGTCGTACCGCGCGCGGTAGGCTGGCCGATCGCTGCACCGCACAAGGACGCCCGGCGCTTCGTCGGTCAATGTCCGGAAAACCCGCCCGTTTTGGGGGGTGTGTGGTACGGCAGAACCGGAGGACGCGCAACGTGGCGCAGTCCACAGCGGAACCGTCGCGGATCAAGCTGCCGTGGGGGTGGTTCGACCGCGACAATGCCAGTGAATGGCTTTGTCGCCTTTTCCGGACGGACCGTTCGTGCCGCTGGGGACGCACGCTCGTTCTTCACTGCGGGGCGGTCGGTGCGCCGTTCCGGGCGAGCTGGTCGTAGGAGCACTAACCGATGGGCGAGGGGTACGCATGACCGACACCGGCCAGGTCCCGGGCGAGGGACTGCCGGAGAGCGCAGGCATGGTGGAGCAGCCGGGCGCCCCCGCGCACGGTGCGTACACCTACCTCTCCGAAACCACCGCCGAGGACGAAGACCTGCTGCTCCTGCCGGGCGCCCAGGGCGCCTGGGGCAACGAGGTCCCTCCGCCCGCGCCGGAGCCGGTCCTCGAGACCGTGCACCAGCCGGGCCCGCACGAGATCTCCGGCCGCGACAGCGGCTCGGTCGACCTCGGAGGCGTCCGCCTGCCCGACCCGCCGCCGATCCCGCCCATCACCCCGCGCCGGCCGCTGCACCTCGGCCCGCCGCTGCCCGACAGTTCCGCCAGCCCGGTCCGCTCCCTCGCCGACCGCGGCCCCGCCGACGCGCCCGTACGACAGCCGGCGCCCTCCTCGGCAGGCCCCGAGTACCTCGACGGTTCCCGCGCCCCGGAGACGCCCTCGGCTCCCGCCGCGCCCTGGGGCGCACAGGTCACGCACCCGGCCCAGGTGAGCGCCGGGGCGGCGCCTGCGGAAACGGTTGTTCCGGCGACGGAACCGATGGGCACCGCCCAGGCGGCCGCGGCCCCCGCGACGACGGAGACGAGCCACACGACACCGCCGGCTCCGGCCGAGGCCGCCCATGCCGTGCCCGCGGAGGGTAGGGCCGACGGGGAAGACCCTGCCGGCGAGGGCGTCGACCCGGCAGAGCACCGGACGGCCACCGCCGGGGACGGTCAGGCCGCCCCCGTGGCGGTCGCGGGCGACCCGCAGGGGATGGACGTGGGACCGGCGGAAGGTCAGGCCGCCGCGTCCGAGGCCGGACACCTCCCCGCGGCAGAACCGATCGTCGCGGGTGACCCCGCCGGTGCGAGTACCGGTCCGGGCGCGGGCGGAACGGCCGCTGCCGAGCACGTCGTGCCCGCTCAGGCACACAACCCCACGGACACCGGTGCCGTCCCGGCGGAGCACCAAGTGGCCGCCGCCGAAGCCGCCCGGGCGGCCGGGGCCGGCCACGCCGTTCCCGAACAGGACACGGCCGTCGCGGGTGACCCCGCCGGTGTCACGGCTGGTCCGGACGCCGCCCAGGTGGCTGCGGCCGAGGCCGGAGCCGTAGCCGCTCCGGGAGTTGAGGTGCCGCCGGCTGCGGAGTCGGCGCCGGTGGCGGAGGACGCCCCCCAGAGCGCTGGGACTTCCGGACCGGAGGCCGCAGGCGAACAGGCCCCGCCGGCCGCCGCCGAGCAGGCCGTGGCCCCGGCTCCCGCCCCGGATGCCGGCCGGCTTCCCGAAGCGGTCCCGTTCCCGGAGGCCGCCTCCGGTCCGGAGCATGCCGTCGTGGCTCCGTCCGAGGCCGCCGGTGCGCAGGCCACCACTCAGGTACCGGGCGGGGCGACTTCGGACGCCGTCGCTCACCCGCCGGTAGCGGCCCCCGAGGCCGTTGCGCAGACGCCGGCAGCGGGCGCTGCCCCCGAGGCTGCCGCACCGGTTTCGGAGGCGACCGCTCCTGTGGCTGCCGCACCGGTCCCGGACACCACCGCCGAGGCTGCACCGGTTCCGGACGCGACCACTCCTGTGGCTGCTGCCCCGGTCCCGGACGCGACCACTCCTGTGGCTGCTGCCCCGGTTCCGGACGCGACCACTCCTGTGGCTGCTGCCCCGGTCCCGGACGCGACCGCTGCTGTGGCTGACGCAACCGCCGAGGCCGTCGCACAGGTCCCTCACGTCACTGGCCCCGAGGCAGCTGCGCCGGCTCTGGACGCGACCGCCCCCGCGGCTGCCGCGCCGCTCCCGGACGCCGCCCCCGTGGCTGCCGCGGAAGCCCCCGTACCGGCCCCGGACGCGACCGCTCCCGAGGCTGCCGCACCGATCGCTCACGCCACGGCCTCTGCCGCACCCGACGCCGCCGCACCGGAGCAGGTCCTCCCCGCCGGAGACGCCGCTCCCCAGCCCTCGGCGGCCTCCGACGGCGTGCCGACCGCCCAGCAGCCCGAGGCGACGCTCCCTCAGACCCCCGCTCCCGGCCCTGAAGCGCCCGGCCAGGTCGCCCCCGCCCCGGCTCCTGAGCCGGAGTCGGACGGCCGGGCAGGGGCCGCTCCCTCCGCCGAGGCCACCGCCCCGGTCCCGGTCCCGATCCCGGTCGCCGAAACCGCCGTGCCCGCCGACGCCCCCGCTCCCGCCGCGCCGGAGACCGCACAGGAAACCGCCCCGGAAGCACCTGCCCCGGCCCAGCCCTCCGCGGCGACGGCTCCCGGCGAGGCCCCGGCCCCCGTACCCCCTCAGGCACCGGAGGCGCCCGTGCCCGATCCCGCCGCCGACGCAGCGGTCCCGGCTGACGCCCCCGAGGCGGTCGCCGACGCCCCCGCTGCCGAAACCGTGGCGCCCGACGCGGCCCCCGAGACCCCGGCACCCGCCGAGGACGTCACCGTCGTACTCCCGGCCCCCGCCGCTGCCCCGGTCGCGGACGAGTCGGCCGGGCAGCCCGTGCAAGGCCCGCAGCAGTCCCTGCCGGCACCGTCCGAGACGCTGGAGCCCCCCGCACCCATGACCACCGTCCCGGCACCCCGCGACGGCGACGCCGAACTCGCACAGAACGCCGACGACCTGGACACCCGGGCCGCCGAACAGGAAGACCTGGCCGACCAGGAACGCCGAGAAGAGAGCGCGGCCGCAGTGGCAGAAGCCCGACAGTCCACCGGTCCCGCCGCCCCCGGCTACGACCCCGCCGAGCGCGAGGCCGTCCTGAAGGTCATGCGCGAACGCCGTGACATCCGCAACGGCTTCCGCAGCGACCCGATCCCGCACGAGGTGCTTCTGCGTGTCCTGGAGGCCGCCCACCACGCGCCCTCCGTGGGTCACTCGCAGCCGTGGGACTTCGTCGTGATCCGCTCCGCCGACACCCGGCGGGCGATGCACGAACTGGCCATGCGCCAGCGTGACGCCTACGCGAAGTCCCTCCCCAAGGGCCGGGCCAAGCAGTTCAAGGAACTGAAGATCGAGGCCATCCTCGACACACCGGTGAACATCGTCGTCACCGCCGACCCGACCCGCGGCGGCCGCCACACCCTCGGCCGCCACACCCAGCCCCAGATGGCTCCGTACTCGGCCGCCCTGGCCGTGGAGAACCTCTGGCTCGCCGCCCGCGCCGAAGGCCTCGGCGTCGGCTGGGTCAGCTTCTTCGACGAGCGCGAGATGGTCCGCGCCCTCGGCTTGCCCGAGCACCTCGAGATCATCGCCTACCTGTGCGTCGGCTACGTCGACGAATTCCCGGACGAGCCCGAGCTGTTGCAGGCCGGCTGGTCCAAGCGCCGCCCGCTGTCCTGGGTCGTGCACGAAGAGACATACGGCCGCCGTGCCCTGCCCGGAGAGGAACCCCACGACCTGCTCGCCGAGACCGTCGCGCAGATCCGCCCGCTGGACGCCAAGGCGCTCGGCGAGGCGTGGGAGCGCCAGAAGCGTATGACCAAGCCGGCCGGTGCGCTGGGCATGCTGGAGATCATCTCCGCCCAGCTGTCCGGCCTGTCCCGCCAGTGCCCGCCGCCCATCCCGGAGCCCGCCGCCGTCGCGATCTTCGCGGGCGACCACGGTGTGCACGCCCAGGGCGTCACCCCCTGGCCGCAGGAGGTCACGGCCCAGATGGTGGCCAACTTCCTCGGCGGTGGTGCCGTCTGCAACGCCTTCGCCACCCAGGTCGGCGCCGAGGTCTGCATCGTGGACGTGGGCGTCGCCGCCGACCTCCCGGCCACCCCGGGCCTGCTGCCGCGCAAGATCCGTGGCGGTACGTCCGACATGACGACCGGGCCCGCGATGACGCGCGAGGAGGCCAGGCAGGCCATCGAGGTCGGCATCGAAACCGCCCGCGACCTGGTCGCCGCCGGCAACAAGGCCCTGCTGACCGGTGAGATGGGTATCGCGAACACCACCGCGTCCGCCGCCCTGATCTCGGTCTTCACGGGTGCGGACCCGGCCGAGGTCACGGGCCGGGGCACCGGCATCAACGACGAGACCCTCGCCCGCAAGACCGAGGTCGTGCGCCGGGCCCTGGAACTCCACCAGCCGGACCCGGCCGACCCGATCGGCGTGCTCGCCGCGATCGGCGGCTTCGAGCACGCGGCCATCGTCGGTCTCCTTCTCGGGGGCGCCTCCCTGCGGACGCCGGTCATCCTGGACGGCGTCAGCGCCGGGGCCGCCGCCCTGGTCGCCCGCGCGATCGCCCCGGAGGTCCTGGCCGCGTGCATCGCGGGCCACCGCAGCGCCGAGCCGGGTCATGTCGCAGCCCTCAACAAGCTGGGCCTGCGGCCCCTGGTCGACCTCGACCTCCGCCTCGGCGAGGGCACCGGCGCCCTGCTCGCCCTCCCGCTGGTGCAGAGCACGGCCCGGGCGATGCACGAGGTGGCGACGTTCGATTCGGCGGGAGTGACGGAGAAGTAGGGCTCCCGTCGTCCGCGTAGGCCGGTGGGCGGGCGTTCCGCAGGACGGGGTGCCCGCCCGCCGCCCGCCCACCGGCAGAGGGCCCCCGGTGCCCAGCCACCGGACCACTCGTGCCGCCCTCACCCCTGCCCATTAAAATCCGCACGTCAGGGCACTGAACACCGCCGCAACAGGAGCCGCACCTCATGGCCGAACACCCCGCCTACCCCGTAGGCCTCCGCCTCACCGGCCGCCGCGTGGTCGTCCTCGGCGGCGGCCAGGTCGCCCAGCGCCGCCTTCCGGCCCTGATCGCGGCGGGCGCGGACGTCCTCCTCGTGTCTCCCGAGGCCACCCCCTCCGTCGAGGCCATGGCGGACGCCGGCGAGATCACCTGGGAGCGGCGCCCGTACGCGGAGGGCGACCTCGCGAACGCCTGGTACGCCCTGATCGCCACCAGCGATGCCGAGGCCAACACCGCGGCCTCGGCCGAGGCGGAGCGCCACCGCGTCTGGTGCGTCCGCTCCGACGACGCCGACCGGGCGACGGCCTGGACCCCGGCCACCGGTCACAGCGAGGGCGTCACGGTCGCCGTCCTCACCACCGACGCCAAGGGCCGCGACCCCCGCCACACCGCCGCCATCCGCGACGCGGTCGTCGAAGGCCTGCGCGACGGCACCCTCGTCGCCCCGCACCACCGCACCCGCACCCCGGGCGTCGCCCTGGTCGGCGGCGGGCCCGGCGACCCGGACCTGATCACCGTGCGCGGCCGCCGGCTGCTCGCCGAGGCCGACGTGGTCATCACCGACCACCTCGGCCCGCGTGACCTGCTCGCCGAACTGTCCCCGGGCGTCGAGGTGATCGACGCGGCGAAGCTGCCCTTCGGCAGGTTCATGGCCCAGGAAGCGATCAACGACGCCCTGATCGAGCACGCGCGCAAGGGCAAGTCGGTCGTCCGGCTCAAGGGCGGCGACCCCTTCGTCTACGGTCGCGGCATGGAGGAGGTCCAGGCGCTGGCCGAGGCCGGCATCCCGTGCACGGTCGTGCCCGGCATCTCCAGCTCCATCTCCGTCCCGGGCGCCGCCGGCATCCCGGTCACCCACCGGGGCATCGCCCACGAGTTCACCGTGGTCAGCGGCCACATCGCCCCCGACGACGAGCGCTCCCTGGTCGACTGGCCGTCCCTGGCCAAGCTGACCGGCACGCTGGTGATCCTCATGGGCGTCAGCACGATCGGCAAGGTCGCCGAGACGCTCATCGCGCACGGCAAGTCCCCGGACGCACCGGTCGCCCTGGTCCAGGAGGGCACGACGGCCGGCCAGCGCCGTGTCGACGCCACCCTCGCGACGGTCGCGGAGACCGTACGGAGCGAGGACGTGAAGCCCCCGGCGGTCATCGTCATCGGCGACGTCGTGACGGTCGGCCCCGAGGCCCCCGCACCCCGCAAGTAACCCCGGGTAACACAACCTGTACCCAGCCGTTGGCACCGCACCCAGGACAAGGCAGTATCACCCTGTGGCCGATCTCATCACCGTCGAGGATCCCGACGACCCGCGTCTGCGCGACTACACCGGCCTGACCGACGTGGCACTGCGCCGCAAGCGCGAACCCGCCGAGGGCCTGTTCATCGCCGAGGGCGAGAAGGTCATCAGAAGGGCCAAGGAAGCCGGCTACGAGATGCGCTCCATGCTGCTCTCGGCCAAGTGGGTCGACGTCATGCGCGACGTCATCGACGAACTCCCGGCCCCGGTCTACGCCGTCAGCCCGGAACTCGCCGAGCAGGTCACCGGCTACCACGTGCACCGCGGCGCGCTCGCCTCCATGCAGCGCAAACCCCTGCCCACGGCCGCCGGCCTCCTCGGGGCCGCCCGCCGCGTCGTCATCATGGAGTCGGTCAACGACCACACCAACATCGGCGCGATCTTCCGCTCGGCCGCCGCCCTCGGCATGGACGCCGTCCTGCTCTCGCCGGACTGCGCCGACCCCCTGTACCGCCGCAGTGTGAAGGTCTCCATGGGTGCGGTCTTCTCGGTGCCGTACGCCCGTCTGGACACCTGGCCCAAGGGCCTGGAGTCGGTCCGCGAGGCGGGCTTCACCCTCCTCGCCCTCACCCCCGACGAGAAGGCCCGGCCCCTCGACGAGGCCGCGCCGCACACCATGGACCGCGTGGCCCTCATGCTCGGCGCCGAGGGCGACGGCCTGTCCACCCAGGCCCTGGTCGCCGCCGACGAGTGGGTCCGCATCCCCATGTCCCACGGCGTCGACTCCCTCAACGTGGGCGCGGCGGCGGCCGTGGCCTTCTACGCCGTGGCCACCGGCCGGCCCCAGGTCTAGGGGTCCCGCGTGGAGCAGCGCGAGGCCGTCGTCGCCGTCCTCCTGCGCGGTGACCGCCTCCTCGCCGTGCGGCGCGGACCGGCGGTCGTCCGCCCCGGCTACTGGCAGCCCGTCAGTGGCAAGGTCGAGCCCGGGGAGACCCAGGAGCAGGCGGTCGTCCGGGAGGTGCGCGAGGAGGTCGGCCTCACCGTCGTGCCGGAGGCGAAGGTCTGGGAGTCGGAGACCGACGACCACCGCTTCCGCCTCCACTGGTGGACCGCCCGCGCGGACACGGGCGAGGTGGTCCCCGACCCGCGCGAGGTCGCCGAGACCCGCTGGGTCACCCCCCGGGAGTTCCTGGCCCTGGACCCGGTCTTCGACGGCGACCGCGCGTTCTTCGAACGGATCCTGCCGCAGCTGTGACGCCCCGCTGACCAGCCGGCCGTCGTCCTACGCCGGAGTCCTGCGGCCGGAGCCCTACGGTGCGAAGTCCTGCGGCACGGAGTCCTGCGGTCTGAAGCCCTGCGGGCCGTCGTCCTGCCCGACGTGCTCCTGCCGTACGACGCCCCCTTCGCCGCCCAGCCCCCGCGCCGGGCCCTGGCAGCCCTGCACCAGGGCGATGCCGACCGCCACCAGCAGCGTCACCACGACGAACACGAACAGCCGCTGCCGCAGCAGCCGCGGATTGGCGGGCCGTAGCCCGGTCCCCGTGTTCCTCGGCCCCTGACGCCCGGTGCCGCTGTGCGGAGCGGGACGGCTGCCGCCGGCCGACCGGGCTCCGTCGCGCCCGGTGGGGGTCGGCCGCGATCCGGACCGCGACGGGGCGCCGCCGCGCGAGCCGCTGGGCCCGCGCAACGGGGCCCTGCCACGGCTTCCGCCACCCGTCGACCGGTTCCCGCCCCGCGTACCGGCCCCGCCCTGGGAAGGCGTACCGTCCGGCGACGGATGGCCGTCCCGGGACGGCGAGGAGCCCCGCGGCGGGGGAGTGCCCCGCCCTCGCTGCGCCCCGGACGCGCCCGCGCCCTGCTGTCCCTGCGGACGGCGGGTCCGCTCGGGGTAGGTGTCGGCGGGCCGCTCGGTCTCGGCGCCGCGTGGCGCGGGCGGCCGGACCCCGGCGAGGTCCTGCGACTCCCGGGCCGCGATCTCCTTGAGCCGCAGCGACAGTTGCAGTGTGCTGGGCCGCTCCTCGGGGTCCTTCGCCAGGCACGCCCGGACGAGCGGAGCCAGCGCGTCGGGCACGCCGTGCAACTGCGGCTCCTCGTGCACGACGCGGTACAGCATCACCTCGGAACTGCCGTGCCCGAACGGCGAGTCGCCCATGGAGGCGTACGCGAGCGTGGCACCGAGCGAGAACACGTCCGTGGCCGGTGTGACGGCGGCCCCCCGCACCTGCTCCGGTGCGAGGAAGCCCGGCGAGCCGACGGCCGTGCCGACGTGGGTGAGCGTCGAGGCGCCGGTGGCCCAGGCGATGCCGAAGTCGATGATCCGCGGCCCCTTCGGGGACAGCAGGATGTTGGACGGCTTCAGGTCCCGGTGCACCACCCCGGCCTCGTGCACGGCCACCAGGCCCTCCGACAGGGCGGCACCGACGGCCGCGACATCGGCGGCGCCGAGTGGCCCCTCGGCCGCGACCTTGTCGTGCAGGGAAGGGCCGGGCACGTACTGGGTGGCGAACCAAGGGCGGTCCGCGTCGAGGTCGGCGGCGACCAGCCGGGCGGTACAGCCGCCGCGGATCCGCCGGGCCGCCGAGACCTCGCGTGCGAACCGGGAGCGGAACTCCTGATCCTCCGCCAGGTCGGGCCGGATGACCTTGAGCGCGACCCGTTGCCCCTTCTTGTCGGAGCCCAGGTAGACCACGCCCATCCCGCCCGCGCCGAGCCGTCTGTGAAGCCTGAACGAGCCGACGACGCGCGGGTCCTCGCGCCTCAGGCGCATCATCGCCATGTTCATCCCCGCTGCCCGGTCCTGTGACGAGCCACAGCTTACGTTTCCACGGCCGCCCGCGCGCAGAGGCCGCGCCCTCTCAGGGTGATGGATTGTCAGTGGTGGGCGGGAGAGTTGAAAGGCGGTCAGGGAGGGCGCGAAGAGGCGGACTTCGCCCAATCGGTGCTCCCAACCGCCCGTCGCAGAAGGGGGATTGATCCTGTGAAGGGTGATCGTGTGGAGATGGTCGTGGATGCGGGGGACACGACGCGCGCGTATGAGGTGGTGGCGAGCAGGGCGGGCCGCAGGGTGGAGACGGCGGTACGCCGAGGTGTCGTGGACGTGAGCGAAGTCACCCGGTGGGGGTCCCCCCACGCCGTTCACGCAGTGGGGGAAGGGGCGGTCGTACGTACCGCCCCTTCATGGCGAATCGGGTGCCGGCCCTGGTGGAGCAGCCGATTCCGAGGGAGAAAGCCGGACACAGCGGATTGAGCCGGGCGTCCCGTCGGGGAAGACCCTGAGACGCGCGTCCCCGTCTCCAACCAGGGGAGTACATCGCAGGTGGCTCCTCATCCTCCGGGAGGCCCGGCAATCGGTACGAGGGCATGACGCCCGGGAAGGGCCGGACGCCTAGATTTGAGGTCAAGCGGCGGGTGCAGCACTCGTCCCCCGAGGTCAGACGCCCGCCGCTGCACACGACAACCGAGAACGGTCAGGAGAGGGACCATGGCCCAGACGGCTCCGCGGACGCTGCTCCGCGAAGAGGGACGCAAGGTGTACGCCGCAGCGTTCCGCCGCCGGCAGGGCCGTCGCCACCCGGTGGTGGCGACGCTGATGGCCCTTCCCCTGGCGGTCCTGCTCCTCCTCGTCTTCGACGGGTGGGAGACAGTGGCCACACAGGCGTCGTCCGTGGGCGAGATGCTGGGGCGCTGAGCGGCGACCCCAGGCCCGGAAGAGCGGTCCGGGCGGGGACATCCCACCCATGAAACCCCGTGGGGACGGGGGTGCGGCGGACGGCAAAAATGCCGGCGCAGCTGGGGAGCTGCGCCGGCATTGCTTTTTGTCCGGCAGGCGCCGAGCACCCGGAACAGGCAGTTCCCTGCGGCCGGACCCCCGTCTGCACGTACTCTCACCCGGTGAACTCCGCCCCCGGCCCGCTCCTGACCGACCTCACCGCCAAGGCCCGAGCCACCGCCCACGCACGCTCATCGGCCTGCCCGTGTGGCGCGGCGACGCTGGCCGACCGCCCCGACGGCCTGGTGGTGCGGCACGCGGACACCGTCGCGAAGGCCCACCCCCCGGGCACCGACCCGGCCGAACTCGCCGGCCGCCTCACCCTCGCCACCCACCACCCCGGCATCCTTCTGCCCCCGCTGACCCCGGCACCGGCCGCCCTGCACGGCCGCCTGGTGACGTTCTGGCCGTACGGCACCCCGGTGGACCCCGAGGATCCCGACGCCGCACCCTGGGAAGCCGCCGCCTCCCTCCTCGCCCGCCTTCACCGCACCCCGGCCCCGCAGGACCTGCCCACGATGCGCGGCCCGGCCAAGGCGGCGCAGGCCGTCGCCCGGCTCCGTGAGGCCGGCCCGCACCCCGCGGCCGCCTCGGTCCTGCGCGCCTGGGCGACCCTCCCGCCCTGGGCCCGGGCCGAGGCGCCGATGCCGCGGACCGGCACCCTCTGCCACGGCGACCTCCACCTCGGCCAGCTCGTCCGCCATCCCACCCCGGCGGGCCCCTGGCTGCTGATCGACGTGGACGACCTCGGCGTCGGCGTCCCCGCGTGGGACCTCGCCCGCCCCGCCGCCTGGTACGCCTGCGGCCTGCTCCCGCCCAACGCGTGGGCCCGCTTCCTCGCCGCCTACCGCGAGGCGGGCGGCCCCGCCGTCCCGGCCGAGGGCGACCCCTGGCCCGCCCTCGACGTCCCGGCCCGTGCCCTCACCGCGCAGACCGCGGCCCGGGCCGTCGCCAAGGCGGTCGCGGCCGGCCGGCCACTGGACGAGGTGGAGCAGTCGGTCGTGGACGCCTGTGACCGAATGGCTACCGTCCCGCCGCAGTTGGCGCAGGAGCACGCGAAGTAGGGTGCAACCGACCACAGCGGGACAGAGTCTGTCCTGGCGAGATGTGAAGCAGGACCGACCGGCGAGGAGTTGAACGACCATGCAGTGTCCGAAGTGCCGTGCGCCGATGCACACGTACAACCGCAACGGTGTCCAGATCGAGCAGTGCAGCGGCTGCCGCGGGATCTTTCTCGACTACGGCGAGCTGGAGTCGCTGACCCGCCTGGAGGCCCAGTGGTCCCAGGCCGCCCCGCCGCCCGCCCCACAGGCCTACCCCGCCCCACAGGCCTACCCGGCCCCACCGGCCCCCGCTTGGGGCGCCCCGCACGGCGGTCACGGCCATCACGGTCACCACCGCAACAAGAGCTTCGGGCACATGCTGTTCTCGTCCTGAGCCGTGACATCACAGGAGCCCCCGGTCGCGAACGGCCGGGGGCTCCTGTGTGATGTGGACGATACTGGGATTGAACCAGTGACCTCTTCCGTGTCAGGGAAGCGCTCTCCCGCTGAGCTAATCGTCCTCGGGACCATGACCACTGAGAGCAGCGGACCATGGGCATTGCGTGCGCGATACTGGGATTGAACCAGTGACCTCTTCCGTGTCAGGGAAGCGCTCTCCCGCTGAGCTAATCGCGCGGGTCGGGATCCTCGAAAGATCCAGTGGACGATACTGGGATTGAACCAGTGACCTCTTCCGTGTCAGGGAAGCGCTCTCCCGCTGAGCTAATCGTCCTTGGAGGTGGAGACGGGATTTGAACCCGTGTAGACGGCTTTGCAGGCCGTTGCCTCGCCTCTCGGCCACTCCACCAGGAGTGTAGGGGACCGGGAAGCCCCCTCATCCTTCGAGCGGACGACGAGGTTCGAACTCGCGACCTCAACCTTGGCAAGGTTGCGCTCTACCAACTGAGCTACGTCCGCCTGTCGTTTCGGTCCGCTCTCGCGGCCCGGCGACGTGTTGAACTCTAGCGGATTCCGGTGCCAGGACAAAAACGCGTTTGCGCAGCGTGCTGCGCTTCCCCTGCTCAGGGACGTCACAGGGCCGCCCGGGGAGACGTCCCCCGGTCACGCGAGGGACACCCGCCATAGACTCGACTGCGTGCTCGACCTCCCTCCTCTCGCCCGTTTCGGCGACCGCGTCGCCACCGGGCTCCTCGACGTCACCGACGACCCCGAGGCCCTGGAGTCCAGCGGCTTCTGGGCCGTCTGCGCCGACTTCGAGGGCCGTCTGACCTGCGCCCGCTTCGCGGAGGTCCGGACGGCGGACGTGCCCGCCGCCGTACCCGGCGCATGGCGCGGACCGGCCGCCGGTGACTGGACGTCCTCGCTCGAGCGCGCCGCGTACACGGCCGCGGTGCGGCGGATCCGCGACCACATCGCGGCCGGCGAGGTCTACCAGGCGAACCTGTGCCGGGTGCTGTCCGCGCCCGTGCTCCCCGGTGCCGATGTGGACGCCCTCACCGCACTGCTGGCCCGCGGCAACCCGGCCCCGTACGCAGGAACGATCCGCCTGCCCGGGCACGGCGTGGAGATCGCTACCGCGTCCCCGGAACTCTTCCTGCGGCGCGAAGGCCGGATCGTCGAGTCCGGGCCGATCAAGGGCACCGGCAGGACCGAGGCGGACCTGCTGGAGAAGGACTACGCGGAGAACGTGATGATCGTGGACCTCGTCCGCAACGACATCGGGCGGGTGTGCGCCACGGGCAGTGTGACGGTGCCCGACCTGTGTGCCGTCGAGAAGCACCCCGGGCTGGTCCATCTCGTCTCGACGGTCCGCGGCGAGCTGGCGGACGGGGCAGGCTGGGCCGAGCTGCTCGGCGCCGCCTTCCCGCCCGGCTCGGTCACCGGCGCGCCCAAATCCAGCGCCCTGCGGATCATCGACGCCCTGGAGACGGCGCCCAGAGGGCCGTACTGCGGCGGGGTCGGCTGGGTCGACGCCGACCGCGGGACCGGTGAGCTGGCCGTCGGCATCCGGACCTTCTGGATCGACCGGGCCGACGGCGTGCTCCGCTTCGGCACCGGCGCCGGGATCACCTGGGGCTCCGATCCCGAGGGGGAGTGGCGGGAGACCGAGCTGAAGGCGGCCCGGCTGCTCGCGATAGCGTCGGGAACGTACGAGGTGAGTGGAGAGGACCTGACGTGAAGATCTGGCTCGACGGCGGGCTGCAGGACACCGAGTCCGCCCGCGTCTCCGTCTTCGATCACGGGCTGACCGTGGGCGACGGCATCTTCGAGACGGTCAAGGCGGTGGACGGCCGGGCCTTCGCGCTCACCCGGCACCTCGACCGGCTCACCCGCTCCGCGCGCGGCCTCGGCCTCCCCGACCCGGACCACGACGAGGTGCGCCGCGCCTGCGCCGCCGTCCTGGAGGCCAACCCCGTGCCGCTCGGCCGCCTGCGCATCACCTACACCGGCGGCCACGGCCCGCTCGGCTCCGACCGCGGCGAACACGGCCCGACCCTCGTCGTCGCCGTCGGCGAGACGACCCGCCGCCCCGACTCCACCGCCGTGATCACGGTCCCCTGGACGCGCAACGAGCGCGGCGCACTCACCGGTCTGAAGACCACCTCGTACGCCGAGAACGTCGTCGCCCTGGCCCGAGCCCGCGAACAGGGCGCCTCCGAGGCCCTGTTCGGCAACACGGTGGGGCGGCTGTGCGAGGGCACCGGCTCCAACGTGTTCGTCGTCCTCGACGGCGAGATCCACACGCCGCCGCTCCCCTCCGGCTGCCTCGCGGGCATCACGCGCGCGCTGACGGTCGAATGGACCGGCGCCGCTGAGACCGACCTGCCGCTGGACGTCCTGGAACGGGCCGACGAGATCTTCCTGACGTCCACCCTGCGGGACGTGCAGGCCGTGCACCGTGTCGACGGCCGTGAGCTGCCCGGCGCGCCGGGCCCGGTGACCGCCAAGGCGATGCGGATCTTCGAGGAGCGGTCCGGGAACGACCTCGATCCCTGACAGTTCGCGGATAATTCGGCTGACCAGGGCCGTGGTTGCGGGTAGAACACCCCTGATGACCACGACCCTGCGGCCGACCGAGCCGCTTCAGCAGAACGCCGACGGGACACGCTCACGCCGCTACCAGGTGTGCGTGAACAGCCGTCCCGTGGGGGCGATACACCTCGGCACGCATCCCGTGTTCGGCGACGCGGTGGCCCGGATCATGAAACTGCGCATCGACGAACCGGACCGCGGGCGGGGCCGGGGCACGGTGGCCGCCCTCGCCGCGGAGGAGGTGGCGCGCGGCTGGGGATGCCGCCGCATCGAGGCGGCGGTACCCGCCGAGTCCGCGGCGGGGCTCCGGCTCGCCACGACGCTCGGCTACGTCGTCCGCAACCGCGGTATGGAGAAGCCGCTCGGCGACACCCCGCCGGACCTGCCGGAGGGCAGCCGTGCCCGGCCCATGACCGAGGCGGAGTTCGGCCCCTGGCTGGAGAAGGGCAAGGAGGACTACGCGCGCAGCTGGATCGAGCGGGGGGTCCCGGAGGCCGAGGCCCGGGCGAAGTCGGAGCGCGACCACGCCACTCTCCTGCCCGACGGGCTCGCCACCCCCGGCATGCTCATCAGCGTCGTCGAGCACCTGGGCACACCGGTGGGCACGCTGTGGCTGGCGGTGCGCGAGGACAACGCCTTCGTCTTCGACGTGGAGGCCGACGCCGCCCACCGGGGTAAGGGACACGGCCGCACCCTCATGCTCCTGGCGGAGGCCCAGACGATCGCCGAGGGCAGGCGGACCCTCGGCCTCAACGTCTTCGCCGGCAACACCCCGGCCGAACGGCTCTACGCGTCGCTCGGCTACGAGACGACGCAGTACGCCATGTACAAGCCGCTGTAGCGGCCCGCAGCCGGGAGCCGGGCGCGAGCGGTCAGTGCTCCTGCCCGGCCAGCAGCCGGTCCGCGATCTCCTCGATCCGCCGGCGCAGCCCCTCCTGGCTCTTGCCGCCGTCGAGCCGCTCACCGCCGATGACGTACGTCGGGGTGCCGGTCACACCGATCGCCTTGCCCTCGGCCTGGTCGGCGTCCACGATCAGGATGTGACGGCCGTCGATCAGCGCTGTGTCGAACTCCTCGGCGTCCAGACCCAGTTCGCGCGCCACCTCGACCAGGAAGGGTTCTCCCGCCCGGGCCAGCTCCTCGACCCGTCCCAGCAGAGCCTCGACATACGGCCATCCCCGGCCCTGCTCCCACGCCTCCTCCGCGGCCTGTGCGGCCGCGAAGGCGTGCTTGTTCTTCTCCAGCGGGAAGTGCCGCATCCGCAGTTCCAGACGGTCGCCGTAGCGGGCGCGCAGCGCACGGAGATCGTCCAGCGCGGTGCGGCAGTCCGGGCACTGGAGATCGCACCAGATCTCGAGGACGAGGGCGGCGGAACGGTCGGGGGAGGAGTCGCTCATGCCCACATTCTCCCAGCAGCCGTGACCGGGGACGCAGCCCGCACCGGCACCTGCGGAGGAGACGACCCGGAGATCTCCCTGATGTCGGGCCGGAGCATGGCCCGCCGGGGATCGGCGGGTGCAGGATGGAAGGGACGAAGTGCCCCGACCCGACCCCGCACGCCTGGAGGACCGGATGATTGCCGAGACCGTCTGCTCCGCCGTGTCCGCGGCAGGCCTGGGCATTGCGGTGATCACGGCGTACCGCAAGCGCTATCTCGCGGCGGTCCGTATCGCGGCCTACGCGCTCGTCCCGATCGGCCTGGTGATGACGGGGGTCGTCGAGTGGCTGGCCGACACCGCGTTCAGCCCGACGGCCTGGGCCGGGTTCGGGGTCCTCGGCGTCGCGTGGGTGCTCTTCATGACCACACGGGCCGTGGAGCGCCGCCGCGGAGGGACCCGCAAGGAGCGCAGGGCGGCGGCCCGCGCGGCGGACCGGCCGGAGGCGGTCGCTCCCGTGGCCTCGGCGCCGAGTCTGGGCCAGGGCTCCCGTCCGGCGACCCGGCCCGCCCCCGCGTCCCGGGGCGAGGACGACTTCAGCGACATCGAGGCCATCCTCAAAAAGCACGGCATATGACCGGGCCCCGCGCCCGGGGCTGAATCGTCACAGTGGGTCCGCCGGTGCGCGGAAGTGATCACAACCCGAACCGGACCTCACGGAATCGGTGCACTCCCGCACGCAACGAGGACGCTGATCGCGCCCGGCAGGGCGAGTGGGTCATCATCGCCCCGAGATGCTGGACACGACGGAACAGAGCGACCCCGCACCGCCGCAGGACGGGGCACCTCCCCCAAGGGACGAGCCACGTCCCCGGCAGGACGAGCCGCGCGGTTGCCTCTTCGCCCTATCCCAGCCACCGCTGATGATCTTCCTGGCGGTGATCGGGAGTCTGCTGCTCATGGCCTCGTTGCACGATCTGCTGTTGCTGTGAGCCTGACCCGCGGTACCCGGCGTCACCCGCCGGGGCCCGCGTCGGCATCGGCGCCTTCCGGGGCCCGGCGGCCCGGCGACGGCCGTCAGCCCGCCGCCTCCTTGCGGCGCGCCCGGTAGGCGGCCACATGCAGGCGGTTTCCGCAGGTGCGGCTGTCGCAATAGCGCCGCGAGCGATTGCGGGACAGATCGACGAAGGCACGCCGGCAGTCGGGCGCCTCGCACCGCCGCAGCCGCTCCTGCTCCCCGGCGACCACGAAGAACGCCAGCGCCATCCCGCAGTCGGCGGCCAGATGGTCGGCGACGGAGGCGCCGGGTGCGAAATAGTGCACATGCCAGTCGTAGCCGTCGTGGTCCGTGAGCCGGGGCGTGGTGCCGGCGGCCGCGACCAGCTCGTTGATCTGGCCGGCGGCGGCCCGGGCGTCGGGGGCGGCGAAGACGGCGGCGAAGCGTCCGCGGATCTTGCGCACCGCGGAGAGGTCGAACTCCGAGAGCACCCCGACGTCGCTGATCTCGTGGTTGCGCACGAAGTCCGCGAGGGCCGCCACATCCGGCAGCCCGTCCGCCGTGTCGTCCTCCGGTGCGGTGTTCACCAGATCGACCACGGTGTCGAGGGCGCACCGGGTGTCGTGGGTGATCAGCACGATTCGCTCCCTGGCCTGAGGGTCGGGCGGGCGCCCGCCGATGCTGGCCGATGGTAACGGCTCCACCACCGCCGGACCGCCCTCATGCCCGCACATGGCTTCGAATAGAACGTCGCCGGGCCCGCCGGGGTTCCCGAGGGGCGACAGAGGGAGCGGGCAGCGGGGGGCGGTCGCGGCGGCAGGGGGAGTGCCCCGGCACGTGACCCGGCGCCGAGCCGCGTAGGCCGCGGCACCGGCGCCGGTGTCATCCCGTATGCGGTTGTCCGAGCCCGAGCCGTCTCCCCGAGTCGACGGCGCCGGGCGGCTTTGTGAGCGCCTCGCCCTAGCTTTCCGCCAGGATGTGCGAGAGCTCCTGGTCGAGGTCGAAGTGCCGGTGCTCCGTGCCGGGCGGCACGGCGGCGTCGGTCCGCTTCAGGAAGGACTCCAGGGCCCGTGCCGGGGCCTCCAGCAGGGCCTCGCCCTCCGGAGAGCTCAGGGCGATGCACACGACGCCCTGACCGTGACTGCGCGACGGCCAGACGCGGACGTCGCCGGTGCCCGTAGGGCGATGAAGTCCCTCGGCGAGCAGGTCACGGGCGAACACCCACTCGACGGTTTCCTCGGCTCCGGTGTGGAAGGTGGCGTGCACGGCGTAGGGGTCGGCCGTGTCGTACCGCAGGCCTGCGGGGACAGGCAGGGAGGACTCGCTCGACACAACGAGGCGCAGGTGCAGCTCGCAGCTGACCGTGGTGTTCATAAGCGCCAGGGCCTTTCGCTCAGTGTGCGCTCGGGGATTCGCACGTCGGCGAAATCGACATGCCACCTACGGTGCCGTTGTAAACCCCTCTGAGTGTTTTGCGTGCCTTTACGTAACTCTTCCGGCCGAGAGATCGTTCGCGTCGTGCGTCCATTCCGGTGACTGGTTTCGCTCGGGTAGTGTTCGGCCGTATGAATACGGGGAGTAACGAGCCGGGCGAGGTGGCCGTGGCGTCGGACGAGACGGGGACGAACGAAGGGCGCGGCGAGCCGGATCGGGGCCTCGGCTCCCGGGCGCCGGAATTCATCAAGGCCCGCCGCGCGCTGCACGTGAGCTGGCAGGTCGGCGTTTTCATCATCGGCCTCGCGGTGGTCGGGGCCGGCATCATCATGCTGCCCCTGCCGGGGCCGGGCTGGGTCGTGATCTTCGGCGGCATGGCGATCTGGGCGACGGAGTTCGTGTGGGCCCAGCTGGTGCTCCGCTGGACCAAGCGGAAGGTCACCGAGGCGGCCCAGCGCGCCCTCGATCCCAGGGTGCGGCGCCGCAACATCATCCTGACGTCGATCGGGCTGGTGATCGTGGGCGTGCTCGTCGGCATCTACCTGTGGAAGTTCGGCATCGTGATGCCGTGGAAGATCAAGGACCAGTGAGCGTCACAGGCACCCCCTGACATGGGGTAATGTTCTTCCTGCGTCCGGGCGATTAGCTCAGTGGGAGAGCGCTTCGTTCACACCGAAGAGGTCACTGGTTCGAACCCAGTATCGCCCACTCGGACCGGCGGCCCACCTGCGATCAGCAGGTGGGCCGCCGTCGTTTTCACCTTCACCTGGCAGGGCATCGCCTCGCTCGGGCGGAGTGCCGGAGGGTGACTCGCCGTCGGCATCGCCCGCCCGGCGGCGTGGCCGGAAACCCCTGCGACGAGCCGCTCCCGCCGCTGCCGGCTCCGCCCGTCGGAGCGCACGCGCTGTCGGTTCCGCTGGTGGACGGGCTGGGGCAGGAAACGCGGTGCGGCGGCCGGCCCGTCCTGTCTCGTGACGCCCGGCATGCCCCCGAGCTCCCGCATCTGCGAGCAAGGGCCCTCCCTCGCCGCACAGGCCCCCGAGCGCAACCAGTGCGCAGGCACCCGCCCGGCATGCCGAGAGCACGCACCGGATGCCGCAGGGCTCGCCCTCCGGGCGGACGACGCGACTGTGCGGACACCCCGGGGCCCGCCATGCAGGCTCCTGGCGCCGCGGAGGGCCCGCCGTCGGGACAGCAAGGGCACCATCTCCCGTCCCCGGCCGGGTCCACATGAACCCCTGCCTGGCTGGCCACCGGCGCCGCCTGCCGTGGCACCCACACCGGCCCCGGCGCCCGCCGTAGGCGCATCGCCGCCGCGTCCGGCACCTCGGGGACCCAGGCCGTGCCGTCCTGGAGGCCCGCACCGCCGGTCCCCGCGAGTCAGCCATCCCGCCCCGCATCCAGCTCCGGCGCTCCGCCCACCTCGGCCCCGACCGGCCCCCACGCCGGGCCCCCACCGCACCCACCGACCTCCGACGCCTCCAGGCGCTCCCGTCCCCGCAGCCCGAACACCCACCCCGACGCCACGGGGCCCAAACCGGCCCCCCACCCCCAGCGCCCCCTCCCTCCACCCACCGTCGCCTTTCGGTCGGGCAGGACACCCGCACGACCGGCCCTCCTCCGTTCGGCGCTTCGACCGCACCGCCGTCACCAGCGACGTCGTTCGAGCCCTGGGCCCACCCCGCCTCCTCGGCCCGGTCCGTCTCCCGCCCTCGCGGTAAGAAAATCTTGTCCGAATCATTGACGCACTCACAGCCCCTCCGTAACTTGTGCCAGCAAGCGCTTACTTGAAACGATTCATGCGAGCAGGGCGACGTGCGGGGAGGTCCAACCGTGGTGAACGGCAGGAATGTTGAGAGACGTACGATCCTGAAGGCGGCCGGGGCTACGGCGGCCACGCTGGGGCTGGCCGCGACGACCGGTTGCGGCGGTGACGGAGGGACCTCCGCGGACGGGACGGTGACGATCCGTTACGCGTGGTGGGGTGCGGAGGACCGCGCCGAGAGAATCAACAAGACGATCGAGCTCTTCCACAAGAAGTACCCGAAGATCAAGGTGAAAACGGACTTCCAGCCTTATGTCGACTTCTGGAAGAAGTTCAACACCCAGGCCTCGGGCGGAAATCCGCCGGACGTGTTCCAGAATGCGGTCGGCTTCCTCCGTAAATACGACGCGAAGAACGTGCTGCTCGATCTCAGCGAGCAGGCCAAGGCCGGCCACCTCCGGATGGAGGGATTCCGCGCGGGGCTGGAGAAGTTCGGCGAGATCGACGGCAAACTCCTCGGCGTTCCGGTCGGTTCCAACTCGATGGCCCTCGTCATCGACAAGCCCGTCTACACCCGCGCCGGCGTCAAGCCGGAGCAGGGCTGGACCTGGGACGACTTCGACGCGGCGATGAAGAAGATCCGCGACAAGACGGGCCGGGCCGGCGACAGCGGCATGTACGGCACCATGTACCTCTACGACCTCTACCTGCGCCAGAACGGCAAGGCGTTCTTCACCGAGGACGGACTGGGCTTCACCGAGGCGGACCTGACGGACTGGTGGACGAAGGCCAGGAAGGGTGTCGAGGAGGGTCTCTTCTCCGACCCCAAGAAGGTCGCCCAGATCAAGCCCAAGTCGGCGTTGGCCGCGGAGCTCTCGGGCAGCGAGTTCACCTGGGACAACTTCACCGTCCGCTACACCTCCGAGGGCAAGAGCGAGTACGGCCTGGCCCCGATCCCGACGACGGACGGCAAGAAGACCGGCCAGTACCTCGGCTCCCTCATGCTGAGCGCCTCCAGGCGCACGCAGCACCCCAAGGAAGTCGCCCAGTTCATCGACTTCATGGTGCACGAGCCCGAGGTCGCCAAGATCATGGGTTACGACCGCGGTGTGCCCGCGACGCAGGCCCAGTTCGACGCGTACAAGCCGACCGACCCTGTCAACCAGGCGATAGCCGCCTACGAGGAGTCCCTCGTCAAGGCCGGCGTCCTCGAGCCCATCACCCCGCACCCGAACGGCGCGGACATCTGCGAGTCGGCGTTCCTGCGCATCGCCGAGGAGATGGGCCTGGGCAAGAGGTCGGTGGCGGAGGCCGTCAAGCAGTTCTTCACCGAGTCGAAGACGGCTCTCGGCACCTGATGGGAACCACCGTGACACACGCCCCTGCGATGGAGGGCCTGTCTCAGGACTCCGAGCCGCGGCACGGTCCGGTGAAGCCCGCGCGCCCCGCCGCCCTCAAGCGGCGGCGGCGCCGGGAGAACCTGGCCGGCTATCTCTTCATGTCCCCGTGGATCGCCGGGTTCCTGCTGCTGACAGCGGGCCCGATGATCGCCTCGCTCTACTTCGCCTTCACCGACTACAACCTGTTCGACGCGCCCCGGTGGATCGGCCTGGACAACTTCTCGGAGATGTTCGGCGATCCGCGCTGGCGCCACTCGGTGCAGGTGACGCTCTGGTACGTTGCCGTCGGCACGCCGCTGAAGCTGCTCGCGGCCCTCGGCGTTGCGCTGCTGCTCGCCCAGAGCCGGCGCGGCCAGGCCTTCTACCGGGCCGCCTTCTACGCGCCGTCGCTCATCGGCGCGAGTGTCTCCGTCGCGATCGTCTGGAAGGCGATCTTCTCGGACGACGCGGTCGTGGACCGTACCCAGAAGATCTTCGGCATCGACGTCGGCGGCTGGACCGGCGACCCGGACATGATCATCTACAGCCTGGTGGCGCTCACCGTCTGGCAGTTCGGCGCTCCCATGGTCATCTTCCTGGCGGGTCTCAAGCAGGTCCCGCGTGAGCTGTACGAGGCGGCCGAGGTCGACGGGGCGGGCGCGCTGCGGCGGTTCTGGAACATCACGCTGCCGATGATCTCGCCGGTCCTCTTCTTCAACGTCCTGCTGGAGACGATCCACTCCTTCCAGATCTTCAGCTCGGCGTACATCGTCGGCGGCGGCGCCGGAAGCAACGCCTGCGGTCCCGCGGACGGCTCGATGGTCTACACCTGCTACCTCTACGTCCAGGGTTTCGAGAACAGCCGCATGGGTCTGGCGTCCGCGATGGCCTGGCTGCTGCTCGTCGCGGTGGCCCTGGTGACGGCGGTGCTGTTCTGGTCCCAGAAGCGCTGGGTGCACTACGAGGAGGGCGCCCGATGAGTGCGCAGGCCACCGACATCAAGCCAGCCTCCGGAGCCGGAGCGCTCCGTCACAAGCTGCCCGGCTCCCTCGCCTGGCACATCGGGTCGCTGCTGATCCTCGCGGTGATCCTCTACCCGGTGATCTGGGTCATCGGCGGGTCCTTCAAGAAGAGCGAGGAGATCGTCGGCAGCCTGGACCTTCTCCCGACCGACCCGGTCATCGCCAACTACAAGAGCCTCGCCGACGGCATCGCCGACATCTCGATCTCCACGTTCTTCCTCAACTCGCTGTTCCTGGCGGTCGGTTCCGTGATCGGGATTCTGGTGTCCTGCTCGCTGACGGCCTACGCCTTCGCGAGGATCCGCTTCGCCGGCCGCAATCTGCTCTTCACGCTGATGATCGGCACGCTCCTGCTGCCGTACCACGTGCTGCTGATCCCGCAGTACGTGCTGTTCCGCAACATGGAGATGATCAACACCTACACGCCGCTGCTGCTCGGGAAGTACCTGGCCACCGAGGCGTTCTTCGTCTTCCTGATGGTGCAGTTCATGCGCAACATGCCCAAGGAGCTCGACGAGGCGGCCCGCCTCGACGGCTGTGGGCACTTCCGCATCTACTGGTCGATCGTGCTGCCGCTGAGCCGGCCGGCCCTGATCACCAGCGCGATCTTCACCTTCATCAACTCCTGGAACGACTTCATGGGCCCGCTGATCTACCTCAACGAGCCCGACAAGTACACGGTCTCGCTCGGCCTGAAGATGTTCGTCGACCAGGAGGGACTGGCCAACTACGGCGGCATGATCGCCATGTCGCTGGTCGCGCTGCTGCCGGTCCTCGCCTTCTTCCTCGCCTTCCAGCGCTATCTGATCGACGGCATGGCCACGTCGGGTCTGAAGGGCTGAGGCGGGCATGGCCGGGACACGGGTGAAGGCACGGGGTGAGTCGGCGCTCGCCGAGCGGTTCGCGGTGTTCGCCGAGTCTCTGCTGACCGGTGTGTGGATCGCCGTCGTCTCGCTGGGCATCGTCACCTACCCCGCCGCGTTCGCCGCCGGGGCGCGGCACCTGCGGCGTCGTACCGCCCACGAGGGCGGCGGATGGCGGGAGTTCGCCGCCGATTTCCGCGCGGCGCTGCGCGGTGGGTGGCTCGTCGGGCTCGCCGGGTGGGCGGCGGTGGCCGCGGTCTGGGTGGACGTGCGGGCGGCCCGGGCGGGGATTCCCGGCGGGCCGCTCGTCGGGGCCCTCGGCGTCGTCGCGCTGATCGGGCTCGTCGTCGCGGGGCTGCGTGCGGCCGCGGTCTGGGCGCCGGGTACGCGCTGGCGGACGCTGCTGGCCGAGGCCGGGCGGCGGACCGTGCTCGATCCGGCCGGGTCCTTCCTGATCATCGGCGGGCTGGCCGTGGTGGCCGCGTCCGCCTGGTTCTCCGCGCCGCTGGCGGCCCCCGTCCTCGGGGCCGTCGCGGCGGCGGCCGTCGCCGTGGAGGAACGGTACCGGCACCGCTGAACGGCGGTGCCCCCTTCCAGGTCGGTGCCTCGGCGCCGCACCTCTCTCTGTCATGCCCCTGACCAGCGCACGGATTCGCTTCCCGCACGGACAAGGAAAGGCAGCATCGCCATGTCTCCCATCCCCCGCAGGTCCCTCCTCAAGGCGGCCGCCGTCACCGGAGCCGCCGCCCAGTTCAGCTGGGCGCTGGGAGCCCAGAACGCCCAGGCCGCGCCCGGAGCCGAACCCGCCGACGCGGATCCGGTGACCCTGGACTGGCTGGAGGACGGCGGCCTCGGCGCCGCACCCGGCTCCACCGTCGGCGTGCCCTGGCCCAAGGGCGCCTACCAGAAGGACCAGACCTTCGCGCTGACGGACGCCGGCGGCAAGGCCGTACCCGTGCAGTCCTGGCCGATCGCCTACTGGCCCGACGGGTCCCTCAAGTGGACCGCGCACGCGGTCGCGTCGGGGGACGGAAAGCTCACCCTGGCCGCCGGGACACCCGCCGCACCCGAGAAGAAGGTGACCGTCGAGAAGCGCGGCGGCACCATCGGCATCTCGACCGGCGTCATCACCGCGAAGATCGGCACGTCCGGTTCCACGATCGTCAAGTCCGTCACCCGGGGCTCCACCGAGATCGCGAAGAACGGCCGGCTCGTGCTGATCCGCCAGCCCGAGATCGAGGACGAGGACCAGGGCGCGGTCAGGACCGAGCGCTTCGACGGCGCGATCTCCAAGGTCGAGGTCGAGCAGGCCGGCCCGGTGCGCGCGGTCGTCCGCATCGACGGCAAGCACCGCAAGGGCGGCCGCAGCTGGCTGCCCTTCTCGATCAGGCTCTACTTCTACGCGGGCGCCGACTCCTTCCGCATGGTGCACACCATCACCTACGACGGCAAGCAGGAGCCGGGCAAGGCCAGTGGCGACTTCATCCGCGGCCTCGGAGTCCGCTTCACCGTGCCCCTGCGCGACGAGTCGTACGACCGCCACATCCGCATCGGCGGCGACGGCACCGGCATGCTCCGCGAGGCCGTCAAGGGCATCACCGGACTGCGCCGGGACCCGGGCGCGGCCGTGCAGGCGGCCCAGTTCGAGGGCAAGAAGCTGCCCGATCCCGCCACCTGGGACCAGCGGGTGACGACCCGGCTGCAGTACATCCCCGAATGGGGCGACTACACCCTCTCCCAGCTCTCCGCCGACGGCTTCACGCTGCGCAAGCGCACCAAGAAGGGCCACGGCTGGGTCGCCGCGGGCGGTGGCCGCCGCGCCTCCGGCTTCGGCTACGTCGGCGGGGCGAGCGGCGGGTTCTCCTTCGGCCTGCGCGACTTCTGGGAGAAGTTCCCCGCCCAGCTCGACATCCGGGACGCCCACACCGACGAGGCCGAGGTCACCCTCTGGCTCTGGTCGCCCGAGGCACAGCCCATGGACATGCGCTTCTACCACGACGGCATGGGCCAGGACACCTACCCGGAGCAGATCGAAGGCCTCAACATCACCTACGAGGACTACGAGCCGGAGTTCGGCACCCCGTACGGCATCGCCCGCACCTCCGAACTTCTCTTCTGGGCCAACGAGTCGACCCCGAGCCCGGACCGGCTCGCCGAGCAGGTCGAAGCCGTCCGCGTGCTGCCGCAGCTGGCCGCCCCGCCGAAGCAACTCATCAAGGCCAAGGTCTTCGGTCCGAACCTGTACTCCCAGCCCGACCGCTCCACCCCGGCCAAGGCGAAGATCGAGGACCACCTCGACTTCCTCTTCACCTACTACAAGGACCAGGTGGAGCAGCGCCGCTGGTACGGCTTCTGGGACTACGGCGACATCATGCACACCTACGACACGTTCCGGCACCAGTGGCGGTACGACATCGGCGGCTACGCCTGGGACAACTCCGAGCTGTCGCCGGACCTGTGGCTCTGGTTCGCCTACCTGCGCTCCGGCCGTGCCGACATCTTCCGCTTCGCGGAGGCGATGACCCGGCACACCGGCGAGGTCGACGTCTACCACCTGGGCAAATGGGCGGGCCTCGGCACCCGGCACGGCGTGCAGCACTTCGCCGACAGCGCCAAGCAGCAGCGCATCGCCAACACCACCTACCGGCGCTACTACTACTTCCTCACGGCGGACGAACGCGTCGGCGACCTCATGCACGCCAACGTCGACTCCGACGAGACGTTCCTCGCCCTCGACCCGCTCCGCAAGATCCGCACCGAGCCGTACACACCCGACCGGCACGCCCTGTCGGTCGGCTTCGGCACGGACTGGAGCGGCCTGGTGTCGGCCTGGCTGACGGAGTGGGAGCGCAAGGGCCCCAAGTGGGAGAAGGCCAAGGCGCGTGTGCTGTCCACCATGGAGACCATCGCCGCCCAGCCCAACGGCTTCGTCCAGGGCAGCGGCCTGTACGACCTGGACACCGGCAGGTTCGCCGTCGCCGGGGCCCCCAAGGTGGAGGTCTCGCACCTGTCGGCCGTCTTCGGCCTCAACGAGCTGTGCGCCGAGCTCATCGACCTCGTCGACATGCCGAAGTTCAACGAGGCGTACTTCGACTACTGCCGCTACTTCAACGCCACCAAGGCCGAGCAGAAGGCCCGATACGGCTCCGACTTCGGCAGCCTGCTGCTGTTCCAGGGCCACTCGCGCCTCGACGCGTACGCGGCCGTCAAGACCGGCGACGAGAAGCTCGCCAAGCGGGCCTGGGAGAAGTTCTACAACTCCGACGGCTACAAGGAGTCCGCGCCCTGGCGGACGGAGAAGCTGAGCGGCCCGGCCGCACTGGTGCCGGGCAGCGAGGCCACCTGGGTGTCCACGAACGACACCGCGCTGTACGGCCTCGCCGCCATCGAGAACCTGGCACTGCTGGGGGACAGGATGCCGTAGCGGGAAGCCGGACGAGCGGTTCCCGTGGCGACGCCGACGCGGGAACCGCTCGTCCTGACGGAAGAGCACCGCCGTGCCGCTCTCCTCCGCGGCTACGCCCGCGCGGTGGGCTCCGGCCGCCCCGGGCCGAACACCACACCCGCCGCTTCACCGGCCCGGCGCACCACGTCGACCGCGTGCGCCGCACGCGGGTCGACTCTGACGGTGAGCAGCAACTCCCGCGGTCCGATCACGGGTTCCGGCACGTCCAGCACATGGACACCGGCGACGCTCGTCCGCAGTCCCTCCGGGGCCGTGTACAACGCCACGGCCCCCGCACCCACCACCGAGAGCAGGCGCTCCAGGGTCCCCTGGACCCCGGCACCCGTGCCCCCGCCCGGTGATCGCCCCAGGTCCGTCAAGATGCCTCCCCGTCCCCCCGGCCACGGGCTTTGGCCGCAATCGAGAGCCCCGACGGCGCACAAAGGGGCTAGTTCATCCTCCCCAGCACCTCCCTCACCCGCCGGACGTCACGGATCCGCTGCTCGTACGTCGCCCCGAGCGCGAGCAGCAGGAGTCCGGCGAGGGCGGGAGGCGCCCAGCGGGGCAGGGCTCCCGTCACCTGCACGACGTACGGGGCGAGTTCGTGGAGGGTGACCAGGGCCAGCACCGAGCCGCCGAGCGCCAGCGGTGCCTGGAGGTGGTGCCGGGCACCCAGCAGAGTGACCAGCAGCGCCGCGACGCCGAGCAGGAGGGGCCGCGTCCAGTGCGGATCGGCCCAGGCCGCGACCAGGCTCGGCAGGAGTGTGGCCGCGAGCCCGGGGCCGTACGCCGTCCAGGACGACGTCTGCGGATCACGGCGCCGGCGCAGCGCTCCGACGAGCAGCGCCGGGACGGTCACCGGGAGCGTGTACGCCTCGGGAGTGCCGACGTCCCAGACGGCCAGCCGCACCCAGGCGGCCAGCACGAACAGGGCCGTGGCCGCGTAGCCCACGGGACGGCGCTCGGCGCGCAGGGCCGTGCCCGCGGCGATCACCCCGCACAGGGCCAGCACCAGGGCGAGCATCGGCGGGTCGGTGACGGCGAGAGCCACGGCGAACAACCCGAGGGCGGCCCCTACGGCCTCGACGGGCACCGTCGCCCGGGACGCGCCGAGCCGCGGCGCCAGCAGGGCGGCGGCGGCGGGAACCACCAGGACCAGCAGGGCGATGCGGGCCGGCGGCCAGTCCGCGGCGGCACCGGACGCCGAGGCCAGCCCGGCGCCGTACACGAGAGCCGCCGGAGCCGTGAAGGGCGCGACACCCGTCCGCCGTGAGGCCGCGGCGAACATCAGCGTCAGCACGGACAGCGCGATCAGGGTCGCGGACCGGGAGGCGAGAGAGAGCAGGGTGAGGTCGGCGGCCGTTACCAAGGACAGGACGAGGGCCGTGACGCGCGTGGCCGCCGACGCCGTGATCCGGCACGCGTACAGCGCGGCCGCCGTCAGGACGCCCGGAACCAGCGTCCCCGCCGGGTAGGGAACCTCGAAGACCGCCGGAAGCGTCAGGGCCGTCGCCCACAGCAGCCCCAGGGAACCGAGCAGGGCCCGCCCACGCCACGGCTCCGTACGCACCACCAGGGCGAGCACGGCGGCGATCGCCACCAGCACGAGGGGAGCCACGGTCGCGCCGGACGGCCAGGGCACCTCCATGGTCACCGCCGCACGGGCGTCGGCGGGAGCACCGCTCCACACCCGGCCCAGCCGGCCGGCCGGGCCCAGCAGCACCACGGCGACGACGGGCAGCGCCCACAGCACGGCCAGCGTCTGTACGGCACCGGAGGCCCAGGCGAAGCCCCGCCGCACGGCGTCCGGCAGCCGTTCCCTCCGCACCGCCGCCAACAGGCCGATGCCGACGGCCAGATGAGCCGGGACCACCCACTCCGACGGCACCCCGGGACGAGCCGCCCCACCGAGCGCGGCCACGACCAGCAGCCCGGCCGTGATCGCGAGACCGAGAGCGTGCCGCGTGCCCGGCCCCCGCAAGGCCGCAGCCAGGGCGATCGCCCCGGCGAGAAGCAGCAGCGCCCCGGCGCGGGAGGCCGCGCCGGGACCGCCGGCCGTCAAGGACAGCCAGCCGGCGCCCAGTACGCCCCAGCCGCCCATGCCGTACGCACCGACGACGGCGGTGATCCGCACGGCACCGGCCGGCGACCGCACCACCGCCACCGCGTCGAGTCCGGCCGTCACCAGCAGTGCGCTCGTGATCACGTACGCACTCGCGCCGGCGGCCAGGGCCCCCAGCAGCAACGGGAGCTGGGCCGCTGCCAGGGCGCAGGGCAACGGCAGACGCAGCGCGGCCGTGGCCGGCAGCAGGCCGTACGCCGCCCAGGCCGCCGCCAGGACCGCCGACGCGGCGGCCGCGTACCCGGTGCCGTCCGTCCCGGAGAGGGCCGCCGCGTGCAGCGCGTAGGCGTCCAGGACGGTCAGGGCCAGCCCGAGGCCCGCCACCGCCTCGGCCGTCGACCGCAGCCCCCGCTTCAGCAGGGCCACAGGTGCGGCGAGCGCGGCCAGCGTGACCGCGCCGAGGACCAGGGCCCGCCCGGCGATCCCCATGTGCCCCCAGCTGACCAGCGTGAACACCGCTGCCGCGAGCGTGAGCAGGACACCGCCGAGGACCAGCAGCGCGTTCTGCACGCTGGGCGCGGCCGTCTCCGGACGGGGCGGTGCGGCGGCCGGCGCATGCGCCGAGGCCTGGGCCCGCGGCTGCTGCGTCTGGTGCAGGGCCGCGACCAGCCAGGCGCGACGGGTCAGCAACTGGGCACGCCGGGCGTCCAGTTGCCAGAGCTCGGCGTCGAGGAGCCGCAATTCCTCGGCCGGCGGCGGAAGGTGGGTCATGCACCGCAGTGTGGTACGCGTCACCTCGCACGGCATGAGTGCGGATACTCAGGCGCGTACTCACCCGGTCCACGCCACGAGTGGGCAGACTGCCGGCATGGACTGGAACCATTACCGCTTCCGCAGTCTCTGGCCCCTTCCCGCACCCCCCGCCGCCGTGTTCGACGTGCTGGAGCGCCCCGAGGACTACCCGCGCTGGTGGCGGCAGGTGCGGGAGGTGACCCGGCTCGACGGCACCACCGGGGTGATCCGCATCCGCTCCGTCCTGCCGTACGACATGACCTTCACGGCGCGGGAGGTGCGGCGCGACCCCGCGGCCGGGGTGCTGGCAACCGCCCTGACCGGGGACATCGAGGGCTGGGCACGCTGGACGGTCACGCCGCACGGAACGGGCAGTCTCGCGCGGTACGACCAGGTCGTCAGCGTGCACAAGCCGCTGCTGCGGCGGTTCGCCGTGCCGGGGCGGCCCGTCTTCCGCGCCAACCACGCGCTGATGATGCGGTCCGGGCGGCGCGGACTGCGCGGGTACCTCCGAGCGGTTTGAAGGAAGCGTGCCCGGACCTGTATGGTTCAGTGCGTTCCCGGGCGATTAGCTCAGTGGGAGAGCGCTTCGTTCACACCGAAGAGGTCACTGGTTCGAACCCAGTATCGCCCACCGGAAACAGCCGGTCCGTCTCAGACGGACCGGTTTTTTCATGCCTTCGCGGGCCCCGTACCAGGTGCTCAGGCCGCTGCAGGCAGGTCCGGGCGCAGCGGCCACGCCGGGTCGACCGCCTCGTCCACACCGCTGCGCGCGAACCACGCCTGCAGGCCCCGTGCCTGGGCCGCGTGCCACACCGCCTGGAGGGTGTGCAGCTCACCCGGGGCGAGCCGCTCCAGCCGGGACGCGAACCGGCGGCCCACCGCCCGGGTGACCTCCAGCGCCGCCACGGCGTCCGCCGCCGCGTCGTGCGCGCCCTCCAGGGCGACGCCGTAGTGCGCGCACAGGTCGGTCAGGGTGCGGCGGCCCTTGCGGTAGCGGTCCAGATGCTTGTCCAGGACCCGCGGGTCGAGCACGGACAGCGGCGCCGACTCGAACCAGCGGCCGAGCGCGGAGGCGCGGTGACGGCGCAACTCCCGGTCCAGCAGGGTCAGATCGAACGGCGCGTTCATCACCACGACCGGCCGCCCCGCGTGCGCCTGCTCGGCCAGCGCCTGCGCTATCTCGTACATCACCGGCGCCGGCCACCGGCCGTTGCGCTGCAGGTGTTCCTCCGTCAGCCCGTGTACCGCCGTCGCCTCGGCGGGCACCGGCACCCCCGGGTTCACCAGCCAGCGGCTCACCCGCGGCCGGATGCCCGGGGCATCCTGGACGACGACGGCGGCCGACACGATCCGGTCGGTCTCGACGTCCACGCCCGTCGTCTCCGTGTCGAAGGCGGCCAGCGGCCCTTCATACCAGCACGTCGTCATAGCCACACAACCCCTCGTTCACCCTCGGCAGTTGACATACCGTCCGCTGCCCGATCCGGTGATACCCGGGCTGTTTGCGCCGTACGCCGGAAGGAGACAACAGGAGTACGGGTTGACGCAGTTCAGCGGCCCGCAGCGGGGAAACACTTGTTCTGGAAGGCTGTTGGCCATGGCCATAGCGCAGCCCGAACGGGGCGGGCTGCTGCCCGAGCGCACGGCCCCCTCTCGCGGCACACTCGCCACCACCGCCTGCATGGAGACCCTGCAGGTCGGCTATCTGCACGCCGTCGCGGCAGCCGCCGGCTGCTCGCTGTCCCAGCCCTTTCCCGACAACGGCATCGACTGGCACGTCAGCCACAGCGCACCCGGGCACACGGTCGACGACGAGGTCACCATCAAGGTGCAGCTCAAGGCCACCTACCAGGTGCCGCCCAACCCACCGGGCCGCACCTTCTCCTTCACGCTCGACAACGACCACCTGGCGAAGCTCGCCCGCACACCCGTGTCGGTGCACAAGATCCTGGTGGTGATGCTGGTGCCGCGCACCCAGGACGACTGGCTGCGCGCCAGCCACGACCGGCTCGACCTCAGGCACTGCTGCTACTGGACCAACCTCGCCGGACAGCCCATCACCGGCCGCCGGCGCACCACCGTGCGCATACCGACCGCGCGCATCTTCGACGACCGGGCCCTGTGCGAGATCATGACGCGGGTCGGGACGGGAGGGAAACCGTGACGCACCGCCCGACCGAGGAGCCGCTGAGGCCCGTGCGGCCCCACCCCGTGGACACCCCCTGGAGCGGCTCTCCGCCCGAGCCCGTCGACGTCGACCCGGCCGTGCTCAGCGCCCTGCTGCGACGGCACGGCTGGCAGCGACGCGGCGGCGCCCCGGGACGCTACGGCCGCTGGACCCCACCCGGCCCCGGCGGCAGCGGCACCAGCCTCCTGGTTCCCGAGAGCCGGGCCTTCCCCGACAGCGACGACCTGCTCGGCGAGGCCCTGCTCGCGCTGTCCCGCAGCGGCACGCCGTCCGCCCGCGAGGTCCTCGTCTCCCTCGCCGTGCCCAGCGACGAGATCCGCTGGTGGCACGACGTCCCCGCCGGACCCGCCGGCACCGCGTCCTGGACCGTCGAGGACCGGCTGCGCGGCGCCGCCCGCCGGATGCTGCTCGCCGCGGCCCTCGCCACCCGCGCCCGGGCCGGCTACCACGGCGCCCGCCACCGCCGCTCCGCCGCCGCGGCCCTGCGACACGTCCTCGTCGGCTCCGCCACCGACGGCCGGCTCACCGCCTTCGTGCCCGTCGCCGCCGGCCGGCCGCTCGCCGTCTGTCTCCACCAGGCCCTCTCCGCCGCCCGCGAGGCCATCGACTACCAGCGCGCCACCGGCGGCATGGACGCCTTCGACGCGGCGGTCGAGGCCGGGGTGAGCCATGAACTCACCGAGGCCCTCGTCGCCCTCGTCCGGGGTACCGAGGGCGCCCGGATCGCCGTCGAGTGGGCCCCGGCGGCCGGGGTGCCCGAGGGCTGCGCGCCCTCCGCCGAACCCGTCGAGTTCTCACCCGGTGACCTGGCCGTACTGCGCGAGGCGGGCGCCCGTTACCTGCGGGAGGAACCCGCCGTGCCGGTGCGGATCACGGGAGCCGTGGTCCGGCTGCGCCGGTCCGGGCCGCGCGGCGACGGCACCGTACGGCTGCGTGTGCTCGCCGGGGCCGACGTGCCGAACGTCCGCATCACCCTCGACGAGGAGGCGTACCGGATCGCCGGGCACGCCCACCTCGTCGGGCTTCCCGTGCGGGTGCAGGGGCGTCTGGAGAGCCGGGGCGGATTCCGCCGCCTCACCGGCGCCCACGGCGTCGTCCCCGTCCAGGTCGACGACGCCGAGCGGGACCGGCTGATGAAGGAGCTCCACGAGAACCTCGACTTCTTCGAGGAGGCCTGCGGAGGGGACTGCGGGGACTGATTTCGCGGAGGGGGGTCCCGGGTCGGTACGATCCTTACTCGTGCGCGCGCTCCGGTATGGCGCCCGCAGCCCCCTTCAGTCAGGAGAGACCGGTGTCAGACGTCCGTGTGATCATCCAGCGCGATTCCGAGCGGGAAGAACGCGTGGTGACGACGGGCACTACGGCCGCCGAGCTCTTCGCCGGCGAGCGCTCGATCATCGCCGCCCGCGTGGCCGGCGAGCTCAGGGACCTGTCGTACGCCCTGTCCGAGGGCGACGAGGTCGAGGGCGTCGAGATCTCCTCCGAGGACGGCCTGAACATCCTGCGCCACTCCACCGCGCACGTCATGGCGCAGGCCGTGCAGGAGCTCTTCCCCGAGGCCAAGCTCGGCATCGGCCCGCCCGTCAAGGACGGCTTCTACTACGACTTCGACGTCGAGAAGCCGTTCACGCCCGAGGATCTCAAGGCCATCGAGAAGAAGATGCAGGAGATCCAGAAGCGCGGGCAGAAGTTCTCCCGCCGCGTCGTCACCGACGAGGCCGCCCGCGAGGAGCTGGCCGACGAGCCCTACAAGCTGGAGCTGATCGGCCTCAAGGGCTCCGCCTCGTCCGACGACGGCGCGGACGTCGAGGTCGGCGCCGGTGAGCTGACGATCTACGACAACCTGGACGCCAAGACCGGCGACCTGTGCTGGAAGGACCTCTGCCGAGGCCCCCACCTGCCGTCGACCCGGGCGATCCCGGCGTTCAAGCTGATGCGCAACGCGGCCGCCTACTGGCGCGGCAGCGAGAAGAACCCCATGCTCCAGCGCATCTACGGCACCGCCTGGCCCACCAAGGACGAGCTGAAGGCGCACCTGGAGTTCCTCGCCGAGGCCGAGAAGCGCGACCACCGCAAGCTCGGCAGTGAGCTCGACCTGTTCTCCGTCCCGGAGCAGATCGGCTCCGGCCTCGCCGTCTTCCACCCCAAGGGCGGCATCATCCGCCGGGTCATGGAGGACTACTCGCGCCGCCGCCACGAGGAAGAGGGCTACGAGTTCGTCTACACCCCGCACGCCACCAAGGGGAAGCTCTTCGAGACCTCGGGCCACCTGGACTGGTACGCCGACGGCATGTACCCGCCCATGCAGCTCGACGAGGGCGTGGACTACTACCTCAAGCCCATGAACTGCCCGATGCACAACCTGATCTTCGACGCGCGCGGGCGTTCCTACCGTGAACTGCCGCTGCGCTTCTTCGAGTTCGGGACGGTGTACCGGTACGAGAAGTCGGGCGTCGTGCACGGCCTGACCCGGGCCCGCGGCTTCACCCAGGACGACGCGCACATCTACTGCACCCGCGAGCAGATGTCGGAGGAGCTCGACAAGACGCTCACCTTCGTCCTCGGCCTGCTGCGCGACTACGGCCTGACCGACTTCTACCTGGAGCTGTCCACCAAGGACCCGGAGAAGTTCGTCGGCTCCGACGAGGCCTGGGAAGAGGCGACCGAGACGCTGCGCCAGGTCGCCGAGAAGCAGGGCCTGCCCCTGGTGCCCGACCCGGGCGGCGCCGCCTTCTACGGCCCGAAGATCTCCGTCCAGACCAAGGACGCCATCGGCCGCACCTGGCAGATGTCGACCATCCAGCTCGACTTCAACCTGCCGGAGCGCTTCGACCTGGAGTACACGGGTCCCGACGGCTCCAAGCAGCGCCCGGTCATGATCCACCGCGCGCTGTTCGGCTCGATCGAGCGCTTCTTCGCCGTGCTCCTGGAGCACTACGCGGGCGCCTTCCCGGCGTGGTTGGCCCCCGTCCAGGCGGTCGGCATCCCGATCGGCGACGCGCACGTCGACTACCTGGAGAAGTTCGCCGCGGCGGCCAAGAAGAAGGGCCTGCGCGTCGAGGTCGACTCCTCCTCCGACCGCATGCAGAAGAAGATCCGCAACGCCCAGAAGCAGAAGGTGCCCTTCATGGTCATCGCGGGCGACGAGGACATGTCCCACGAGTCCGTCTCCTTCCGCTACCGCGACGGCTCGCAGGAGAACGGCATCCCCTTCGACGAGGCCATCGCGAAGATCCAGAAGGTCGTCGAAGAGCGCGCTCAGGTCTGATCCCACGGCGTACGGGCCCCCGGTGAGATCCCGGGGGCCTTTGCCGTCCCCCCAGCTCGACGCCATATGCTGCACTGCATGACGAGTGAGCCGGAGCAGCAGCTGGGAGTAGGGACGCAGGACGCGTTCCAGCGTCTGTGGACGCCCCATCGGATGGCCTACATCCAGGGCGAGAACAAGCCGACCGGCCCGGGCGCCGGCGACGGCTGCCCCTTCTGCTCCATCCCGGCCAAGTCCGACGAGGACGGGCTCGTCGTCCGCCGTGGCGAGCAGGTCTACGCGGTGCTCAACCTCTACCCGTACAACGGCGGGCACCTCATGACCGTGCCCTACCGGCACGTCGCCGACTACACGGACCTGACGGCGGGGGAGACCGCCGAGCTCGGCGAACTCACCAAGCAGGCGATGACGGCCCTGCGCACGGCCTCCGGCGCACACGGCTTCAACATCGGCATGAACCAGGGCTCGGTCGCCGGCGCGGGCATCGCCGCGCACCTGCACCAGCACATCGTGCCCCGCTGGGGCGGTGACACGAACTTCATGCCGGTGGTGGGTCACACCCGCGTGCTGCCGCAGCTGCTCGCCGACACGAGGAAGATGCTGGCGGAGGCCTGGCCGACCAGCTGATGTCCGGCCTCTGCGGCCTCCGCGGACGAGGCCGTCCAGGCCGACGGGGTCCGGGGGCGCGGCCCCGGGAGCTACGCGTCGTAGACGTCGGCCTTCTTCGGCGCAGCCTCCTGAACCGCCCCGCTGAGCGCCGCGGACCTGGACCCGAACTTCTCCACGTCCACCCCGTTCTCCCGCAGCACCTTCAGCGCCGCCGTATGCACCACCCGCAGCACGGGCGTGGCCGCGCGCAGCGCGTCGTCGGCCATGAAGCGATGCCGCCACGGCTGGTCGGCCCACGCGTGCCGCAGACCGAACGGCTCCGGCAGCGTCAGGCTGCCCCCGAGCCAGTTCAGCAGCGGCGGATACCAGGTCAGCGGGGCGCGCGCGGCGAGCCGGACCACCTCGTCGGCGTCGATCAGGGGCATCTTCACGGTGCGGGTCTCCCAGAAGCGGAAGGCCTTCTGGACCGTCTTCTCCTTGGCCGCCGGCTTCTCGTTGAACAGAGAGTTGACCGGCCCCAGCGCGTGCCCGGTGACCTCGATGCGCAGGGTGTCGTGCAGCACGGTCACCGTGATCAGCATGGTGATCACCAGGTGGCCGTCCCACAGGGTCCACTGCACGCCCAGGTAGTGCCGGTCACCGCTGCCGAACTGCTGCTTGTTGCAGATGTCCTGGACGGCGTGCGTCCGCACCGTGTACGCGTCGACGTCCGTGCCGCTCGGCCGGGACACCTCCGTCGCCTTCTCGCCGATCGGCGTGACGACCCAGTGCGTGATGGACGGCTTGGGGAAGCCGCCGGTGTTGATGGACGTGCGCTCCAGCATGCCGAGGCCGCCCTGGATCGCCACGATGACGTCCCAGCTGCGGAAGGGGTGGAACTCCTTGCCCGGCTCGGCGGAGACCAGCTCCTCGGCCAGCTGCCAGCTGCCCCACCGCGTGCCCATGCCGAGTATGCCCTTGGGCCCCGCGTAGAAGACCGAGTTGGACCGCTGCTCGGCGGCGAGGCGGGCCAGTTCCTTGCGGACCTGCTCGGCCGCGTCACCGGGATTGCCGGGGACGGCCTCGGGGATCTTGGCGCCCACCCCGCCGCCCGACAGCAGGCTCGACCAGCGATCCCGCAGGTCACGCGCGGTCCGCTCGCAGATCTGCTTGGCCCAGAACCAGCCGACGACCGGCATGATCACCGCCGCGCGTCCGTACAGGGCCCAGAAGCCCGTGAACGGCATGCGGATCAGGAACAGCACGGCCAGCGCGCCCACGGCGAGCAGCAGCGTGGTGGCGAGGGCGCCGGCCCGCTTGTCCTCGCGCTTGGTCATGGTGGTGCGCAGCGTGAAGACCAGCAGCCACACCAGGAAGCCCGGCAGGAACAGCACCCCGCAGATCACCGTGATCGCCGAGAGCCAGTTGTCGCGGTCGCGGCGGATGCGGTGGGCCGCCAGACAGTGCTCCACGACGACCTGGGGCTCGATGCCGAAGGACTGGATGACCGGCTTGCGCCCGGCGCCCAGCATCCGGTCGATCACCGCGCGGGAGAAGGCCTCGCCGAACCTGGGGCGGAAGATCTTCGCCCAGGACCGCGGCGGGGTCACCTTGGACTGGTGCCACTCGTTGTCGGCGTTCAGGATCTTGGTGACCTCGTCGTCCCGGTACGCCGCCGCGGCCAGCGCGTAGGTCGCCGCCGTCTGGCCGCTCGCACCCGCCAGAGGCACCTGGGCCCCCGGGCTGAAGTCGAATCCGTCCGTCACTGCCGCCCCCATCGCTGCCGCATCCGCATCTGCGGCCTTCCCGACTTCCGCGCTCCGCACACCTGTTGATCAGGTCATCAGCGTATCCGTCCGCACCGGCACGCGGGGGCGGGCGGCCCGTCAAGCCGTCCGCCCCCGCGCAGGGGAGCCCCCACAGGGGCACTTGGTGGCGCCCGGCGCCAACTACGAGGCCTTGCGCTCCTCTTCACGCACCCGGTCCGCGACCTGCTGCGGCATCGGTTCGTGCCGCGCGTACCGGCGGCTGAACCCCGCGGTGCCGTGCGCCATCGACCTGAGGTCGATCGCGTACCGGCCGATCTCGATCTCGGGCACCTCGGCCCGGATCAGGGTGCGTCCGCCGGGTGTCTGCTCCGTACCGAGCACCCGGCCGCGCCGCCCCGACAGATCGCTCATCACGGCGCCCACGAAGTCGTCGCCGACCAGCACCGACACCTCGGCCACCGGCTCCAGCAGATGGATCTTCGCGTCGGCGGCGGCCTCCCGCAGGGCGAGCGCGCCGGCCGTCTGGAACGCGGCGTCGGAGGAGTCCACCGAGTGCGCCTTGCCGTCCAGGAGGGTCACCCGTACGTCGATGAGCGGGTACCCGGCCGCGACTCCCCTGGCCGCCTGGGCCCGTACGCCCTTCTCCACCGACGGGATGAACTGCCGGGGCACCGCGCCGCCCACGACCTTGTCGACGAACTCGATGCCGGAGCCGCCGGGCAACGGCTCGACCTCGATCTCGCAGATGGCGAACTGCCCGTGCCCGCCGGACTGTTTGACGTGCCTGCCCCGGCCGGCCGACTTGGTCGCGAACGTCTCGCGCAGGGACACCCGGTGGGGGACGACGTCGACCTGGACGCCGTACCGGCTGCGCAGCCGCTCCAGGGCGACGTCGGCGTGCGCCTCGCCCAGGCACCACAGGACCACCTGGTGGGTGTCCTGGTTCTGTTCGAGCCGCATCGTCGGGTCCTCGGCCACCAGCCGGGCCAGACCCTGGGACAGCTTGTCCTCGTCCGGTTTGCTGTGGGCCTGGATGGCCAGCGGCAGCAGCGGGTCGGGCATCTGCCACGGCTCCATCAGCAGCGGGTCGTCCTTGGCGGACAGGGTGTCGCCGGTCTCGGCGCGGCTGAGCTTGGCCACGCAGGCCAGGTCGCCCGCGATGACGTGCGACACCGGGCGCTGCTGTTTGCCGAACGGCGTGGACAGGGCGCCGATCCGCTCGTCGACGTCGTGGTCCTCGTGCCCGCGGTCGGCCAGCCCGTGCCCGGAGACGTGGACCGTCTGGTCGGCGCGCAGGGTGCCCGAGAACAGACGGATCAGCGACAGCCGTCCCACGTACGGGTCCGAGGAGGTCTTCACGACCTCCGCGACCAGCGGAGCGTCCGGATCGCAGGGCTTGAGCTCGCGCGGCGTGCCGTCGATGGCCGTGACCCGCACCCTCTCGTGCTCCAGCGGCGTCGGGAAGCCCCGCGTGATCAGCTCCAGCAGTTCCACGGTGCCGAGCCCCTGCCGGGCGCCCTCGCCCGCCGGGGCGGCGGCCAGCACGGGGAAGAAGACCCCGCGTGCGACGGCCCGCTCCAGGTCCTCGATGAGCGTCTTGACGTCGATCGGCTCCCCGCCGAGGTAGCGGTCCATGAGGGTCTCGTCCTCGCTCTCGGCGATGATCCCCTCGATGAGCCGGTTGCGGGCCTCCTCGATCAGCGGCAGCTGGTCCTCGCCCGGCTCGGATTCCTTGCGCTCGCCGGCCGAGTAGTCGAACAGCTTCTGCGACAGCAGCCCGACCAGACCGGTCACGGGTGCGTGCCCGTCGGGTGTCTGGGGGCCGTGCAGCGGCAGGTAGAGCGGCAGGACCGCGTCGGGGTCGTCCGCGCCGAAGGCCTCCGCGCAGTTCCGGGTCATCTCCTCGAAGTCGGACCGCGCCGACTCCAGGTGCGTGACGACGATGGCCCGGGGCATGCCCACGGCCGCGCACTCCTCCCACACCACGCGGGTCGAGCCGTCCACGCCGTCCGAGGCCGAGACGACGAAGAGGGCCGCGTCCGCCGCGCGCAGACCGGCCCTGAGCTCCCCGACGAAGTCGGCGTATCCGGGGGTGTCGAGAAGATTGACCTTGATGCCGTCCCACTCGACGGGCACCAGGGAGAGCTGTACCGAGCGCTGTTGCCGGTGCTCGATGTCGTCGTAGTCGGAGACGGTGCCGCCGTCCTCCACGCGGCCCGCCCGGTTCACCGCCCCCGCCGTGAGTGCGAGGGCCTCCACCAACGTGGTCTTGCCCGATCCGGAGTGGCCGACCAGCACCACATTCCGTACGGACTGAGGGTGGTCGGCCGCTCGTGCCCTGCCGGCGGCCCCAGGGTGTGTCTGTGCCTTGTCGCCCATGATCCTGCCTCCCGTGCACGGTGAGGTCACTGTGGGCGCGGACATGCCGCCCGCGTACGGTGGCGGCTCCGGCGACGCCCGCGGTTCTTCGAGCTTTCCACTCCGGTCACGGTGCGTCCATACGAACGACGTGATCCCGCCTCCCACCAGCGACGCGCCGGTTCCGCCCAAGGGGTCCTGGTGCCCGCCCCTCGCCCACGCGCGCGCGTGGCTACGATGGGCCAGCCGGTGGCCAGCAGGGGCCATGCGGCGACACCGACCCTCGGGAAGGCCATGCTGAACAAGTACGCGCGTGCATTCTTCACGCGTGTCCTCACACCGTTCGCCGCGTTTCTGATCCGCCGGGGCGTCAGCCCCGACACCGTCACGCTCATCGGCACCGCCGGCGTGGTCGCGGGAGCGCTGGTCTTCTACCCCACGGGCGAGTTCTTCTGGGGCACGGTCGTGATCACGCTCTTCGTGTTCTCCGACCTCGTCGACGGCAACATGGCCCGCCAGCTCGGCCGCTCCAGCCGGTGGGGCGCCTTCCTGGACTCCACGCTCGACCGGGTCGCCGACGGCGCGATCTTCGGCGGTTTCATCCTCTGGTACGCCGGCGGGGGCGACGACCTCGTCCTGTGCGCCGTCTCGATCTTCTGCCTGGCCAGTGGCCAGGTGGTGTCCTACACCAAGGCCCGGGGCGAGTCGATCGGCCTGCCGGTCGCGGTCAACGGGCTCGTCGAGCGGGCCGAGCGGCTGGTGATCTCGCTGGTCGCCGCGGGGCTGGCGGGCCTGCACGCCTTCGGTGTGCCGGGCATCCAGTACCTGCTGCCCGTCGCCCTGTGGATCGTCGCCGTGGGCAGTCTCGTCACGCTGATCCAGCGGGTCGTCACCGTCCGCCGGGAGTCCGCGGAGGCCGAGGCCGCGACGGCTGCGCAGGACACCCAGGACACCCAGGGCTCCCAGGACAATGAGGACGAGCAGCGGAACGCCTCTCACGGGAGCGAGGCGGCCACGTGAGCACTCAGGACCGGCTGACGGACACGCTGTACGGCCTCGGCTGGAGCACGGTCAAGAAGCTCCCCGAGCCGGTCGCCGTACGGCTCGGCAACACCATCGCCGACCTCGCCTGGAAGCAGCGCGGCAAGGGCGTACAGCGCCTGGAGAGGAACTACGCGCGCGTGGTGCCCGGCGCGAGCCCCGAGCGCCTCGCCGAGCTGTCCCGCGCGGGCATGCGCTCCTACCTGCGCTACTGGATGGAGTCGTTCCGCCTCCCCGCCTGGAGCCCCGAGCGCATCGGGGCGGGCGTCGACGTCAAGGACCTGCACTACCTGCGGGAGGGCATGGCGGCGGGCAAGGGCGTCATCCTCGCCCTGCCCCACCTGGCCAACTGGGACCTCGCCGGCGCCTGGGCCACCACCAAGCTGGGCATCCCCTTCACGACGGTCGCCGAGCGCCTGAAGCCGGAGACGCTGTACGACCGGTTCGTCGCCTATCGCGAGGGGCTCGGCATGGAGGTCCTGCCGCACAGCGGCGGCACCGCCTTCGGCACCCTGGCCCGGCGGCTGCGCGACGGCGGCCTGGTCTGCCTGGTCGCCGACCGCGACCTGTCGGCCTCCGGCGTCGAGGTGGACTTCTTCGGTGACACGGCCCGGATGCCGGCCGGACCCGCCCTGCTCGCCCAGCAGACCGGCGCCCTGCTGCTGCCCGTCACCCTCTGGTACGACGACTCGCCCGTGATGCGAGGCCGCGTCCACCCGCCCGTCGAGGTTCCCGAGTCGGGCACGCGCGCAGAGAAGTCGTCCGTCATGACACAGGCGCTGGCCGACGCCTTCGCCGCCGGGATCGCCGAGCATCCGGAGGACTGGCACATGCTGCAGCGCCTGTGGCTCGCGGACCTCGATCCAGCGAAGGGATCCACGTGAGGATCGGCATCGTCTGCCCGTACTCCTGGGACGTGCCGGGAGGCGTCCAGTTCCACATCCGCGACCTCGCCGAGTACTTCCTCCGCCTCGGCCACGAGGTGTCCGTCCTGGCCCCGGCCGACGACGACACCCCGCTGCCGCCGTACGTGGTCTCGGCCGGGCGCGCGGTGCCGGTGCCGTACAACGGCTCGGTGGCCCGGCTGAACTTCGGCTTCCTGAGCGCCGCCCGGGTGCGCCGCTGGCTGCACGACGGCGCCTTCGACGTGATCCACATCCACGAGCCGACCTCGCCCTCGCTGGGCCTGCTGACCTGCTGGGCCGCCCAGGGGCCGATCGTGGCCACGTTCCACACCTCCAACCCGCGCTCCCGCGCGATGATCGCCGCGTACTCGATCCTCCAGGCCGCGCTGGAGAAGATCAGCGCCCGGATCGCCGTGAGCGAGTACGCCCGGCGCACCCTGGTCGAGCACCTCGGCGGGGACGCGGTCGTGATCCCGAACGGCGTCGACGTCGACTTCTTCGCCAAGGCCGAGCCCAAGGCCGAGTGGCAATCAGACGAGGCGCGAAGCTCCGTTGAGGGCGGTGGTGGGAGACGGGCGGGCGGCACCATCGGCTTCATAGGGCGCATCGACGAGCCCCGCAAGGGACTCCCCGTGCTGATGAAGGCCCTGCCGAAGATCCTCGCCGCGCGTCCCGGGGTCCGGCTGCTGGTGGCCGGTCGCGGCGACGAGGAGGAGGCCGTGGAGTCCCTGCCCCCGGAGCTGCGCTCCCGCGTCGAGTTCCTCGGCATGGTCAGCGACGAGGACAAGGCCCGCTTCCTGCGCAGCGTCGACCTGTACGTCGCGCCCAACACCGGCGGCGAGAGCTTCGGCATCATCCTCGTCGAGGCCATGTCCGCCGGAGCCCCCGTCCTCGCCTCCGACCTGGACGCCTTCGCGCAGGTCCTGGACCGGGGAGCGGCCGGTGAACTGTTCCCCAACGAGGACGCGGACGCCCTGGCCGACGCGGCCGTGAGCCTCCTGGAGGACCCGGAGCGACGAGCGGAGCTGCGCGAGCGGGGGAGTGCCCACGTACGGCGCTTCGACTGGTCGACCGTCGGCGCGGACATCCTTTCCGTCTACGAGACGGTGACGGCCGGTGCGGCGGCGGTCGCCGAGGACGAGCGCACGACCGGGCTGTGGGCGCGACTGGGGTTCGCCCGGGACTGACCCCGGGAGACGGCGGCCCGCTTGGGCCCCGCACACCGTCCGCCCCGCACACCGTCCACCCCGCACACCTTCTGCCCGGCACACCCGGGACGGCGGATGGGGCGGGGTGAACCGGTGGGCCTGTCGTGCCGCTAGCCTTGCCGCCCGTGACCACCACTCTCATCTGGATCGCCGTCGCCCTGGTCGCGATCGGGCTCTACCTGAGCTGGACCGCGGGCCGGCTCGACCGTCTCCACGCCCGGATCGACGCCGCCCGGGCCGCCCTGGACGCGCAGTTGCTGCGCCGGGCCTCGGTGGCACAGGAACTGGCGACGTCGGGGGTCCTGGATCCGGCCGCCTCGATCGTGCTCTACGAGGCCGCGCACGCCGCCCGGCAGGCCGAGGAGGAACAGCGGGAGGTGGCCGAGAGCGACCTGAGCCAGGCGCTGCGGGCCGTCTTCGGGGAGGCTCCGCAGGTGGAGGCGGTACGCGAGGCGCCCGGCGGAGAGGAAGCGGCCCGGGAACTCACCGAGGCGGTCCGCAGGGTGCCGATGGCCCGGCGCTTCCACAACGACGCCGTACGCGCCGCCCGGGCCCTGCGCCGCCACCGCAAGGTGCGCTGGTTCCGCCTGGCCGGCCACGCGCCCTTCCCCCTGGCCTTCGAGATGGACGACGAGCCTCCGGTGGCCCTGGTGGACCGGGCCGCCTGAGCCCCCTTCACGGTCGTTTTCCGGCCGTCCGTCGCAAAAGAGTCCACGGCCTTCCCATTGGCCCTTGCTGTGGCCTGGTTCTCTCGCGTTTCCTCAGTGCTGCAGAAATCCTCTTTCCCCTCAGTGAGGTCACCCGTGTCCATCTCCGAAAACCAGGCTCCCGAGACCGGCACCGCCCGAGTGAAGCGCGGCATGGCCGAGCAGCTCAAGGGCGGCGTGATCATGGACGTCGTCACGCCGGAGCAGGCGAAGATCGCCGAGGACGCGGGCGCCGTGGCCGTCATGGCCCTGGAGCGGGTCCCGGCCGACATCCGCAAGGACGGCGGCGTGGCCCGCATGTCCGACCCGGACATGATCGAGGGCATCATCGACGCCGTCTCGATCCCGGTCATGGCCAAGTCCCGCATCGGCCACTTCGTCGAGGCCCAGGTCCTGCAGTCCCTCGGCGTCGACTACATCGACGAGTCCGAGGTCCTCACCCCGGCCGACGAGGTCAACCACTCCGACAAGTGGGCCTTCACCACGCCGTTCGTCTGTGGCGCGACCAACCTGGGCGAGGCCCTGCGCCGCATCGCCGAGGGCGCCGCGATGATCCGTTCCAAGGGCGAGGCCGGCACCGGCAACGTCGTCGAGGCCGTCCGCCACCTGCGCCAGATCAAGAACGAGATCGCCCGCCTGCGCGGCTACGACAACAACGAGCTGTATGCCGCCGCCAAGGAGCTGCGCGCCCCGTACGAGCTCGTCAAGGAAGTCTCCGAGCTCGGCAAGCTCCCCGTGGTGCTGTTCTCCGCCGGCGGTGTCGCCACCCCGGCCGACGCCGCCCTGATGCGCCAGCTCGGCGCCGAGGGCGTCTTCGTCGGCTCCGGCATCTTCAAGTCCGGCGACCCGGCCAAGCGCGCCGCCGCCATCGTGAAGGCCACCACCTTCTACGACGACCCGAAGATCATCGCGGACGCCTCCCGCAACCTGGGCGAGGCCATGGTCGGCATCAACTGCGACACTCTCCCCGAGGCCGAGCGCTACGCCAACCGCGGCTGGTAAGGCACAAAAATCCATGAGCGACACCCCCGTCATAGGCGTCCTGGCCCTCCAGGGCGACGTTCGGGAGCACCTCGTCGCCCTGGCCGCGGCCGACGCCGTGGCCAGGCCGGTGCGGCGCCCCGAGGAACTCGCCGAGGTGGACGGTCTCGTCATCCCCGGCGGCGAGTCGACCACCATCTCCAAGCTGGCCGTCCTGTTCGGCCTGATGGAACCCCTCCGCGCGCGCGTGCGGGACGGCATGCCCGTCTACGGCACCTGCGCCGGCATGATCATGCTCGCCGACAAGATCCTCGACCCGCGCTCGGGCCAGGAGACCATCGGCGGCATCGACATGATCGTGCGCCGCAACGCCTTCGGACGGCAGAACGAGTCCTTCGAGGCCTCCGTCGCCCTCCGGGGCATCGAGGGTGACCCGGTGGAGGGCGTCTTCATCCGCGCCCCCTGGGTGGAATCCGTCGGCGCCCGGGCCGAGGTGCTCGCCGAGCACGGCGGCCACATCGTCGCGGTCCGCCAGGGGACCGCGCTGGCCACGTCGTTCCACCCGGAACTGACCGGCGACCACCGCGTCCACGCCCTGTTCGTCGACATGGTGCGGGCGAACCGGACAGCCGGATCCTTGTAGGATTCCTGCGTTCGTTGCTGAGATGGGTTACGCGAAGGAGACAGGCAGATGTCCGGCCACTCTAAATGGGCTACGACGAAGCACAAGAAGGCCGTGATCGACGCCAAGCGCGGCAAGCTCTTCGCGAAGCTGATCAAGAACATCGAGGTCGCGGCGCGAATGGGCGGCGCCGACATCGAGGGCAACCCGACGCTCTACGACGCCATTCAGAAGGCGAAGAAGTCGTCGGTCCCCAACAAGAACATCGACTCGGCGGTCAAGCGCGGAGCGGGCCTGGAGGCCGGCGGCGCCGACTACGAGACGATCATGTACGAGGGTTACGGCCCGAACGGTGTCGCGGTGCTCATCGAGTGCCTCACCGACAACCGCAACCGCGCCGCCTCCGAGGTCCGCGTCGCCATGACCCGCAACGGCGGCTCCATGGCCGACCCGGGCTCGGTGTCGTACCTGTTCAACCGCAAGGGCGTCGTGATCGTCCCCAAGGGCGAGCTGACCGAGGACGACGTGCTGACCGCCGTGCTCGACGCGGGCGCCGAGGAGGTCAACGACCTCGGCGAGAGCTTCGAGGTCCTCAGCGAGGCAACCGACCTGGTCGCGGTCCGCACCGCCCTCCAGGACGCCGGCATCGACTACGACTCCGCCGACGCCAACTTCGTCCCGACCATGCAGGTCGAGCTGGACGAGGAGGGCGCCAAGAAGATCTTCAAGCTGATCGACGCGCTGGAGGACAGCGACGACGTGCAGAACGTCTTCGCCAACTTCGACGTCAGCGACGAGGTCATGGAGAAGGTCGACGCGTAACGCCGCCGCGAGCTGCGGGGCTCGATGGGCTCAACGGGCCGACGGGACACACCCGTCGGCCCGTCGCGTTGTCAGCGGTACCCGATAGCCTGCACGAACAGGCGATTGAAGGAGGGGCGGGTGCGCGTACTCGGGGTGGACCCCGGACTGACGCGGTGCGGTGTCGGCGTCGTCGAGGGGGTCGCGGGCCGGCCGCTGACGATGCTGGGCGTCGGCGTCGTGCGCACGCCCGCGGACGCCGACCTCGGCCACCGCCTCGTCGCCGTCGAGCAGGGCATCGAGCAGTGGCTCGACGAGCACCGGCCGGAATACGTCGCCGTGGAGCGGGTCTTCAGCCAGCACAACGTCCGTACGGTGATGGGCACGGCCCAGGCCAGCGCCGTCGCCATGCTCTGTGCCGCCCGCCGGGGAATCCCGGTCGCACTGCACACCCCGAGCGAGGTCAAGGCCGCCGTCACCGGCAGCGGCCGGGCCGACAAGGCACAGGTGGGCGCGATGGTCACCCGCCTGCTGCGGCTCAGCGCACCGCCCAAGCCCGCCGACGCGGCCGACGCCCTCGCGCTCGCCATCTGCCACATCTGGCGCGCCCCCGCACAGAACCGACTCCAGCAGGCCGTAGCCCTGCACACCTCGAAAGGCCGGACGGCATGATCGCCTTCGTCAGCGGCACGGTCGCCGCGCTCGCCCCCGACGCCGCGGTCGTCGAGGTCGGCGGCGTCGGCATGGCCGTCCAGTGCACGCCCAACACGCTGTCCACGCTCCGCATGGGCCGGCCCGCCAAACTGCACACCTCGCTCGTCGTGCGCGAGGACTCCCTGACCCTCTACGGGTTCGCGGACGACGACGAGCGGCAGGTCTTCGAGCTGCTCCAGACGGCCAGCGGTGTCGGCCCCCGGCTGGCCCAGGCCATGCTCGCCGTGCACAGCCCGGACGCGCTGCGCCGGGCCGTCGCATCCGCCGACGAGAAGGCCCTCACCGCCGTCCCCGGCATCGGCAAGAAGGGCGCGCAGAAGCTCCTCCTGGAGCTGAAGGACCGGCTCGGCGCGCCCGTCGGCGCCCCCGCCGTGGGTGCGGCGGTCAGCACCGGCTGGCGCGACCAGCTGCACGCGGCGCTGATCGGCCTCGGGTACGCCACCCGGGAGGCCGACGAGGCGGTGTCCGCCGTGGCCCCGCAGGCCGAGGCCGCCGGGGGCACGCCCCAGGTGGGCCAGCTGCTGAAGGCGGCCCTGCAGACCCTGAACCGCGCCCGATAGCCCGTACCGAGATTCCGAGGCACACTCCATGAACTGGGACGACACGACCGACGCCGATGCCGCGGGGCCCGCCGCGGAGCGGCTGGTGGACTCCGTCGCCGACCGCGAGGACCAGGCCGTCGAGGCCGCCCTGCGCCCCAAGGACCTGGACGAGTTCATCGGCCAGGAGAAGGTCCGCGAACAGCTCGACCTCGTCCTGCGCGCCGCACGCGCGCGGGGCGCGACCGCCGACCACGTGCTGCTCTCCGGCGCCCCCGGCCTCGGCAAGACCACCCTGTCGATGATCATCGCGGCCGAGATGGGCGCCCCCATCCGCATCACCTCCGGCCCCGCCATCCAGCACGCCGGCGACCTCGCCGCGATCCTCTCCTCCCTCCAGGAGGGCGAGGTCCTCTTCCTCGACGAGATCCACCGCATGTCCCGGCCCGCCGAGGAGATGCTCTACATGGCGATGGAGGACTTCCGCGTCGACGTCATCGTCGGCAAGGGCCCCGGTGCCACGGCCATCCCCCTGGAGCTGCCCCCCTTCACCCTGGTCGGCGCCACCACCCGCGCCGGCCTGCTGCCGCCCCCGCTGCGCGACCGCTTCGGCTTCACCGCCCACATGGAGTTCTACGAACCGGCCGAACTGGAGCGGGTCATCCACCGCTCGGCGAACCTCCTGGAGGTCGAGGTCGAGCCGGAGGGCGCCGCCGAGATCGCCGGCCGCTCCCGCGGCACGCCCCGCATCGCCAACCGTCTGCTGCGCCGCGTCCGGGACTACGCGCAGGTCAAGGCCGACGGGCTGATCACCAGGGACATCGCGGCGGCCGCGCTCGCGGTGTACGAGGTGGACGCGCGCGGCCTCGACCGCCTCGACCGGGGCGTGCTGGAGGCTCTGCTCAAGCTGTTCGGCGGTGGTCCGGTCGGTCTGTCCACGCTCGCTGTCGCGGTGGGGGAGGAACGTGAGACCGTGGAGGAGGTCGCCGAGCCCTTCCTCGTACGCGAGGGACTGCTGGCCCGCACCCCGCGCGGCCGGGTCGCCACCCCCGCCGCATGGGCGCATCTCGGCCTCACCCCGCCACGCTCCCAGACCGCCGGAAACGGACAACAGGACCTGTTCGGGGCGTGACGGCGCCGTTACGTCTCCAGGGCGGCGAGGTCAGTGGCCGGAGCAGGAACCCCGGTGCCATGCTGAGCGTTGTTCCATGCGCGCGGACTCGCTTAGACTCCGCCGATGCCGCCTTTGCCGGCGGTGTACACACCCCCAACCATCTGGCCGCTCACAGCGCGGTCGTGTGAAGGAAGTACCGACCCGTGAGTCTCCTGACCCTCCTCCCGTTCATCGTGCTCATCGGGGCCATGTTCCTGATGACCCGGTCGGCCAAGAAGAAGCAGCAGCAGGCCGCCGAGATGCGGAACCAGATGCAGCCCGGCAGCGGTATTCGCACCATCGGGGGCATGTACGCCACGGTCAAGGAGGTCAATGAGGACACCGTCCTCGTCGACGCCGGTCCCGGCGTCGAGCTCCTCTTCGCCAAGAACGCCATCGGCGCCGTCCTCACCGACGACGAGTACAACCGCATCGTCCACGGCGTCGAGCACGACCTGAAGTCCGACGCCGACATCGTCCCGGACGATGCCTCCTCCCTCACCGGGACCGGCGACTCCGCCGCCCCCGCTGACGACAAGGTTGTCGACCTCGGCAAGAAGGACGCGGCCGAGGAGCCGGCCGACGACGCGGCCGAGGCGAAGACGGACGCAGAGCCGAAGAAGACCGACGGCGACTCCGAGGCGAAGTAGTCGTGTGCCCGGGGGGGGGGGGGGGGCCCCCCCCCCCCCCCCCCCCCCCCCCCCCCCCCCCACACCGGTGTCACGGGCGGAAGCGCAGGACCTGCGGGTCGTGGTCGCTGATCTGGTCGTTGAACTCCGCGTTGACGTGCACGCTGTCGTACTCGAAGTCGCAGTCGCGGCGGATCGACGGGCTGATCAGGATCTGGTCGAGGACCTGGCTGTTGCCCTGGTAGACGTAGGAGTAACGCTCACTGCGCGGCAGCGACTTGATCGCCGACCACAGTTCGCCGCGGCCCTCGAGGAGCTGCGCGGTCCGCGAGAACTCGAAGTCGTTGATGTCGCCCAGCGCGATGACGTCCGCGTTCTTCTGCGTGTCGAGGATGTCCTTGACGAAGGCGTTCACCAGGGTGGCCTGCCGGTGCCGCTGCGTCTCGGAGCTGCGGGACGGGGGCTGGTACTGGGCGGTCAGACCCTGGTCACCGCCCTTGGAGTTGAAGTGGTTGGCGATCACGAAGACCGTGCGGCCGCGGAAGACGAACTCGCCGGCCAGCGGCTTGCGGCTGCTCTTCCAGGCCTCGTCGGCGGGGGCGATCCGGCCCGGGCTGAGCGTCAGATGGGCCTTGCCGCGGATCTTCGTCACGTCGGTGGCCGTCGTGGCGTCGCCGCCCGCGCGGTCCGTGAAGGAGACCCGCTCCGGGTTGAACAGGAACGCCTGGCGGATGTTGCCGCCCGGCTCACCGCCGTCGGTGCCGTCGGCCGGGTCGATCGAGCGCCAGTCGTACGTCGGGCCGCCGGCCGCGACGATCGCGTCGATCAGCTTGGTCAGGGTCTGGTCGGCCGCGACCGTGCCGTCGTTCTTCGCGCCGTTGTTGTCCTGGATCTCCTCCAGGGACACGATGTCGGGCGACTTCAGGTTGTTCACGATCGCGGAGGCGTGGGCGGCGAACGTGTCGTCGGTCGGGTCGAGGTTCTCGACGTTGTAGGTGGCGACGGCGAGTTCGGAGGAGCGCTGCTCGCGGGTCGTCTCGCGCTCCAGGCCCGCGCTCTTCAGCGTGCCCAGCTCGCTCGCGACGAGGGTGTAGCCGCCGAACTGGTTGTAGTCCAGGGGGCCCGCGGTGCTGCCCGTGAGGGTGTCGCCCACGTTCGCCTTGGGGAAGTCCGCCGTCGGTCCGAGGGACTGGATCTGCAGGCGGCCCGTGTTCTGGTCGTCGTAGGAGCCGTAGACCGTGCCGCCGTGGCGGTTGCGGTTCTCGTGCGGCTTCACCGTCACCCAGAGCTCGGTGTACGGGTCGGTGGCGCCGACGACGCGCGTGTCGGTGACCCGGACGGACATGCCCTCCAGCGCCTCGTAGTAGTCCAGGGCGTACGTCGAGGGCTTGAGGGGGAGCGCGTTGACCGAGCCGTTCGCGGCGGCGTCACCGGCCGGCGCGTAGGCGGCGGGCACCGAGCGCGAGGTGATCGCCGTGGCGGCGGGGAGGGCGTTGCCGCTGGAGACGACCGTGGTCGTCGGCTTGGTGATCTCCGTCAGCGACTGGTTGCCGGAGGTCGCGCCGCCGGGGACGAATTCCGAGACCGTGCCGCTGACCGTGACGGAGTCACCGACGGCGACACCCTTCGGCGCGGAGCCGGTGAAGACGAAGACGCCCTCGCTGGTCGCCGGGTCGGCGTCCGGGTTCGGGTCCTGGATCCAGAAGCCGCGGGACGAGCCGTAACTCCGGATGCCGGTGACGATTCCGGCCACGTCCGTGACCTGCTTGCCGGCGTACGGGGAGGTGCGGGTGCTGCCCTGGACGTCGTGGACGCGGACCGATTCCGCGTGCGCGGGGCTGGTGAGGACGATCGTGGATGCCGCGGAGCACGCGGCGACGACGGTGAGCGCGGCGAGACGCGCGGACGACTTGCTCGGCAACGGGGGTTCCCTCCGGGGACGTGACAGAGCGCCGGGACGAGGGCGGACACGTGTGGGTTGGCTGGCTGTCGCTACCTGTGGGGCGGGTGCGGTGACGCGCGTAGAGGAAGGGGACGGGTGGACCTGGTGGGGCCGGCCCGGTGAACAAGTGTCCGCCGACTTCTACGCGCGTCAATCTCCAGCCTGTTCATGTCACTTGTCAAGGTTTCGGCCATGTACGGCGGCTGGCGGGAAGATGAAGTGGGCGGCATGGGTGGAAATCCGTCTAGGCTGAGCGGTTGAGTCGTATGAAGGCGCCCTAGGAGAACAGCCGATGTCAGACAGCTCCCCCCTGCCGCCGGTGCGGCTGCACACCGAAGCGGAGCTGGCGCGCGACGCACTGTCCACGCCGTTGCTGTCCCGGGCCGTCCGGCTCGCCCGCTGGGCCGGGCCGGACACCCGTGTCGACGCCGGGGGAGGACTGGTCGACGAACAGTTGCCCGCAGCCGCCGAGGCACTCGGGCTGAGCGGCGACGACGCCGCCGCCGACGCCGGCGAGGCGTGGCGGGTCGCCGTGGACGCCGGGCTCGTCGAGGTCGTCGACGAGCAGGAGGGCACCGTGACGGCCGGTGAGGATCTGGCCCTGCTCACCGGTGGCTCGCCGCAGGACGTGCTCGCCGTGTGGCTCGCCGCCCTGGAGACCGTGCTCGCCGACGCGAGCGTGCCCGACCTCGACGGACTTCTGGCCGAGGGCGGCGAGGTCGACCTCTCCGCCCTGGACTGGGACCCCGAGGCCGAGTCCGAGTTCCTCGACGGCGTGCTCGGCAACCTCTATCTGCTGACCGCCGGCGAGGACGCCCCCGGTGGCGCCCCGGTGCCGTTGCCGGCGCTGGCCGCCTCGGTGATCGTGCCCAGTGACATGGGCGAGCCCACCAACGACGTCCTGGAACAGGTCTCCGACGCGATGATGCGGCTGGACGACCAGTTCCGGATGCTGGAGCCGGTGGGTTTCGTCGAGTACCAGCCCGTCGACGAGGCGCTCATGGTCGACGCCGACGAGGAGTCCGCGGCACCCGTCGACGACACCGACGTCTCCCGCTACGGCATGGTCCGGCTCACCCCGCTCGGTCTGTACGGCATGCGCGCCCGGCTGCTGGAGGCCGGGTTCGACGCGCCGGCCGTCGGGGACCTCGCCGACAAGGGGGCCGACGCGCTGCTCGACGGCACGGCGAAGTTCCCTCCCGGCGCCGCGCAGGCCGAGACCGAGCAGTGGCTTCAGCGTCGGGAACCGCTCGCCGCGGCAAGGGAGTTGCTGGCGGCGGCCCGGGGTTCGGACGCCGGGGCACCGTTGCGGAGGCTGCGGTGTCAGCAGGCCCTGTCGCTCGTCGGGCCGTCGGCCGAGCCCGCCTTGCGCGAGGTGCTCGACGACGCCGAGCTGGGCGGGCTCGCACGGGTGTGGCTGACCGAGCACGGTGCGGTGGACGTGCCCGCGCCGTCCGAGGCGATGGTGTACTGGCTGACCATCGACACGGTGGCCGCGCAGCTCGCCGCGGAGGGGAACTCCGAGGAGCTGCGGGCGCTGGTGGAGGGGCTCGCGCAGCAGCACAGTGGGTTCTTCGCGGCGGTGTGGCGGGTCGATCACCCCGCGACCGCCGATGTGCTGGAGGCGATGGGGCGGTTGCATCCCGACAAGAAGGTCGCGAAGGAAGCGCGGAAGGCCGCGTTCAAGGCGCGGTCGCAGCACGGGGGCTGAGCGTTCCCAGCGAGTGCGGCGCCGTTGGGGCTGGTCGCGCCCACGTGGCGGAGCCGCATATGAGAACAGGCCCGCGCCCCTTCGGGCGGCGTTCAACTCGCGTTCACAGGTGAGCGGGACGGTGTTGCCGAACGAGGTCCGCCACCCTCCACGGCATCCTCACCGTCACAGGAGACACCATGTCGCTCACCCGCAGGGACTTCGCCAGAAACTCCGCGATCACCGGTGCCGGTGTCGCGCTGGCGGGCAGTGTCGGCGCCCTCGCCACCGCGCCGAACGCCCTCGCGTCCACCGACACCGACAGCGCGGGGGACGAGGCGGCGGACGCGCGGCACCGAGTCGGCTACGGGCCGCTCGTCCCCGACCCGAAGGGCATCCTCGCCCTGCCCGCCGGCTTCACGTACCGGGTCATCACCCACAGCGGCAAGACCAAGCTGGAGTCCGGTGAGTCCACGCCGTCCAACCACGACGGCACCGCCGCCTTCGACGGCCCCCGCGGCACCACCCTGCTCGTCAACAACCACGAGCTGAAGGGGCCGCGCGCCAACTGGAAGTACCCGGTGCCGCTCACCGAGGGCCTCGTCTACGACCCGGCCGCGGCCGGCGGCTGCACCGTCGTCGAGGTGCGCCCCGACGGACGGGTCGCCGAGTGGGTCGGCATCGCCGGCACCTCCACCAACTGCGCCGGCGGTGCCACCCCCTGGGGCACCTGGCTCACCTGCGAGGAGAACTCCGACAAGGCCGGCGTCAACGGCATGACCAAGGACCACGGCTACGTCTTCGAGGTCGACCCCTGCGACCGGCGCGCCAACCGCGCTCCCAAGCCGCTGAAGTTCTTCGGCCGCTACGACCACGAGGCCGTCGTCATCGACCCCAAGCGCGGCCACGCCTACCTCACCGAGGACGCCGCGGGCCCCAACGGCCTCTTCTTCCGCTGGACCCCGCCCCGCGGCTTCGAGTACGGCCCCGGGAAGTTCCGGGGGCTCGCCGACGACGCCGGTGTCCTCCAGGCGCCCAAGTGCTTCGACTCCGGCGGCACGTTCGTCGACGACCTCTCCCGCGCCACGAAGACCGGCACCGTCTACGGCGTCGACTGGGTGGACGTCCCCGACCGCGACGCCCGCACCACCCCCGTGCGCAAGCAGTTCAAGGACGACCAGGTCACCCGCGCCCGCAAGCTGGAGGGCATGTGGTGGGGCGACGGCGGGGCCTACATCGTCGCCTCCTACGCCCGTGCGGAGAGCCCTGTACAGCACGACGGCCAGGTCTGGTTCTACGACCCCAGGCGCCGCACGCTGACCCTGAAGGTCCTGCTCGGAGTCAACCCCGACCCGTCCGAGGACGGCGCGTTCGACGGCCCCGACAACATCACCGTCTCCCCGTACGGCGGCCTCGTCATCGCCGAGGACGGCGAGGGCGTGCAGCACCTGTTCGGCGCCACCGACAGCGGCCGCACCTACCCGATCGCCCGCAACGAGCTGAACATCGGCACCGAGGAGGAGCCGGAGTACAGCGAGTTCACCGGAGTCACCTTCTCGCCCGACGGCCGGACCCTCTACGCCAACATCCAGACACCCGGCATCATGCTCGCCATCACCGGCCCCTGGAAGCGCCAGAAGCGGTCATAAATTCGCTCGCAGTTCCGGACGCGCGCCTCCTACAGTGAGATCACAACGTCACGCACCTCCCGGTGCGATGGCAGCGGCTACTTCTCTTCCAAAGAATCCGACGCCGCCGCCGACTTGATCTCGGGAGGCGCAGCATGTGGTGGGTGCCCGGTGCGAAGGCAACGGTTACTTCCTGGATCGGACGGTTGCGGGTTCGAGTCCCGTCAGCGACTTCGGGTCGCTGTAGCTCAATGGGTAGAGCATCTGAATAAGTCCGTCGCCGACTTCTGTTCTCGGGCACCCACCTCTTTTTCCGCATGCAGCGTCTCCCCCGAAACGCGAATGAATTCGGGGGAATTCACCATGGCACGATTCAATTCCAAGGCGGCCCGCGCGCGTCCCGTCTCGCGCGTGACGTCCACCGGGCGTGTGCTGCGCACCTACGAGGGCGGCCGCGGCCGCGAGCGGGACGCCCGCTCCGAACTCTTCCTGCTCGCCGTCTCCCACTTCGTCACCCAGCAGACCTTCTACGAGACCGGCGACGACCGCGACGACCGCTTCGCGAAGCTCGTGCGCAAGCTCGCCGTCGCCGACCCGGAGTGGACGGCCGGCCTGCTCGGCTGGCTGCGCGGCGCGGGCAACCTGCGCACGGCCTCGCTCGTGGGCGCCGCCGAGTACGTCAAGGCCCGCCTGGACGCGGGCGCCGACGACGGCCCCTCCAACCGGCAGGTCGTCGCCTCCGTCCTGCAGCGGCCCGACGAGCCCGGCGAACTGCTCGCGTACTGGACCGCCATGTACGGCCGCAACGTGCCGAAGCCGGTCAAGCGCGGCATCGCCGACGCCGTGCGCAGGCTCTACCACGGCAAGGCACTGCTGAAGTACGACACCGCCTCCAAGGGCTACCGCTTCGGTGACATCCTCAACCTCGTGCACGCGGCGCCGGACCCGGACAAGCCGTGGCAGGGCGAGCTGTTCCGCTACGCCCTCGACCGCCGCCACCACCCCGACACCGCCGTACCGCCCGCGTCGGACCAGGTTCTGGCGGCCCACCACGACCTGACGGCGCTGCCCGTCGAGGAGCGGCGTGCGGTCGTGACCTCCGAGGGCGGTGCCCAGCGGCTGGCCGCGGCCGGGATGACGTGGGAGGCGCTGGCGGGCTGGTTGCAGGGGCCGATGGACAAGGCGGCCTGGGAGGCCGTGATCCCCTCCATGGGCACCATGGCGCTCGTGCGGAACCTGCGGAACTTCGACGAGGCCGGTGTCTCGGACGAGGTGGCCGAGCGGGTCGCGGCGCGGATCAGCGACCCGGCGGAGGTCGCACGTTCGCGGCAGTTCCCCTTCCGGTACCTCGCCGCGTACCAGCATGCGCCGTCGCTGCGCTGGTCGTACGCCCTGGAGCGGGCGCTCGGCCACTCGCTGGCCAACGTGCCCGCGCTGCCCGGCCGGACACTCGTGCTCGTCGACCGCTCGGGTTCGATGTTCTGGTCGCGCCTGTCCGACCGTTCGGAGCTCACCCGCGCCGACGCGGCGGCGATCTTCGGCACGGCGCTGGCGCTGCGGGCGGAGCGCGCGGACCTCGTCCAGTTCGGCTCGACGAGCGACCGCGTGGCGTTCCGCGCGGGGGAGTCGGTGCTGAGGATCCTCGACCGCTTCGGCGACCTGGGCGGCACCGACACCACGGAGGCCGTGCGCCGGCACTACAAGAAGCACGACCGGGTGCTGATCGTCACCGACGAGCAGTACACGCACCACCACCGGGGCGACCCGACCGAGCAGATCCCGGCGGACGTACCGGTCTACACCTGGAACCTCGCCGGATACCGGGCGGGTCACGGCCCGTCGGGGAAGGGCAACCGGCACACGTTCGGGGGGCTCTCGGACGCGGCTTTCCGGATGGTTCCCCTGATCGAGGCCTCCCGGGACGCCGACTGGCCCTGGGCGGCCTGACAGACCGTGGCCCGCACCACGTGGGGAGTGTGGGCCACGGTTCTGCGCGCGCACCTTGTGGAGCGATGAACTGACATCTAACATTTCAGTTCATGAAGGCCATCCGGCCCGTGCCCCGCCCCCTGCTCAGGGACCGGGCGTACGCGGCGATCCGGGACGCCATCGTGGCCGGGGAGATCGAGCCCGGCGCGGTGGTGCGGGACGCCGAGCTCGCCGAGCTGCTCGGCCTGTCCCGGGCGCCGGTGCGGGAGGCGTTCTCCCGCCTGGTGGACGAGGGGCTGCTGGAGAGCAAACCGCAGAGCTACACCCGGGTGACCCCGCTGGTGGCCGCCGACGTGCGGGACGCGGCCGCCGTGGTCGGCGCCCTGCACGAACTCGTGACGCGGGTCGCCGTGCCCCGGCTGGGTGCCGCGGACATCGCCGCGATGCGCGCCGCCAACGAACGGTTCGCCGCGGCCGTGGGCGCCGGCGACGTCGACGCGGCGCTGCGTGCCGACGACGAACTGCACGACGTCCTCGTCCGCGTGAGCGGAAACCGCGCGGCCGCCGCGACCGTCGCCCGTTACACCCCGCTCATCCGCCGCCTGGAGCGACGGCGCTTCGGCGAGGCCGGCAGCTGCCGCTCGGCCGGGCTGCACGAGCGGCTGATCGACGCCTGCACGGCCGGTGACGTGGCCGAGGCGGTCCACGTCACGGCGGAGATCTGGCGGGGGCTCGAAGAGCTCGCCGACTGAGACGGACCCCCACTCAGGGAGGACCCATGTCCCTTTCCTCGTACGAGCGTTACCCCCTGCTCTTCGGGCCCTCGCCCGTACACCCCCTGGAACGGCTCACCGCGCACCTCGGCGGTGCCTCCCTCTGGGCCAAGCGCGAGGACTGCAACTCCGGCGTGGCGTACGGCGGCAACAAGACCCGCAAACTGGAGTACCTGGTCGCCGACGCGCTCGCCCAGGGCTGCGACACGCTCGTGTCGATCGGCGGGGTGCAGTCCAACCACACCCGCCAGGTCGCGGCCGTCGCCGCCCGGGCCGGGCTCGCGTGCGTGCTCGTGCAGGAGAGTTGGGTGGACTGGCCCGACGCGGTGTACGACAAGGTCGGCAACATCCTGATCAGCCGGCTCGCCGGGGCCGATGTGCGGCTGGTGAGGGCCGGGTTCGGCATCGGCTTCAAGGAGAGCTGGGAGCAGGCGCTCAGGGAGGTCGAGGAGTCGGGCGGGAAGCCGTACGCCATCCCGGCCGGTGCCTCCGACCATCCGCTCGGCGGCCTCGGCTTCGCCGGGTGGGCCTACGAGGTCGCCGAACAGGAGCGGGAGCTGGGCGTCTTCTTCGACACCGTCGTGGTGTGCTCGGTGACCGGATCGACCCAGGCCGGCATGGTCGCCGGGTTCGCCGCGCTGGAGGAGGCGGGCGGGCGGCCCCGGCGCGTGCTCGGCATCGACGCCTCGGCGAAACCGGCCGCCACCCGCACCCAGATCGCCCGCATCGCCCACCGCACCGGGCGGCTGATCGGCCTGAAGCGCGAGCTGACCGAGTCCGACGTCGAACTCGACGAGCGGTACCACGCGGGTGTCTACGGCGTCCCCGACGAGACCACCCTGGCGGCGATGCGGCTCGCGGCCCGGACGGAGGGAATGGTCACCGACCCCGTGTACGAGGGCAAGTCCATGGCCGGGATGACCGACCTGGTGGCGAGGGGCGAGATCGGTCGCGACGCCACGGTCCTCTACGCCCATCTGGGCGGCCAGCCGGCACTGAACGCCTACAGCGCGCTGTTCTGACCGCCGCTCCGGGCGGGCACGGGAATCATCCGGCGGGCCGTCGGGTTGTCGCGGTCATCCGACGCCCTGGAGGAACCGCCATGTCCGACGAGCCAGCCGTTCGCGAACTGCGCCTGGTCGTGACCGCCGACGACTACGACGCCGCGCTGCACTTCTACCGGGACGTGCTCGGTCTGACCGAGCAGGCCGCGTTCGCGTCGGAGGACGGGCGGGTCACGATCCTCGACGCCGGGCGGGCCACCCTGGAGCTGACCGACCCGAACCACGCCGCGTTCATCGACGAGGTGGAGGTGGGGCGGCGGGTGGCCGGGCACATCCGGGTCGCCTTCCAGGTGGACGACTCCGTCGCCACGACGGCGACACTCGCCGCCGCCGGAGCGGAGGTCGTCGCCGAGCCGACACGCACCCCCTGGAACTCCCTGAACTCCCGCCTCGAAGCGCCGGGCGCCCTCCAGTTGACGCTGTTCACCGAGCTGGGCGACTGACGGACCTCCGGCAAGACGTCCGGGGCGCCATCGCCGGTGCCGGTTCGGGTCCGTGCCGGACGGGGGCGCCGCCGGTCCCGGGCCGGGTGCCCGTGCGGCCGCGCAGCCGGAGCGGGTGCGTCCGGCTGCCCCTGCCGGGCAGGCAGCCGCGCCGGATACAGTGCTGAGCGTGCGGACGGACAATCAGCGTGCGGAGCCGGGTGCCGAACGGCCCGACGGTGTCCGGCGCCGGGCCACGATCCACGACGTCGCACGCCTGGCCGGGGTGTCGCGCCAGACGGTCTCCAGGGCGGTCAACGACAAGGGCGAGATCGACCCCGGCACCAAGGAGCGCGTCCTGGAGGCGGCGCGACTCCTGGACTACCGGCCGAGCCGGTTCGCCCGCGGACTCGTCCAGAAAGGCGCGGTGACGGCCGGCCTGGTCATCCCGGACCTGCGCAACCCGTTCTTCCCCGAGGTGGCCGCCGGGGTGCTGGAGGCGGCCGAGCAGCGCGGCTGGCAGGTCGTCGTGTGGGACTCCCGGATCGACGAGGCCAGGGAGCGGGAGGCGCTCGACGTGCTCTCCCACCAGGCGGACGCGGTCGTGGGCTACTTCAAGGACCCGGACGACGTGCTCGCCCGGCACCTCGGGGGCGTGCCGCTGGTGCTGCTGGAGCGCGGACCGCAGCAGACCCGGTTCGCGGCCGTGGGCATCGACGCCGCCACCGGCGTCGAACAGGGCCTGAACCATCTGTTCCGCGCGGGGCACCGCAGGATCGGCATGCTGGACGGTGCGCACGGCCCCGTCCCCCGCAGACAGGCCTTCCTGGAGCAGGCGCGGCGGCTCGGTCTGCCCGTCGACGAGGACTGGGTGGTGATGTGCCCCGAGCACAGCGTGGCGGGCGGCGAGGCCGGCATGGACCGGTTGCTGACCGCGCGGCCCGGGATCACCGCGGTCTTCGGCTTCAACGACCTGATCGCCGTCGGGGCGATGCGCGCCGCCCGCCGCCGTGGACGGAGTGTTCCGCGGGACCTGGCCGTGCTCGGCTTCGACGGCCTCTCCCTGGGCGAGCTGGTCGAACCCGCCCTGACCACCCTGCACATCGACAAGCGGCAGCTGGGGCGGCTGGCCGTGGAGCAGGTGGCCCGGCTGTGCGCGGGTGAGGAGCCACTGCGGGGCGCCGACGCGTGGGTGACGCCCGAACTCGTGGTCCGCGACTCCGCCTGATTCCGGCCGGGCCGGTTCGCCGGGGACGCTGATCATCCCGGGTGCGGCCGACGCCTTCGGCCGTGCGCCGACGAAGAAGTGAGGGGCCGGGCCCGGGGCCCGCCGTCTCGGTAGGGTGCGCAGAGAGTCCCCGGTTCGTGAGGAGTGGTCGCGTGGCGCAGGTCAGGCCCATGCGGGCGGATGCCCGGCGTAACCACGAGCGGTTGCTGCGGGTGGCTGTGGAGGCGTTCGCCGAGCACGGGGAGGGTGCCTCGCTCGACGACATCGCCAAGCGCGCCGGGGTCGGCTCCGGCACGCTGTACCGGCACTTCCCGACCCGGCGGGCGCTGCTGGAGGCCGCGTACCTGGACCATGTCGAGGCGATCGCGGCCCGGGCCGGTGTGCTCGCGGCCGAACGGCCCCCGGGCGAGGCGCTGGGGGAGTGGCTGTACGAACTGGGCGCCGGGATGATCCGGATGCGGGGACTGAAGGCGCTGCTGGGCCCGGCTGTCACGGACTCCGGGTCCCTCGTGAACACGGCCTGCGGCGACTCGGTCAAGGCCGCGGCGGGGCGGCTGGTGCGGGCGGCGCAGGAGGAGGGCACGCTGCGGCGGGACGTCGAGCCGATCGATGTGCTGCGGCTGGCGCACGGGGTGGCGACGGCGTCGGAACGGGCGGACGGGGAGGACCGGCACATCCGGCGGTATCTGACGCTGCTGATGGAGGGACTGGCGGCGGGGCGCCGCTGATCGCGGGCCGGACGCCGGACGCCCCCTGGAGAGGGGGCGTCCCGGGAGGCCGGTTCGGTGGTTACAGGGCCTGCGCCGCCGGCTTCACCATCCCCCTCACCGTGCGGGACTTCACGAAGTCGCCCATGGCCGTCATGTCCCACTCGCCGGAGAACTGGCGGATCAGCTTGGCCATCAGGACGCCGGTCTGGGGCTCGGCGCCGGTGAGGTCGAAGCGGACCAGTTCCTCGCCGGTCGTGCCGTCCAGGAGGCGGCAGTAGGCCTTGGCGACCTCCGTGAACTTCTGGCCGGAGAAGGAGTTGACCGTGAAGACCAGACCGGTGACCTCCTGGGGCAGACGGCCGAGGTCGACCATGATGACCTCGTCGTCCCCGCCGCCCTCGCCCGTGAGGTTGTCGCCGGAGTGCCGGATCGCGCCGCCCACGATCTGGAGCTTGCCGAAGTAGCAGCTGTCGATGTGGTTGCGCTGCGGCCCGTAGGCGATGACCGAGGCGTCCAGGTCGATGTCCTTGCCGCGGTAGGCCGGCTCCCAGCCGAGCCCCATCCTGACCTGGGACAGCAGGGGGCGGCCGCCCTTCATCAGGGAGACGGTCTGGTTCTTCTGGAGGCTGACGCGCCCCTTGTCGAGGTTGATCTTCCCGGCGCCGGGGGCGGGCGGCGGAGGCGTGGCCGGGGCGGCCGGGGGCGCGGCGGGAGCGGAGACGGGCGGGGCGGGCGGCTGCACCGGGGCCGGCGGCGGGGTCACCGGCTGGGGCGGGGCCATCGGCTGGGCCGGGGCGGCGGCGGCCGGTTCCTCCACCGTGACACCGAAGTCCGTGGCGATGCCCGCGAGGCCGTTGGCGTATCCCTGGCCGACGGCCCGGGCCTTCCACTGGCCGCCTCGCTGGTAGACCTCCACGATGACCAGAGCCGTCTCGCTGCCGAGCTGCGGGGGCGTGAACGAGGCCAGGACGGAGCCGTCGTCGGCGTTGCGGATCGTGGCCGTCGGCTCGATGCCCTGGAAGGTCTGGCCCGCGGCGTCCGGGCTCGCCGTGACGACGATCTTCTCGATGCCCGGGGGGAGGGCCGTCGTGTCGACCACGATCGCGTCGGGCGCACTGCCGCCGCCCGAGCGGTACGTCACGCCCGGGCCCGAGGGCTGGTTGTAGAAGATGAAGTCGTCGTCGGAGCGCACCTTGCCGTCGGCGGTGAGCAGCAGGCCCGATACGTCGAGCCGCACCGGGGCGGCGACGTCCACCGTCACGCGGGCGGCGGACAGGGGGATGTTCGAGCCGGGGGTCATAGCTGTCATGCCGGGTGAACGAGCGAGGCGGTTTTGCCGTTCCCTTACCTTGCGGCCAATCGGGTCACCGGCGATTTCGGGGATGGTCGCGGGCGGCGCGTTCGTTGCCCCGCTTGTAGTTGCCGGTCCAGCGGGCCATGACGAGCTGGGGGTCGGAGCCCTCGACCTCGGCGAGGAACCGCGCGGCCCGGGGGCCGTTCAGGGTGGTGGCGGGGTGGCCGTGGTGGCTGATGCGGACGGTTCCGCCCGCGTGCTGCTCGTAGGTGAATCCGTGGGGCCGTGGCATGGCGCGAGCGTACGGGGGCGGGGGCGGGCGTCCCACCGGATTTCGCCCGACCCCCGCCCTCGTACGCGGCGGCCCGTCGCGCTACGGCACGACCACGATCTTGCGGCCGACCCCGGACGCGAACTGCTCCAGCGCCTCGGGGTACCGCTCCAGCGGGACGCGGTCGCTGATGAAGATCTCCGGGTCGAGGACACCGTTGGCGAACAGCTCCGCCGCCCGCTCGAAGCTGTGCAGCACCGCCATCGAGCCCGTGATGGTGATCTCCTGGTTGTAGACGCGGTAGGGGTCGATCGTCACGCGCGTCGCGTAGTCGGCCACGCCGAACTGCAGGAACGTGCCCGCCTTGGCCACCCGGTCCAGGCCGTCCTGGATCGCCGCCGCGTTGCCCGTGGCGTCGACGACCAGGTCCCAGCCCTGCGGGCGGTCCAGTTCGTCGGGGTTCGCCGCGGACGCCGAGACGCCGAGGCGGCGGGCCGTCTCCAGCCGGGCGGGGTTCACATCGACCACGTCCACGCTCGCCGCGCCGGTGCGCTTGGCCAGTTCCAGCATCATCAGGCCCATCGTGCCGGAGCCGTAGATCAGCACGTGGGCGCCGAGTCGTGACTGGAGGACGTCGTAGCCGCGCACCGCGCAGGACAGCGGCTCCACGAGCGCCGCGTCCTCGGTGCGGACGTGGTCGGGGAGCTTGACGCAGTTCGCGACGGGGGCGACCGCGTACCGCGCCGCTCCTCCGGCGGTCGTGACGCCGATCGCCGCCCAGCGCTCGCAGAGGTTGTTGTGGCCGGTGCGGCAGTAGCGGCACTCGTGGCAGTACAGGGACGGGTCGACGGCGACCCGGTCGCCCACCGCCACCTCGGTGACCTGCGTGCCGACCCCGACCACCTCGCCCGCGAACTCGTGCCCGGGCACGATCGGCAGCTTCGGGGCGAACTCGCCCTGGAGGATGTGCAGGTCCGTGCCGCACAGCCCGCAGGCCGCGACCTCGACGACGACCTCGCGCGGCCCTGGCGTCGGGTCCGGGACCTCGGCGACGACGGCCCTGCCCACAAACTCGATGACGGCGGCCTTCATTTCACGGCTCCCAACGACAGGCCCTGGACCAGCTTGTCCTGGGCGGCGAACCCCGCGGCGAGCACCGGCAGGGAGATGACGAGCGACGCGGCGCACACCTTCGCCAGGAACAGGCCCTGGCTGGTGATGAAGCCGGTCAGGAAGACGGGGGCGGTCTCGGCGACCACACCGGTCAGCACCCGGGCGAACAGCAGCTCGTTCCAGCTGAAGATGAAGCAGATCAGGGCGGTGGCGGCGATGCCGGGGAGGGAGATGGGAGCGACCACGCGCGCGAGGACGGTCGGCAGCCGTGCCCCGTCCACCCGGGCCGCCTCGATCACCGCGACCGGGATCTCGGCGAGGAACGACTGCATCATCCACACCGCGATCGGCAGGTTCATCGAGGTGTAGAGGATGACCAGCAGCCAGATGTTGTCGAGCATCCCGGCGTTCTTGGCGAACAGGTAGATCGGCAGCAGGCCGGCCACCGCGGGCAGCATCTTCGTGGAGAGGAAGAAGAACAGCACGTCCGTCCACTTGCGGACGCGGTTGATGGACAGCGCGTACGCCGCCGGGAAGGCCAGCAGCAGGACCAGCAGGGTCGAGGCCACCGAGGCGACCAGGGAGTTGATCAGAGCCGGCCAGGGGCTCGCGCCGCCGCCCGCGCCGAAGAACGCGCGGTAGCCGTCCAGGGTCAGCGAGGCCGCGAAGGACGGCGGGTTGGTCGCCGCGTCCGCCTCGGAGTGGAAGGACGTCAGCGCCATCCACGCGATGGGCAGGAAGAACGCGATGCCCAGCAGCCAGGCCAGCAGGCCCAGGCCCGCCCCCTTGCCACGGACACGGCGGGCACGGAGTGCGGTGGTGCTCATGCGCGGGACACCTCCTCGCGGAACAGGGACGACACCACGCGCAGGGCGAAGGTCGCGATGACGATCGAGCCGATGACCACCAGGACGCCCGCGGCCGAGGCGAGGCCGTTCTCGTGGGCCTGGTAGAAGCTCTGGTAGACGGTGTAGGGGAGGTTGGCGGTGCCCAGGCCGCCGGACGTGATCGTGAAGACCGCGTCGAAGTTCTGGACGATGTAGATCGAGCCCAGCAGGGCGCCCAGTTCGAGGTAGCGGCGCAGGTGGGGGAGCGTCAGATGGACGAAGATCTGCCAGTCGCTCGCCCCGTCGACCCGGGCCGCCTCGATCTGCTCGTGGTCACGGCTCTGCAGGCCGGCGAGCAGGATCAGCATCATGAACGGCGTCCACTGCCACACGAGGGAGGCCTCGACCGCGAGCAGCGGGGTCGTGGAGATCCAGTCGGGCTGTGGGCCGCCCACATAGTGCAACAACCCGTTCAACAGGCCGTATTCAGGGTTGTAGAGCACATGCTTCCAGAGCAGGGCCGCCGCGACGGGCACCACCAGGAAGGGCGCGATCAGCAGGGTCCGTACGAGGCCCCGGCCGCGGAACCTCCGGTCCAGCAGCAGTGCCAGGACGAGTCCGAGGACCAGGCTGGCCAGGACCACCGCCACCGTCAGCAGCACGGTCGTCCACACCGAGTGGCGCAGGTCCGGATCGGTGAGGACCTCCTGGTAGTTGTCCACGCCGGTGAAGCGGCGGGCGTCGGGATAGAGGGAGTTCCAGTCGAAGAAGGAGATCACCAGTGTGGCCACGAAGGGCAGCTGGGTGACGACGATCATGAAGATCAGGGCGGGCAGCAGCGGGGCCCGGGTCGCCCAGGCACGCAGTCGGGTGGAGGGGCGGCGGGCCGGGGTGTGCAGCTCCGGTGTGGCCACGGGGGCCGTCGTGGTGGCGGTCATCGTCCCTCGTACTCCTCGGAGATCTTCTCGGCGAGCGCTTGCGACTTCCTCAGGGCCTCCTCGACGGACTGGCGTCCGGCGATGGCCGCGCTGATCTCCTGGGAGACCTTGGTGCCGAGGTCCGTGAACTCGGGGATGCCGACGAACTGGATGCCGGGCGCGGGCCGCGGCTGCACTCCGGGGTCATTCGGCCGGGCCTTCTCGATGGCCTCCTTGGTCATCTCCTGGAAGGCACCGGCCTCCTTGCGGTAGTCGGGGTGGGCGTAGGTCGACGCCCGCTTGCCGGCGGGGACGTTGGACCAGCCGACGGTGTCCCCGACCAGTTCCTCGTAGCCCTTGCCGGACGCCCAGGAGACGAACTTCCAGGCGTTGTCCGGGTTGCGGGAGGCCTTCTGGATGCCCCAGGCCCAGGTGTAGAGCCAGCCGGAGGACCTCGTCTTCTCGACGGGGGCGGGGGCGTAGCCGACCTTGCCCTTGACGGGGGAGTTCGCCGCCTCCAGCGACCCGGCCGCGGAGGTGGCGTCGTACCACATCGCGACCTTGCCCTGGGTCATGTTGTTCAGGCACTCGGCGAAGCCGGACTGGGCGGCGCCGGACTCGCCGTGCTCGCGCACCAGGTCGACATAGAACTTCGTCGCCTTCTCGAAGGCGGGGGAGTCGAGCCGCGCCTTCCAGTCCTTGTCGAACCAGGTGCCGCCGAAGGTGTTCACGACCGTGGTGAGCGGGGCCATCACCTCGCCCCAGCCGGGCAGTCCGCGCAGGCAGATGCCCTTCATGCCGGGCTCGGCGCCGTCCGCCCGCGCCGCGAGGTCCGCCACCTGCTGCCAGGTGGGGTGCGCGGGCATCGTCAGGCCCTTCTCGTCGAACACGTCCTTGCGGTACATCAGGAACGACGACTCGCCGTAGAAGGGCTGGCCGTAGAGCTTGCCGTCGTCGGCGGTGAGGGACTGGCGCATCGGCTTCAGGACGTCCTGCTCGTCATAGGCCGGGTCCTTGGCGACGTAGCCGTTCATCTCGTGCAGCCAGCCGTTGCGGGCGTAGATCGGTATCTCGTAGTTGGACAGCGTGGCGACGTCGTACTGCCCGGCCTGGTTGGCGAAGTCCTGGCTGATCTTGTCGCGGACGTCGTTCTCGGGCAGGACCGTGAAGTTGACCTTGATGCCCGTCTCCTCGGTGAAGTGGGCGCGGGTCAGCTTCTGCAACTCGACCATCTGCGGGTTGTTGACCATGAGGACGTTGATGGCGTCGCCGCCGGAACCGGCCCCGCCCGCGCCGACCCAGCAGCCGGAGAGCAGCGGGGCGAGCAGCGTCCCTGCGGCGGCCAGGGCGAGCGTGGCTCGCGGTGGCCGTCGTCGGCTCTGGGTTCGCATGGATCGCTCCTGGATGTATGGGGAGATAAGGGGCATCACAAGGCGTGCGGGCGCCCTGGGAGGTCGTGGGGTCGATGTGTGGTCAGACCCGGATGACCTGCGGTCCGAGCAGCGAGTAGCGGTGGGCCTCGGCGGTCGGCAGCAGGGTGCTCGTCACGATCGCCTCCAGCGCGGCGACCTCGCCGAACCGGCAGAAGCTGACCGCCCCGAACTTGGTGTGCACGCCCGCGAAGACCACACGGCGGGCCGCCCGGATCGCCTGGGCCTTGACCTCGCTGACGGCCGGGTCGGGGGTGGTGAGGCCGTGTTCGCGGGAGATGCCGTTGGCGCCGATGAAGGCGAGGTCGACGACGAAGCCGGACAGCATCTTCGTCGTCCAGTGGTCGACGGTGGCGAGGGTGCCGCGCCGCACCCGGCCGCCGAGCAGCAGCACGGAGATGTGTTCGGCCTCGGCGAGGACGCCCGCGACCGGCAGGGACGCGGTGACCACGGTCAGCGGCCGGTCCCGGGGGAACGCCTCGGCGATGAGCTGGGGGGTGTAGCCCTCGTCGACGAATACGGTCTCGGCGTCGCCGAGCAGCTCCGCCGCGGCGGCCGCGACCCGGCGCTTCTCGGGGACGTGACTGGTGGCCCGGAAGGCGAGCGTCGTCTCGAAGCCGGCGCTCTCCACGGGGTAGGCGCCGCCGTGGGTGCGGCGCAGCAGGCCGTGGTCCTCCAGGACGCGCAGATCCCGCCGCACGGTCTCCTTGGCCACGCCCAGCTCGGTGGCGAGGGCGGTGACGTCGACCGTGCCGTCACGTCGTGCGGCCAGCACGATCGCGCGCCGGCGTTCTTCCGCCGTACTGGTACTCATGCCGGCCCTTGCCTCCCGCTCGGCTGCCCGTTCGGGCCCTGTGCGGCCCATGGGGGAAGTTCTACAGCGGGCATGCGGCGCTGACCAGGCCTGTTGGGGACTCGATGCTGCCCGGTTGTGCCCGTTCGATACGGGGTGTGCCCGTCACGGACCTGCGCCGGGGCCCTTCGGAAGGTGAGATCGGGCAGTGGTGGTGCCCGAACCAGGGGGCGGGCGGGCCCGTTCGGTGCCCGCCCGCCTTCGTGTGACGACTTTTCCGGTCAGTACGGCCAGATCGGCGGGTCCGTCACGAAATGGCCGCCCAGGTAGGCGTGCGCCTCGTTGCCGTCCTGCAGCTCGCCCTGCTCGGCGATGAGTTTCTCGGCGAACGGCTCGGAGTCGTCCTGCGGCTCGTAGCCGAGCGCCCGGGCGCTGGTGAGGTCCCACCACAGCCGGGTGTTGGCGGAGGAGCCGTGGACGACGGTGTGGCCGACGTGCTCGGCGGTCAGCGCCGCGTGGAGGAGACGGGCGCCGTCGGCGGGGCTCATCCACACCGAGAGCATGCGCACGCTGGTCGGCTCGGGGAAGCAGGAGCCGATGCGCACCGAGACCGTCTCCAGGCCGTGCTTGTCCCAGTAGAGCTGCGCGAGGTCCTCGCCGAAGCACTTGGACAGGCCGTAGAAGGTGTCCGGGCGGCGCGGGGTGTCGACCGGGATGAGCGCGCCCGGATCGAGGGGTGCGTCGCCCCGCGGGCGCGGGGTGTAGCCGACGGCGTGGTTGGAGGAGGCGAAGACGATCCGCCTCACGCCCTCCTCGCGGGCGGCCTCGTACAGGTGGTAGGTGCCCTCGATGTTCGCCTTGAGGATCTTCTCGAAAGGGGCTTCCAGGGAGATGCCCGCGAGATGGACGATCGCGTCGACGCCCCGGACCGCCTCGCGTACGGCGTCGCGGTCGGCGAGGTCGGCGGTGATCGCGTCGGGCGCGCCCTCGATCGGGCGCATGTCCAGCAGGCGCAGGTCGTAGCCGTAGTCCGGGAGCAGGTCCCGCATCAGAGTGCCGAGGCCGCCGGCGGCGCCGGTGAGCAGGACGGTGCGGGGAGCGGGCATCCTCGGGTCTCCTTGATCGCCGACCGTGTGCACATGAGCGCACGGCATTCATATGCGTGGACACGCTAAGGATCAGGGGCGGAGCCCGTCAAGTATGGCGCGGAGCGGGTGAATCCGCAGGTGCGTCGCGGGTGTGCGCGCTTGACCGGCCCCGAGGCGGCGCCTTAGCGTGGACTCGTTCAGAAATATAGACGCCAATCATGAATATGGAACCGGGAGAGCTTGTGACGTCAGCCCCTCTCGCCGCTCGACTCGACATTCCCAGCGGACCGCTGTTCTTCCCGGTCACCGCCTACGGACCCGACGGCTCCGTGGACCTCGACACCTACCGCACGCACGTCCGCCGCGGGGTGGAGGCCGGGGCCGCCGCCGTGTTCGCCTGCTGCGGCACCGGCGAGTTCCACGCACTGACGCCCGAGGAGTTCGAGGCCTGCGTACGGGCCGCCGTCGAGGCCGCCGACGGGCGCGTACCGGTCGTCGCGGGCGCCGGGTACGGCACCGCGCTCGCCGTGCGCTACGCCCGCCTCGCCGAGGCCGCCGGTGCGGACGGCCTGCTCGCCATGCCGCCCTACCTCGTCGTCGCCGGGCAGGAGGGGCTGCTGCGGCACTACCGGGAGGTGGCCGCCGCGACCGCCCTGCCGGTCATCGTCTACCAGCGCGACAACGCCGTGTTCACCCCGGAGACGGTCGTCGGACTCGCCCGCACGGACGGGATCATCGGCCTCAAGGACGGGCTCGGCGACCTCGACCTCATGCAGCGCATCGTCAGCGCCGTCCGCACCGAAACCCCCGGCGACTTCCTCTACTTCAACGGCCTGCCGACCGCCGAGCAGACCCAGCTCGCCTACCGCGCCCTCGGCGTGACGCTCTACTCGTCCGCCGTGTTCTGCTTCGCGCCGGAGATCGCCCTCGCCTTCCACCGGGCCCTCGGGACCGGTGACGACGCCACCGTGCGGAGACTGCTCGACGGCTTCTACCGCCCGTTCGTCGAACTGCGGGCCCAGGGCCGCGGCTACGCCGTCGCGCTGGTCAAGGCCGGGGTACGGCTGCGCGGCCTCGACGTCGGGGAGGTGCGGCCCCCGCTGCACGAGCCGGCCGGGGATCATGTCAAGCAGCTCGCCGAACTGATCGAGCGGGGCTACGCGCTGCTGGAGGAGACCCCGTGAAGGCGTCGGCATTCGTCTACCCCTGGGACGTCAACGGGGACCCGGAGGCACCCGCGCGGATCGCCGCGCTCGGCGTGCGGCAGGTGACGCTCGCCGCCGCCTACCACTCCACGCGCGCCCTCACGCCCCGCCATCCGCGCCACCGCATCGTCACCGCCGAACACGCCGCCGTGCTGTACCCGGCGGACGACCGCTGGGCCGCGCGCGAGCTGCGCCCCTACGCGGCCGGCGCCTGGGCCCCCGGCGACGCCTTCGGCGAGGCCGCCACCGCGCTCACCGAGGCCGGTCTGGAGGTGCACACCTGGGTCGTCCTGGCGCACAACTCCCGCCTCGGCGCCGAGCACCCGGACACCTCGGTCGTCAACGCCTACGGCGACCGCTACCCCTGGGCGCCGTGCATCGCGCAGCCCGCCACGCGCACGTACCTGACCGACCTGGCGGCCGAGGCGGCGGTCCGGCCCGGGGCGCGCGGCACCGAACTGGAGTCCCTCGGCTGGTACGGACTGCAGCATCTGCACGCCCACGACAAGACCGGCGGCATCGGCCTCGGGGACGCCGGGCAATACCTGATGGCGCTGTGCTTCTGCCCGTCCTGCCGGGACGGCTACGGCCGGCACGGCCTGGACGCCGACGAGCTGGCGGCCGCCGTACGGACCGCGCTGGAGCCGGTCTGGCAGGGCGCGCCCTCCGACGGAGGCTGGACGGGCATCGAGAAGCTCCTCGGTGAGACCCTCGCGAACACCACGCGCGCGTACCGCGACGACACCGCCCGCACCCTCCAGGAGCAGGCCGTCGCGGCGGTCCGCGCGGCGGCGCCCGAGGGCTTCCAGGTGCTGCTGCACGCGGACCCGGTGTCGTACCACGTCGGCGCCAACCCCGGAGTCGACCCGGCGCACATCCTGTCCGTCGCGGACGGCGTGGTCGTGCCCTGCGCGGGCGGCACCGGCACACTGACACCGTTCGCACGGCAGGACCGCCGGGGCGCCGTCATCGCGGCCAACTTCACCGTCGTCTCGGGGATGGGCGGCAGCCCGGGCACCCTCGCCGCCGACGCGGCCGGGGCGCGGGAGCTCGGCGCCACCGAACTGCGGCTCTATCACGCCGGGTTGGCGTCCGACGGCGACCTGGAGGCGGTCCGCTCCGCCCTCGCCGGGCTCTGACACAGCGCGGCCGCCGTCACCAGCAGGGCCACGCCCAGGACCACCAGCACCAGCCGGTGGCTCACCAGCTCGACCAGGGCCGCCCCGGCGGCCAGCCCGGCCACGTTCGGTGCGTACACCAGGGTGTGGGCGCTGGCCGTGACCCGGCCCAGCAGCGCATCCGGCGTCTCGTGCTGCACGGAGGTCAGCGCGGCGATCAGCACGGCGGGCAGCCCGGCGCCGATGGCCGCACCGCACACCAGGGCCACCGGGTCGGACGGCACCGCCCGCAGGGCCACGGCGACGGCCAGCAGGGCGATCCCGGACGCCGCGAAGCGCCGTGCGCCCAGGTGACGCAGGGCGGAGCCGGAGAGCAGGCCGACCGCGACCGAACCGGCGCCCTGCACGGCGTACAGCACGCCGGTGTACGCGGGGGAGTGCCCGAGGGCGTCGACGACGGCGTACACCATCGCCCCGTTCAGACCGGCGCAGAGCATGGCGGCGCCGCCCGCCAGGACCAGAGGGCGCAGCACGGGGTGCGCCCACAGGTGCCGGACGCCCTCGGCGGCCCGCCGCCGAGGGCTGCCGAGGGGCGGCGCGGGCTTGTCCTGCCGTACGCGCAGTGCCGTGTACAGGGCTGTGGCCAGCACGAACGTCGCCGCGTCCAGGAGGGCGACACTCGCGCCGCCGTACCCCGCGTAGAGGCCCGCGCCCGCCAGCGGGGCCAGGAGTTTCATGCTCTCCGTGGCGGTCATGCGCAGGCCGTTGAAGTCGCCCAGCAGGGCCGGGTCGACCGCCGTCGCCATCAGTGCCGACTCGGCCGCGTCGTGGACGACGCCCGCCGCGCCGTATACGAACAGCACCGCGTACAGCAGCCACAGGTCACCCGGGGCGTCGACCCTCAGGAGGGTGAGCAGCAGGGTGGCCAGGAGCAGGTTCACCCCGATCAGCAGGGGCTTGCGGCGGATCCGGTCGGCGAGAGTGCCCAGCAGTGGTCCCGCCAGGGTCGGCAGCCACATGGCGAGCATGCACAGCGCTGCCAGGCCGTCCGAGCCGGTCAGGTCCTTGACCCACACGCCGGACGCCAGCCACAGGGCCGACGTGCCGAAGCCGGAGACCACCACGCCGCAGAGGCAGAGCCCGCAGTCGCGGTCGCGCAGGACGCGCACGAGGGGCCGGGTCGTCTTGGTCGTCATGCCTCGCCATCGTGCGGCTAAGGCCCCGGGCGGCGGATCGGGCAGGTTCCTCATCAAAGGCCCGGACGAGCGATGACTTTCCTGCCCGGGATCGGTCTACCTCCCGAGACGACACTCCGGAGGAGCACCCATGACCGACATCACCGGGACGACCGGTACGCCCCTCGACCTCGGCCCCCAGACGGAGGTCCTGGCGCGGCTCGTCGCCGGCGTCACCGACGAACACCTGGCCGACCCGACGCCCTGCCCGAAGTACGAGGTGCGTCACCTGCTGGGCCACCTGGCGGGACTGGCCACCGCCTTCCGTGACGCCGCCCGCAAGGACCTCGGCGCCACGACCGACACCAGCCCGGACTCCGCGCTGCCGGACATCGCGCCCGGCTGGCGCGAGGAGCTGCCCGAGGTCCTCGCCGAACTGGCCGAGGCCTGGCGCGACCCGGCGGCCTGGACGGGCATGACCCGGGCCGGAGGCGTCGACCTGCCCGGCGAGATCGCGGCCCTCGTCGTCACCGACGAACTGGTCGTCCACGGCTGGGACCTGGCCCGCGCGACCGGCCGGACCTACGACCCCGACCAGGCCGCACTCCAGACCTGCCACGACTTCCTCGCCGCGTCCGTCGACGACCCCCAGCGCGGCGCCATCTTCGGCCCGGTCGTCACCGTCGACGCCGACGCGCCCCTGCTGGACCGCGCGGTGGGACTGAGCGGCCGGGACCCGGGGTGGACACGTATGCCGTAAGGGCGTCGGGCGGCCACGCCGTGGGGCGGCCGGGCGGTCACTGCCCTTGTCCCGGGGGCGAGGTGGGGGCGGGGACGACGAGAGTGGGGGCGCCCCTGGAGTCTTCAGCTCCTCCTCGGTGAACCTGTGCCGCCGGGCCATCTGCCCTTGCGGCTGCGGCTGCGGCTGCGGCACCCGGAGTTCCGGACGCCCGGGTGACCCCGGCGGCGTCGGCGCGGTGGCGCATAACCTCCCCTCCATGTCTCTCACCCTGACCGTCCTCGGGACGGCCTCCCCGCATCCCGGCCCCGACCGCCCCTGCTCCGGCTATCTGCTGCGCGGCGGCGGGGCCGAGGTGTGGGTGGACGCCGGGCCCGGGACCTTCGCGGAGTTGCAGCGGCACACGGACCCGGCACGGCTCACCGCCGTGTGGATCTCGCATCTGCACGCGGATCACTGTGCCGATCTGCTGTCCGCGGTGTACGGCCTCGCGTACGGCGGGCTCACCCCGGCCGCACCCGTGCCGGTGTACGCCCCGGCCGGGTGCGCTCAGCGTCTCGCCGGGTTCTTCGGACGGCCCGACGCCGGTTTCCTGGACGGCATCCTGGACTTCCGGACCCTGCACGACGGCCACGTGGCCCGGCACGGCGGCCTCGCCCTCACCGCACACGCCGTCGTCCACGACGTCGAGTCGTACGGGCTGCGGGCCGAGGCCGGCGGGCGGGTCCTCGCCTACTCCGGTGACAGCGGCCCCTGCCCCGCCCTGGCCGAACTCGCCCGCGGCGCCGACCTGTTCCTGTGCGAGGCGGACATCGACACGCATCGCGAAGGCGAACAGGTCCATCTCACTCCCGAGGACGCCGGTGCCGCCGCCCGCCGGGCGGGGGTACGGGAGTTGCTCGTCACGCACGTCGGTCCCACACTCACCCCCGAGGCGGCGACCGCACGCGCCGCCTCCGCCTTCGGTGGCCCCACCGCCACCGCCCGCCCCGGCGCCACCAGGAGCGTGTGAACGGCACCACGGCTTCTTTGTCGAAAGCATTGACGAAACAAACGCGCCCTCCTACCGTCATCGCGTCGTACTTCGTACGTCATATATGAGACGCGATACGCGAGATCCGATACGCGATCCACCGAGACGCGAGATCCGAGAGGCGCGCATGACCTCTGTGCCCACGCCGATCCCCTCCCGCACGCAGTACGTGCTGGAGGGGATCAAACACCGCATCCTCACGGGGCAGTTGACGCCCGGGCAGGCGCTCGTCGAGACCGAGCTCGCCGCGCAGTTCGGGGTGTCCAAGACCCCGGTGCGCGAGGCGCTCAAGACCCTCGCCGGGACCGGGCTGGTCGTGATGAGCCAGTACAAGGGCGTCACCGTGCGCATGGTGGACGCGGACATGGCGCGCGAGGTCTACGACGTCCGGCTGTTGCTGGAGCCCGAGGCGCTGAAGCGGGCCGTGCAGCGCGGGGCCTCCCTGGACGCCGCCCGCGAGGCGCTGACCAGGGCCGACGCCGCCACCGACACCGCAGAACGCTCCCTCGCCAACCGGGAGTTCCACCGCGCCCTGTACCTGCCGTGCGGCAATCCGCTGCTCGGCCGGATGCTCGACGAGGTGCGCGACCAGGCCGCCCTCGTCTCCGCCGTCGCCTGGGCCGCCTCGCCCTCCTGGGAGCGGGAGGCCGGTGAGCACCGGGAGATCCTGCGGCTCGCCCTCGACGGCGACGCCGACGGCGCGGCGCGTGCCCTGCACGCCCACATCGCGTCCTTCGTGCAGCGCGCTTTCCCCCAGGCAGGACTGGAACAGGAAGGTCAGGAATGAGCAGCGTGGCGTTCGAGGCCCAGCGGGCGGCCCTGGCCGACGTGGTGGCGATCCCGGTGACCCCGTTCGCCGAGGACGGCTCCGTCGCGCGGGACACCCACCGGGCTCTGCTGCGCCGTCTGCTCGACGGCGGCATCACCACCCTCACCCCCAACGGCAACACGGGCGAGTTCTACGCCCTGAGCCCCGAAGAGCGCCGGCTCGTCACGGAGCTGACGATCGACGAGGCCGGCGAGCGGGCCCTCGTCCTGGTCGGTGTCGGGCACGACATCCCGACCGCAGTCGCCTCCGCCCGGCACGCCCGGGAGCTCGGCGCGCAGATGGTGATGGTCCACCAGCCCGTCCATCCCTACGTCTCCCAGGCCGGCTGGGTCGACTACCACCGGGCCATCGCCGAGGCCGTGCCCGAGCTGGGTGTCGTGCCGTACGTCCGCAACGCGCAGCTCACCGGTGCCCGGCTCGCCGAACTCGCCGACGCCTGCCCGAACGTCATCGGCGTGAAGTACGCCGTCCCCGACGCGGCCAGGTTCGCCGCGTTCGCCCGGGACGCGGGTCTCGAGCGGTTCGTGTGGGTGGCGGGGCTCGCCGAGCCGTACGCACCCTCCTACTTCTCCGCCGGTGCCACCGGTTTCACCTCGGGGCTGGTGAACGTCGCCCCGGCCGTCTCCCTGAACATGATCGAGGCGCTGCGCTCGGGCGACTACCCGGCCGCGATGAAGGTCTGGGAGCAGATCCGCCGCTTCGAGGAGCTGCGCGCCGCCAACGGCTCCGCCGACAACGTCACCGTCGTCAAGGAGGCCCTCGCCTCCCTCGGACTGTGCCGCCGCGAGGTCCGCCCGCCGAGCAAGCCGCTGCCGGAGAGTGAACGCGCCGAGGTCGCCGCCATCGCCGCAGGGTGGTCGATATGACCGGCCGGAAGCGTCCCGAGGAGCTGCGCAGCCACCAGTGGTACGGCACCGAAGGGCTGCGCACCTTCAGCCACCGCGCCCGCACCCGGCAGCTGGGCTACCTGCCCGAGGAGCACCTGGGCAAGCCCGTCATCGCGATCCTCAACACCTGGTCCGACATCAACCCCTGCCACGTCCATCTGCGCGAGCGGGCCCAGGCCGTGAAGCGGGGAGTGTGGCAGGCCGGTGGTTTCCCGCTGGAGTTCCCGGTCTCCACGCTCAGCGAGACCTTCCAGAAGCCGACCCCGATGCTCTACCGCAACCTGCTCGCCATGGAGACGGAGGAGCTGCTGCGGTCGTACCCGGTCGACGGGGCCGTGCTGATGGGCGGCTGCGACAAGTCGACGCCCGCCCTGCTCATGGGGGCGGCCAGCGCCGATCTGCCGGCGGTCTTCGTGCCGGCCGGGCCGATGCTGCCGGGCCACTGGCGCAACGAGGTCCTCGGCTCCGGTACCGACATGTGGAAGTACTGGGACGACAAGCGGGCCGGTGTCATCGGCGACTGCGAGATGCAGGAGCTGGAGAGCGGCCTCGCCCGTTCGCCCGGCCACTGCATGACGATGGGCACGGCCTCCACGCTGACCGCCGCCGCCGAGGCCCTGGGCGTCACCGTGCCGGGCGCCTCCAGCATCCCGGCCGTCGACTCCGGGCACGACCGGATGGCCGCCAGGGCGGGCATGACGATCGTGGAACTGGTCCACAAGGACCGGAAGCTGAGCGACATCCTCACCGCCGAGGCCTTCGAGGACGCCGTGACGACCGTGCTCGGACTCGGCGGCTCCACCAACGCCGTGATCCATCTGATCGCCATGGCCGGCCGCGCGGGCGTCCGCCTCACCCTCGACGACTTCGACCGCATCGCCCGCACGGTCCCGGTGCTGGCCAACGTACGGCCCGGCGGACAGACGTACCTGATGGAGGACTTCCACTTCGCGGGCGGTCTGCCCGGGTTCCTCTCCCGGATCCCCGACCTGCTCCACCTGGACCGGCCCACCGTCTCGCACGACACCCTGCGCGAGCAGATCGCCGGCGCCCAGGTCCACCACGACGACGTCATCCGGACCCGGGACAACCCGGTCGCGCCGGAGGGCGGGGTCGCCGTGCTGCGCGGCAACCTCTGCCCGGACGGCGCGGTCATCAAGCACATCGCCGCCGAACCTCGCCTGCTCAAGCACACCGGGCCCGCCGTCGTCTTCGACGACTACCGGACCATGCAGCGCACCATCAACGACCCGGCGCTCGGCATCACCGCGGACCACGTCCTCGTGCTGCGCAACGCCGGCCCCAAGGGCGGACCCGGCATGCCCGAGTACGGGATGCTGCCGCTGCCCGACCACCTGCTCAAGCAGGGCGTGCGGGACATGGTCCGGATCTCCGACGCCCGGATGAGCGGCACGAGTTACGGCGCGTGCGTGCTGCACGTCGCGCCCGAGTCGTACGTCGGCGGACCGCTCGCCCTGGTGCGGACCGGCGACAGCATCACCCTCGACGTCGAGGCGCGCACCCTCCATCTCCACGTCGACGACGAGGAACTCCAGCGGCGCAGGGCGCGGTGGACACCGCCGCCCACCCGCTACGAGCGCGGCTACGGCGCGCTCTACAACGAGCAGATCACGCAGGCCGACACCGGCTGCGACTTCGAGTTCCTGGCCCGCCCGGGCACCGTGCAGGACCCCTACGCGGGCTGAACCGGCACGACCCACACGCCACCCCGCACCACCTTTGCTCCTCAGCACGACCCGGCACGACCCTGCCCGTGAAGAAAGCGCTTCCCGCGCACGCGTCGACGCACGACGTACCACGACGTACTGAGAACGGAGAACAGTCATGGCCCAAGCCGCAGCCGTGGCGAAACCGCCCGCGCCACCCCGGCGGCGCCGGGCCTCCGCCACGCCGCGCAGGCTCCCGTACCTGCTGATCGCGCCGGCCGCCCTGCTGATGCTGGGGTTCATCGCCTACCCGGTCATCAGCGTCTTCTACTACAGCCTGCAGAACTACAACCCGACCAAGCCGTGGCGGAACGGCTACGCGGGCTTCGACAACTTCGTCCACGCCTTCACCGAGGACCCCGTCTTCTGGGACACCCTGGTCTTCAGCGCCCAGTGGGTCGTCGTCGAGGTCGGCCTCCAGCTGCTGTTCGGCCTCGCGCTCGCCCTGATCGTCAACCAGACCTTCGTGGGCCGGGGCCTGGGCCGCGCCCTGGTCTTCTCCCCGTGGGCCGTCTCCGGCGTGCTGACCTCCGCGATCTGGGTGCTGCTCTACAACTCCCAGACGGGCATCACCCGATACCTCGCCGACATGGGCATCGGCTCCTACGGCACCAGCTGGCTGTCGGACACCTCCACCGTGTTCCCGGCGGCGATCGTCGCCGACCTGTGGCGCGGCGTGCCCTTCTTCGCGATCCTCATCCTCGCCGACCTCCAGTCCGTCTCAAAGGACCTCTACGAGGCGGCCGAGGTCGACGGCGCGAGCCGGCTGAAGCAGTTCTGGCACATCACGCTGCCGCACCTGAAGGACGCCATCATTCTGTCCACGCTGCTGCGCGCGGTGTGGGAGTTCAACAACGTCGACCTGCTCTACACCCTGACCGGCGGCGGCCCCGCGGGCGAGACGACCACGCTGCCGCTGTACATCGCCAACACATCCGTCGACGCCCACAACTTCGGCTACGCGTCGGCCCTGACCACGGTGGCGTTCGTGATCCTGCTCTTCTGCTCGATGGTCTACCTGCGGCTGAGCAAGTTCGGAGGCGAGGGCAAGTGAGCGTCAAGGAAGCCACCAAGACCGCGCCCGCCCCCGTGCCCGCCGCCCCCGAGCCGCCGCGCCCCGCCAAGGGGCACCGCGCCTGGGACGAGGCGCCCCGCTGGCAGATCTACCTGCCCCTGGGCATCTACCTGCTCTTCACGCTCGTCCCCTTCTACTGGATCCTGCTCTTCTCGCTGCGCCCGGCCGGCTCGACCTCGCTCGTGCCCTGGCCGATGACCTTCGACCACTTCGAGAAGGTCTGGACGGAGCGCAGTTTCGGCACCTACTTCACCAACAGCGTGCTCGTCGGCGTCGCCACCCTGATCATGACGACGCTCGTCGCGCTGGCCGGCGGCTACGCCCTCGCCCGGTTCGACTTCAAGGTCAAGCGGGCGTTCATGCTGGGTCTGCTGTGCTCCCAGTTCGTGCCGGGCGCGCTGCTGCTGGTCCCGCTGTTCGAGATCTTCGCCGAGCTCCAGATGATCAACTCGCTCGGCAGTGTCATCCTCGCCGAGACGGTCTTCCAGCTGCCGCTGTCGATGATCCTGATCAGCAACTTCATCAAGAACGTGCCGTACTCCCTGGAGGAGGCGGCCTGGGTCGACGGCTGCAACCGGATGACGGCCTTCCGGATCGTGGTGCTGCCGCTGCTGCGGCCCGGTCTGATCGCCGTCGGCTCGTTCGCCTTCGTCCACTCCTGGAACCACTTCCTGTTCGCCCTGATGTTCCTGAACAACCAGGACAAGCAGACGATCCCCGTCGGCCTCAACAGCCTGATGAGCGCCGACAGCGTCGACCTGGGCGCGCTCGCCGCGGGCGGCATCATCGCGGCCGTCCCGGTGGTGATCGTGTTCGCCTTCATCCAGAAGTGGCTGATCACCGGGTTCAGCGCGGGGGCGGTGAAGGGATGAGGGGCAGACATCTGGCCGTCGCGGCCGGCCTGTTGGGGGTGCTCTGTGTGCCCGCGCACGCCGAGGCCCGGGACATCGGCCGCGACACCCTCCCCGCGAACGACGGCTGGGCCGCCGAGGGAGCGGGCACCACCGGCGGCGCCGCCGCCGACGCCGACCACGTGTACACGGTGACCGACCGCGCCGGGCTCGTCCGCGCCCTCGACGGCGGCAGCGACACCCCGAAGATCATCAGGATCGCCGGGACGATCGACGCCAACACCGACGACCACGGCGACCGGCTGGACTGCGCCGACTACGCCACCGACGGCTACCGCCTGAAGAGGTACCTCGCCGCCTACGACCCCCGCACCTGGGGCTCCGCCAAGCCCAGCGGCCCCCAGGAGGAGGCCCGCCAGGCCTCCGCCGCACGGCAGGCCGAGCGGATCGTCCTGCCCGTCGGCTCGAACACCACCCTCGTCGGCCTCGGCGACTCGGCCGCCCTCAAGGGCGCGAGCCTCCAGGTCAAGAACGCGGACAACGTCATCGTCCGCAACCTCGAACTGCGCGACGCCTACGACTGCTTCCCCGTCTGGCAGCCCAACACCGGCGGCCTCGGCGACTGGAAGACGGCCTACGACAACATCTGGCTGACCGGCGCCACCCACGTCTGGGTGGACCATGTGACCCTGAGCGACAAGGGCCACCCCGACGCGAAGGAACCCACCCACTTCGCCCGCAACTACCTGCGCCACGACGGACTGCTGGACATCACGGGCGGCTCCGACCTGGTCACCGTCTCCTGGAGCCGCTTCGCCGGCCACGACAAGGCGATGCTCATCGGCAACGGCGACACCGCCACCGGCGACCGCGGCAAGCTCCGCGTCACCCTGCACCACAACGCCTTCGAGTCCGTCGTCCAGCGCGCCCCGCGCGTCCGCTTCGGCCAGGTCCACGTCTACAACAACCGGTACGACATCACCGGCGACGACCACCGCTACTCCCTCGGCGTCTCCACCGAGTCGAGGATCTACGCGGAGAACAACGCCTTCCACGCGCCCGGCCACGTGGAGGTCGCCGACCTGGTCAAAAGCTGGAACGGCAGCGCCCTGCACCAGAGCGGCACGCTCTTCAACGGCTTCCCGGTCGACCTGCTCGCGATCCACAACGCCTACAACTCGGGCAGCGAGCGCGACCTGACGGCCGACGTCGGCTGGACGCCGACCCTGCACGGGCGGATCGACAGCGCCCAGGTGGCCGACCGGGCCGTGGCACGCGGCGCCGGTGCGGGGAGGATCCCATGACCGGTCGCATGATCGATTCCATGAGTGAAGCCCTGAGCATCCCCCTGCCCGTCGTCCTCGCCGGAGCCCGCGGTCACGGCCGCTGGCACATGGAGAACATCCGCCGCCTTCAGCGCAAGGGCATCGTCCGGCTCGCCGGAGTGTGCGAGCTGACGCCGCTGACCGAGGAGGAGCTCGGCGACCTGGGCAGCCCGGAGCAGTCCGCCGACTTCGGTGCCCTGCTGGACGCCACCGGCGCCCGGCTCGCGGTGATCTGCACGCCGATCCCGACCCACACCGACCTCGCGCTCACGGCGGCCGGGCGGGGCGTGCACCTCCTCCTGGAGAAGCCGCCCGCCCCCTCCTACGCCGAGTTCCGCCGCATGGCCGACGGGGTCGCCGCGGCCGGTGTCGTCTGCCAGATCGGCTTCCAGTCACTGGGCTCGCACGCCCTGCCCGTCGTCCGCGAGCTGGTGGAGGAGGGCGCGATCGGGCAGCTGGCCGGGCTCGGCGGGGCCGGTGCCTGGGTACGCGACGAGGACTACTTCCGGCGGGCACCCTGGGCGGGCAAGCGTCGGCTGAACGGCGTCGACGTGATCGACGGGGCGCTGACCAACCCCCTCGCCCACGCCGTCGCCACCGCCCTCGCCCTGGGCGGCACGACCCGCGCCGAGGACGTCACCGGCATCGAGACCGAGCTGCTGCGGGCCAACGCCATCGAGTCCGACGACACCTCCTGCGTCCGCGTCACCACCGCACAGGGCCACCCGGTCACCGTCGCCGCGACCCTGTGCGCCGAGCAGGCGGACGAACCGTACGTGCTGGTGCACGGCAGCAGCGGCCGGATCACCTTCTGGTACAAGCAGGACCGCGTGCTGCTCCAGCGCGCGGGGCACGGCCCGGAGGAGTCCGAGCACGGCCGCACCGATCTGCTGGAGAACCTCGTCGACCACCTCACCACCGGCGCGGACCTGCTGGTCCCGCCGGACGAGACCGGCGCCTTCATGAAGGTCGTGGAGGCCATCCGCACGGCCCCCGACCCGGTGCCGCTGCCGGACACCGTCTGGCACCGCGTCCCCGGCGAGAGGCGCCGGGTGGTGCCCGGCATCGACGGACTCGTCGCGGCCGCCGCCGACACCCTCTCCCTCTACTCCGAGCTCGGCGCCCCCTGGGCGCACCTGTCGAACGAGGTGAGCACCCGATGACCAGCAACGACACCGCGGTCCTGCGCGTCGCGGGCCGGCCGGTCGGCCGGTACGTCACCCGGCCCGAGCTGCCGGCCCGGCTCTCCCCGCGCCCGTATCTGCACCCCGTCACCACCCTGGCCGGCACGGCCGTGACCGAAGCCGGCCCGGCCGACCACGCACACCACCTCGGCGTCGGTGTCGCCGTTCCCGACGTCGAGGGGTTCAACTTCTGGGGCGGACGCACCTACGTCCGCGACCAGGGCCCGACCGAGCTCGACAACCACGGCGCGCAGCGGCACATCGCCTTCCAGCTGCGCGACCCGGACGGCTTCGTGGAGGAGCTGCGCTGGGTGGCCGCCGGCGGCGAGCTGCTGCGCGAGCGCCGTACGGTCGCGGCCACCGAACTCACCGACCAGGCCTGGGCGCTGGACCTCACGTTCTCCCTCACCAACGTCACCGGGGGCCCGCTGTCCATCGGCAGCCCCGCGACCAACGGGCGCCCGGGCGCGGCCTACGGCGGGTTCTTCTGGCGGGCCCGCAAGGAGTCCGCCGCGCCGGAGGTCCTCACGGCCGGGACCGAGGGCGAGGAGAACGTCCACGGCCGCCCCGCCGACTGGCTGGCCCTCCGGGGCGGCACCTGGACGCTGGTCTTCGCCGGCGCCACCGAACGGACCCGCCGCGACCCGTGGTTCGTGCGCACCGAGGAGTACCCGGGCGTCGGCTCCTCCCTGGCCTGCGACGAGCGGGTGCCGATCCCGCCGGGCGAGACCGTGGTGCGCCGGGTGGTCACCGTCGTCGCCGACGGCCGCCTCGACCGGGACACGGCAGCGGCCCTCGTCCGCAAGGCGGTGAGCCCGTGACCTCCGAGACCTACCGCAACCCGATCCTGGACGCCGACTGGTCCGATCCGGACGTGGTGCGCGTCGGCGACGACTTCTACCTGACCGCCTCCAGCTTCGGCCGCGCCCCCGGCCTGCCGCTGCTGCACTCCCGGGACCTGGTCAACTGGACCCTGGTCGGCCACGCACTCGAACGCCTGGAACCGGCCGCCGCGTTCGAGAAGCCCCGGCACGACTGCGGGGTCTGGGCCCCCTCCCTCAGGTATCACGACGAACGCTTCTGGATCTTCTGGGGCGACCCCGACCACGGCATTTTCCAGGTCAACGCCCCGCAGATCAGGGGCCCCTGGACCCGCCCGCACCTGGTGAAGGCCGGCAGGGGCCTGATCGACCCCTGCCCCCTCTGGGACGAGGAGACCGGAGAGGCCTACCTGGTCCACGCCTGGGCCAAGTCCCGCTCCGGCGTCAAGAACCGCCTCACCGGCCACCGGATGCGCCCCGACGGCACCGAACTCCTCGACGAGGGCAAGGTGATCGTCGACGGGGACCGCATACCCGGCTGGTTCACCCTCGAAGGACCCAAGCTCTACCGGCACGACGGCTGGTTCTGGATCCTCGCCCCCGCCGGCGGTGTGGAGACCGGCTGGCAGGGCGCCTTCCGCTCGCGCGGCTTCTTCGGGCCGTACGAGGAGAGGATCGTCCTGGAGCAGAAGGACACCGGCGTCAACGGCCCCCACCAGGGCGGCTGGGTGCGCACCGCGTCCGGCGAGGACTGGTTCCTGCACTTCCAGCAGCGCGGCGCCTACGGCCGGGTCGTGCACCTCCAGCCCATGCGCTGGGGCCCGGACCACTGGCCGGTGCTCGGGGACGACGGCGCCCCCGTGGCCGAACACCGCCGCCCCGGCCTGCCACCGCAACCGCCCGCCGCGCCCGCCACGGACGACGACTTCCCCGGCGGACGGTACGGCCGCCAGTGGCAGTGGACGGCCAACCCGGGCGAGGGCTGGGCCACCCAGCACTCCGGGGACGGGCTGCGGCTCACCTGCGTCCGCTCGGCGGACGCCCACGACCTGCGGAAACTTCCCCACGTGCTCACCCAGCGGCTGCCCGGCACGCCCTGCACCGCCGAGGTGGAGCTGCGGCTCGACAGCGACCGGCCCGGGGCCCGGGCCGGACTCGCGGTCCTCGGGGACTCCTTCGGATGGATCGGGCTCCAGCGGGGCGCGGACGGCACCGTCCACCTCGTGCACCGGTTCGCCGAGGCCGTCGCGGACGCCGAACGCGACGCCGCCCATCCCCGGCCGGCCCCGGAGGGCCGGGCCCGGCTGCGGATCGAGATCGGCGCGGGCGCCCGCTGCCGCTTCTCCGCCGATGTCGGTGACGGGGACGGCTTCCGCCCGTCCGGCCCCGTCTTCGCCGCCACCCCGTGGCGCTGGGTGGGCGCCCTGCTCGGCCTCTTCGCCCTCGCGCCCGCCGGTCAGGGGCACGCCGGTGCGGCGGCCTTCACCCGGTTCCGGATCAGCGCCTCGTAACGCATCTGACGTCGTACGCCTGTTGGGAGCCGCAATGACGCACCTCCGTAGCAAGCGCTTGTCGAGACCGGGGCACGGCAGGATCGTGGCCGCCGTACTCGGCCTGGTCGCCGCGCTCGGCCTCGGCACGATAGGGGACGCCCGGGCCGTCCCCTCACCGCGGTCCGATCCCGCCGCCGACCGCTGGACCGACCGGCCGCACGGCTTCGCCTCCCTCGCCGGCGGCACCACCGGCGGGGCGGGCGGCAAGGTCGTCACCGTCACCGACCAGGCCGCCCTGGCGAAGTACGCGGCGGCCGAGGAGCCGTACGTCATCCGCGTCCAGGGCGCCGTGACCATGGAGCCCTTCGGCACCGAGATACCCGTCGCCTCGGACAAGACCATCATCGGCGTGAGCGACACGGCCGAGATCGTGCACGGCGGTTTCACCCTCGACCCCGGCACGCACAACGTGGTCATCCGCAATCTCACCATCCGCGACACGGCGATCGACGGCAACTGGGACTGCAAGGACACCGACTACGACGGCATCCGCCTGGACACCGCCCACCACGTGTGGATCGACCACATACGGTTCTCGCGGATCTGTGACGGGCAGCTCGACATCCGCAAGGACAGCGAGTACGTCACCGTCTCCCACAACCAGTTCACGGACAACAACAAGACCTTCGGCATCGGCTGGACCCCGAACGTCACGACGCAGATCACCGTCGACCACAACTGGTTCCGGGGCACCAAGCAGCGCAACCCGTCCGCCGACAACTGTGCCTACGCGCACCTCTACAACAACTACCTGTCCGCGCAGCTGTCCGACGGCGACCCGGTCTGGACGTACGGCAACTGGTCGCGCGGCAGGACGAAGATGGTCATCGAGAACAGCTTCTACGACGGCGTCCAGCACCCCTACCAGGCGGACGCGAGCGCCGAGCTGGTGCAGCGCGGGTCGATCCTGCGCAACACCACGGGCCGGCACGACGCCTGGGGTACGGCGTTCGACCCGCGGGAGTTCTACACCTACCGGCTCGACCCGGCCGCCGCGGTGCCCGCACTGGTGAAGCGGTTCTCCGGGCCGCAGAAGCGGATCGGCGGGCCGGTCACCCTGCACGTCCCGGGCGACTACCCGACCGTGCAGGCCGCCGTGGACGCCGTCCCCGACGGCAACGACACCCCGCTGACCATCGCCGTCGCGCCGGGCACCTACCGCGAGAAGGTGTTCATCCCCGCGAGCAAGCCGCACATCGAGCTGCGCGGCACCGGACGGGACCGCTCGGACACCGTGATCGTCTTCGACACACCCGCCGAGTACGGGGGGTCGACGGGCAGTGCCACCGTCCGGATCGCCGCGAACGACGTCACCGCCCGCAACCTCACCTTCAGCAACGACTTCGACGAGGCCGCGCACGAGCTGAAGGGCGAGCAGGCCCTGGCGATGAAGACGACCGGCGACCGGATCGTCTTCGAGGACACCGCGTTCCTCGGCAACCAGGACACCCTGATGACCGACAGTCCCAAGCTGACCACCGTCAGCCGGGTCTACGTCCGCGACTCCTACATCGAGGGCGACGTCGACTTCGTCTACGGCCGGGCCACGACGGTGATCGAGCGGTCGGTGATCCGGGCGCTGAACCGCGGCTCGGACTCGAACAACGGCTACATCACCGCGGCGTCGACGTGGAAGGGCAACCCGTACGGGTTCCTGATCACCCGGTCGAAGATCGTCAGCGACGCCCCCGCAGGGACCTACCACCTGGGGCGGCCCTGGCACCCGGGCGGCGAGCCGGACGCGGTCGCCCAGGTGCTGATCCGGGACACCCGGCTGCCTGCCGCGGTCAAGTCCTCGCCCTGGACCGACATGAGCGGGTTCTCGTGGAAGGACGCGCGGTTCACCGAGTACCGCAACCACGGCCCGGGCGCCGCGATCACCCCGGACCGTCCGCAGATGAGCGACCGGGACGCGCGTTCCCACACCGTCACCGCCTACCTGGCGGGCAGCGACGGCTGGGCGCCGCACACCCGCCGCTGATCCCCCACACACCCTCAAGTTCCGCTGGATCCAGAAGAAGAGAGCCGACCAATGAAGATCAGCAATCGCACCAGCAGCAGAGGCGGGCGCCGGACCTCGGCCGCCGTGGCCCTGGGGGCCGTGCTCGCGCTGACCGCGACCGCCTGCGGCGACGACGGCAGCGGGGCGGGCGGCGACAAGGGCGCCGACGGCAGCGGCAAGGGCAAGATCGTCTTCTGGGACAACAACGGCGGTGTCCGGACCGAGAGCTGGAAGGAGATCATCGCCGACTTCGAGAAGGCCAACCCGGACATCGAGGTCGAGTACGTCGGCATCGCCTCGACCGAGTACCAGTCCAAGGTCGACACCGCCCTCCGGGGCGGCGGCCTGCCGGACGTCGGCGGCGTGGGCGCGGCGATGCTCGCGGGGTTCGCCGCGCAGGGCGCGCTGGAACCGCTCGACGAGCGGCTCGGGAAGTCGTCGCTGAACGGCAAGCTCAACAAGGACATGGTCGAGTCGCTGAAGGCCGCCGGCGGCGGGGACGACAAGCTGTACTCGATCCCGACCTCCGCGAACAACGGTGTGCTGTACTACCGCACCGATCTGTTCAAGAAGGCGGGGCTCGAAGAGCCCACGACGTGGGAGCGGTTCTACAAGGCCGCTCGGAAGCTGACGAATTCGGGCAAGAACGAGTTCGGCTACACCATTCGCGGCGGTGCGGGTTCCATCGCCCAGGCGCTGGACGCCATGTACGGGCAGTCCGGAATCACGTCGTTCTGGGATTCTAGTGGTGAGAAGACCACGGTCAACGACCCCAAGAACGTGGCGGCGCTGGAGAAGTACGCGGCGCTGTACAAGAAGGTCACTCCGGCCGCCGACCTCAACAACGACTTCACCAAGATGGTCGCGCAGTGGGATTCCGGCACGATCGGGATGCTCAACCACAACCTCGGGTCGTACCAGGACCATGTGAAGGCGCTGGGCGTCGAGAAGTTCCGCGGTATCCCGCAGCCGATCGGTGCCGGCGGCAAGCGGGTGCAGGTCTCCAACCCGGTCGACGGGCTGGGCCTGTTCAAGAGCGGCAAGAACAAGGACGCCGCCTGGAAGTTCATCGAGTTCGCCACGTCCAAGGCGGAGAACTCGAAGTTCAACGAGGCGGCGGGGCAGGTGCCGTCGAACACGGACGCGGCGAAGGACGCCTGGATCTCGAAGGCCGAGCCCACGAAGCTGGCCGCTGACGCGTTGTCGGACGGGTCGACGACGATCGTGCAGCTGCCGTACTACCTGCCGGACTGGAACACCATTTCCAAGGCGGACAACGAGCCGAACTTCCAGAAGGTGCTGCTCGGGAAGATGAGTGCGAAGGAATTCCTGGACACGATGGCCGAGCAGCTGAACGCCGCGCAGGAGGAGTGGAACCAGCGGAACGCGTAGCTCCGGTAAAGGCCGTGGGGCGGCCCGTGGTCCGCAGGGTGCGGGCCGTCCCCGGCTGGTCGCGCAGTTCCCCGCGTCCCTGCGGTTGGACATCCCCCCATTGAAAGGAACTCCGCGTGTCTCTCAGTCGTAGACAGGTTGCTGTTGCCGCGGCCGCTGTGCCGTTGGCGTTCTCCATGTCCGGTACCGCTCACGCCGGTGTTCGTCGCACCCCCACGCTCTACATCGCCGGTGATTCCACCGCCGCGCAGAAATACGCCGGTGCCGCGCCCGAGACCGGGTGGGGCATGGCGATTCCGTTCTTCCTGCAGAGCTTCCGGCTCGCCGTCTCCAACCACGCCGTGAACGGGCGGAGCTCGAAGAGCTTCGTCGACGAGGGCCGGCTGAAGGGGATTCTCTCCGTGATCCGGCCCGGCGACCTGCTTCTCATCCAGTTCGCCCACAACGACGAGAAGGCGGAGGACCCCACCCGGTACACCGAGCCCTGGACGACGTACCAGCAGTACCTGCGGATGTACGTCGACGGGGCCCGGGCGCGGGGGGCACGGCCGGTGCTCGCCACCTCCGTGGAGCGGCGGCGGTTCGACGCCGCCGGAAAGGCGCTGCCGACGCACGGGGAGTACCCGGCGGCCATGCGGGCGCTCGCCGCCGAGGAGCGGGTCGCCCTGCTCGACATCCAGGCGCTGTCCCTCGCCCTGTGGCAGCGGCTCGGGGTCGAGGAGACCAAGAAGTACTTCAACTGGACCGCGACCGAGCAGGACAACACGCACTTCAACCCGCCGGGAGCCATCGAGGTGGCCCGGCGCGTGGCGCGGGAGTCGCTGCGGACCCGGGTGCTCGGGCCGCGTGATGTACGGCGCCTGGACGAGCGGATTCCCGAGTCCTGGATCAGCTGGCCGGACTCCGCCGCCTAGCCCCCTCGAAGAAGGAAGAGAGCCGCACCATGAACGTACGCAAGTGTCATGATCATGCCATGACGAGAGCCGTCGTGCTCGTCGGCTGCACCGCCCTCGTGCTGTCCCTGAGCGGCACCGGCGCCCAGGCCCAGCCGCGGGACGTGGCCCGGCAGACCCTCGGCGCCGGCGACGGGTGGGCCTCCCACGGCACCGGTACCACCGGCGGTGCAGGGGCCGACGCGCAGCACGTCTACACCGTCACCACCTGGGAGCAGTTCCGGGCCGCCCTGAAGGACGGCGGGTCCGCGCCCCGGATCATCAAGGTGAAAGGGGTGATCGACGCCGTCTCCGAGGGCTGTGACGCGTTCGCGGCCGAGGGGTACGACTTTCAGAAGTACCTCGCCGCCTACGACCCCGCCGTCTGGGGCCACGACAAGCCGGTCAGCGGTGAACAGGAGGACCTGCGGGCCGCGTCCGCCGCCGCGCAGGACAAGACCATCAAGGCGAGCGTGCCCGCCGACACCACCATCGTGGGTGTGGGCAAGGGCTCCGGGATCCGCGGCGGCAGCCTCCAGATCAAGGGCGTGGACAACGTCATCGTCCGCAACCTCACCCTCGAGGCCCCGATCGACTGCTTCCCGCAGTGGGACCCAACTGACGACAACAAGACCGGCGCCTGGAACTCCGAGTACGACGGCGTGGTGGTGTACGGCTCCAGCCACGTGTGGATCGACCACAACACCCTCACCGACGGCCGCTACCCCGACAGCAGCCTGCCGGCCTACTTCGGCAAGGTCTACCAGCAGCACGACGGCCTGCTCGACATCGTGCGCGGCGCCAACCTCGTGACGGTGTCCTGGAACTCCTTCCAGAACCACGACAAGACCATGCTGATCGGCAACAGCGACAGCGCGGCCGCCGACGACACGGGCAAACTCAAGGTCACGCTGCACCACAACCGCTTCGAGGGCATCGTCGAGCGGGCCCCGCGCGTGCGCTTCGGTCAGGTCGACACGTACAACAACCACTTCGTGGTGACCCAGGACCAGGCGTACGCCTACACCTTCGGCATCGGCGCCTCCTCGCAGCTGTACGCCACGGACAACGCGTTCTCGCTGCCCGCCGGAGTAGGCGCCGGCAAGACCCTGAAGAAGTGGAAGGAGGCGCCGCTCACCGCCGAGAACAACTACGTCAACGGCAGGCGGACCGACCTCATCGCCGTGCACAACGCGGAGATTCCCGGCGAGATCCTGACGTCCGGTGCGGGCTGGAAGCCGACCCTGCGTACGAAGGTCGACTCGCCGAAGGCCGTGCCGCAGATCGTCGACCGGAAGGCCGGCGCGGACCGGATCTGCTGACCTGGTGACCGGCCGGGGCGGCCCCCACCGTGTCCCCCAGCCCGGGGACGCGCCCGCCCCGGCCCCTCCCGCAGCGCCATCGAAGGAGCACCCGCATGCCCCTGTCCAGAAGAGGATTCCTGACCGTCAGCGCCGGAGCGGGCGCCGCGCTCGGTTCGGCCTCGGCCCCCGCGCGGGCCTACGGCCGCCCGCGTCCGTTCGGCCGGTTCGGCTCACCCGCCGCGCGCCTGACGCCCCGGACGCTGTACGTGCACCCGGGCGGCGCCGGTGACGTCACCACCGTCCGGGACGCCGTGGCCGCGGCGAACGGGGCCGGGCACACCCTCGTCATCGCCCCCGGCACCTACCGGGAGACGGTCGCCGTCGACCGCGCCCGCACGGGCACGACCTGGATCGGGGCGAGCGAGAACCCCCGTGACGTGGTCATCGTGTACGACAACGCGGCCGGAACCCCCAAGCCCGGCGGCGGCACCTACGGCACCACCGGCTCGGCCACCACGACGGTGCAGGCCGACGATTTCACGGCCCGCTGGATCACCTTCGCCAACGACTGGCTGCGCGCCGACCACCCCGGGATCACCGGCACCCAGGCCGTCGCCCTCAAGGTCCAGGGCGACCGGTCCGCCTTCCACCACTGCCGGTTCCTCGGCCACCAGGACACCCTGTACGCCGACTCCACGGCCCTCGGCACCTTCGCCCGCCAGTACTTCGCCCACTGCTATGCCGAGGGCGACGTCGACTTCGTCTTCGGGCGGGCGACCGCGGTCTTCGAACGGTGCCACTTCGAGACCCTGTCCCGGACCGACCTGGCCGGCGCGCCCTACGGGTTCGTCTTCGCGCCGTCGACGGCCGGTGCCAATCCGCTCGGCTACCTGGTGACCCGCAGCCGCGTCAGCGGCGACGCACCCGCCGGCCACTACAAACTGGCCCGGCCCTGGGTGCCCGGCTCCGACACCACCGCCCGCCCCATGCTCACCGTGCGGGACACCCGGCTCGGTCCCGGCATCGACGCGGTCGCGCCCTACGCCACCATGTCGGATGCCCACCCGTGGCAGGCCCAGCGTTTCGCCGAGTACCGCAACACCGGGCCGGGCGCGCACATCACGGTCCCGGCCAACCGGCCCCAACTCACCGCCCGGCAGGCCCGGTCCGCGACCCGCGCCGACTGGCTCGGCGGCTGGGAGCCGTGGAAGGCGGCGTGCCCATGACCCCTTGGGGGGACGGACGTCCGTGCCCGGGCCGGGGGCCGTGCCGCCGGGCGGGCGAGCGGTGAGCGGGGCGGAGGCGGCGGTCGTGGACGGACCGCTGCCGGACTTCCACCCGGCCCTGAAGGACGCCCTGACCTTCCCGCTCGCCTGGGGCCGTTCCCCGATCCGCGACGTCCGCGCCTGGCGGCGTACCGCCCGGGCCACCGTCGAGGAGCACCTCCTCGTCGAGCGGCAGGACGGGACGCCGTACGCGCCGGAGTTCACCGGCCGTTCCCGGACGCGGGACTACACCCGCGAGCTGGTGACCGTCTCCCTCACCCGCTACGGACGGGTCAGCGGCGCCCTGCTCACCCCGCACGGCCGCGGGCCCTTCCCCGCCGTGCTGCTCCTGCACGACCACGGCGCCAGGTTCGACATCGGGAAGGAGAAACTCGTCCGGCCCTGGTACGACGACACGCGGCTCGCGTCCGCCCGTGCGTGGGCCGGCACGTACTTCAGCGGGCGGTTCGTCGGTGACGAACTGGCCCGGCGCGGCTATGTGGTGCTGTGTCTGGACGCGCTCGGCTGGGGTGACCGCGGGCCTGTCGCCTACGAGCAGCAGCAGGCCCTGGCGTCCAGCCTCTACCACCTCGGCTCCTCGCTCGCCGGGCTGATGGCCCGGGAGGACGAGCGGGCCGCCGCCTTCCTGGCCGGGCTCGACCGGGTGGACGCCGGGCGGGTCGCGGCCGTCGGCTTCTCCATGGGCGCCTACCGGGCCTGGCAGACCGCCGCCCTCAGCGACCACGTCGCGGCCGCGGCGAGCGTCTGCTGGATGACCGGCCTGAAGGAGATGATGGTGCCCGGCAACAACACGCTGCGCGGGCAGTCGGCGTACTACATGCTCCACCCCGGCCTGGCCCGGCACCTCGACATCCCCGACGTGGCGAGCATCGCCGCACCCCGGCCGATGCTGTTCTTCCACGGCGGCCTCGATCCGCTGTTCCCGGCCGGCGGCGTGCGGGTCGCGCACGACAAGCTGCGTGCCGTCTGGCGCTCGCACCACGCCGAGGAGCGGATACGGGTGAAGACCTGGCCGGAGTTCGGCCACGTCTTCACCCACGCGATGCAGGACGAGGTCGTCAGCTGGCTCGACGACGTCCTGTGAGAGTCACCGCCGTACCGGCTTGATCCCCTCAAGCGTCGGCACCACCGGCTTGATGCTGCCGTCGGCCGCGAACTCCATGCGGTCGATGGTCGTCTCCCGGTGCATGCCGTCGCCGCCCGGCCTGCCGGGGCCGTTGAGGGCGAAGCGGTGGTAGACGGCGTACCAGTCGTCGGTGCCCGGGGTGTTCACCACCGAGTGGTGGCCGGTGCCGAGGATGCCGTACTCGGGCCGCTTCTCGAGGATCGTCCCGCGCTTGGTCCACGGGCCGAGCGGGGACGGCCCCGTCGCGTACGCCACGTGGTAGTTCTCGCTGCGGGTGTCGTCCTCCGACCACATGAAGTAGTACGTGCCCTTCCGCTTGATCACGAAGGAGCCCTCGCGGAAGTTGTCCGGGGTGATGTCCCGCACCTGGGACGCGTCGTACGACACCATGTCGTCGTTCAGCGGCACCACGTACCCACGGCCGTTGCCCCAGTACAGGTAGGCCTGGCCGTCGTCGTCCGTGAAGACCGCCGGGTCGATCATCTGGCCCTTCAGCGACCCGCCCTTGGCGACCAGCGGCTTGCCGAGCGCGTCCTTGAAGGGGCCGGCGGGGGAGTCCGCCACCGCCACACCGATCTGCTGCTCGGCGCAGTAGTAGAAGTAGTACTTGCCGTTCCGCTCGGCGATGGCGGGGGCCCAGGCGTTCTTGTCGGCCCAGCTCACGTCCGGCCCGAGGTCGAGGATGACGCCGTGGTCCTTCCAGTGGACCAGGTCCCTCGACGAGTACGCCTTGAACTTGGTGCCGCTCCAGCCCTGGAAGCCGTCCGTCGTCGGGTAGATCCAGTACCGGCCGTTCAGGTACTGCACGTCGGGGTCGGCGTTCAGGCCGGGCAGGATCGGGCTGCGGGTGCGGACCGCCTCGACCGTCCACGTGCGCCGGGTGCCGTCGGCGGCCGTCACGGTGTACGTCTGCGGCTTGCGGAAGTCGCGTCGGGTGCCGGACTTCGGGCTGAGCTTCGCGCCCTCGCCGACCCACAGCTTCGGGGCGAGGCCCCGCAGATCGGCGTCCGGCTTCAGGGGCAGGACGACCTTCGAGGTGCTGTCCGTGACGATCGAGTAGCCCTTCTGGTGCTTCGCCGTCGCGTCCACGACCGAGGTGGGCGTGGCCGGGTAGGCGGCCAGCAGACGGTCGTACTCCTTCTGCGTCACCGGCAGGACCGTGCCGTGCCGGGGGCTCGCCGGGAGCTGGTAGTTCTCCGAGGGGGTCCACTTGCCGGAGGCGAGGTCGGTGGTCTCGAAGGGGACGTAGCCGCGGCCGCCGTACTCGTCGATGAACAGGTACCACTTCTTCTCGGTGTTCGACTTGAACACCGTCGGGCCCTCGCCGCGGTCCATCGCTCCCTTGCCGATGCAGTCGGCCACGAAGTCGTACGTCGTCGAGGTCAGGGAGGTGGACTTCTCCCCGGTGATGAACTTCGAGCAGGGGCTGGAGGAGCTGGGGTCCCGCTCGTCCTTGGTGTAGCGGTAGTACTCGTCCTTGTACTTCACGACCGTGGAGTCGATCACCGAATAGCCCGGGTCGTTCCAGACCTTCGGCTCGCTGAAGGTGCGGAAGTCCTTGGTGGTCGCGTACAGCATCTTGTTGTACGTGCTGCCCTTGTGGTCCGGGTCGTCGTCGGCGTACAGCTTCGACGCCCAGAAGACGACGTAGGCGCCGAGCTCGTCGTCCCAGTAGGCCTCCGGGGCCCAGGTGTTGCCCGCACTGTCCGGGGAGACCTTCACCAGGCGCTGGTCGGTCCAGTGGACCAGGTCGGTGGACTCCCACACCATGATCGACTTGCTGCCGTGCCGTTGCACCTGGTCCCAGCTGCCGCTGGAGTTCCGGTACATCCGCAGGTCGGTGGCGATCAGGTAGAACTTGTCGCCCTTGGGGGAGCGGATGACGAACGGGTCGCGCAGGCCCTTCTCGCCGATCGTGGACGTCAGCACCGGCTTGCCGGCGTTCAGTTCACGCCAGTGCAGCGGGTCGTTGCCGCGGCTGAGGGCGTAGCGGATCTGCTCGCCGTCGGCGGTGCCCTCGCCGGTGAAGTAGGCGAAGAGGTAGCCGGCGTACTTGCTGTGCTTCACGGGTGGTGCTCCGGGGTCTGCGGTGCTGGGCGGCGCCGTGAGGAGGGTCAGGAGCAGGCCGGTCAGGGCCAGGAAGGGAAGCAGGAGCGTGCGGGCGATGCGGGAGCGCATGACACTTCCTGTCGGAGTGTGGGGGATTCTGTTGGATAGCGGCCCTCGGAGTTTCACCGGAGGGACGCAGGGCGTCAACGGGTGTGCGTGAGGCCGGTGGTTCCGAAACTTTCGGAACGCCGGGGCCACCGGCGCCGGGACGGCGGCAACCCTTTGCGGCGCGGCGGCGACTGGTGGACGGAAACGAGCCGGAGCGGGCCCCTCCGGACCGTTTCCGTCCCCGGCCCTCCAGGAAAGGAACGCTCCGTGCTACCGAGCACCGGACGCCACCGCAGGACCCGTACGCTCTCCATCGCCGCTGCCGTGGCCTGTGCCGCGGGGGCCGGCGGCGTCTACCTCGGGCTGTCGACCGGCGGCGCCCGGGCCGCCTCGACGACGGTCACCGTCTCCACCGCCGCCCAGCTCGAAAAGGCCGTGAAGAACGCCACCGCCGGCACCGTGATCCAGGTGCGCGGCGGCACCTACCACCCGGCCGCCACCCTCAGATCCACCGCGAACGGCACCGGTTCCGCACCCATCACCCTGCGGGCGTACGGCGGTGAGAACGTACGGATCGACGGGTCCGAGCTGCCCGCCGGTTCCTGGCTGGCCGACATCAACGGCGACCACTGGACCGTCCAGGACCTCGCCTTCGTCAACTCCCCGGCCCAGGGCTTCGTCGCCACGTCCTCCGTCGGCGGGATCTTCAGGAACCTGGTCACCGCGGACAACGGCGACTCCGGCTTCACCCTGCGCGGCGACGGCACCATCGGCAACCTCGTGCAGAACCTGGACAGCCACGGAAACTACGACCCGGCGGGTCACGGCCGGAACGCCGACGGCATCGCGGTCAAGTTCGGCTCCGGCACCGGCAACCGGATCACCGGAGCACGGCTGTACGACAACTCCGACGACGGACTCGACCTGTGGCAGTTCTCCTCGCCGGTCACCATGGAGCACTCCTGGGCCTTCGGCAACGGCGAGAACCGCTGGAAGGACACGGCCTTCCAAGGCAACGGCAACGGCTTCAAGCTGGGCGGCGGGGGCGCGTCCGCCGCCCACGTCGTCAACGACAACGCGGCCTGGGACAACAGGCTGCACGGCTTCACCGAGAACTCCAACACCGCGGCCATCGCCCTGAACCGCAACACCGCACACGCCAACGCCGAGAACGGCTTCTCCTTCGCCACCGGCAAGGCCCGGCTCGGCAAGAACCTCGCCGTCGGCGACAAGGCCGGCCCGGCGCGGCTCGGCACCGCCACGGTCTCCGCCGGCAACACCTGGGACAGCGGCGTCGCCACCCCGCCCTTCAGGTCGACGGACGCGGCCGGCGCGTACGGAGCCCGCCGGGCGGACGGGTCCCTGCCCGCGACGACGTTCCTGACGACCGGCTCCACGGCCGTCGGCTCGACGATGAACTAGAAGCTCGCCGCGGCACGCCCGCACGCAGGGCGACGCCCCCGCCGGTGCGAAACGGCGGGGGCGTCCTGCCGACCGGTCGAGGGGGGCTCGACCGGTACCGTCCGGCCGTCCGGAGGGGGGCTCCGGAGGGCCGAGGTGCCGGGACGTCCGACTGGGGGGTCGGAGACCCGGCATCCGGCCGGCCCGAGGGGGGACCAGGGCCAACCGGAGTCACAAAGGGGCAGGCCCTACTGGTAGCTGATGTCGGAGGCCTTGAACAGGCAGCTCTTGCCGTCCGGGCCGGGCGGCGTCAGCTCCTTGGGCTCCTTGCCCGTGTTGTTGCCCTCGAAGCGCACACACGTCTTGATCTTCTTCTTGCTGTCGCCGTGGATACGGATCTTCGACAGCGTCGCCGTGTCGCCGTAGTTGGCGTTCACCCCGACGATCGAGTTCATCGGCGCCGTCACGTCGATGTCGCTGAGCACGATCGTGCGCTTGTGCTGCGTCTTGCAGTTGCCGCAGGAGCGGACCAGCTTGCCGGCGTTCTGCACCTGGAAGCCCGACACGTTCAGCGTGCCGGCGCCGTTGAACTGCAGCACCTTGTCGTCGGCGTTCTTCGCGCCGCCGCCGATCACCTTGTACACCGCGGACGAGGACTTGCCCTTGAAGCTGGCCGCGTCCTCGCCGACGTCCGTCCACCACACGTTCTGCAGGGTGCAACTGCCCTTGCAGTGCACCCCGTCCGCGGCCGGGGTGCCGATGATGACGTTCTTGAGGACCGCGCCGTCGGCCAGCTCGAAGAGCGGGTCCTGGCCCTCGTCCTGGCTGCCGCCGCCGAGCGCGCCGGTGCCGTAGAACATCTTCATGCCGCCGTCGCGCACACCGGAGACCGGGATGGTCTTGGACACGGGCGTCTTGCCCTTGTCCGTGGGCCAGGAGGACGCGGCGCCCGCCGTCGACAGCATCGACGTGGTGACGATCGCCGCTCCCGTGATGCCGACAGCGGACATCGCGGCGATCACCGCCCGCCGCTTGGTGACACTGCGGCGGTGGCGGACGCGCTGTTCTGCTGGTGCAGTCATGTACCGATTCCTCAAGGGGGGGGTGACTCTTGCGTCTTGTGGTCGTCACCGGTGAAGAAAGGGTTGCCGCCTCTTCAGGTTTTTTTCACGAGTCGCCGTCGCCGTCGGCCACGGCGGCGAACCCGCCGCCCACCGACAGCTGTCGCGAACCGGCGGTGGCCGTCACCGCGTAGGCGTCCTCTCCCGCGTCACGGCCGCCGCGGGCGTGGCCGTACTGGCCGGCGAACACCCACTCGCCCGCCGGGACCGTACGGCCCTTCTTGAGGGTCCAGGTGTAGACGAGGAAACCGTCCCGCTCGGCGACCGTGAGGACGAAGTCCTCCTCCGGCAGGGAGCGCCAGGCGCCCGCGTCGGAGACCCCGCCGGTCTGGGCGACCTGCAACCGCACGCTCAGCGCGGTCAGTTGCTCACGGGTCTTGAGGGTGATGTTGCTCTGCGCCCAGAAGTCGTTGCTGTGCGGGTCGACCGAGCCGTCCGACCACAGCGGACCGTCCTCGGCGGTGGCGGGCGCCCGCTCGGTGGCCGGGGTGCTCGGCGTCCTCGACGGCGGCGGGCCGGACTCGCGGCGTTCCGGCGGGCTGCTCGGCGTCGGCTCCTCGGGAGGCGGAGGCACGGGGGCCCGGCTCGTCGCCTCGGGGGACGGCGCGGGGGTCGGCGAGGTCGCCACCTCCTGCCGACGTGGGGCGGTCTCCTCCTTCACCGCGGACGCCACCGCGTAGCCGCCCACCGCCAGCACACCGGCGACCGCGGCCGTCGCACCGACCACCCGCATCCAGCCGACCACCGGCGGACGCGTCGCCCGGTGGCCTGAACCGGCCGGACCGGCCATGCCGCGCTCGATCCGGGCCAGCATGCGCTCCCGGTCGGGCTCGTGCGTCACGGCCGCCTCGTGCAGCCGGGTGCGCAGTTCCTCGTGCACGTCCCGCCGCATGGTCATCGGTCCCTCCCTCCGCCTTCACCGGTGCGCACGCCCTCCACGGCGGGCGAGCAGTGCGGAGCGCCCAGCGTCACGTGCATCCGCTGCGGCGCTCCCTGGGGTCCCAGCAACCGCTGCAGTTCGGCCATCCCCTTCGAGGTCTGGCTCTTCACGGTACCCACCGACACCCCGAGCGCCAGCGCCGTGTCCTTCTCCGACAGGTCGAACGCGTGCCGCAGCACGACACACGCCCGCTTGCGGAACGGCAGCCTGCGCAACGCCTCCTGCACGTCGACCACACCCGCGACGTCCGGGTTCTCGGTGTTCTCCTCGCGCTGCGACCAGAACAGGGCGATGCGCCGCCGCTCGCGCACCGCACTGCGGATGCGGGTTCGGGCCAGGTTGGCGACCACCCCGCGCGCGTACGCCACCGGATGGTCGGCCGCGCGCACCCGGTCCCAGCGGTGCCACAGCGCCAGCAACGCGTCCGCCGCCAGATCGTCGGCGATGTCCGCCTCGCCCGTCAGGAGGTGGGCGAGACGGGACAGTTCGGCGTAGTGGCGCTCGAAGAAGGCGTGGAACTCCACGGAGGCGGCGTCGTCGACGACTGTGCCCACGGGCGACCTCTCCTCGCAGCGGCTGCGGGCGCTCCCGTCCGGGGCACCCTGTGGCTGTCATGCAGATGACATGTGATCATCCGGGGGAGACCCGGACGCGATCGGGAAGCGTAGCAGCGATCGTCGAACGGTTCGTACGGAGCTTCGAACGGCGTATGACGGGCCGGACTCCGATTCCGTAACACGGAGAAAACCTGAACGGGGTTCAGGGCGGGCACAATCCGGCCAGCATCCGCACACCGATCACCCAGGCACCGAGGAGCACGCGCCATGTCCGAACCGCAGCAGGTCACCGACCGGCCACCCACCAAGGAACCCGGGGCGAACAGCGTCGACCGGTTCTTCCGGATCTCCGAGCGGGGTTCCACCTTCGGCCGGGAGATCCGCGGCGGCTTCGCCACCTTCTTCACGATGGCCTACATCCTTGTCCTGAATCCCATCATCCTGGGCAGCGCGAAGGACAAGTTCGGGCACCAGCTGGACGCCGTCCAACTCACCACCGCCACCGCCCTGGTCGCCGCGGTCATGACGATCATCATGGGCGTGGGCGGCAACCTGCCCCTGGCGCTCGCCGCCGGACTCGGCCTGAACGCCGTGGTCGCCTTCCAGATCGCCCCGCTGATGAGCTGGGACGACGCCATGGGCCTGATCGTCCTCGAAGGCCTGCTGATCTGCGTGCTGGTGGTGACCGGTCTGCGCGAGGCCGTCATGCACGCGATACCCCAGCCGCTCAAGCAGGCGATCAGCGTCGGCATCGGCCTGTTCATCGCCTTCATCGGCTTCGTCGACGCCGGGTTCGTCAGCCGCATCCCGGATGCCGCGAACACCACCGTGCCCGTCCAGCTGGGCGGCACCGGCACCCTCGCCGGCTGGCCGATGCTCGTCTTCTGCCTCGGCGTGCTGCTGACGATCGGACTGCTGGCCCGCAAGGTCAAGGGCGCCATCCTGATCAGCATCGTCACCATGACCGCGCTGGCGATCCTGATCAACTCGCTGGCCGACATCAAGTCCTGGGCTGACCACACCCTCCTGGCCGGACCGGCTCGTCGACGCCCCCGACTTCGGGCTCATCGGCGACTTCGACCTGTTCGGCGCCTTCAGCGCCCCCGGCGTCGGTGTCGTCACCGTCGTCCTGCTGATCTTCACGCTGATCCTGTCCGACTTCTTCGACACCATGGGCACGGTCGTCGGCATCAGCGCCGAAGCCGGCCTGCTCGACGAGGACGGCAAGGTCCCGAACCTGGGCCGGGTGCTGCTCATCGACGGAGCCGCCGCGGTCGCGGGCGGTGCGGCCTCCGCCTCCTCGGCGACCTCCTACATCGAGTCCGCGGCCGGTGTCGGCGAGGGCTCGCGCACCGGCTTCTCCAACCTCGTCACCGGCGGCCTGTTCGGCCTCGCGCTGTTCCTGACCCCGCTGCTCACCATCGTCCCGCTCCAGGCGGCCGCCCCGGCCCTGGTCGCCGTCGGCTTCCTGATGATGACCCAGGTCAAGCACATCGACTGGGACCGCTACGACATCGCCATCCCCGCGTTCCTCACCATCGCGGTGATGCCGTTCACCTACTCCATCACCAACGGCATCGGAGCCGGTTTCCTCGCCTACGTCGTCATCAAGACCGTGCTCGGCAGGGCGAAGGAGGTGCACTGGCTGCTGTGGGGGACCTCGGCGCTGTTCCTCGTGTACTTCGCGATCGACCCGATCGAGCAGCTCCTGGGAGCGAAGTAACGATGACGGGCCGCCCCCGGGGGGAGGGGGGCGGCCCGTCTCGTCTCTACAGACGGCTTATCGGCGGCCGAGGTTCAGTCCTTGAGCGCCGCTTGCATCATCGCCCTGGCGACCGGCGCCGCGAGGCCGTTGCCGCTGACCTCCGAGCGGGCCGCGTCCGACTGCTCGACGACCACCGCCACCGCGACCTCCTTGCCCGACGAGTCGGACTTGCCGAACGACGTGAACCAGGCGTACGGCACCTGGCTGTTGTTCTCGCCGTGCTGGGCCGTACCCGTCTTGCCGCCCACGGTCGCGCCCGGCACCTGGGCGTTCGTGCCCGTGCCCTTGTCGACGACCGTCTCCATCGCCGACTGCAACTGCTCGGCGGTCGAGGAGCTGACGATCTCCTTCGAGCCCGCGTCGTCGTCGTAGTCCTCCAGCACATCACCGCCGCTGTTGGTGATCTGCGCAACCATGTGCGGCGAGACCAGTTTGCCGCCGTTGGCCAGGGCCGCCGACACCATGGCCATCTGCAACGGCGTGGCGGTGACGTCGAACTGGCCGATGCCCGTCAGGGCCGTCTGCGACGGGTCCATGTCCGACGGGTACACGCTGGTGTAGGCCCGGACCGGCACGTCCAGCTGGTCGTCGTCGAAGCCGAACCTGTCGGCCATCGCCTTCACCTTGTCCTGGCCCAGCTTCACGGCCATCTTCGCGAAGACGTTGTTGCACGAGTACTCCAGCGCCGTGCGGATCGTGGCGTTCGTGCAGGGCGCGTTCGGGTTCTCGTTCGACAACTCCCGGCTGGTGCCCGGCAGCGTGTACGGGTCGGGGCTGTCCGTCCGCTCGTCCACCGACGAGTACAGCCCGTCCTCCAGCGCGGCCGCGGCCACGACCAGCTTGAACGTCGAGCCGGGCGGCAGCGGTTGCCGCAGCGCGCGGTTGACCAGCGGCTTCTCCGGGTCCGAGGTGAGCTTCTTCCAGGCCGCCCCCGCCGTGTTGGCATCGGTCAGCGCGGAGGGGTCGTACGACGGCGTCGACACGACCGCGAGGATCTTCCCCGTCTTCGGGTCGATGGCGACGGCACCGCCCTTCTTGTCGCCGAGCGCCTCGTAGGCCGCCTTCTGCACGTCCGGGTCGATGGTCGTGACCACGTTGCCCGGCTCGGCCCGCTGGTTGGTGAGCGTGTCCATCACGGACTTCAGCCGGCTGTCCGTGCCGTTGAGCAGATCGGTGTAAATGCCCTCCAGCTGAGTCGGGGCGTACGCCTGCGACGCGTATCCCGTGACCGCCGCGTACAGCGGGCCGTCCGTGTACGTCCGCTTGTACTTCAGGTCGCCCGTCTTCGTCGGCGTCGAGCCGGTGACCGACCGGCCGCCCACGATGATGTTCCCGAGCGGCGCCGAGTACGTCTCGATCGCGTTCCGCCGGTTGTCCTTGTCGTCTGCCAGCGCCCGGCCCTCGTAGAACTGCACCCAGGTCGCCCTGACCAGCAGAGCCAACACCAGGAGCAGTGCGAAGACCGAAGCGCGCCTGATCGTCTTGTTCATTCCGAACTGGAGGACGAGCCACACCGGGCGGATCGTTCCCGTCCGTCCTGTTTCTCATCCGACGCGCCGGTTTTCTCATCCGCCGTTCAGAAAGCCCGCCTCGTACGCCGCGATCACCGCCTGTGTGCGGTCCCGGGTGCCGGTCTTGGCCAGCACCGCCGCGACGTGCGACTTCACCGTGGCCGGGCCGACCTCCATCCGGCGCGCGATCTCCGCGTTGGTCAGCCCCTCCGCCAGGTGCCGCAGCACCTCCCGCTCGCGCCCGGTGAGCTTCGCCACCCACGCGGGCGGTGCCGGGTGCGCGCGGGCGTGTTCGGTCGCGAGGGTGCGGACGGCCGCCGGGAACAGCAGGCTGTCACTGCGCGCGACGAGCCGGACCGCCTGCACGAGCGCGTCGGCGTCCGCCCGCTTCAGCAGGAACCCGGCGGCTCCGGCGCGCAGCGCGTCGTACACGTAGGAGTCGTTCTCGAAGGTCGTCACGACGACGATCCGGGGCGGCTCGTCCAGGGTGGCGAGGATCTGCTCGGTGGCGCGGATCCCGTCGATCTCCGGCATCCGGACGTCCATGAGGACGACGTCCGGCCGCAGCTCCCGGACGACCGACACGGCCTCCGTGCCGGTGGCCGCCTCGCCCACCACCTCGAGGTCCGGCTCCGCGGAGAGGATGGCGCGCAGCGCGGTGCGCACCATGCGCTCGTCGTCGGCGAGGACGACACGGACGGTGGCCGGGCGGGTCATAGGGGTCCCTTCATCGGCAGGCGGGCGTGCAGCCGCCAGGTCTGTGCCGGGGTCGGTCCGGCCGTCGCGGTGCCGCCCAGCAGCCTGGCCCGGTCGGCGATACCGCGCAGCCCGTGGCCGCCGCCGGTGCGGGAGGGCGCCGGGCCGGTCACCGGATTCTCCACGGTGATCTCCAGGTCCCCGTCCGCCACCGCGATCCGTACCTCGACGGCGGCCCGCTCACCGGCGTGCCTGAGGGCGTTGCTCAGCCCCTCCTGCACGATGCGGTAGGCCTCGCGGGACAGCAGCGGGGGCAGCGCCTCCGGGTCGGCGCCCACGGTGGCGGTCACGCGCCGTCCGCCCGCCCGGGTGCGGCGCAGCAGCCCGTCGAGGTCGGCGGCCAGGGTGGGTGCCGGGGCCGTGCCGGGGGCGCCGCCGTCACGCAACACGCCCAGGACGGCGTCGAGTTCACCGACCGTGCGCCGGGTGGTGTCCTCGATCGCGGCGAGGGCCTCGCGGACGAAGGCCGGGTCGGAGTCGAGCACCCGGCGGGCCGCGCTCGCCTGGAGGGTGACCGCGCTCAGGGCGTGGCCGACGGAGTCGTGCAGCTCCCGCGCCAGCCGGTTGCGCACCGCGAGGTCGGCGGCGCGGGCCTCGGCGGCTGCGAGCCGCTCCCTCGGCGTGGGGCCGAGCAGCGGGGGCGCCCAGCGGGCCAGCAGCGCGCCGCAGCCTGCCGCGCAGCCGGCGAGGGCGATCAGCGACGCCACGCCGGCGACCGGGGCCAGCGCCAGGACCCAGGTGTGGTCGAAGGCCTCGGGCAGCCCGAGCCGGTTGTCGCGCAGTCCCGCGAGGACCGGCAGCACGATCAGCGCGACGGCGAACGGCGGCAGCGCCAGCGACATCCCCGCGATGATGCCGCCGAACCCGAGATGCAGCGTGAACCAGGCCGCGGTCCGGCCCTTCTCGCCCCGCGTCCCGGCCGGCCCGAACGCGAGCCGGTCCTCGTCCACACCGCACAGCCAGCGCACGGCGGCGGACTCCAGCGGCCGCGTGAGCGGGAACAGCGAGGTGACGGCCGCGAGCGGCAGGCCCACGCCGAACGAGGCGAGCTGGAGGGGGAAGGAGCCGAAGACGTCCGTGGCCCCGGCGGCCGGGCCGATGACCACCGAGCCGACGAGGACGTACGGCATGGCCAGCGCACCGCCGAGGATCAGGTGGATCCAGCGCAGGCGCGCCCGCCGGCCGAACAGCGATCGCGCGACCGCGCTCACGCCGCCCGCCGCGCGGCTTCGGCCGAGCGCTCCGCGAGGTGGTAGGCGCCGATGGCGGCGACGAGGAGGCCCACGAGCATCTGGCCAGCGTAGGCGAGGTTCATCAGCGGGGTGGGGCGGTCGGCGAGGTCGGTCACGCCCCCTACGGAGGCCAGCGACAGCCATGCGCCCCAGCAGGCCACGGCACTCGACCCCACCCAGGCGAGACCGAGCGGCACCGACACGGGAAGCGCCCGGCCGCGCCGGAAGGCCATCAGCACGACGCCGGCGACCGCCGCGAGGAGGAAGACGACGTACAGCGCCTCGAGGACGTGGAAGTCACCGCCCCGGTCCGCGGCCCGGCCCTCGCTGAGCCCGGAGGAGACACCGCAGGCCCAGAGGGCGTGGAGCGTGAGCGGCGGCAGGGCGAGCACGGCGGCGGCCACGGCGAGGGCCCGGTGGGCCGGACCGAGGGCACCGACGGGCAGGTCCCCCAGCCGCCCGCGCCACAACCGCCCCCAGCGATCTTGCGCGTAGAGCACGAAGAGGCCACCGAGGGCCAGCCCTTGCGCGATGAACCCCGTGTACACGACGGCGAACACCCACTCGTCGAGGAAGGCCTCCCGGCCCGCCGACGAGCCTCCGCCGCCGCCGAACGCCCTCGCCACCAGCTGCGCCGGGAACCCGGCCATGATCGGTGCGAGCAACCCGGTGGCGACCCACACGGGGAACGCGAGCAGCCAGGCGGGCACCCGCAGCCCCCAGGGCCGGGTCAGCACCAGCGCCAGCACGATCACCGCGCTGTCCAGCAGCATCGACAGCCCGTTGACGACGGCCACGGTCAGGCGGTCGTCCAGCAGCGGGCTCCCCGGCGGGATTCCGAGGTGACTCCCGGCGATCCAGGCGGCCTTGAGAGCGAGGTAGGGCACGCAGGAGACGAGGGCGACGGCACGGAGAATCCGCCGGGGGCGGTCGGCACGGACGGCGGGAGCGGGAGCGATCGACTGCGTCATGCGATCAGGCTCCCGCGGGGAAGGCCCCCGGCACCTCCTGCCCGGCGACGATCCGCCTCCGCCGGGCGGGGGAGAGCCCCGGGGCCGCTCAGCCCTCCAGCATCAGCACCGTCTCGTCGATCTCGGCACCCCGGGCCGTGGCGTACCCCCGGGCCGCCGCCACCACCCGGAACCCGCACTTCTCCAGTACACGCAGCGACCCCGCGTTGTCCGACGCCGCCCGTGCGTACAGCGGGCGCTCGGGCACCTCGGCGAGCAGCGCCCGCAGGGCCTGTGTGGCGATGCCCTGGCCCCAGTACGCGCGGTCGATCCAGTACGTCACCTCGCGCTCGCCCGGCACCCCGTACACCGCCGCGCTGCCGACCACGTCACCGTCGGCCAGGACGGTGCGGGCGACGACGTCGGGAGAGGAGCGCTGCCGGGACCAGCGGGTGTCGAAGGCGGCCCGGTCGGCCGGATCCTCCGGGGTGAAGGCCGCCATGCTCAGGGACTCGGGGTCGTTCAACTGCCGGAAGAAGACCGGCAGATCGCTGTCGTGGACCTCGCGCAGCTCGACGTTCATGCCTCAGAGCCTACGGGTGGCCAGTGTCAGCCGGTCCCGCGCGTCGAAGAGCGCGTCCTTCACCAGCTGTTCGTGCGCCGGGGTCAGCCGCGCCACCGGCACCGAGCAGCTGATCGCGTCGCGCGCCGGTGTGCGGTAGGGGATGGCCACGCCGAAGCAGCGCAACCCCAGGGTGTTCTCCTCGCGGTCCACGGCGAAGCCCTGCTCCCGCACCTGGCGCAGCTCCTCGATGAGCTTCTCCCGGTCGGTGATCGTGTGCTCGGTCAGCGCGGGCAGCGTCTCCGGGAGCATCTTGCGGACCTGCTCGTCGGAGTAGGTGCTCAGCAGCGCCTTGCCGAGGGACGTGGAGTGCGCGGGCAGCCGGCGGCCGACCCGGGTGAAGGGGCGCAGGTAGTGCTGCGACTGGCGGGTGGCCAGGTAGACGACGTTGGTGCCGTCGAGGCGGGCGAGGTGGATCGTCTCGGTCGTGTCGTCCGAGAGCCGGTCCAGCGTCGGGCGGGCCGCCGCGACGACCTCGTCGCCGTCGATGTACGACGTGCCCACCAGCAGGGCCCGCACCCCGATGCCGTAGCGCGTGCCGGTCGCGTCCGTCTCCACCCAGCCCAGCTCGACCAGGGTGCGCAGCAGCATGTAGAGGCTGGACTTGGGGTACCCGACGGCCTCCTGGACCGCCGCGAGGGAGTGCATGCCGGGGCGCCCGGCGAAGTATTCGAGCAGTTCAACCGTTCGTACCGCGGACTTGACCTGCGCCCCGCCGCCCGTCTCGCCAGCCGACATCGCCCTTGACCCCTTCGTTGGACGCGAAATAGTCTCCACAGCATATTCATCATCAGAGACGGCGTTCAGTATATCGAACGCCCCTGGTGGATGACCCAGTACTGCGGCATTACATGTGTGGAGGGACCCGCGGTGGCAGCAGCACCAGTCTGGAGTGTCGACCCCCGAACCGGGAAGCAGCGTGAACAGGTTGCGGTGGAGGCCACAGCCCAGGAGGTGGACGCCGCCGTCCGCGCCGCGCACGAGGCGCGCGGCGCCCTCGCGGACCGCACGGTCCGCGCGGCCTTCCTGCGCAGCGCCGCCGAGGAGCTGGAGGCGGCCAAGGACGGTCTCGTCGAGACCGCCGACGCCGAGACCGCGCTCGGCCCGGTCCGGCTGACCGGCGAGCTCGCCCGCACCTGCTACCAGCTGCGCGCCTTCGCGGACATCGTCGACGAGGGCGCCTTCCTCGACGTCGTCATCAACCACCCCGACGACACCGCGACCCCGCCGATCCCGGACCTGCGCCGCTACAAGGTGGCGCTGGGCGTCGTCGCCGTCTACTCGGCGTCGAACTTCCCCTTCGCCTTCTCGGTCGCGGGCGGCGACACCGCGAGTGCCCTCGCGGCCGGCTGCCCGGTCGTCGTCAAGTCCCACCCGGACCACCCGGCCCTGTCCGAGTACGTCGCCAAGGTGCTGCGCCGCGCCGCCGCCCGGCACGACATCCCCGAGGGCGTCGTGGGCCTGGTCCACGGCTTCGAGGCGGGCGTCGAGCTGATCAAGCACCCGCTGGTCGCGGCGGCCGGCTTCACCGGTTCCGTGCGTGGCGGCCGGGCCCTCTTCGACGCGGCGGCCGCCCGCCCGGTCCCGATCCCCTTCCACGGCGAGCTGGGCTCCCTGAACCCGGTCGTCGTCACGGAGGCCGCGGCCGCCGAGCGGGCCGAGGCGATCGGCGCGGGCCTCGCCGGCTCGATGACGCTGGGCGTCGGCCAGTTCTGCGTGAAGCCGGGCCTCGTCCTCGCGCCGGCCGGTGCCGCCGGGGACGCCCTGCTGAAGTCCCTGACCGACGCCGTCAGCGACACCGACGCCGGGGTCCTGCTCGACCACCGGATGCGCGACAACTTCGTCGCGGGCGTCGCCGAGCGGGCCGAGCTGCCCGACGTCGAGTCCCCCGTCACCCCCGGCGCGGGCGGCGAGCACACCGTCAGCGCGGGCTTCCTCACGGTGCCGGCGAGCAGGCTGGCCGCCGAGGGTGAGCACGACCTGCTCCTGGAGGAGTGCTTCGGGCCGGTCACCGTGGTGGCCCGCTACGAGGACGAGACCGAGGTGAAGGCGGTGCTGTCGCGGCTGCCGGGCAACCTCACGGCGACGGTGCAGCTGTCCGAGGAGGAGGCGGCGGGGCAGGGCCGCGGCGCCGAGATCCTCGCGGAGCTGACGCCGCTGGCGGGGCGCGTGCTGGTGAACGGCTGGCCGACGGGTGTCGCCGTCGCGCCGGCCCAGCACCACGGTGGTCCGTACCCGGCCACGACGTCGACGTCCACGTCGGTCGGCGGGACGGCGATCGAGCGGTGGATGCGGCCGGTCGCGTACCAGAACGCGCCCGAGGCGTTGCTGCCGCCGGAGTTGCGGGACGACAACCCGCTGGGGCTGCCTCGGCGGTTCAACGGGCGTCTGGAGCGTTGATCGCCGTAGGGGTGCGGTGGGCTGTCGGCTTGCGGTCCGTTGTGGTTGATCGCGCAGTTCCCCGCGCCCCTGAGGGGCGGAGCTGAAAGACTCGGTCGAATGGATCTGACACTTCCCGAACTTCCCTTCGGCCTGCGTACGTACGGGCCCGACGGTCACTGGTCCTACGAGGACGGCGTGCTCACCGGATGGGCCGGGTCGCGGCAGGACCGGTTCGTTCCGCCCACCGATGAAGGGCTGGACCCCGCCTCCGACGCGCCCCGGCTGCTCGGGGCGCCCGAAGGCGACTTCCAGCTGATCGCCAAGGTCACCGTCGGGTTCGGCGCGGCCTTCGACGCCGGTGTGCTCTACGTCCACGTGGGGGAGCGGGCCTGGGCCAAGCTCTGCCTGGAGTACTCCCCGGACGTCCCCACCGTCTGCACGGTGGTGACCCGGGGGCACTCCGACGACGCCAACTCCTTCACGGTGGACGGCAGTTCCGTCTGGCTCCGGGTGAGCCGCACCGGCCGCGCCTTCGCCTTCCACGCCTCCCGCGACGGTGAACGCTGGGTCTTCGTCCGTCTCTTCACCCTCGCCGGCGAGAAGGAGACGGAAGCGGCCCTGGTCGGCTTCATGACCCAGTCCCCGATGGGCGAGGGCTGCGTGGTGACGTACGACCACATCGAGTTCAGGCCGTCCTGGCCCAAGGATCTGCGCGACGGCAGCTGAGGCCGGGCCGGGAACCGCCTCCCCGCGCGATCACGTCATCGGTTCCATGATCAGGGACCGAGTGACTCCAGGCCGTGTGATCCGTACCGTCCTGCCCGCCGAGGTGGCGGACGCCGTCGCACTGCACGCGCGGGCCCGGGCGACGTACTACCCCAGCGGGCTGCCGCAGGACGGCACCGACTGGACCGACGCCTGGCGCAGCGCTCTCGGGCGGCCGGACGGGCGGGTGCTGTGCGTCGTGGAGGCGGGGCGCATGATCGGGCTGGCTTCGTTCCGCAGGGCCGAGGATGCCCCGGCGGACACGGTGAAGCTGTTCCAGTTCCACGTCGACCCCGGCCACTGGCGTCGCGGCGTCGGCGCCGCGCTGCACGCGGCCTGCGTCGAGGAGTGGCGGGCCGACGGCCGTCGGGAGGCCGTTCTGGACGTGCACGTGGACAACCTGCGGGCCCAGGGCTTCTACCGGCGGCTGGGATGGGCCCCGGAGCCGGCCGGGCCGGGGGACCACCATCTGCGGATGCGGTTCGCCCTGTCCGGGGAATGAACCTCGCTGCTTGAACGTTCATGCACCTGGCGGAGGGAGTCTCCGCACCGTACGACCTGGAGAGAGCCGAGACATGCGCGTCGAGATCTGGAGCGACATCGCCTGCCCCTGGTGCTACGTGGGCAAGGCCCGCTTCGAGAAGGCGCTGCGGGACTTCCCGTACCGCGACGAGGTCGAGGTGGTGCACCGCTCCTTCGAGCTGGACCCGGGCCGCGCCAAGGACGACATCCAGCCCGTGATCACGATGCTCACCAAGAAGTACGGGATGAGCGCCGCGCAGGCGGAGGCCGGGGAGGACAACCTCGGGACCCAGGCCGCCGCCGAGGGGCTCGACTACCGCACCCGGGGCCGCGACCACGGCAGCACCTTCGACATGCACCGCCTGCTGCACTTCGCGAAGGAGCAGGGCCGCCAGGAGCAGCTCCTCGACCTGCTCTACCGGGCCAACTTCGCCGAGGAGCGCTCCGTCTTCAACGACGACGAGCGGCTGGTGGAGCTCGCCTCGGCCGCCGGGCTGGACGCCGAGGCCGTGCGCGCGGTGCTCGCCGACCCGGTCGCGTACGCCGACGAGGTGCGGGCCGACGAGCGCGAGGCCGCGCAGCTCGGTGCGAACGGCGTGCCGTTCTTCGTCCTCGACCGGAAGTACGGCGTCTCCGGTGCCCAGCCCGCCGAGGTGTTCGCCCGGGCCCTCACCCAGGCGTACGGCGAGCGCTCGCCCCTGAAGATCGTCGAGAGCGGCGACGCCGACGGCGCGGACGCCTGCGGGCCGGACGGCTGCGCCGTGCCCAAGCACTGAAAAGCCCAGCTCGGAGCGCATCCATAAGCGCTCCTTGGCCGCATCACGCAGAAATCGGCAATGGACGGGGAGATCCCGGGGACGCAGAGTGGTCCCATGGAGACCTTCGAGAACCTCGTCCGTGCCGAGTTCACCCCGAAGCACACCTACCTCAACACCGCGAGCAACGGGCTCCTGCCCGCCCGCACCGTCAGCGCCGTGCAGCAGGCGGTGCGGATGCGCGCCGAGGGCACGCCCCTGGGTCCCCTGTACGAGGACGTGGAGGCCGCCCGCGCGTCCTTCGCCCGGCTGGCCGGCGTGCCCGCCGAGCGGGTCGCGACCGGGGCCTCGGTCGCCGAGTACGGCGGGCTGATCGCCGCGTCCCTGCCCGCCGGCGCCGAAGTCCTCACGGCGGAGGGCGACTTCTCCTCGCTGGTGAACCCGTTCCACGCGCGCGGCGACCTCAAGGTGCGGGCCGTGCCGCTGGAGCGGGTCGCCGAGTCCGTCCGCCCCGGCACCGCGCTCGTCGCGGTCAGCGCCGCCCAGTCCGCCGACGGCCGCCTCGCCGACCTGCCGGCCGTGCGCGAGGCGGCCCGGGCGCACGGCGCCCGCACCTACGTCGACGCCTCCCAGTCGGCCGGCTGGCTGCCGATGGAGGCCGACGCCGACGACTTCCTCGCCGCCGTCGGCTTCAAGTGGCTGCTGGGCCCGCACGGCGCCTCGTTCTTCGTCGCGCCGCGGGACTTCGGCGGGCTCACGCCGCTGCTCGCCGGCTGGGTCGCCGGGGAACGCCCCTGGGACAGCTGCTACGGCCCGGTCGAGGAACTCGCCCACTCCGCGCGGCGGTTCGACGTCAGCCCCGCCCTGTTCACCTACGCCGGGCTGCGGGCCTCACTGGAACTGCTCGAAGAGATCGGCATCGACGTCGTGCACGCCCACGACGTCGGCCTCGCCGACCGCTTCCGCGCCGGACTCGCCGGGCTGGGACACGAGCCGGTGCCCGCGCCGGGCTCGGCCATCGTGTCGGTGCCGGGGCTCGGCCACCGGCAGGGCGAACTGAGCCGGGCGGGCATCGAGGTCTCCGACCGGGCCGGGAACCTGCGGGCCGCGTTCCACCTCTACAACACGCCCGCGGACGTGGACCGGCTGCTGGAGATCCTCGCGGCATGACACAACCGGGCGGGGCCTCCCGTCCCACACGAGGAGGCCCCACCCGGCAGCTCTGTCACACGGTCACTTCACCGCTGACCGGCGGTCACTTCACCGGCGTGAAGTCCCGCGCCCCGATGAACTCCGGTCGCCGCACCGGTGCCGCGAACGGTTCCACCGCCGTGTTCTCCACGCTGTTGAACACGATGAACACGTTGCTGCGCGGGAACGGCGTGATGTTGTCGCCGGATCCGTGCATGCAGTTGCAGTCGAACCAGGTCGCCGAACCGGCCTTGCCCGTGAACAACTTGATGCCGTGCTGCGAGGCCAGCTGGGTCAGCGCCTCGTCCGAGGGCGTGCCCGCGTCCTGCATCTGCAACGACTTCTTGTAGTTGTCCTTCGGCGTGGCCCCCGCGCACCCGAGGAACGTCTTGTGCGACCCCGGCATGATCATGAGCCCGCCGTTGGTGTCGTAGTTCTCGGTCAGCGCGATCGAGACCGACACCGTGCGCATCCGCGGCAGACCGTCCTCGGCGTGCCACGTCTCGAAGTCCGAGTGCCAGTAGAAGCCACTGGCGCCGAACCCCGGCTTGACGTTGATCCGCGACTGGTGGACGTACACGTCCGAGCCGAGGATCTGCCGCGCCCGTCCGACGACCCGCTCGTCGCGGACCAGCCGGGCGAACACCTCGCTGATCTTGTGCACCTCGAAGACCGAGCGGATCTCCTGGGACTGCGGCTCGACGATCGACCGCTCGTCCGCACGGATGTCCGGGTCGGTGACCAGCCGGTTCAGCTCGTCCCGGTACACGGCGACCTCGTCCGGGCCGATGAGCTCGTCGATGGCCAGGAAGCCGTCGCGCTCGAAGGACAGCAGGTCGGCCGGCGCGACCGGGCCCGGGGCGTCGGGGGCGCCCCAGACGACCGGGTCCTGACGCGGCGTGAGCACCTCGGTGGCGCCGCGACTGGGATAGAGGTCGGTGATACCGGTGGTGGTCTCGGTGATGGCGGTCATGGAAACGTCACACCTCCTCGGTGAGCAGCGGGTAGACGCCGTTCTCGTCGTGGTCCTCCCGTCCGGTCACGGGCGGGTTGAACACGCAGAGGCAGCGGAAGTCCTGCTTGACCCGCAGCGTGTGCCTCTCGTGCCCGTCCAGGAGGTACATGGTGCCGGGCGTGATGGTGTGCGTCTGCCCGGTCTCGTGGTCGGTCAGCTCGGCCTCGCCCTCCACGCAGACGACGGCCTCGATGTGGTTCGCGTACCACATCGACGTCTCCGTACCTGCGTACAGGACCGTCTCGTGCAGGGAGAAGCCGACCTTCTCCTTGGCGAGGACGATGCGCTTGCTCTCCCACGTGCCGGACGCCGCCTTCACGTGCCGGTCGGTACCTTCGATCTCCTTGAACGAACGGACAATCACGGTGCTGCGATGCCTCCTAGATGGGTGGTGCTCTCGGTTCTGTGTCAGGCGGTCTCTCGGACGGCGCGGGACAGCGTGCTCAGGCCCTCGTCCAGTTCCTCCGGCGTGATGGTGAGGGCCGGAAGCAGCTTCACGACCTCGCTCTCGGGGCCGGACGTCTCGATGAGCAGTCCGAGCTCGAAGGCGCGCTTGGCGACCTTGCCGGCGCGTGCCTTGTCGTGGAACTCCAGGCCCCACACCAGGCCGCGGCCCCGGTACTCCTTCACGTCGGCCAGGTTCTCCTCGGTGATGGAGATCAGCGCCTGCTCGACCTGCTCGCCGCGCTTGCGGGTCTGCTTCTCCATCGCGGAGCCGTCCGCCCAGTACGTCTCCAGGGTCGCGGTGGCCGTGACGAACGCGGGGTTGTTGCCGCGGAAGGTGCCGTTGTGCTCGCCGGGCTCCCAGACGTCGAGCTCGGGCTTGAACAGGCACAGCGACATGGGCAGGCCGTAGCCGCTGATCGACTTGGAGACGGTGACGATGTCCGGCGTGATGCCCGCCTCCTCGAAGGAGAAGAACGCGCCGGTACGGCCGCAGCCCATCTGGATGTCGTCGACGATCAGCAGCATGTCCTGCCGCTCGCACAGCTCGGACAGGGCGCGCAGCCACTCGGGCCGGGCCACGTTGATGCCGCCCTCGCCCTGCACGGTCTCGACGATCACGGCGGCGGGCTTGTTGAGACCCGAGCCCTGGTCCTCCAGGAGCCGCTCGAACCACAGGAAGTCCTCGACCGTGCCGTCGAAGTAGTTGTCGAACGGCATCGGGGTGCCGTGCACCAGCGGGATGCCGGCGCCGGCCCGCTTGAAGGCGTTGCCGGTCACGGCCAGCGAGCCCAGCGACATGCCGTGGAAGGCGTTGGTGAACGACACGATCGACTCGCGCCCCTTCACCTTCCGCGCCAGCTTCAGCGCGGCCTCCACGGCGTTGGTGCCGGTCGGGCCGGGGAACATGACCTTGTACGGCAGGTCACGCGGGCGCAGCAGCAGGTTCTGGAAGGCCTCCAGGAACGTGCGCTTGGCGGTGGTCGACATGTCGAGCCCGTGCGTGACGCCGTCCCGCTCCAGGTAGTCGATCAGCGCGCGTTTCAGGACCGGGTTGTTGTGCCCGTAGTTCAGTGACCCGGCTCCGGCGAAGAAGTCGAGGTACTCATGACCGTCCTCGTCGTACATGCGGCTGCCCACCGCACGGTCGAAGACGGTGGGCCAGCCGCGGCAGTAGCTGCGCACCTCGGACTCGACGGTCTCGAAGACGCTCAGGTCGGGCTGGGTGATGGTCACGACGAATCGCTCCTCGGTACGTGGGGGAAGTCTGCGGGAGTGGGGTGGGGCGGGAAGTCTCAGTGGGGCAGGGGGCCGATGCGGTACAGCACCTCTGCGTCGTGCGGCCCGTCGGGGAACAGGCCCGTGTCGAACAGCACCTCGCGCTCCAGCCGCGCGCCGTGACGCTCGGCGAACGACGTGAACAGGCGCTCAGAGGCGGTGTTGCCCGGAGTGATGGTGGTCTCCACCGTCGTCACCTCTCGCTCGGTCACGGTCCGCGCGACCAGACCGTCGAGCAGGGCGGCGGCCAGTCCGCGCCCGCGGTGGGCCTCGTCGACCGCCACCTGCCAGACCAGCAGGGTGCGCGGGCTGTCCGGCCGCACGTACCCGGTGATGAAACCCATCGGCTCGCCGTGCTCGTCACGGGCCACAGCCGATGTGGCGGCGAAGTCGCGGCACCACAGCAGATAGCTGTAGGACGAGTTCACGTCGAGAACCTTCGAGTCCTTCGCCATCCGCCAGAGTGCGGCTCCGTCAGCCACCGTGGGGCGGTCGATTTGCGGATCTGCTTGTACGGCAGTCATGCGAAATGAACTTACCCAGCGAAATTCAAAATTGCATCGCCGATCGGGGTTACATATGGGCTTCGTCTGTGTTATCACGCGAGCGCGAGAGATCACGCGAAGAGGTGGCGGAACGCCCTGTATTGTCCGGTAATTACCGGGCAAAGTGGTCACGGTGTGTAACGCGTCACAGCCATGTAACCCCCACGAGACCTGCCGGAATTTCCCCGCCGAGTGTCCTCAAAATCTGCGCGTTTAGGACCGGGAAAAGCGGGCAGAAGAATACGGGAAGCTATTCTTGAAAGAATTCTTAATTGTGTGCCAGCTTACATGTGGGATGTATTGGAAAGCACGGGGAATTCAGGCCCCGGTCACTCCGTCGATACGTTCCCGCAGGAGATCGGCGTGACCGTTGTGCCGCGCGTACTCCTCGATCATGTGAATGAGGACCCAGCGCAGACTGACCTCCATGCCGGGCACCGGCCCCTCGGCGACCCGCCCGATGTGGTCCAGCGGCAGCCCGGCGCACAGCTCCCGCCCCCGCGCGATCTCCCGCCGCCAGATCCCGAGCGCCTCGTCGAGCCCCCGCGCCGGATCCAGTGCGTAGCCGGTCGCGTCCTCGAACACGGGCGGTACGGCCAGCCCGCCGGCCACCCGCTGGAACCAGTTCCGCTCGACCTCGGCGAGGTGCTGCACCAGCCCGAGCAGCGTCAGCGACGACGGCTCGGCCGCCGCGACCCGCACCTGAGTGTCGTCCAGCCCGGCACACTTCAGCGCCAGCGTGGCCCGGTGGAAGTCCAGCCAGCTCTCGAGCATGGCCCGCTCGTCACCGGTGAGGTGGGGGACGGGGCGGCCGTCGGGAAGGGTCGGGGCGTCAGCGGGTGTGTCGGCGCTCATACGGGGAGCATGACACGGGGCACCGACAACGGTGCCCCGGTGCCTCGATGCCCGATGCCTTCCGGCCGGGGACTACCGCCACGCCTCCTCGGCGGCCCGCAGCGCGCCCTCCACGTCGACCGGCAGCCCCTGCTCGGAGAGCGCCGTCCCCAAGGCCACCAGACTCGCGCGCACGGCCCCGGGCGTCGCATCCGCGCCGTAGTGGTTGACCCGGATCATCTCCTTGGCCAGCGTGCCTCCGCCCGCGGCCAGCGGCACCGCCGGATCCGCCGCCAGCGCCCGCCGGACCAGCTCCGACGCCACCAGCCCGGACGGCGCCCGCAGCGTCGTGGCGACGGGCGCCGCGTCCCTGGCCTCGTACACGTACGGCTCCAGTCCGCCACCGAGCGCGACCGCCCCGGCCCGCGTCGCCGCCGCGGCGGAGGCGTGCCGGGCCATCACGGCCTCCAGCCCCGCCGTCTCGATCCGTTCCACACACGCCTCCAGCGCCAGCATCTCCAGCTGCGCGGGCGCGTGCAGCAGCGCCGTGCGACCGCCGTCGATCCACCGCTCCTTCCAGTCGAGCAGCGACAGGTACGACCGGCGGGGCGCCTTCGGGTTCGCCGCCATGCGGGCCCAGGCCCGCTCGCTGACCGACACCGCCGACACCCCGGCCGGGCCGCCCATCGCCTTCTGCGCGCCGATCACGCACAGGTCCACGCCCCAGGCGTCCGGCAGCACCGGTTCGGCCCCGATCGACGCCACGGCGTCCAGGTAGAACAGCGCCCCGTGCGCCCGCACGACCTCGCCGATCTCCGCGACCGGGTTGGTGTTGCCGGTCGCCGCCTCCGCGTGCACCAGGGACACGAAGTCGATGGCCGGGTGCTCGGCGAAGGCCTGCCGGATCTCCTCGGCCGTCACGGCCGTGTGGAAGGGCACCGCCAGGTCGATCACCGTGGCGCCGCAGTCCCGCAGCCAGTCGCCGAAGGTCTGCCCGTACGGCCCCGTGATGACGTTGAGCGCCGTCGTGCCCGGACCGGCCGCGGCACGGATCGCGCCCTCCAGCGGCAGCAGCGCCTCGCCCTGCATGATCACGACGTCCTGCTCGGTGTCCATCAGCCGCGCCACACGGTCCTCGATGGCGGCGAAGCGGTCCGCGCCGAGCGGGGCCAGGTCCAGAAACGGATGCGTCACGGCAATGCTCTCTTCACTCACAGCAGGTTCGATCGCATCGAGGGTAACCGGCGGCCCTCACCCCCTCGCGTGGCGAGTCCCGCGGACACCGGCCCCCTTCGAGGCCCGGCGGCCGGCTCACTAAGGTGCGGTGCATGAGCGATCGCACGGTGCTGCACGTGAAGGGACGGGTGCTCGTCGGGCCCGAGGACGTCCGGGACGAACTGTGGGTGGTCGACGGCCGCGTCTCCTACGACCGTCCCGCCGGCGCCCGCGACGTCCGCACCGTCGTCGGCTGGGCCCTGCCCGGCCTCGTCGACGCGCACTGCCACGTGGGACTCGACCGGCACGGCCCCGTCCCCGCGGACGTCGCCGAGAAGCAGGCCCTGACCGACCGGGACGCGGGCACGCTGCTCATCCGCGACGCCGGCTCGCCCTCCGACACCCGCTGGATCGACGACCGCGAGGACCTGCCGAAGATCATCCGTGCCGGGCGGCACATCGCCCGCACCCGCCGCTACATCCGCAACTACGCCTGGGAGATCGAGCCGGAGGACCTGGTCGCCTACGTCGCCCAGGAGGCCCGGCGCGGCGACGGCTGGGTCAAGCTGGTCGGCGACTGGATCGACCGCGACCTCGGCGACCTGTCGGCGTGCTGGCCCCGCGACGCCGTCGAGGCGGCGATCTCCGAGGCCCACCGCCTGGGAGCCCGCGTGACCGCGCACTGCTTCGCGGAGGACTCCCTGCGGGACCTCGTCGAGGCGGGCATCGACTGCATCGAACACGCGACGGGGCTGACCGAGGACCTCATCCCGCTGTTCGCCGAGCGGGGCGTGGCCATCGTGCCGACCCTGGTCAACATCGCCACCTTCCCGCGGCTCGCCGAGGGCGGCGAGGCCCGGTTCCCGCGCTGGTCGGCCCATATGCGCCGGCTCCACGAACGCCGCTACGACACCGTCCGGGGCGCCTACGACGCCGGGATCCCGGTCTTCGTCGGCACCGACGCCGGCGGCGGCCTCGCCCACGGCCTGGCCGCCGCCGAGGTCGCCGAACTGGTCACCGCCGGCATCCCGCCCGTCGAGGCCCTCGCCGCGGGCACCTGGACGGCCCGCACCTGGCTCGGCCGCCCCGGCCTGGACGAGGGCGCCCCCGCCGACCTCGTCGTCTACGACGAGGACCCGCGCGCGGACGTACGGGTCCTGGCGTCGCCGCGCCGGGTCGTGCTGAACGGGCGCGTGGTCGGGTAGCCGCGAGGGTGACGGCGGGGAACGTCTGTGCCGGGGGATTCGAATGGATCCACGGTCTCGCCACGTTGGAGTGAAGAGCCGTCGGTTCGCTGACGCCGTACGCGCGGTGCGGCGATTCTTTCCGGGTCCCGAGCCTGTCTCTCCTGGAGTCCCGCCGTGAACAGCTCTTCCTTCCGCATGCCCGCACGCCGTCTGGCGACCGTCGCGGCCCTCGCCGCCGGGCCCGTGGCACTGACCGGCGTGAGCCCGGCGCACGCCACCGGCGACCACGGCCGCGCGAGCGCCGTCGTGCTGCGCACCGGCCTGGACGTGTCCCTGCTGAACAAGTCGGTGAACGTCCCCCTCGCCGTCTCCCTCAACGACGTACAGGCCCCGCGCAGCGCCGAGAAGGCCACCCTGACGGCCACCCTCGACGCGGTGGACGGAGGCAGGCCCTTCAGCGTGCTGCGCGCGGAGGCGGCCGAGGCCGGAGCCACGGCGACCGCCACGAAGGCCGAGGGGACCACCACCCTGGCCCACGCCCGGCTCCACGTCCCCGGCCTGCCCCTGCTGTCGCTGATCGAGGTCGAGCAGGTCACCTCCAGGGCCACCTGCGAGGTGGGGAAGAAGCCCGTCGCCACCACCTCCCTGCCCGGCTCGGTGACCGTGCTCGGCAAGCGCGTGACCCTCACCGCCGGCGGTCCGACGGACGTCGAGGTGCCGGGCGTCGGCGACGTGCGCCTGGACCTCTCCAGCACCCGGACCACCGGCCGTACGGCCGCGGCCACCGCCCTCGAACTCAAGGTGTCCGTCAACCCGTCGAAGCTGAACGTCGCCGAGGTCGACGGCACCGTCACCCTGGCGGAGGCCACCTGCAGAACTCCCCGGCCCGAGGTCGCGGCACAGCCCCCGGCCGAGCCATCCGCCCCGCCCGCCGACGTCGAGCCGCAGGGAGAGCCCGCCGGGACGGACCTGGCCGAGACGGGCGGCAGCTCGGCCACGCCGTACCTCGTGGGCGCCGCGGTCGCCCTGCTCGCGGCGGGCGGGGGAGCGGTCATCCTGGCCCGCCGCCGGGGCTGATCCGACGCGGCCGGGGCCGACGGCGGGAGTTCGAGGGGGCAGTCCATCAGATGCGGCGGGGCTTCGCCGGTGCCTACGATCTCACGTGCTGCGGGGTGTGCTCCCGTGCCGCGGGTGCCCGGGTCTCGCCTACTCCGATGCCGTGGAGACCCGGGGCGGCCTCAGTGCTCCAGCGCCTGCTCCAGCGCCCGCAGGAACCCGTCGGTCGTGGCGCGGTCCCGCACCGCCAGCCGCAGCCACTCCTCGTCCAGGCCGGGGAACGTGTCCCCGCGGCGCACGGCGTAGCCGAGCTCGCGCAGGCGCCGCCGTACCGCGGACGCCCGCTCCAGGCGGATCAGGACGAACGGGCCCTGCGCCGGCCCGGCCACCCGCAGCCCGGCCGGGGCGAAGCGGGCGAGACCGGCCAGCAGATGCGCGCGGTCCGCGGCGATGCGATGGGCCGCGTGGGCCGCCTCCGCCACCGCCCGTGGCCCCACGCACGCCTCGGCCGCGGCCAGCGCCGGCGTCGACACCGGCCACAGCGGCTGCGCACGCTCCAGGTCCTCGACGGTCTCCGGCGCCGCCAGCACGTACCCGATCCGCAGCCCGGCCAGCCCCCATGTCTTGGTCAGACTGCGCAGCACCACGAGGCCGGGCACGTCGACGCGGCCGGCCAGGGCCTCGCGCTCGCCCGGCACCGCGTCCATGAACGCCTCGTCCACCACCAGCACCCGCCCGGGCCGGGCGAGTCCGGCGATCGTGTCCGCCGGGTGCAGCACCGACGTCGGGTTCGTCGGGTTGCCGATCACCACCAGGTCCGCGTCCTCGGGGACGGCCGCCGGGTCCAGCCGGAAACCGTCCTCCTCCCGCAGCAGCACCCGGCCGACCGTGTGCCCCGCGTCCCGCAGCGCCGCCTCGGGCTCCGTGAACTGGGGGTGGACGACGACCGGCCGGCGCACCTTCAGCGCCCGCGCCAGCAGCACGAACGCCTCCGCCGCTCCCGCCGTCAGCAGCACCCGCTCCACGGGCAGCCCGTGCCGGGACGCCACCGCCGCCCGCGCGGCACGCCCGTCCGGGTAGGCGGCCAGGCCGCCGAGCGACGCGGCGATGTGCTCCCGCAGCCACTCCGGCGGCGTGTCCGCGCGGACGTTCACGGCGAGGTCGACGAGCGAGCCGCCGTCGTCCCGGACCTCCGCGTCGCCGTGGTGGCGCAGATCGTGCCCGCTGTCAGTGCGCATGCGAGTGAGCGCCGTGGTGGTGGTGCCCGTGACCGTGCCCGTGGTGGTGGTCGTCGTCGTCCGGGTGGAAGTGCGGCTGCTGCGGCATGCCCACCTTGTCCTCGAAACCGGGCAGCGCGATGCGGTACACGCACGAGTCGCAGTTCATCCGCAGATCGCCCTTGACGGCCTCCTCGTACCGCTCCCACACCAGGTCCAGCAGCTCCGGCTCGGGCCCGATGACGTCGGCCGAGAGCACCTCGACCTCCGGGTGCGCGGCGGCCCAGCCCTCCGTCTGGTGCCGCACCCGGTCCGGCAGGATTCCCGTGAACAGGAAGTAGGGCAGGACCACGATCCGGCGGGCGCCCAGCCGCACGCAGCGGTCGAGCCCGCTCGGCACGTCCGGCGCCGCCAGCGACACGAACGCCGTCTCGACACCGGCGTACCCGCGCCCCTCCCACAGCAGCCGGGCCGCCTTGTGCACCTCGGCGTTGGCGTCCGGGTCCGTGGAGCCGCGCCCGACCAGCAGCACCGTCACGTCGGCCCGGTCCCCGGGCGTGCGGCCCGCCGACCCCAGGGCCTCGTCCAGCCGCCGCTCCAGCACGTTCAGCAGCGCCGGATGCGGGCCGAGCGGACGGCCGTAGGTGTAGGAGATGCCGGGGTGCCGCTCCTTCTCGCGGGCCAGGGCCGCCGGGATGTCGCCCTTGGCGTGCCCGGCGGACACCAGCATCAGCGGGACGGCGGCGAACCGGCGCACGCCCTGCTCCACCAGCTCGGTGACGGCCTCGCCCAGCGGCGGCGGGGACAGTTCGATGAAGCCGCCCGCGACGGGCAGTTCGGGGTGCCGTGCCCCCAGCCGCCGTACGAAGTCGCGGAACGCCTCCGCTCCGGCGTCGTCCCGGGTGCCGTGGCCGGCGATGAGCAGGGCGGGCGGGGTGGTCACAGTTTCTCCTCGGCGGAAGTGGGGTGGTACAGCAGGGCGTTGAGCGCGGCGGCGGCGACCGCCGACCCGCCCTTCTCGGACACGTTGCTCACGGCGGGCAGTCCGCTCTCGCGCAGCGCGGCCTTCGATTCGACGGCTCCGACGAAACCGACGGGCAGACCGATGACGAGGGCGGGGTCGGCGTCGAGCGTCAGCAGTTCCTCCAGCGCGGTCGGCGCGTTGCCGATCACCCAGAGGGCGCCGGGGCCGACCTGCTCGTGGGCGAGCCGGATCGCGTGCGCGGACCGGGTCAGCCCCGGACCGGCCTCGGCGTCCTTCAGACGGCAGACGGTCTCCCGCCGGGTGATCCCGGCGCCGACCATCTCCACGTCCACGACCACGGGCGCCCCGGCGTGCAGCGCCGCGTGCGCCTTCTCCAGGGCGGCCTCGTCCATGACGAGGTCGGTGGCGTAGTCGAGGTCGGCGGCGGAGTGGATGACCCGCTCCACGACCGCCCGGGTCAGCGGCGGGAAGTGCGAGGTGTCCAGCCGGGCGCGCAGACGCCGGTAGGACTCCACCTCGATCGGATGAACGACGCGGTTCACTCGGCACCCTCCTGCGCCGACTGCCAGCGGTAGCCGCGCGGGGTCACCATGCGCCCCGCGATGTCCCTGGTCGCCGTGTTGCCCACGGTCACGACCGTCATCATGTCGACCGTCGCCGGGTCGAGAGCCCCCAGCGTCGTGAGCCGGCTGGACTCGTCCGGCCGCGAGGCGTTGCGTACGACACCGACCGGTGTGGTCGGCGTCCGGTGCTCGGCGAGGATGCCCAGCGCCTTGGGGAGCTGCCAGTCGCGGCCGCGCGACCGCGGGTTGTAGAAGGTGACCACGAGGTCGGCCTCGGCCGCCGCGCGCACCCGCCGCTCGATGACCTCCCACGGTGTGTGCAGGTCGGACAGGCTGATCGACACGTGGTCGTGGCCCAGCGGGGCGCCCAGGATCGCGCCGGCCGCGAGCGCCGCGGTCACGCCGGGCACGCCGACCACGTCGATGTCGTCGGAGGCCTCGGCCAGCGCGGGGGAGGCCATGGCGTAGACGCCCGCGTCCCCGCTGCCGATCAGCGCGACGGCCTGCCCCTTGCGGGCCTCCTCGACCGCCGTGCGCGCCCGCTCCTCCTCGGCCCCGAGTCCCGACTCCAGGATCAGGGTGCCGGGCCGCAGCAGGTCACGGATCTGGTCGACGTACTGGTCGAGCCCCACGAGCACGCGGGCGCGCCGGAGTTCGGCCTTCGCGCGCGGTGTCAGCAGGTCCCGGGCGCCCGGCCCGAGCCCGACCACCGCGAGCCGCCCGCGCCCAGGCCGCCGTACGACGGCACAGGTCGCCATCGCCGGGCTCGCCGCAGACTTCCGCTTGGGGACGAGCAGTTCGCCCCCGCCGACGAGCGCGGCGGCCTCCGCCACGGACGGGGTCCCGACGGCCGCGAGCGGCGCGTCGGACGGGTTGGGCACGTCGACCCCGGCCAGCTCCTCGGCGGAGTACGTCACCAGGGGCACCCCGAGCCGCCGCGCGGCCTCGACGATGCCGGGCTCCGCGGCCTTGGCGTCGACGGTGGCCAGCTCGGCGACGGACGCCAGGGACAGCCCGGCCTCCCGCAGGGCGTCCCCGACCAGCCCGAGGACCTCCTCGACGGGGGCGCCCTTGGACGCCCCGACCCCCACGACCAGCGTCGGCGGCCGCAGCACCGCCTCCCGCCCGGCCGCCTCCACGAGCCGGTCGGTGAGCCGGATGGTGTACGGCCCCTCGTCCGTCACCGGCAGCGGCGGCAGCGGCCAGACCACCTCGGCCCGCAATGCCACCGCCTCGCCGTCCAGCAGGGCCCGCGACACCCCGGCGACATCGCCCTCGACCGGCAGGCCGAGGGTGTCCAGGCCCGGCAGGCCCACGGCGTCCGTGGCCGTCGTCACGACCGGCTCGGCGCCCAGCACCTCGCCCACCTCGCGGGCCAGTTCATTGGCCCCGCCCGCGTGCCCGCCCAGCAGGGACACGGCGAACCGCCCGCCCTCGTCGACGCACACCACGCCCGGGTCCTCGGTCTTGCCGGACAGCAGCGGTGCCACCAGCCGCACCACCGCCCCCGTCGCCAGGAAGCACACGAGCTGCTCGCACTGCGCGAACGCGGTCCGTACGGCGTCCTGGACGGGACCCTCGTACACACGCGTGCGGTCCGGCCACGCCGCGGCCAGCCGGTCCCGCGCAGCCGCTCCCGCCGCGGTGGCGGAAATGAGGCCGATCACTGAGCGACTCCTTCTTCGACAGCTGCCGGAGGCCGGACGCCCCACAGCAGGAAAACGGGGTTGGTCGCCGCGAGCCGGGTCACGTCCCCGGGCAGCGGCGCGAGCCGCGACGACTGCAACAGCACGCCGTCGCAGGTGAGACCGGCGCTCGTCAGGGCCTCGCGCGCGGCCGGTACCCGGTCGAGCGCCGCCATGGCGACGACCACCGTGCGCCGGGCACGCCGCGCACACGCGGCGACGACGGCGGGCAGTTCCCGCCCGCCACCTCCCACGAACACGGCGTCCGGAGCCTCGGCGAGATCCGCCAGCGCCTCGGGTGCCGCGCCCCGCACCACCCGCACGTCCACACCGTGCGCGGCGGCGTTGGCGCGGACCCGCTCCACTCCGTCCGCGGCCTTCTCCACGGCGGTGACGGCGGCGCCCAGCCGCGCGCACTCCACGGCCACGGACCCCGAGCCCGCGCCCACGTCCCACACCAGGTCACCCGGACGCGGCCCCAGCCGGGCCAGGGCCAGCGCCCGCACCTCGAACTTGGTGATCATCGAGTCCCGGTGGGCGAACTCCGCCTCCTCCAGGGCCCAGCCGGCGGGCCGCTCCCCGGGCCCCGCGACGGTCCGCACGGCCCCGAGGGCGCGCCTCTCGTCCAGGCACAGCACCACGTTCACCGCCGTGCCCCAGTCCCGGGCGGCGGCCTCGGCGGGCGTCACCCGCTCCACGCGCTCCGCGTCCGAGCCGAGCCCGGAGGCCACGATCAGCACCCGCGGCGCGTCCCGCAACGCGGCACCCAGCTCCGCAGGGCCCGCGCCCGGCCCGGTCAGCACAGCCGTCTTCGCCTGCGCCCGGCACACGTTGACGGCCGTTCGCAGCTCCCGCCCATGGGCGCTCACCACCACGGCGTCGTCCCAGGGCAGCCCGATCCGCGCGAACGCGGCGGCCACGGACGACACCCCGGGCCGCACCTCCAGCCGCTCCGGCCCGAACCGCTCGGCCAGCACCCGCACGATCCCGAAGAACCCCGGATCCCCGGACGCCAGCACGACGACCCGGCCGCCCACGCCGACCTGCCGTTCGACGGCGTCGAGCGCGGGCGCCAGCGGCCCGAGCACGATCCGCTCGGCCGTTTCCGGCAGCCGTACGGCGTCCAGGTGCCGCTGCCCGCCGACCACCAGCCGGGCCCCGGCCAGGACGTCCTCGCCCACCAGGGCCCCGGTGCCGGTCCCGACCACGGTGATCATGTACTGGCACCCCGTTCACGCAGGGCCCTGCGGGCCTCGGGGTCGGCCTTGCGGTAGCCGTGGAAGTGCCCCGGGTGGTACAGGTGCGAGCGCGTGCCGTGCGCGTCGAGCGCCGGGCCGACCAGGAACAGGGTGTGCTTCCAGAGCTTGTGCTCCTTGACCGTCTCCTCCAGCGTGCCGATCGTGCACTTCACGATCAGCTCCTCCGGCCAGGTCGCCTGGTACGCCACCACGACCGGGGTCGTCGTCGGGTAGCCGCCCTCCAGCAGCTCCCGCACCAGCTGGCCGCTGCGGGCGGCGGAGAGGAACACCGCCATGGTGGTGCCGTGCTTGGCGAACTCACGGACCTCCTCCCCGGGCGGCATGGGCGTCTTGCCGCCGCCGAGCCGGGTCAGCACGACCGACTGGGCGACCTCGGGGATGGTCAGCTCGCGCTGGGCGAGCGCCGCGACGGCCGAGAAGGAGGACACCCCGGGCACGATCTCGGTCGTGATGCCGATCTCGGCACAGCGGTCGACCTGCTCCTGCGTGCCGCCCCACAGGGCCGGGTCGCCGGAGTGGATGCGGGCGACCTTGAGGCCCTCGGCGCGGGCCCGCTGGTACACGGCGACGACGTCCTCCAGGGACATGGTCGCCGAGTCCAGGATCTCCGCGTCCTCGCGGGCGTGTTCCAGGACCTCCTCCTGGACCAGGCTGGCCGCCCAGATCACCACGTCGGCCTCGGCGATGGCGCGCGCGGCGCGGAACGTCAGCAGGTCGGCGGCGCCGGGGCCGGCGCCGACGAAGGTCACTTTGCCGGCGGGGGCGTCGGCCATGGGATGGGTCCTCTCGTACAGGGGGTTGAGCGGGGGTGGGGTGGCGGACGGGCGGGTCAGAGCTTCCCGCCCCGTCCGCCGTCGCGCCGGGCGGGTGCGATGAGCGTCGACAGATAGGGCAGGGGCGCGTCGCCGAGCTCGGCGGCCGGACGTACCGACTCCTCGGGCAGCCCGAGCGCCGAACCCCACACGGCGTCGCCGAGCCGCCCGGTCTCCCGCAGCGCCTCGGCCACCTCGTGCGCCTGCCGCCCGAACTTGTAGGCGACCACGGTCCCGGGCCCGGCCAGGGCGTCCTTCAGCACGGCGGCCCCGGCGGTGACGGGCACGAGCGTGAGCGGCTCGGTGCCCTCGGTCAGCACGGCACCCGACCGGGCGGCGAGGTCCTGCATGGCGGTGATCCCGGGCACGGTCTCCACGACGGTCCCCGGCACCGACTCGGCGATGGTCTGCGCGAGATACGTGAACGTCGAGTACACGTTGGGATCGCCGATGGTCGCGAAGGCCACGGCGGCATGACGGCGCAGCAACTCGGCGACCCGTTCCCCGGCCGCGTCCCAGGCGGCCTCGCGCCGCCCCCGGTCGCTGCGCTCGTTCAGCGCGAACACGACCCGCACGACCTTCTCCTCGGGCACGTAGTGCAACACCGTCGCCTCGGCCCGGCCACGCTCCCCGCTGTCCATCACGGGGACCACCACGACATCGGCCTCCCGCAGGGCGTTGACCCCCTTGACGGTCACCAGCTCCGGATCCCCGGGCCCTACCCCGACTCCGATCAGCCTGCTGCTCATGACGTCCGGCACCTCTCGACGAACCGACGGGCGACACCGGGCTCGGACGCCCAGTGCGTGTGCAGATAGCTCGCGTGCACACCGCGCTGTACGAAACCTTCGACCCGCGGCCGGGGGCCGCGGACCCCCCAGGCGGGCTCCGTCCCCGACCCGGGCTCCACGACGGTCCGGTGGAACTCGTGTCCCCGCATCCGTGTCCCGGCCACCGCGAGCACACTGTGGCCCACGGCCACGGCGTCCCGGTAGCCCAGAGTGAGCCGCTCGGTCATCCGCGCCCCGGCGTCCAGCACCCCGCACATCGGCAGCCCGTCCAGCTCCCGGCACAGGTACAGCAGCCCCGCGCACTCGGCGGCGACGGGAGCGCCGCTCTCCGCCAGGGCGGCGACGGCCTCGCGCAGCCGAACGTTGGCGGACAGCTCGGCGGCGTACACCTCGGGGAATCCGCCCCCGATCACCAACCCGGCGGTGTCCTCGGGCAGTTCCTCGTCCCGCAGCGGATCGAAGGCCACCACCTCGGCACCGGCGGCGGCGAGCAGCTCGGTGTGCTCGGCGTAGGAGAAGGTGAACGCTTCACCGCCCGCGACGGCCACGCGTGGCCGGGAGCCGTGGGCGGGCGAGGAGACAACCTCAGCCGCGTCCCACGCCGCACACGACAACGCGCCCGCACTCCGCGCCAGCCCCGCCAGCGCGTCCAGATCGCACCCGTCGGAGACCTGTGCCGCCATCGCCGCCACGGCCTCCACAGCGGCGGCGTGCCGCTCGGCGACCGGCACCAGCCCCAGGTGCCGCGACGGCGTGTCCACCTGCGCCGCCCGCCGCAACACCCCGAGCACCGGCACCCCGGCCTGCTCCAGCGCCTCCCGCAGCAACTCCTCGTGCCGGTCCGAGGCGACCTTGTTCAAGATCACGCCCCCGACCCGCACCTCCGGGTCCCAGGACGCGAACCCGTGCACCAGCGCCGCCACCGACCGCGACTGCGACGACGCGTCGACGACCAGCACCACCGGCGCCCGCAACAGCTTGGCGACATGAGCCGTCGAGGCGAGCTCACCCTCTCCGGCGGCCCCGTCGTACAGCCCCATCACGCCCTCGACGACCGCGATGTCACACCCCCGCGCCCCGTGCAGGAACAGCGGCCCGACCAGCTCGGGCCCGCACAGGTACGCGTCGAGGTTCCGTCCCACCCGCCCGGTCGCGAGCGCGTGGTACCCGGGGTCGATGTAGTCCGGCCCGACCTTGTGCGGGGACACGGCGAGCCCCCGCGCGGCGAACGCGGCCATCAACCCCGTGGCGACGGTGGTCTTGCCGCTGCCCGAGGAGGGCGCGGCGATGACCAGCCGAGGGACGGAAGCACTCACCACTCGATGCCCCTCTGGCCCTTCTGGCCCGCGTCCATCGGATGCTTGACCTTGGACATGTCGGTCACGAGATCGGCGAAGTCCACGAGTTTTTCGGGCGCGTTCCGCCCGGTGATGACGACGTGCTGGGTCCCGGGACGCTCCCGCAGCACGGAGATCACCTCGTCCGTGTCCACCCACCCCCAGTGCATCGGGTAGGCGAACTCGTCGAGCACGTACAGCTTGTACGTCTCGGCGGCCAGGTCACGCTTGACCTGCTCCCAGCCCTCCCGGGCCTTCTCCTCGTTGTCCATCTGGGCATCGCGCTGCACCCAGGACCAGCCCTCGCCCATCTTGTGCCAGTCGACGGACCCGCCCTCCCCGGACGCCCCCAGCACCCGCAGCGCGTTCTCCTCGCCGACCTTCCACTTCGCCGACTTGACGAACTGGAACACCCCGATCGGCCACCCCTGGTTCCAGGCCCGCAGCGCGAGCCCGAAGGCGGCGGTGGACTTGCCCTTGCCGACGCCCGTGTGCACGACGACCAGCGGACGGTTCCGGCGCTGCCGTGTCGTCAGCCCGTCGTCCGGCACCACACTCGGCTGTCCCTGCGGCATTACGCGGCCCTCCTCTGTACGTCCTTCACGAGACCGGCGATGCTGTCCGCCCGCAGCTCGTCCAATGTCACGGCCGTACCGCCCAGTTCACCGGCGAGCTGCCCGGCGAGCCCCAGCCGTACCGGCCCCGACTCGCAGTCCACGACCACCGAGGCGACACCGTCGGCCGCGAACAACCGTGCCGCACGCCCGGCCAGGGCGACGGGCTCCGGGCCACCGGTGGCCCGTCCGTCCGTCACGACCACGACCAGCGGCCGCCGCGCGGGATCGCGCAGCCGCTCCACGCGCAGCACGTCGTGGGCGCGCAGCAGCCCGGCGGCGAGCGGTGTGCGCCCGCCGGTCGGCAGCGTCTCCAGGCGGGCCGCCGCCGCGTCCACGGACGAGGTCGGCGGCAGCGCGACGTCCGCGCCCGACCCCCGGAAGGTCACCAGTCCCACCTTGTCGCGCCGCTGGTAGGCGTCCAGCAGCAGCGACAGCACGGCGCCCTTCACGGCACTCATCCGCTGCCGCGCCGCCATCGAACCGGAGGCGTCCACGACGAACAGCACGAGATTGCCCTCGCGCCCCTCACGGGTGGCCTGCCGCAGATCGTCCCGGCGCACGACCAGGCCCGGTCCGGAGCGTCCGCGCGCCCGCTGGTGGGGTGCCGCGGCCTGCACGGTCGCCGCCAGGTGCAGCTTGGTGAGCGCGCCCCGCGGCCGCCGGGCCCCGGTCGTCCGCCCCTGCTCGGTCCGCGCCCGCGATCGCCGCCCGGCGGCACCCTCGCCGATCCCGGGCACGCTCAGCACCTTCGTCCGGAACGGTTCGGAAGCCCGTACGGCCGACTGCTCGCCGGCCCCCGAGGGCTGCGGCTGCCCGTTCTCCCCGGCCTCGGGCCGGGCCCCGGTGTCGCCGTCGCCCTGCGGAGCGTCGTCGGGTTCCGGCTGTCCGCCGCCCCCGCCGGGTCCGTCCGGCCCGGGGTCCGGGTCCGGATCGTCGTCGTCCGAGCCGCCGAACTCCTCCAGCGTCTCGTCCAGTTTGTCCTCGTCGAGCCCCGGTGCGTCGAAGGGGTTGCGCCGCCGCCGGTGCGGCAGGGCGAGCAGCGCCGCCTGCCGGACGTCCTCGGCGAGCACGTCCGTGCGCCCGGCCCAGGCCGCCAGCGCGGTGGCGGTCCGCGCCATCACGATGTCCGCGCGCATGCCGTCGACCTCGAAGGCCGCACAGGTCGCCGCGATCTGCCGCAGCGCGCCGTCACCCAGCCGCACGGACGGCAGCAGCTCCCGCGCCGCGATGATCCGTGCCCGTACGGCGGCCTCCTCCTCGGCCCAGCGCGCGGCGAAACCGCCGGGGTCGTCGTCGTAGGCCAGGCGCCGCCGGACGACCTCCACCCGCTGGTCCGGCTCCCGCGAGGCCGCGACCTCGACGGTCAGCCCGAACCGGTCGAGCAACTGCGGCCGCAGTTCGCCCTCTTCGGGGTTCATGGTGCCGACGAGCAGGAAGCGGGCGGCGTGCCGCACGGAGACGCCCTCGCGCTCGACGTACGAGGCGCCCATCGCGGCGGCGTCCAGCAGCAGGTCGACCAGGTGGTCGTGGAGCAGGTTGACCTCGTCGACGTAGAGGATCCCGCGGTGCGCGTCGGCGAGCAGGCCCGGCTCGAAGGCCTTCACGCCCTCGGACAGGGCCCGCTCGATGTCCAGCGCGCCCACCAGCCGGTCCTCGGAGGCGCCGACGGGCAGCTCGACCATGCGGGCGGGCCGCTCGGCGCCGGTGCCGGGCTCGTGCGGCCCGTCCGGGCACGCCGGGTCGGGGGAGGCGGGATCGCACGAGAAGCGGCATCCCGGAACGACCGGGACCGCCGGCAGCAGCGCCGCCAGCGCCCGCACCGCGGTCGACTTGGCCGTGCCCTTCTCACCGCGCACCAGCACACCGCCGACCGCCGGTGACACCGCGTTCAGCAGCAGCGCGAGCCGCAGGTCGTCCTGGCCCACGACGGCCGTGAACGGAAAGGGGGTGGTCACTTCTCGTCGCCCTCCAAGTCGCCTTCGAGTTCCAAATAGGTGGCCCGCAGCCGCTCCAGCGTCTCAGCGTCCGGCTCGGCCCACAGTCCGCGCTCGGCCGCCTCCAGCAGCCGCTCGGTGATGCCGCGCAGCGCCCAGGGGTTGGACTTCTTCATGAAGTCCCGGTTCTCCGGGTCGAAGACGTACTCGGCGCTGAGCTTCTCGTACATCCAGTCGTCCACGACCCCGGCCGTGGCGTCGTACCCGAACAGGTAGTCCACGGTCGCCGCCATCTCGAAGGCGCCCTTGTAGCCGTGCCGCCGCATGGCCGCCATCCAGCGCGGGTTGACCACGCGGGCGCGGAAGACGCGGTGCGTCTCCTCGCCGAGCGTGCGGGTCTTCACCTGGTCCGGGGTGGCCGAGTCACCGACGTACGCCTCAGGGCTCGCGCCCGTCAGGTGGCGGACCATGGCGACCATGCCGCCGTGGTACTGGAAGTAGTCGTCGGCGTCGACGAGGTCGTGCTCACGGGTGTCGACGTTCTTCGCGGCGACGGCGATCCGCTTGAACGCCGTCTCCATGTCCCCGCGCGCGGCCCGCCCGTCGAGCCCGCGGCCGTAGGCGTAGCCGCCCCACACCGCGTACACCTCGGCGAGGTCCGCGTCGGAGCGCCAGTTGCGGGCGTCGATCAGCGGCAGCAGACCGGCACCGTACGCCCCCGGCTTGGAGCCGAAGATGCGGGCCGTGGCCCGGCGGCGGTCGCCGTGCTCGGCGGTGTCCTGGTCGGCGTGCGCCTTGACGTGGTTGGACTCGGCGGGCTCGTCCAGCTCGGCGACCGTGCGGACGGCGTCGTCGATCAGGCCCACCACGTGCGGGAACGCGTCCCGGAAGAATCCCGAGATGCGGACCGTGACGTCGATGCGCGGCCGGCCGAGCTCCGCCAGGGGGATCACCTCGAACCCGGTCACGCGCCGCGAGGCGTCGTCCCACACCGGCCGGCAACCCAGCAGCGCCAGGATCTCGGCGATGTCGTCGCCCTGGGTGCGCATGGCCGAGGTGCCCCACACCGTCAGACCGACGGACGTGGGGTACTCGCCGGTGTCCTGCAGATACCGCTGCACCAGCGAGTCCGCGAGCGACTGCCCGACCTCCCAGCTCAGCCGGGACGGAATGGCCTTGGGGTCGACGGAGTAGAAGTTCCGGCCCGTCGGCAGGACGTTGACGAGCCCGCGGGTCGGCGAACCGGACGGTCCGGCCGGGACGTAGCCGCCCTCCAGGGCCCGCAGGATGTGCCCGATCTCGTCGGTGGTCTTCTCCAGCCGCGGCACGACCTCGGCGCAGGCGAACTCCAGCACGGCGACGGCCTCGGGCAGTTCGGTGCCGAGGACCTCCCGGATCAGCGGCGCGCTCTCGGCTACCGCCCAGCCGCGCTCCTCCATGCCCTCCGCGATCCGCCGGCACAGCTGCTCCAGCAGGTCGATCGCGTCGGCGGCGCTGCGGGCCGGGCCGTCCACCAGGTCCGTCAGCTCGACGGGCACCTTCACCGGAGCGCCCGGCTCGGCCAGCAGTTCCTTCTCCACCAGCCCGAAGTGCCGCGCCAGCGAGGCCCTGAGCCCCGGCAGCGCGTTGGCCTGCCCGCCCCACACCTGCGAGGCGCGCAGCACGGCCAGCACGAGGTTGACGCGCGGCTCACCGACCGGCCCGCCGCCCAGGATGTGCAGACCGTCGCGGATCTGCACGTCCTTGATCTCGCACAGATAGCCGTCGATGTGCATGACGAACTCGTCGAACGCCTCGTCGTCCGGCTGCTCGTCGACATGCAGGTCGTGGTGGAGTTCGGCCGCCTTGACCAGCGTCCAGATCTGGGCGCGCACGGTGGGGGCCTTCGTCGGGTCCAGGTCCGAGACGAGCGCGTACTCGTCGAGGAGCTGCTCCAGCTTGGCCAGGTCGCCGTAGGTGTCGGCGCGGGCCATCGGCGGCACGAGGTGGTCGACGACCGTGGCGTGCCCGCGCCGCTTGGCCTGGGTGCCCTCGCCGGGGTCGTTGACGATGAACGGGTAGATCAGCGGCAGGTCCCCGAGGACCGCGTCCGGCGCGCAGCCGCCGCTCAGCCCGAGGCCCTTGCCCGGCAGCCACTCCATCGTGCCGTGCTTGCCCATGTGGACGATGGCGTCCGCGCCGAAACTGTTCTCCAGCCACCGGTAGGCCGCCATGTAGTGGTGGGACGGCGGCATGTCCGGGTCGTGGTAGATCGCGATCGGGTTCTCGCCGAAGCCGCGCGGCGGCTGGATCATCACGACGACGTTCCCGAACTGCAGGGACGCCAGCACGATGTCGTCCCCGTCGACGTAGAGGCTGCCCGGCGGCTCGCCCCACGCCTCCGTCATGGCGTCCTTCAGCTCCGGGTCGAGCTTCTCGAACCACGCCCGGTAGTCGGCCAGCGGCACCCGCGCGGGCGCGGCGGCCAGCTGCTCCTCCGTCAGCCACTCCACGTCGTGCCCGCCGGCGTTGATGAGCCGGTGGATCAGCTCGTCACCCTCGTCCGGATGTCCCTCGACGACGTACCCGGCGTCCCGCAGCGCGTCCAGCACCCGCACCGCCGAGGCCGGGGTGTCGAGCCCGACCGCGTTGCCGACCCGGGAGTGCTTGGTCGGGTACGCGGTGAAGACCAGAGCCAGCTTCTTCTCGGCGTTCTCCTTGTGCCTCAGCCGCGCGTGCCGTACGGCGATGCCGGCGACGCGCGCGGCCCGCTCCGGGTCGGCGACGTACACGGGCACGTCGTCCGGGCCCTGCTCCTTGAAGGAGAACGGCACGGTGATCAGCCGCCCGTCGAACTCCGGGATCGCCACCTGCATCGCGGCGTCCATGGGGGAGAGGGCGGCGTCCGACTCCGCCCAGGCCTGCCGCGAGGACGTCAGACACAGGCCCTGCAGCACGGGGATGTTCAGCTCGGCGAGGGCGCCGATGTCCCAGGCCTCCTCGTCACCGCCGGCCGAGGCCTGCGAGGCGTGGGTGCCGCCGGCGGCGAGCACGGTCGCGACCAGGGTGTCCGCCTGCCCGAGGATCTCGTACAGCCCCGCGTCCGCGCCGCGCAGCGAACCGCAGTACACGGGCAGCGCGTTGGCGCCCCGCGCCTCGATCGCCTCGCACAGGGTGTCGACGAAGGCGGTGTTGCCGCTCAGGTGGTGGGCCCGGTAGAAGAGCACGCCGACGGTCGGCCGGCCCTCCACCCGGGCGCGCTCGCCGTGGACGCCGTACTCCGGCATCGTGCGCGGCTCGACGAACCCCTCGCCCGTCAGCAGCACGGTGTCGGAGAGGAACCGGGCGAGTTCGGTGAGGTTGTCCGGCCCGCCCTCCACGAGGTACTTCAGCGCCTCGGCCACGACACCGGCCGGGACGGACGACTCGGCCATCAGCTCCGCGTCCGGCACGGCCTCGCCGCCCAGCAGCACGGTGGGGATACCGGAGGCCTTCAGGGCGGCGAGCCCGTCCTCCCAGGCCCGCTTGCCGCCGAGCAGCCGGACGACGGCGATGCCGGCTCCGTCCAGCAGGGCCGGAAGCTCCTCCCGGACGTCCACGCGGGTGGGGTTGCCGATCCGGTAGTCGGCACCGGAGGCGGCCCGGGCCGCCAGCAGGTCCGTGTCGGCGGTCGACAACAACAACACAGTGCTCATGCGGGCGCTCCCGGTGGAATGAAGGGCAGTCCTTGCGGCGCGCCGGACTCGATGAGCCGCCACAGCGCGTCCGTGTCCGCGTGCTGTTCGATCAGATCGCCGAGCCGGTCGAGCTGCTCCTCGCGCAGCGCGGCGAACGAGGTGTCCGGAGCGGGCACGAAGCGGCGGCCCGCGGCGGCCGCCACCTCCCGCAGGAACGCCCGCCGGAAACCGTCCGACTCCAGTGAGCCGTGCCAGTGCGTGCCCCAGGTCTGGCCGACCCGGCACCCGTCCAGGAAGGGGTCCCCGCCGGTCACGTCGGCGACCCCGTGGTGGATCTCGTAGCCCTCGACCTGCTGGCCGAGGGCCTCGCCCGCCGGCCGGGTGAGGGTCTTCTCGCGGGCGAACCGCACCCGCACGGGCAGGATCCCGAGCCCGTCGACGTGACCCTTGCGGCTCTCGACGTCGTCCTCGATGTGCTCGCCGAGGATCTGGAAACCGCCGCAGATGCCGAGGACGGGCCGCTGCTCGGCGGCCCTGCGGGCCAGCGCGCCGGCGAGGCCGCGCTCGCGCAGCCACTCCAGCGCACGGACCGTTCCCCGGGTCCCGGGCACGATGACGAGGTCGGCGTCGGACAGCTCCTCCGGCCGGTCCACGAACCGCACCACGACGCCCGGTTCGGCGGCCAGCGCGTCCACGTCGGTGAAGTTGGACATGAGCGGCACGGCACAGACCGCGACCCGCAGCACGTCCTCCCCGACCGGCGGGGCGACGACGGACTCCCGCACCGCTCCCCGCAGGGACACCCGAAGCCCGTCCTCCTCGTCGATGCCGAGCCCGTGCCGGAACGGCAACACGCCGTACGTACGCCGCCCGGTGAGGCCTTGCAGCATGTCCAGGCCCGGCTCCAGCAGGGAGACGTCCCCGCGGAACTTGTTGACGAGGAACCCGGCGACGCAACGCTGGTCCTCGGGCGACAGCAGCGCCAGGGTCCCGAAGAACGAGGCGAACACACCGCCCCGGTCGATGTCGCCGACGACGAGCACGGGAAGCCCGGCGTTACGGGCGATCCCCATGTTCACGATGTCCGTCCGCCGCAGATTGATCTCGGCGGGAGAACCGGCCCCCTCACAGATCACCGCGTCATACGTGCCCCGCAACTGCTCCAGACAGTCCAGCACCGTCCCGAGCAGCCTCTGCTGCCGCCCGCCGTGGTAGCCGCGCGCACTCATCTCCCCGACCGGCTTGCCCAGCAGCACGACCTGACTGCTCTGCTCACCCCCGGGCTTGAGCAGCACGGGATTCATCAGCGCGGTCGGCTCGACCCGGCAGGCCTGCGCCTGCATGGCCTGCGCCCGCCCGATCTCGGCCCCCTCCTTCGTCACGAAGGAGTTCAGGGACATGTTCTGCGCCTTGAAGGGCGCGACCTTGACGCCCTGCCGCACCAGCCACCGGCAGATCCCGGCGGTCACGACGCTCTTGCCCGCGTCGGAGGTGGTGCCGGCGACGAGAAGCCCACCGCTCATGTCATTTCCCCCTCTTCAGCAACCGCGCACCGGCGCACACGCCGAGCGCCAGCCAGGTGACGCGCCGCGAGAGCCGCACAGCCCGTGCGACGTCGTGCGTGCCGACGGCACGCCCCCCGGTGTTCAGCACGGGCCGGTCCTCCACCCGCCCGCCGTACGAGAGCGTCCCGCCCAGCCGCACCCCGAGAGCCCCCGCGAAAGAGGCCTCCACCGGACCGGCGTTGGGGCTCGGGTGCTTCGCCGCGTCGGCCCGCCAGGCCCGCACGGCACCCCGGGGATCCGGCCCGGCCAGGGCTGCGAGGACCGCGGTCAGCCGTGCTCCCGGCCAGCCCGCGAGGTCGTCCAGCCGCGCGGAGGCCCACCCGTACCGCCGGTAGCGGGCCGACTTGTGTCCGACCATCGCGTCCAGGGTGTTGACGGCCCGGAACCCGAGCAGCCCCGGCACCCCGCCGACGGCTCCCCACACCAGGGCCCCCACCACCGCGTCGGAGGTGTTCTCGGCGACCGACTCGACCACGGCCCGGGCGATGCCGTCGGCATCGAGGGCCTGCGGGTCCCGCCCGCACAGATGCGGCAGCCGGGCCCGGGCCGTCTCGACGTCACCGGCCTCCAGGGCCCGCCCGATGGCCTGCGCCTCCCGCGCGAGCGAAGTCCCCCCGACGACGGCCCAGGTGGCGGCACCCGTCAGCGCGACGGAGGCGACGGAGGACGTCCGCACGGCCCGCGCGGCGACGGAGCCGAGGGCGACGGCCCCCGAGGTGCACACGGCGGTGTGCAGCGCGCCCCACCCGCGGTGGTCCCGCCACAACACCCGTTCCACGGCACCCGCGGCCCGTCCGAACGCGGCGACCGGATGCCCTCGGCGAGGATCACCGAGCAGCAGGTCACCGATCAGACCGGCGGCGGCACCGTACGCGAAGACGCGACCGGCACCCATGGGCTCAGCCGGCCGGAAGGGCAGGCGGAGGCGGGGTGTTGGAACGGGATCGGCAGCCGCGCATGGCGATACGTGTCCTCACTCAGGGTGTCCACGCCCTGGTTCGACGAGACCGGCGGCGAGAGTTCCTGGCTCCCGGGGATCACTACCCCGGTGACAGTGGCGGGACCGCGCCGGACTCTCACCGGCTTCCTCTCCTGCCGCCGTACTGGCCCCGGCAGTCCACCACGGCCGGCAACCGCCGTCAACTTGCCGTTGACCTGCGAGGGGAGAGTGTGGAGAACCCCACACCGGCCCCTTCCCGCACACGACGACCGGGCGGCGCGGGACCGGAGTCCCGCGCCGCCCGGCGGACACGATGTGCGGTCGGGCCGTCAGGCCACGATCAGGTAGATCCCGTAGCCCACGGCCGCCGCGCACGCCGCGAAGCACGCGTACGCTCCCGTGACCGCGAGCCCGGCGGACCCGCCCTGCGCCACCGCGCGCTCGCGGCGCGACAGGCCGGTGATGCCGAGGGTGAACAGGCCGACGAGGGCAACGGTGACCACGAGGCTGACACCGAAGACGGAGCCGAGGGCCGCCCAGTCGATCTTCATCTCAGAGACTCTTCCTTGTAACCGGTGGGCGGGGTCAGACCGTGGTGGTCGTGGTCGGCGTCCGTTCGGCCGTGGCCTGCGCCGGGAACGAGGGGACCGGCTCCTCGGCGACCGTGCCGCCCGCAGGCGGCGGCGTCACCGCGGCCATCGCGGTGGTCACCACGCCGGCCGGCTCCGCCTCGTCGGCGTCGTTGACGTTGGTGTGGTCGACGACCTCACGCCGGGACAGCTTCCAGATCGCCGCGCTGGAGGCGACGAGGAAGACGGCCACCACGGCGGTGCCCCAGTTGCCGAAGCCGGTGACGTACTCGGCGAGCGCGCCCACCAGGGCCGCCGCCGGGAGCGTCAGACCCCACGCGACGAACATCCGCGTCGCGGTCGACCAGCGGACGACACCGCCCTTGCGGCCGAGCCCCGCGCCCATCACCGAGCCGGACACCGAGTGCGTCGTGGAGAGGGAGAAACCGATGTGGGAGGAGGCCAGGATGACCGTGGCCGCGGAGGTCTGGGCGGCGAAGCCCTGCTGCGGCTGGAGGTCGGTCAGTCCCTTGCCCATGGTGCGGATGATGCGCCAGCCACCCAGGTACGTGCCGAGCGCGATGGCGAGACCCGCCGAGAGGATGACCCACATGGGCGGGTCGGAGTCGGGGGCGACAGCGCCGCCGGCGACCAGGGCGAGGGTGATGACACCCATCGTCTTCTGGGCGTCGTTGGTGCCGTGGGCCAGGGAGACCAGGCCGGCGGAGGCGATCTGGCCGGCTCGGTAGCCCTTCTTGGACGCCTGGCTGTCGGCCTTGCTGCCGAGGGAGTAGGTCAGCCGCGTGGCGAGCATCGCCGCGATGCCCGCGACCAGCGGGGCGGCGATCGCCGGGATGAGCACCTTGGTGACCAGCACGTCGCCGTGCACCGCGCCGACGCCCGCCGAGGCGATCGTGGCACCGATCAGGCCGCCCATGAGGGCGTGGGAGGAGCTGGACGGCAGGCCGACCAGCCAGGTCAGCAGGTTCCAGAGGATCGCGCCGACCAAGGCGGCGAAGATGACCTCGGGACGGATGCCGGCCTCGTCGACGAGGCCCTTGGAGATCGTGTTGGCGACTTCGACGGACAGGAAGGCGCCGACCAGGTTGAGGACCGCGGACATGGCCACCGCAACCTTGGGCTTCATGGCGCCCGTGGAAATGGTCGTGGCCATGGCGTTCGCGGTGTCGTGGAAACCGTTCGTGAAATCGAACGCGAGTGCGGTTACTACCACAATCGCGAGGATCAGCGAGAAGCTTTCCATTTACCCAGGCAATCGTTCGAGGTCGTTGACGGTACGAACGTAGGCAACCTGAGTGAACGGAAGATGAACTGGGAGGGGCGCAGGGGTGACCGCAAAGGGGGGTCGTGACTCCGCCCCGGAACGGCGGTCCCGGCGCCCGTCGGTCAGGCGCCTCGCGCGAACCGCTTCAGCCGATCGAGCGACCCGTCGAAGAGATTCTGGTCACCCGGCAGGGAGCCGCTGTCGCCGGCGCGGGTGATCTGGCCGGCCCCGCCCGGCGAGCCAGGCCGTAGCAGCCGTGCTTCTTGTCGTACGGGTTGTATGCGATGTCGAGCGCGGGCGGGCCGGCGGTGCGAAGTGGTAGGCGCCGCGCACCGGGCCCGCCCCGCGCACGCCGTCGTACTGCCGGCCGCGGCGGGGATCTTCCCCCAGGAATGGCGACGTGTACGGCGAAATCCTCCGGAGTGTACGGAAAGATCGGTGCATGTCCGAAGATCTCCGGCCGGGCAACACGCCCCGGCCGGCGGCGCGTTGAGTCTCCGCCTGGCAGGATCGCGGCATGGCTGAGCAGCGAGGCGACGAGCGGGGCACGGGAGACGCACGGCAGGCCGGACCGGGAGCGGGGGAGCGGCGCGGGAGTGCGCGCCCCGAGGAGGCGCGTGCCTGGGAGGACCTCGTCGCGACGGCCCGCCGGACGGTCGCGGACGGACTCGTCGTCGGCACGTCCGGCAACGTGTCGGTGCGCGTCGGCGACACGGTCCTGGTCACGCCGTCGGGCGTGCCCTACGACCGGCTGGCGCCGGACGACGTGACCGGCGTCGACCTCGACGGCCGGCAGGTCCTCGGCACGCTCGTCCCGACCAGCGAGCTGCCCATGCACCTCGCCGTCTACCGCACGACCGGCGCCCTGGCCGTCGTTCACACCCACGCCGTGCACGCCACGGCCGTCTCGACGCTCGTGAGCGAGCTCCCGCTGATCCACTACATGGCCGCGGCGCTCGGCGGTCCCGTCCGGGTCGCCCCGTACGCCACGTACGGCACCGACGAGTTGGCCGAGAACATGCTCCGCGCCCTCGCCGGCCGCTCCGGCTGCCTCCTCCAGAACCACGGCACCGTCACCCACGGCGGCACCCTCGACCAGGCCTACGACCGCACCGCCCAGCTGGAGTGGATGTGCCGCCTGTGGCTGACCGCCTCCTCGGTGCCGGGCCTGACCCCCGGCCTGTTGTCCCGGGAACAGCTCACCGAGGTGGAGGAGCGCCTGAGCGGCTACGGCCAGCGAGGCTGAGCCGTCCGCAGGGCCGCCGCGGACGTCACCCCGCGGCTGCCCCCCACTGGTCGCCCACGGCATCCGCCGGGACACTGGAGCCGTGCGCACTGTCAAAGCGACGGCCGCTGCCGTCACCGCCGTGATCGGGGCCGGTGCCGCCGCGGTGGCCGCCGGCCGGCTCGCCAGCGACGCCGCGCTCAAGGCGCCCCCCGGCAGGCCCCTGCCCACCGAGCCCCGGCTCACCGTGCACGGCACCGCCGACGGGCGCATCAGCCTCACCCGGGACCTCGCCGCCCTGCGCCCCGGCCGCTACGGCCTCTCCGGGGACGGCTCCCACGCGGTCGTCGGCCCCGTCCTGACCGGTGCCTCGCACCCCGCCGACACCGTCGTGCGCCGCCTGGAGAGCGTCACGCACGGCACGCTGGCGTCCGGCGACAAGGTGTGGCTCACACCGAACGTGTACGTCGGCGACCCCGGCGCCGCCCTCGGGCTCGAACACGCCGACGTCGACATCCCCGGCGAACTCGGCGCCCTGCCCGCGTGGTTCGTGCCGGGCAAGCGGGACACCTGGGTGATCGCCGTGCACGGACTGGGCGCCACCCGGGAACTCGCCCTGAACGTCATGGGATTCCTGCACGGCAGCCAGTTCCCGGTGCTCGCCCTCGCCTACCGCGGCGACCTGGGCGCGCCCCGCCCGCCCGACGGCCTCAACCACCTCGGCGAGACCGAGTGGCGCGACCTCGACGCGGCCATCCGCTACGCCGTGCGCTACGGAGCCCGCCAGGTCGTCCTGCACGGCTGGTCCACCGGCGCCACCATGGCCCTGCGCGCCGCCGCGCGGTCGGGCCTGCGCGACCGGATCTCCGGGCTCGTCCTGGACTCCCCGGTGCTCAGCTGGGAGGCCACCCTGCGCGCCCTCGCCTCGGCCCGCCGCACCCCGGGCGTGCTGCTGCCCCTCGCGGTCCGCGCCGCCCAGGGCCGCACCGGCCTGTCCCCCGACCGCGTCGCGGGCACCCTCCCGGCCGGCGAGCTCCGGGTCCCGGCGCTGGTCCTCCACGGACCGGACGACACCGTCGCCTCCTGGCAGCTCTCGCGCCGCCTGGCCGGAGCCCGCCCCGACATGGTGGCCCTCCACACCGTCCGCAACGCCCCTCACGGAGCCATGTGGAACGCCGACCCCAAGGGCTACGAGGAAGCCCTCAGGCGCTTCCTGACCCCTCTCATGTGACCTCGTTCACAGCCGTCGCTGGGTGCGGCCCCCCGTCGCGGCTTCTCGCGCACCCCCGTTCACGCCCCCTTCACCCCGTCGCAACCACGCACCGCCCCCCTTCCCGCCGACCGGTCGCGAGGATTCCGTTTAGCGTCGTACCACTGGCCGGTTCCCGGCCCTCGACCACTTCCGGCAACCGGTGCGTTGGCCATCCCCGTAGCCCGCCGTGACATTCCGTTTGGGTTTTCGGACCGTCAACCGGAAGACTGCACCCGTGACGTCCCGTATCCCGCGCGACTCCAGGCTTCGACTCGTCCGCCCGCGACCCCTGGCCGCCGCCCCTCCAGCGATGAACCAGCGGCGCTCGCGCCGACCCGCACCACGCCCCCCGGAGGGCACTCCGGCACCGGCGGAACTGGCCAGAATGGCACGCTCAGGTCTCGCCGACGCGGCCCGCGTCGCCCGCTGGGCCGACGCCGCGCTCGGCCCCGGCCGGGACAGCGCCACCGACGACGGCAAGGCCACCCTCTCGGACGCGACCGCGGAACGGGCCGCCCGCGAGCTGGGTCTGACCCCGGCTCAGGTCAGAGCCGACTGGGACACCGCCCGCCTCGCCGGTCTCGTCGAGGTGCACGGCGACAGCGCCCGCCCCGGCTGGCGGTTGCGCGCCTGGGACCGCGACGACAGTGCCGTGCTGCGCGGCTGGGTCGCGCTCTTCGACGCCTGGTCGCTCGCCCATCCGGAGCCCGCGGAGCACGAGCCTGCCGCCGTCGCCGAGGTCGTCTCGGCCATGCCGCAGGTGCTCTCCTTCCTCCAGCTGTCCGCCGGGCCCGTCCCCGTCGAACAGCTCCTCGACCTCCTGGAGCAGCGCGTCACCGAGCTGCGCACCGCCCGCTGCGAGATCCCCTACGGCCCCCAGCCCGAGCCGCCGGCCGAACCGGAGCCCACCGACGCCCCGCTCGCCCCCCTGCTCGACTGGGCCCTGCGCGCCCTCGCCTCCGTCGGCGCCCTGACCTACGGCGACGGCCAGGCCACGCTCACCCCGCTCGGCAGCTGGGCCGTCTGGGTCAAGCTGGAGCAGATCTGCGTCGCCGCGCAGAGCCCCGCCGGGAACATCGAGCAGGCCGCCGAGGACATGCTCCGCGGCTGCGCCCAGCTGCGCCCCAACGCGGCCCGCGCCGAATACCGCGCCTGGCTCGCCGCCCGCCCCGTCGGCAGCGCCGTCACCGAGCTCCTCGGCGCCGCCCGCGGCGAGGACGCCCTGCTGCGCGGCCTCGCCTTCGAGGCCCTGCGCGTGGTCGGCGCCCCCGCCGAGCCGGACGTCCGCGCCGTGCTGACCGAGCCGACGCTCAGGCCGTACGCGCTGCTGTGGCTGGCCGAGCACGACGGGGCCGACCCGGAGGACGCCCACGAGGTCCTCACCCGCCAGGAGGCGACCTGGCTGTGGGTGGACACCGCCGCCGCCGTCGCCGACCACGGGGAGGCGCCGCTGCTGGTGCGCCACCTGGAGTCCGCGGTGCAGCCGACCGTCCCGATGCTCCTGGACGAGGTACGCGCCGTCGGGCACCCGCGCACCGTGCAGGTCCTGGTGGCCCTCGCCGCCGCACACCCCGACCCGGCCCTGGCCAAGGCGGTGCGCCGGGCCGCCTTCCAGGTGCACACCGGCGGCAGCTGATCCCGCGGCCCGCCCCGCGGGCCGTCAGCCCGCTGTCTCGGGCGCGTACGTCCCGAAGCTCCACACGTTGCCCTCGAGGTCCCGGGCCATGTAGTCCCGCGATCCGTAGTCCTGGTCCGTCGGGGGCATCAGGATTTCCACGCCGTGGTCCACGGCGTGCCGGTGGTGGCCGTCGACGTCGTCCACCACCACGTACACCCCCGTGGTGCCCGCGTTCTTCATGGCCGCGTCGAACACGCCGCCGCGGCCCTTGGTGCCGACCATCACCGCGCCGTTGCCCTGCGCCAGCTCGGCGTGCATCACCGAGCCGTCCTCGCCCTCGTACACCGACAGCTCCGTGAAGCCCAAGGCCTCCGTGAGCTGGCGGATCGCCGCCTTCGCGTCGGCGTACAGCAGCGTCGGGTAGATGGTCGGACGCCCGCCGGACGTGCCTGCCATGGCGATCACTTCCTCGTGTCTCGCTGCGTGTCCCACCGCCGGGAGGAGCCGGAGTCCGGCCCGCTGCCCAGTCTTCCACCGGGTACCGACAACGGCCCTCCGTCCGGCCGCCGGTGATCGAACACCCGCACACAGAAAAAGTGGTTGCACGTCCCCGTTAGACTGTCCTCATGGCCATTCTCCTCGCGCATTAGACGGCGGGAACGTCCTCAGCCGTCCATCCCGCCCCCGTATCCGCCCTGGAGTCTGTCCGTGATTTCCGCCTCCGGTATCGAGCTGCGCGCCGGTGCCCGCGTCCTCATCGAAAACGCCTCGTTCCGCATCGCCAAGGGTGACCGCATCGGCCTGGTCGGCCGCAACGGCGCGGGGAAGACCACCCTCACCAAGTGCCTGGCGGGCGAGGGCATCCCGGCCGGCGGCACCATCACCCGCTCCGGCGAGGTCGGTTACCTCCCGCAGGACCCCCGCACCGGCGACCTCGACATCCTGGCCCGCGACCGCATCCTGTCCGCCCGCGGCCTGGACGTGCTGATCCGCAAGATGCGCGACAACGAACAGCGCATCGCCAACGGCACGGGCGCCACCCGCGAGAAGGCGCTCAAGCAGTACGAGCGCCAGGAGACGGAGTTCCTCACCAAGGGCGGGTACGCCGCCGAGGCCGAGGCCGCCACCATCGCCGCCGCGCTCAACCTGCCCGACCGGGTGCTCGGCCAGCCGCTGCACACCCTCTCCGGCGGTCAGCGCCGCCGTATCGAGCTGGCGCGGATCCTCTTCTCCGACGCGGACACCCTGCTGCTCGACGAGCCCACCAACCACCTCGACGCCGACTCGATCGTCTGGCTGCGCGACTACCTCAAGACCTACCGCGGCGGCTTCATCGTGATCTCCCACGACGTCGACCTGGTCGAGACGGTCGTCAACAAGGTGTTCTACCTGGACGCCAACCGCGCCCAGATCGACATCTACAACATGGGCTGGAAGCTCTACCAGCAGCAGCGCGAGGCCGACGAGAAGCGCCGCAAGCGCGAGCGGCAGAACGCCGAGAAGAAGGCCTCCGCGCTGCATTCGCAGGCCGACAAGATGCGGGCCAAGGCCACCAAGACCGTCGCCGCGCAGAACATGGCCCGCCGGGCGGACAAGCTGCTGGCCGGCCTGGAGGCCGAGCGCAAGTCCGACAAGGTCGCCAAGCTGCGCTTCCCCGAGCCCTCGCCGTGCGGCAAGACCCCGCTCATGGCCGAGGGCCTGTCGAAGTCCTACGGATCGCTGGAGATCTTCACCGACGTCGACCTGGCCATCGACAAGGGCTCGCGCGTCGTCATCCTCGGCCTCAACGGCGCGGGCAAGACGACCCTGCTGCGCCTGCTCGGCGGCGCGGAGAAGCCCGACACCGGCAAGGTCATCGAGGGCCACGGCCTCAAGCTCGGCTACTACGCGCAGGAGCACGAGACCCTCGACCCGGAGCGCACGGTCCTGGAGAACATGCGCTCGGCCGCCCCCGACCTGGACCTGGTCGAGGTCCGCAAGACGCTCGGCTCGTTCCTGTTCTCCGGCGACGACGTCGACAAGCCGGCCGGCGTCCTGTCCGGCGGTGAGAAGACCCGTCTCGCCCTCGCCACGCTGGTGGTGTCCTCGGCGAACGTGCTGCTCCTCGACGAGCCGACCAACAACCTCGACCCGGCCAGCCGCGAGGAGATCCTCGGCGCGCTGCGCACCTACAAGGGCGCGGTCGTCCTCGTCACGCACGACGAGGGCGCGGTCGAGGCGCTCCAGCCGGAGCGGATCATCCTGCTGCCGGACGGCGTCGAGGACCTGTGGGGCGCCGACTACGCGGATCTCGTCGCTCTCGCTTGATCGAATGCGTGATCAACGGCGTATGGATCATTCGGCCCAGCGGTGATCCATCATCTGTGTGAGATCTCCTCGTACCGAGGTGTGTCCTACATCGATTTCGCGGCCGAGCCCCCGATTCTTCGGGACTCGGCCGCGCCGCCTTTCTGACCTGGCCTTTTCCTCCACCATCCGTTCGGCCGTACGGACAGCACTCGCCGGAATTCTGCATTCCGCATGTGGGGGTGTGCTCCCGTCGTCACAACCTTGTCTCACGGACCTTGCCGAATGGGTGGCCATGACGGCCCGGAGGGGTGATCATGAGGAGACCAGAGCGCACTTCCCATGAGGAGGCACGGGTGGCCGAGACTCTGAAGAAGGGCAGCCGGGTGACCGGCGCCGCGCGCGACAAGCTCGCGGCAGACCTGAAGAAGAAGTACGACGCCGGTGCGAGCATCCGGGCGTTGGCCGAGGAGACCGGCCGCTCGTATGGCTTTGTGCACCGCATGCTCAGTGAGTCGGGTGTCACGCTCCGAGGGCGTGGCGGGGCGACCCGGGGCAAAAAGGCCACGGCCTGACCCCGGGTGGCCCCTCGGCTTCGATGGTGGCCACCCGGTCGGTCGTCTGATCGACCGGGTGGTTACTGTGCAGTCACTTAAGCGTGGCCTGCTACGGCGGTGAAGCCGCCGTACGGCACGAAGGCGACCGCACACATCGGAGGCGTCCCATGGCTTCGCCCGACAAGGACCTCGTTCCCGTACTCGACAAGGACGGCGTACGGCTCACCGTCGACGACGCGATCGCCACGGTGACGCTGACCAACCCGGCCAAGCGCAACGCGCAGAGCCCCGCTCTGTGGCGCGCGCTGACCGAGGCCGGGCGGCAGCTGCCGGGCTCCGTCCGCGTCGTGGTGCTGCGGGCCGAGGGCAAGTCCTTCTCGGCCGGGCTCGACCGGCAGGCGTTCACGCCCGAGGGCTTCGACGGCGAACCGTCGTTCATCGACCTCGCGCGCGGCGCGGACGCCGAGTTGGACGCGACCATCGCCGAGTACCAGGAGGCGTTCACCTGGTGGCGGCGCAGCGACATCGTCTCCGTCGCCGCTGTCCAGGGGCATGCCATCGGGGCGGGCTTCCAGCTCGCCCTCGCCTGCGACCTGCGCGTCGTCGCCGACGACGTGCAGTTCGCCATGCGCGAGACCAGCCTCGGGCTCGTGCCCGACCTGACGGGCACGCACCCGCTGGTGGGACTCGTCGGATACGCCCGCGCGCTGGAGATCTGCGTGACCGGGCGCTTCGTCACGGCCGAGGAGGCCGTGAACACCGGTCTCGCGAACCTCGCCGTGCCCGCCGACCAGCTCGACGGCACCGTCCGCGACCTCGCCTCGGCCGTGCTCGCCGCGCCGCGTGACGCGGTCGTCGAGACCAAGGCCCTGCTGCGCGGCGCCCAGGACCGCACCTACGAGGAGCAGCGCGCGGCGGAGCGCCAGTCCCAGGCCCGCCGGCTGCGGGACCTCGCGGGCATCGGGGACTGAGAGCCGCCGGACCGGCCGGGAGCGCGGTCAGCCGATCGCGCTCACCACGACCGCCACCGTCGGGTGATCCGGCAGCACCCTCCTGACCGCCGTCCGGACCGCGCGGGCCACGTCCCTGGCCCGCTGGTCGGCACCCACCGCCAGCTCCAGCCGGACATGGCGGTGCGACAGCGCGGCGTCCGCGCCGGGGAGTTCGTCGATGTGCACGGGGTGGCCCAGCGTGCCGGTCAGATGGAGTACGCCTTGGACTGCGAGCGCGGCGGCGGCCACCCGGGCCTCGTCGCCGCCCTCGGCCCGCGCGGCGCCCGGCAGTTCGGGGAGAGGCACGGCGGGCCCCGCCTCAGCCGGCTCCTGATCGTCCAGCAGCCCCGTCACCCGCAGATCCACCTCCGTCACCGCCAGACCGAGCCGCTGGGTCGCGGCGGTCGCCAGCGTCGCCCGCAGCAGGGAGGCCGTCGCCGGCAACGGCTGCGCGGCCGTCGCCGCGAACTCCGCCGTCACCCGCAACGGCCCGGGCGGCAGGGCACTCGGCGGAGCCGGTACGGCCGGCTCCGCGATGTCCCCCGTGTCGCAGAGCGCGACACGAAGCGCGGCGAGGCGTACGCCCGGCGCGTCCCACGCCGCGCTCCGCAACACCGCCTCGGCTGCCCGCTCCGCGATCCATGCGCCGTCCCGCGCGTCACCCAGCGGCAGCAGCCTGCCGATTACCAGCTGATGTCTCACTGCCTGCGTCCATCGATCGGCCGTCATTCCTCCAGCCTGCCGCATCAGAGGCGCGCTCCCGCGTAACCGTGCTTACGGTGGTCCCAGGACGACGACCGAAAAGGACGTACGGCGATGACTGACATGACCGAGAACCGGGGCGGGGAGTCCGAAACGCCGGCGGTGCGCAGGAGTCCGCTGGTCAAGCGCGGTGGAGGAGACCCGGGTTCCCGGGGCCGGACGACCATCGCGGACGGCGTGGTGGAGAAGATCGCCGGGCTGGCCGCCCGTGACGTCGACGGCGTACACGCCATGGGCAGCGGCCTGTCCCGCACCTTCGGCGCCGTGCGCGACCGCGTGCCCGGCGGCCAGAAGTCGGTGTCGCGCGGCGTGAAGGCCGAAGTCGGCGAAGTGCAGGCGGCCCTCGACCTGGAGATCGTCGTCGAGTACGGCGTGTCGATCGCCGATGTGGCCCGCGACGTACGGGAGAACGTCATCACCGCCGTGGAGCGGATGACCGGTCTGGAGGTCGTCGAGGTCAACATCGCGGTGAGCGACGTGAAGCTGCCGGACGAGGAGGAAGAGGAACCGGAGCGCCGGATCCAGTGAGGTACGGGCATCGGACGGCACAGCGGCTGAGGAGCTGAGGAGCGCATGAGCATGGCCGTGGTCGGCATGATCGCCGGCATGGCGCTGGCCTTCGCCGGATATTTCGGCGGATTCGGTGCCTTTCTGCTGGTGGCGGCACTGGGCGCCGTCGGCTTCGTCGTCGGGCGGTTCCTGGACGGGGACCTGGAACTCGGCGACTTCTTCCGTCCCCGTGAACGGCGGCGGTGACGCCGGTGAGCACGGGCACCGGTGAGCTCGACAGACCTCGGACCGCCGTCCCGCCGGCCGAGCGCGGCGCGACCCGGATCGCCGACCGGGTGGTCGCGAAGATCGCCTCGCAGGCGGCCCGCGAGGCCGTGGGCACGCTGCCACCCGACGCCGACCGGCCGTCCGCGTCGGTCGTCGTGCACCGTGAGGTCGCCCACGTCCGGGTCCACATCGAACTGGACTACCCGTGTGACATCGGTGCCCGCTGCCGCAAGGTGCGCCACCAAGTCGTCGAGCGGGTGGGGTCCTTGGTGGGCATGCAGGTGCCGGAGGTCGTCGTCCAGGTGGAGCGGCTGCATCTGGTCGCGGCGCCCGGCGCGGGAGAGGGGAGGACGCGATGAGCGAACCGCAGGGCACGGAGCCCCCCGAGGGCACCACACAGCGGCTGCCCGTCCTCGGCCGGCAGGAGACGCAGAACGGCGACGGACCCGACCCGTCCGGGACGCCGGCCGCCGACGGACCACCACCGGCGTCCCGGGACGAGGGCGGCCGCGTGGGCCGCTTCTGGTCGGCGCGCCGCGTCCCCGCGGGCATCGTCGCCCTGCTGCTCCTGGGCCTCGCCGGGCTGTTCCTCTACGACGTCGTCTCCGTGCGCGCCGGCCGGCCCGGCATGCACTGGCGCCGGGCACTGGCCCGGCAGCTCGCCGAACGGCCCCTCGACGACACGTGGGTGCTCGTCGGCGCCGGGATCGCCGCCGCCCTCGGTCTCTGGCTGCTGACCCTGGCCGTCACACCCGGCCTGCGGGCCGTGCTCCCCATGCGGCGCACACACGCCGACGTACGCGCCGGACTGCACCGGGACGCCGCCGCGACCGCGCTGCGGGACCGGGCCGTGGAGGTGGCCGGTGTGCAGTCGGCGGGGGTCCGGGTGCGCCGCCGGCGGGCGGTCGTCCGCGCCATGTCGCACTTCCGGGAACTGGACGACGTACGAACCGATCTGGACGCCGTGCTCGGCGACGCGGTCCACGGGCTGGGGCTGTCCAAGCCGCCCTCGCTGTCGGTGCGCGTCCGCCGGCCCGGCCGGAAGGGGTGAGAGCGGTGCTCAGGAGCGTCAACCGCGTGTTCCTCGGGCTGGTCGGCCTGATCCTGCTGGTGCTGGGCGGCTCCGTCCTGGCCGTCGGCCTCGGCGCCCCGGTGCCCTCGTGGTGGATCCACGACAGCAAGCACGACGTGCTGCTGAACGACGCCGAGCGCACCCGCTGGCGCGACGACGGCTGGTGGTGGCCGGTCGTCATCGCCGCCCTCGCGGTCCTGCTGCTGCTCGCCCTGTGGTGGCTCGTCGCCGTACTGCGCCGGCGCCGCCTCGCCGAGGTCCTCGTCGACACCGGCGACGGCGAGGGCGCGCTGCTGCGGGGCCGGGCCCTGGAGAACGTCCTCACCCAGGAGGCGGCCCACATCGACGGCGTGGACGGGGCCCGTGCCCGTCTCAAGGGCCGCCGCAGCACCCCCGAGGCCCACGTGCGCCTCGCACTGGAACCACACGTGGACCCGGGGGCGGCCCTGAACGACTTCACGACCGGCGCCCTGAGCCACGCCAGGGCGTCGGCGGGCCTTGCGTCACTTCCGGCGGAAGTGCGGCTGAAGGGCGTCAAGCACGGTGCGGAACGGGTGAGTTGAGCGGCCTCAGAATCCGTGCCGCGCGCCGCCGTCGACCGGCACCATGACCCCGGTCAGATACGAGGCCGCCGGCGACATCAGGAACGCCGCCACCCGCCCGAACTCCTCCGGCGCCCCGTACCGCCGCAGCGGAATGCGGGACTCCGAAGCCGCCCGGGTCGCCTCGGGGTCCGCCGACAGCGCATCCAGCTGCCGCACCCGGTCGGTGTCGATCCGGCCGGGCAGGACACCGACCACCCGGATACCGCGCGGCCCCAGCTCGTCGGAGAGCGACTTGGCGAAGCCCGCCAGCCCCGGCCGCAGCCCGTTCGAGATGGTCAGCCCCGGAATCGGCTCGTACACCGACCCGGACAGCACGAACCCGATGACACCCCCGGCCTCCATCTCGGCGGCCGCGGCGCGAGCCAGCCGTACCGCACCGAGGAACACCGACTCGAACGCCGTCTGCCACTGCTCGTCCGTGTTGTCCGCGACGAACCCGGCCGGCGGCCCGCCCACGCTGACGAGGACGCCGTTGAAACGGCCGAAGTGCTCCCGCGCGGCCCCGATCAGCCGGGCCGCCGCCTCCGGGTCGGCGTTGTCGACGGCGACCCCGACCGCGTTCGGTCCCAGCTCGGCCGCCGCCTCGGCCACGCTCTTCTCGTCCCGCCCCGAGACGACCACCTTCGCCCCGTCCGCGACGAGCTCACGCGCGGTGGCGTTGCCGAGGCCGCGGGTGGCCCCGGTGACGACGTACACCCGGTCCTTCAGTCCAAGATCCATGGTCCCTATCCTGCCCCGTCCTCGCCGAACAGGGCGAGGGCGGTGTTCACCAGGCCGATGTGGCTGAACGCCTGCGGGAAGTTGCCGAGCTGCCGGCCGGTCGCCGGGTCGAACTCCTCGGAGAGCAGCCCGACGTCGTTGGCGTGCCCCGCCAGCCGCTCGAACAGCTCGCGGGCCTCCTTCGTACGGCCCGTCATGTGCAGGGCGTCCGCGAGCCAGAACGAGCACACCAGGAAGGTGCCCTCGCCACCGGGCAGCCCGTCGACCTCGCCGTCGTCCGTGCTGTAGCGGCGCAGGAAACCGCCGTGGGACAGCTCCTCGCGGACCGCGTCGATCGTGCCGATCACCCGCGGATCGTCCGGCGGCAGGAAGCCGACGCGCGGGATGAGCAGCAGCGCGGCGTCCAGTTCGCGTGAGCCGTAGGACTGCGTGAAGGTGTTGCGTTCCGGGTCGTAGCCCTTTTCGCACACCTCCTGGTGCACCTCGTCGCGCAGGGCGCGCCAGCCGTCCGGATCGCCGTGCAGTTCCGGATGGCGCTCCAGGGTGCGTACGGCACGGTCGGCGGCCACCCACACCATCACCTTCGAGTGCACGAACTGGCGGCGGCCGCCGCGTACCTCCCACAGCCCCTCGTCCGGCTGCTGCCAGTGGGTCCGCAGGAAGTCCAGCAGGGCCGTCTGCAGCGCCCACACGTCCGGCTGGGCCGACAGGCCCGACTCGCGGGCCAGCGACAGGGAGTCCATGACCTCGCCGTAGACGTCCAGCTGGAGCTGTTTCACGGCGTCGTTGCCGATGCGCACGGGGGCCGACCCGGCGAAACCGGAGAGCCACGGCAGCTCGAACTCGGGCAGCCGCCGCTCACCCGCCAGGCCGTACATGATCTGCAGATCGGCAGGATCGCCGGCGACCGCCCGCAGCAGCCAGTTCCGCCAGGCCTCGGCCTCCTCCTGGTAACCCGCCGCGAGCAGCGCGTTCAGGGTGAGGGTGGAGTCGCGCAGCCAGCAGTAGCGGTAGTCCCAGTTGCGCACCCCGCCCGGCTCCTCCGGCAGCGAGGTCGTGGGGGCGGCGACGATGCCGCCGGTGGGGGCGTAGGTGAGCGCCTTGAGCGTGATCAGGGAGCGGACGACGGCGTCCCGGTGGGGGCCGTCGTAGCGGCAGCGCGACACCCAGGCCCGCCAGTCCTCCACGCTGTGGCGCAGCGCGTCGTACGGGTCGACGAGTGGTGGGCGCTCCTCGTGGGAGGGGTGCCACGTCAGGACGAAAGCCACCTTTTCGCCCTTCTTGACGGTGAACTCCGCGTGCGTGCCGAAGTCCTCGCCCCAGCTGTGCACCTCCGGCTCGCTGCGCAGCCAGGTCGAGTCCGGGCCCGCCACGGCGACCCGGTGACCGTCGACGCGGCGCACCCAGGGGATGATCGAGCCGTAGTCGAAGCGCAGTTTGAGGACGCTGTGGAGCGTCACCTCGCCGTCGAGGCCCTCGACGACACGGACGAGGTCGGGGGCGCGGTCGCGTTGGGGCATCAGGTCGGTGACCCGGACCGCCCCGTGCTCGGTCTCCCACTCGGTGTCCAGGACGAGGGTGTCGCGGCGATAGGCCCGCCGGGTGCAGCGGTCCGCCCCCACGGGGGCGATGCGCCAGTGTCCGTTGTCCTCGTCGCCGAGCATTCTCGCGAAGCAGGCGGCCGAGTCGAAGCGGGGCAGACACAGCCAGTCGACGGATCCGTCCGTGCCGACCAGGGCCGCGGTCTGTTCGTCGCCGATGAGCGCGTAGTCCTCGATGCGGGGGTGCACGGAGTGCGGGTTCCCGGCAAGTCACCACGGCAATCCGGGCGGGGGCCGGGGGAGTGATGTGTCCTTGCCGGCAGGGGCGGTGCGTCGGGTCCCGGTGCCCCGGGGCCGAACCGTCGCCGGTGGCTACACCGCTGCCGGCTCGGTCTCCGTCGCACCGGACCGGGCCGCCGCCTCCTGAGCCCGCTCCCGTGCCTCGCGCCGGGCCAGGACGACCCAGCCGACCGGGACGGCCGCGGAGAACAGCCACCACTGGACGGCGTAGGCGTAGTTCAGCGCGGCGTCCTCCTTGCCGGGGTCGCCCAGCAGCTCGGGGACGTCGCCCTTGGGCTCGGGAGCCGTCTGGGCGATGTAGCCGCCGAGCACCCGGGCGTCCAGGCGGCGGGCCTGCTGCTCGCTGTTGATCAGCATGATCTGCCGGTCCGGCAGGCCCTGGAGGTTCTTGATGCCGCTCGCCGCGGTCGTCTCGTCGGGCATCAGCCGCCCCTCGACGGTCACCTCGCCACCCGGCGGTGCGGGGACCTTCGGGAACGTGGTCTGGCTCGGGCCCTCGGAGGGGATCCAGCCCCGGTTGACCAGCAGCACCTTGCCGTCGTCGAGGACGAACGGAGTCAGGACGTGGTAACCGACCTCGTCGTCGGAGTTGGTACGGCGCCGGACGACGACCTCGTCCTCCGTGTCGAAGCGGCCCTTCGCCGTCACGGTGCGGTAGCGCTCCGCGCTGGTGACGGTGTGCCCGGGGGTGGTCAGCTTCTCCACGGGCACCGGCTCGGCCGCCAGCGCTTCGGTGACCAGCTGGTTCCGGGCGGTGCGCTCCTCGTAGCGGTGCATCTGCCAGATGCCCAGCCTGATCATCGTGGGGATGAGGAGCAGGGCGACCAACGTCAGGATCACCCACTGCCGGGACATCAGGAAGCGGTACACCCCACGACCGTACAACTCGGTCGTGGGGTGCATTCAGGTGGGTACGGGTTCACACCTTGTCGACAATTCCTGCCTTTCCCTCCGCGCGGGCGCAGTGGGCGCCGCAGTACCAGTGGCCCTCGACCTCGACGCCCTGGCCGATGATCTGCACCCGGCAGTGCTCGCAGATGGGGGCCATCCGGTGGATCGCGCAGGAGAAGCAGTCGAAGACGTGCACCGCGCCCTGCGCGTGCACCTCGAAGGTCATTCCGTACTGATTGCCACATACCTCACAGGTCGCCATGCGCCACAGGGTGAGCCGTCGCCCCCGCGCGGGCGAGCGGTCGCCGGGCGAGTCGCCCGGTTATCACCCGTCCGTACGGTCATCCCTCCGACGCCGGCTCCACATCCGCGAGGAGTTGCCCGAACGCCGCCTCGTCCACGACCGGCGTCCCGAACTGCCGGGCCTTGACGACCTTCGACGTGCCCGAGTCCGGGTCGTTCGTGACGAGCAGGCTGGTCAGCCGGGACAGACTCGTGGCCACGTGCAGCCCGGCCTCGGTCGCGCGGTCCTCCAGCAGATCCCGCTCGACGGAGGTGTCACCCGAGAAGGCGACCCGCATGCCCTGCTTGAGCCGCCCGCCCGGCTCGTAGCGGCCGGGGTTGGGGTGGGGGCAGGCGGGGCGCTTGCGGGCCGGGCGCCAACTGCTCGGCCGGTAGCTGCCGTATCCTCCCGGGCCCGCCTGCTGTCCGATACGGGGGGCGGCGGGGCGGTCTTTCCACTCGGTCAGCGGCCGGCACTCGTGCAGCGGCAGCCGCACGTTGTTCGCCGCCGCGGCCCGCAGGCTCGGCCGGAACGCCTCCGCCAGCACGCGGGCGTCGTCCAGCGCGTGGTGCGCCCGCTGCTGGACGACGCCGAAGTGCGCGGCGAGGGACTCCAGCTTGTGGTTGGGCAGCGGCAGCCCGAGCTCCTTGGAGAGCGCGATGGTGCACAGCCGCTGCCGCACCGGCGCCTCGCGCTCGGCGCGCGCGTACTCCCGGGCGATCATCTGCCAGTCGAAGACGGCGTTGTGGGCGACGAGCACGCGTCCCGCCAGCCGGGCCGTGAACTCCTCGGCGATGTCCGGGAAGAGGGGCGCGCCTTCGAGCGCCTCGCTCGTCAGCCCGTGGATCCACACCGGGCCCGGGTCACGCTCGGGGTTGACCGTCGTGTACCAGTGGTCCTCGACCTCGCCGCGCTCGTCCAGCCGGTAGACCGCCGCGGAGATGATGCGGTCGTCCCGGGCCAGGCCCGTGGTCTCCACGTCAACGACCGCGTACCCCTTGGGATACGCGGCCGGCCACGGCGTGGCAGAGAACACTGCGGTCGTCAGGTCTTCCAGCATGGTTCCTGAGGATACGGGCCACGACTGACACCGCCGTCCGCCAGGGGCATCCGTCCGTTCTTCCGATACTCCCTCAGGCGTCCTGTCCGGTCTGTCCGTTCGTGGGGCGTACGTCTGATCGACACTCAGTCGATCAGCGGGGCGTCTCGTGCGCGGGCGTCCGTCGTCGCCCCGTACCGGACCGGCGGATATCGGCCGCCCGGGCCCGGCCGGCGGCACGCTCGGCGCGCTCGGCGCGCTCGGCGTGGCCTTCGCGCGCGGCATGAGCGGGTCCCGGGCACCCGGCCCGAGCCCGACCACCGCGAGCCGCCCCCGGGCGCGACATGAGGCGGGGTTCGGGCCGTCCGAGACGTCTCGGCGTCACCAGCGGATGGGCACCGGAAGCACCGTCAGCAGCCCGGACGCCGCGACGACCAGGCCCAGGGCGACGACCTCCGCCCGGGCCGGAGCGCAGGCGGTCAAGGGGTCGGCCGCCCGGCGCAGCCGTCGCCGGGCCCACAGGGCGAGGGCGGCGACCGTGGCCACGAGAAGCACCTTGGCGAGCAGCACACGCCCGTACGCCGTCCCCGTCAGCTGCTCCAGGATCGTCTCCGGCGGCATCCGGCGCAGGGAACTGCACACGCCCGTCGCGGTGATGGCGGCGAGCAGTACGACCGCCACGCGCGCGTAGAGCCCCAGCAGGGCCACGCCCGCCGCCGTGCCGTTCCGGGCGTGCCGGAGCCGCAGGACGCGCAGCGCGTGCAGCAGTCCGCCCGCCCACAGCGCCGCACAGAGCAGATGGACGACCGTCAGGCCGGAGCCGATGAGGGGGCTGTGCTCGGTCGTGGGGTGTGCGCGCAGGGCCTCGGCCACGACCACGGCGGCCAGCGGCCACACCTGGGTGGCCGGCCGGCGCGACCCGGAGCACAGCCCCGCCAGCAGGAACGCGTTGACCTCCAGCAGGGCGAGCTTGCCGTCCCGGGAGGCGTAAAGTCCCCCGGCGTCGATGTCCGCCAGGTCGTCCGGCACGAGATTGCCGGTGGCCACGACCGAGGCGAGCCCGAGGGCGGCGAGGAAACCGGCGGTGGCCGCGAGCGGGGACCAACTGCGGGGCACACCCCAGGGACCGCTGTCCGGCCCGGGCAGGGATCGCGCCAGCCGGTTCACGAACAGTTCGCCGACGGGTATGCACAGCGCCGCGAACAGCACCGTGCGCAGCAGGCCCATGCCGCCGGCGCCGGGCGCTTCGGCCTCCCCGGTGCCGCGCAGCGCGGCGGAGGGGCCGAGCAGCGGGATCAGCGCGGCCAGCGTCACCAGCACCAGGACGGCGACGGCCCGGCCCGTACCGGTGCGCCACACGGGCCCGCCTGAATCGGTCACCCCGGGTACGGGTCTTGGCGAAGTCACCCCAGGATCTTCACCAACCTCCACACGACCGGGCAAGTCGGCGGAACTCAATCACCCCGGGATGCGGCCGCCCACCACAGCCGCACCTCCTTGTGCGCGTCCGTCGGCCGCAGCTCCCACCCCTGTGCGAGCGCGACCTCGGCGACGTACCGGCCGCCGACGCCTCGGTAGTCCCGGAGGGGTATCGCACACTCCACGGGCGGCCGCGGCTTCTTCGGCTCGACCGGTGCCGAGGCCCGGGCGGTCCACTTGGCGACCGCCTTGTCCACACGCGCCTTGTAGTGGTCGACGTCGCCCTCATGACGCAGCTCGGGCCACGACACGCACCAGGAGGCCAGGCGCGCCACGCCACCGAGCACCCTGTCCGTGGCCTTCAGGAAGCGCCCTTCGAAGGAGTCGCTGAAAGGCGTGACGGCATCGGCGAACAGACTCAGTACGAAGATCACAGCCGCCACCGCCGCCCACAGCACACACACCACCGGGAACCACACCACGCTCCCGGCGAACCGCAGGGCCAACTGCCACTGCGGCCGCACGGGTCGAGCCGTCCACGTCGCCGGATCCTCGTACACGTCCATGACAATGAATCCTGCCGCAGACACGAAGCGGGCCGGGCGGGTGTCCCCGCCCGGCCCGGATCGCCTTCACACGAGCTCTACTTGGTGACCGCGTCCAGCGCGTCCGCGATGCCCCGGCCGTAGAAGCCGTTGCGGTTCTTCGAGCCCTCGCACACCGCGTCGATCTTGCCGTCGGCGTCGATGTCGTACGGGTCCGTGCACGGGGTGGCGTCGGCCTCCGCGTACAGCAGGGCCTTCACCAGGGCCGGAGAGGCGTACGGGTGCGTCGACTTGATGAGGGCGGCGACGCCCGCGACGTGCGGGGACGCCATCGACGTACCGGCCATGTAGCCCCACTTGCCGCCCGGCAGCGTGCCCAGGATGAGGCCGCTCGTGGCCGGCGCGTCCGGCTTCTGGTAGGCGGTCGAGTCGCCGCCCGGGGCGGCTATGTCGATGACGCCCAGACCGTGGTTGGAGAAGGACGACTTGATGCCCTTCGCGCCCGTGGAGGCGACCGTGACGACACCCGGCAGCTGGGTCGGTATGTCGAGGCACTCCGAGGGGTCGACGACCCGGTCACCCGGGGTGGTGTCGTTCGGGGACGACGGGTCGGTGATCTCGTCGGAGGCCAGGTCGTAGTTCTCGTTGCCGGCCGCGGCGACGTTGACCGCGCCCTTCTTCTCCGCGTACCGCGAGGCCCGCTTGACGGCCTCCACGAGCGCCTTCTGGTCCGGGTCGTTCTTGCAGTTGAAGTACCAGGGGTCCGTGTAATAGCTGTTGTTCGTCACGTCGACCCCGTGCTCGGCCGCCCACACGAAGCCGCACACCACGGCCTCGGTGTAGAAGAAGCCGGCCGTGGTGGACACCTTGATGCCGGAGACCTTCACGCCGGGCGCGACACCGGTCATGCCGACGCCGTTCTTGGCGGCGGCGATCTCACCGGCGACGTGGGTGCCGTGCGGGCTCTCCGCCGCGCTCGGCCGCCAGGCCCCGTCGGCCGTGTCCGGCTTGCCCGACACACAGTTGACCGACGCCTTACGGTCGAAGTTGGGCGCGATGTCGGGGTGGGTGTCGTCGACACCGGTGTCGATCACGGCGACCGTGACCTTCTTGCTGCCCAGCGACTTCTCGTGCGCCTTGTCCGCCTTGATGGCGGGCAGGTCCCACTGCTGGGGCTCCAGCGGGTCCTGCCCGGCGGGCGCCTCGGCCCGGGCGACCTCCGCCGCGCTCAGCACCTTCGGCGCGCCCAGGTCGCCCGTCGACGCCGAGGGCAGCGGCGCGGTGCGGGTGGCACCCGCCGACTGCACGCCGCGCACCGTGCGGATGGTCTTGGCGAAGTCGGCGTTGGAGGAGTGGACGACGATGACGCCGATCTGGTCGTACGACGTCACGATCGTGCCGCCGGCCTTGGCGACGGCCTTCTTCACATGCGCCGAAGTGCCGTGCCCCGGCTTGACGTTGACGACGTAGCTGAGCGGGGTCGCGTCGGCCCGGGCCGCAGCGGGAGCAGGGGCGTCCTCGGCGGCCGTGGCCATGGTGTTCGGCAGGAACGCGAGGGCCGTGGCCAGGGCCATCCCGGCCGGGATCGCGACGGCGCGACGGTGGCGCGCGTACGGCGCAGTCATGGTGTCTCCAGTTCGTTCACGGTACGAGCTGATCTTGCGGAAGGTCTCGGTGGCGGGTCGGGTCACTTGACCGCGCGCAGCGCGTTGACGATGCCGTGGCCGTAGAACCCGTTGACGCGCTTGCCGCCCTTGCAGACCGCGTCCTGGGTGCCGTCGCCGTCCTGGTCGTAGGCGGCGGGGCAGGCGGTCTCGTCGGCCTGGGCCTTCATCAGGGCCTGGAGCTGGGCCGGAGACGCCCAGGGGTGCTTGGACTTGAGCAACGCGGCGACACCGGAGGCGTGCGGCGAGGCCATCGAGGTGCCCTGCAGGAAGCCCCACGTGCCGTTCGGCAGGGTGGACAGGATGCGGCCGTCCTTCGAGGGCGTGTCCGGGATCTGGTAACGCCGGTCACCGCCCGGCGCCGCGACGTCGACGACACCCTTGCCGTACGTCGAGAAGTACGACTTGACGTTGTCGACACCCGTCGAGCTCACCGTGACGACACCCGGCAGCTGGTTCGGCACGTCGAAGCACTCGTGCGGGTCGATGGTGCGCTCGACCGGGGTGGAGTCGTCGGGGCTGGAGTCGTCGACGATCGCGTCCGCGTCCAGGTCGTGGTTGGAGTTGCCGGCCGCGGCGACGTTGAGCGTGCCCTTCTTCTGGGCGTACAGCTGCGCCCGGTTGACCGCGTCGACGATGGCCCGCTGGTCCGGGTCGTCCATGCAGTTGTACAGCCACGGGTCGACGTAGTAGCTGTTGTTGGTGATCTCGACGCCGTGGTCGGCGGCGAACACGAACGCGCACACGACGCTCTCCGGGTAGAAGAGGCCGTTCGCCCGGTCGGTCACGTTGATGCTGGACACCTTCACACCGGGAGCGACGCCCGCGACGCCGACGCCGTTGCGGGCGGCGGCTATCTCACCCGCGACATGCGTGCCGTGGTAGTCCTCGGCGGTGTAGGGCCGCCAGGCGCCCTCGCTGGTGTCGGGCTTGCCGCCGGCGCAGTTGGCGGACTGGGACGCGGAGAAGTTCGGGGCGATGTCCGGGTGGGTGTCGTCCACGCCGGTGTCGATCACGGCGACGGTCACCTTGCGGCTGCCCGGGTTGATCAGGGCGGCCTTGTCGGCGCCTATCGCGCGCAGGTCCCACTGGTCGGCCTCGAGGGGCTCGCTCTGGGGCGTCTTCGCCGAAGCGGCCTCGGCGCGCCTGGCCTGGGCGGCCGTCAGGTACTCGACCGCGCCCTCCTCCTTCGTCCCCGCGGCCGCCAGCGGCGTCGTCCGCGTCGCACCCGCCGACTGGACCCCGCGGGCCTTGCGGATCGTCTTGGCGAAGTCGGGGTTCGAGGAGTGGACGACGATCACGCCTATTCGCGCGTACGTGGCCACGACCGATCCGTCGGCCTTGCCGATCGCCTTCTTCACCGACGCGATCGTGTGGCGGTCCAGCTTGGTGTTGACGACGTACGCCAGCTTCGGCGCGTCCGCCGTCCGGGTGGCCGACTCCGTGTGCGGGGCCGCCGACGCGGCGGCCGGCAGGAAGCCCAGCGAGGCCGTCAGGGACAGCACGACGGGCACGGCGAGGGCGAGCCGGCGTCTGGAACGCAAGTGAGACATGGGGTCTCCACATCCTCCGGAAACGAAACCGGCCCGAGGCACAGGTGGTGCTCGGGCAGGTACATGACGTGGTGGTGCAGGGCGAAGCTATCCCGGCCCCTCGCTGGCCAGCAACGCTTTGTCGAAACGACTTCGGAAAGAACGCCGGGCCGTTGAACCGGTTCTCGCGTGCCGCCGTGACGTTGAACAGGGAGCGCGAGGACACTCGCCCCCGTCCCCGTTCACAACCGCTTCCTTCATTGCGAGGAGACTCCGTGGCCACCGACGCACCGCCCCCCTCGAAAGAGCAACACAAGCTCCCCTCACCCGAGGAGTTCGCCGAGGTGCACGAGAGTGCGGAGTTCGGTGAACTGCGCCGCTCCTACCGCTCGTTCGCCTTCCCGCTGACCGTCGGCTTCATCACCTGGTACCTGCTGTACGTCCTGCTCTCGAACTACGCGGGCGGCTTCATGGGCACCAAGCTCTTCGGCAACATCAACGTCGCCTTCGTCCTCGGCGTCGCCCAGTTCCTCACCACGTTCCTCATCGCCTGGTGGTACTCGCGGCACGCCGCCGCGAAGCTCGACCCCAAGGCCGAGGCCATCAAGACCCGGATGGAGAGCGGCGCATGAGCCCCGTACAGCACACCTTCCTCGCCGCGAACGAGGCCAGCGAGCACCGCCCGCTGATCATCACCCTGTTCGCGCTGTTCGTCCTCGCGACCCTCGGCATCACCATCTGGGCGGGCCGCCAGACCAAGGACGCCGCCGACTTCTACGCCGGCGGACGCCAGTTCAGCGCCTTCCAGAACGGCCTCGCCGTCTCCGGCGACTACATGTCCGCCGCCTCGTTCCTCGGCATCGCCGGCGCCATCGCCATCTTCGGCTACGACGGCTTCCTCTACTCCATCGGCTTCCTGGTCGCCTGGCTGGTCGCCCTGCTCCTGGTGGCCGAGCCACTGCGCAACTCCGGCCGCTACACCATGGGCGACGTCCTCGCGTACCGCATGCGCCAGCGCCCAGTCCGCACCGCGGCCGGTACGTCCACGATCGTGGTGTCGATCTTCTACCTGCTGGCGCAGATGGCCGGCGCGGGCGTCCTCGTCTCGCTGCTGCTCGGCATCACCTCCGACGCCGGCAAGATCCTCATCGTCGCCCTCGTCGGCCTCCTGATGATCGTCTACGTCTCCATCGGCGGCATGAAGGGCACCACCTGGGTGCAGATGGTCAAGGCCGTGCTGCTCATCGGCGGCACCCTCCTGATCACCTTCCTGGTGCTGCTGAAGTTCAACTTCAACATCTCCGACCTGCTCGGCACGGCCGCCGAGAACAGCGGCAAGGGCGCCGCCTTCCTGGAGCCCGGCCTCCAGTACGGCGCGACCGGCACCTCCAAGCTGGACTTCATCTCCCTCGGCATCGCCCTGGTGCTCGGCACCGCCGGTCTGCCGCACATCCTGATCCGCTTCTACACGGTGCCCGACGCCAAGGCCGCCCGTAAGTCCGTGAACTGGGCGATCGGCATCATCGGCGGCTTCTACCTGATGACGATCGCGCTCGGCTTCGGCGCCGCCGCGCTCATCTCGCAGGAAGAGATCATCGCCTCCAACCCGTCCGGCAACACGGCGGCACCCCTGCTCGCGCTGCACCTGGGCGGCGTCGACTCGACCTGGGGCGCGATCCTGCTCGCGACGATCTCGGCGGTGGCCTTCGCGACGATCCTCGCCGTCGTCGCCGGCCTCACCCTCGCCTCGTCGTCCTCCTTCGCGCACGACATCTACGCCAACGTCATCCGCAAGGGGAAGGCCTCCGGCGCCGAGGAGGTCCGCGCGGCCCGCTGGGCGACCGTCGCCATCGGCATCGTCTCCATCGGTCTCGGCGCCCTCGCGCGCGACCTGAACGTGGCCGGCCTGGTCGCCCTCGCCTTCGCCGTCGCCGCCTCCGCGAACCTCCCGACGATCCTCTACAGCCTGTTCTGGAAGCGCTTCACCACGCAGGGCGCGCTGTGGTCGATCTACGGCGGTCTGATCGTCGCCGTCGGCCTGGTGCTGTTCTCGCCCGTCGTCTCCGGCGACCCCAAGGCGATGTTCCCCGAGGTCGACTTCGCCTGGTTCCCGCTGAAGAACCCGGGCATCATCTCCATCCCGTTCGGCTTCCTCATGGGCTGGCTCGGCACGGTCCTGTCCAAGGAGGAGCCCGACGCCAAGAAGTACGCGGAGCTGGAGGTCCGGTCCCTGACCGGCACCGGAGCCCACTGAGCACGACCCGTCCCGCGCGGCCGCGTCGTAGGAACCTCCAGGTTCCCGCGGCGCGGCCGCGTCCCGCGTCGTGGGATCGGGCCTGTGGCGTTGTCGGTGGGGTCACGTAGGCTCGCAGGTGTCGGAGAAAAAGTGCCGCACGCACGATCCGCGACGAGGGAGGGGGCCCACGTGCTCATCGACACCTACGGCCGGGTGGCCACCGACCTGAGGGTCTCACTGACCGACCGGTGCAACCTGCGCTGCACGTACTGCATGCCCGAGGAGGGCCTGCAGTGGCTGGCCAAGCCTGACCTGCTCAACGACGACGAGATCGTCCGCCTGATCGACATCGCGGTCACCTCCCTCGGGATCGAGGAGGTGCGCTTCACCGGCGGGGAGCCCCTGCTGCGCCCCGGCCTGGCCGGGATCGTCGAGCGCGTCGCGGCCCTCGAGCCGCGCCCCCAGATGTCCCTCACCACCAACGGCATCGGCCTCAAGCGCACGGCCGCCGCCCTGAAGGAGGCGGGCCTGGACCGGGTCAACGTCTCCCTCGACACACTCCGCCCGGACGTCTTCAAGACCCTCACCCGCCGCGACCGCCACAAGGACGTCATCGAGGGCCTGCACGCCGCCCGCGACGCGGGCCTCACCCCGGTCAAGGTCAACTCGGTCCTGATGCCCGGGCTCAACGACGACGAGGCCCCCGACCTGCTGGCCTGGGCCGTGGAGCACGACTACGAGCTGCGCTTCATCGAGCAGATGCCCCTGGACGCCCAGCACGGCTGGAAGCGCGACGGCATGATCACGGCCGGGGACATCCTGACCTCCCTGCGCACCCGCTTCGAGCTGACCGCGGAGGGCGAGGAGAAGCGCGGCTCGGCCCCCGCGGAGCGCTGGCTGGTCGACGGCGGACCGCATGTGGTCGGCGTGATCGCCTCCGTCACCCGCCCCTTCTGCGCGGCCTGCGACCGCACCCGCCTCACCGCCGACGGCCAGGTCCGCACCTGCCTGTTCGCCCAGGAGGAGACGGACCTGCGCGCCGCCCTGCGCTCGGGCGCTCCGGACGAGGAGATCGCCCGCATCTGGCGCCTGGCGATGTGGGGCAAGAAGGCGGGAGCGGGCCTGGACGACCCGACGTTCGTCCAGCCCGACCGGCCGATGTCGGCCATCGGAGGCTAGGCACCCGGGCCGGGAGTTCCGGGACCTCTCAGTCCTGGGACTCCCACTCCTTCAGCAGGACCACGTCCTTCAGAAAGCCCCGCACCCCGAGGAACTGCGACAGATGCTCGCGATGCTCCTCACAGGCCAGCCACGTCTTGCGCCGCTCCGGCGTATGGATCTTCGGGTTGTTCCACGCCAGCACCCACACGGCCTCGGCACGGCAGCCCTTCGCGGAACAGATGGGCGTCTCGTCACTCACAGCTTCGTCTCGCAGAAAAGGCGACGCCGAGCAGCCACGGGGGGAGCTGCCCGGCGTCGGTCCGTCGCTCCGACGGGGGATGCGGAGCGCGTACGAAGTATGTCACGGGTAACCCCGAGCCCGGCACTGGAACAACATGATTGATCTGAGCTTTTCTTGAGCTTGGCGGGAAGATGACTTCCCTTCGCGATCTCCCGTGATCTCACCCCGGGAGCCCCTATCGCTCGTGCGACTCGCTCCGCGCACCCGCACCCGGCCCGGACACGGCATCTTCCGCGACGGATTCCGCCGGGCCCTCACCCGGCCCCGGCGGCGCGATCATCGGACGCACCGGCGCCGCCACGAACGTCGACGGCAGAGACGGCGCGTTCTCGCGCCCGGCGTTGGCGATCACCACCGCGATGTACGGCAGCACCAGACCGAGCACCAACGCCACGGCGGCGACGTGCCGTTCGACGTTCCACAGGGTGGCCGCGAGGATCACGGAGATCGTGCGGACCGTCATCGAGATCACGTAGCGGCGCTGTCGCCCGCGTACGTCTTCCTGGAGTCCCGTCCGGGCACCGGTGATCCGGAAAACCTGGACGTTGCCGCCGCCACGCTGCTTCCGCATCGCATTCCACCATCCGCCCGTATCGGACTCTCCCCGCCCCGTAGCCGCCCACGGCCGGTCGGGGAAACCTGACCGGGACACCTTCCACGGTACGCCGCGCCTGCGCCGCCCACGAGACCGGGTGGCGCCTCACCCGGGCGGACAGCCTGCGCCGTAGCGCGGACGGCCCCCGTCGGCATGCGGCGTAGGGCAGGCGGGCCGACACTGGCGGTAGTGCTCACGTCGAGCCGTACGAGGAGGAAGCGATGGGCTGGTTGTGGGCGATCGTCGTAGGACTGGTGCTCGGTCTGCTCGCCAAGGCGATCATTCCGGGCAAACAGCATATTCCGCTGTGGCTGACCGTCATCCTGGGCATGATCGGCGGCATCGCCGGCAATGCCATCGCCCGGGCGGCCGGTGTCGAGGCCACGTCGGGCATCGACTGGTGGCGGCACATCTTCCAACTGGTGGCCGCGCTCATCCTCGTCGGTCTCGGTGACCGGGCCTGGACGGCGGCCCGGGGGGACAGACGCAGGGCGTAACGGGACACACGAGAAGGGGGCGGCCTCCGGCACCGCCGGAGGCCGCCCCCTTCACCGTGCTCTCAGGCGCCCGTGACCTCGACCGCCGCCAGATTCTTCTTGCCCCGGCGCAGCACCAGCCAGCGGCCGTGCAGCAGGTCCTCCTTGGCGGGGACGGCGTCCTCGCCGGCGACCTTGACGTTGTTCACGTAGGCGCCGCCCTCCTTGACCGTGCGGCGCGCGGCCGACTTGCTGGCCACCAGGCCGACCTCGGCGAAGAGGTCGACGGCCGGGCCGAGCTCGGCGACCTGGACGTGCGGCACCTCGGAGAGGGCCGCGGCCAGGGTCCTCTCGTCGAGCTCCGCCAGCTCGCCCTGCCCGAAGAGGGCCTTGGACGCGGCGATCACGGCGGCCGTCTGGTCGGCGCCGTGCACCAGCGTCGTCAGCTCCTCGGCGAGGGCCCGCTGCGCGGCCCGGGCCTGCGGACGCTCCTCCGTCTGCCGCTCCAGCTCCTCCAGCTCCTCGCGGGAGCGGAAGGACAGGATGCGCATGTACCGGGAGATGTCCCGGTCGTCCACGTTCAGCCAGAACTGGTAGAACGCGTACGGCGTCGTCATCTCCGGGTCGAGCCAGACGGCGCCGCCCTCGGTCTTGCCGAACTTGGTGCCGTCCGCCTTGGTCATCAGCGGCGTCGCCAGCGCGTGCACCGTCGCGTCGGGCTCCAGACGGTGGATCAGGTCCAGGCCCGCCGTGAGGTTGCCCCACTGGTCGCTGCCGCCCTGCTGCAGCGTGCAGCCGTGGCGCCGGTAGAGCTGGAGGAAGTCCATGCCCTGCAGGAGCTGGTAGCTGAACTCCGTGTAGCTGATGCCCTCGGAGGACTCCAGGCGGCGGGCCACGGAGTCCTTCGTCAGCATCTTGTTGACGCGGAAGTGCTTGCCGATGTCCCGGAGGAACTCGATCGCGGAGAGCCCCTCCGTCCAGTCGAGGTTGTTGACCATGACGGCCGCGTTCTCGCCCTGGAAGTCGAGGAAGGGCTCGATCTGGGCACGCAGCTTGGCGACCCAGCCGGTGACCGTCTCCGGGTCGTTCAACGTGCGCTCCGCGGTCGGGCGCGGGTCGCCGATCAGGCCCGTGGCACCGCCGACCAGCGCCAGCGGCCGGTGACCGGCCTGCTGGAGCCGGCGCACGGTGAGTACCTGCACCAGGTGCCCCACGTGCAGCGACGGCGCCGTCGGGTCGAAACCGCAATAGAACGTGACGGGACCGTCCGCGAGCGCCTTGCGCAAAGCGTCCTCGTCAGTGGACAGGGCGAACAGCCCGCGCCACTTCAGCTCGTCGACGATGTCCGTCACGGTTCTCGTGTCTCCTCGATGATCTTCGGGCAGTCGGGTGACAGCCGACTACGAGGTTATACGCCCTGGCTGACAGAGCTCATATTGAAATCGGGGACGCGCAGCGCGGGCATCGCCGCCCTGGTGAACCAGTCGCTCCATTCCCTCGGCAGGGTCTTCTCGGTCCGCCCCGCCTCCGTGGCCCGGCCGAGCACCCCGACCGGCGACTCGTTGAACCGGAAGTTGTTCACCTCGCCCGTCACCTCGCCGTTCTCGACGAGGTAGACGCCGTCCCGGGTCAGGCCCGTCAGCAGCAGCGTCGCCGGGTCGACCTCCCGGATGTACCACAGGCAGGTCAGCAGCAACCCGCGCTCGGTGTTCGCGACCATCTCGTCCAGGGAGCGGTCCTCGCCGCCGTCCAGGACGATGTTGTCGATGCCCGGCGCGACGGGCAGCCCGGTCAGGCCGGCGCTGTGCCTGCTGGTCGTCAGGTGCCGCAACTCGCCCTCGCGCATCCACTCGGTGGCCGCGAGCGGCAGCCCGTTGTCGAACACCGACTGATCACCCCCGGAGGAGTGCGCGATCACGAAGGGCGCCGACTCCAGGCCCGGCTCGTTCGGGTCGCTGCGCAGGGTCAGCGGCAGGTCGGTCAGCTTCTCGCCGACCCGCGTGCCCCCGCCCGGCTTGGAGAACACCGTGCGGCCCTCGACCGCGTCCCGGCCCGACGCCGACCACATCTGGTAGATCAGCAGGTCCGCCACGGCCGTCGGCGGCAGCAGCGTCTCGTAGCGCCCCGCCGGCAGCTCCACACGCCGCTCGGCCCACCCGAGGCGCACGGCCAGCTCCGCGTCCAGCGCCGCCGGGTCGACGTCCTTGAAGTCCCGGGTGGAGCGCCCGGCCCACGCGGACCGGGTGCGGTCCGGGGACTTGGCGTTCAGCTCCAGCGTCCCGTTCGGCTGGTCGTGCCGCAGCCGCAGCCCCGTGGACGTGCCGACGTACGACGACACCAGCTCGTGGTTGGCGAAGCCGTACAGCTCGCGGCCGCCCGCACGCGCGCGGGCGAAGGCCTCGCCGAGCGCCGGGGCGAAGTCGGCGAACACGGCCGAGGAGGTCTCGGCGGGGGCCTCCGTGAACTCCGGCGACCGCTCCACGCCCGTGACCAGCGGCTGTGCGTCCTCGGCGGGTGCGGCGCCGCGCGCCGCGGCCTCGGCGGCCCGCACCAGGGGCTCCAGCTCGTCGGCGGTCACGGCCGAGCGTGACACGACCCCGGAGGCCGTGCCCTCCTTGCCGTCGACCGTGGCGACGACGGTGAGCGTGCGCCCGCGTGTGACGCCGTTCGTGGTCAGCGCGTTGCCGGCCCAGCGCAGGTTGGCGGTGGACTGCTCGTCGGCGATGACGACACAGCCGTCCGCCCGGGACAGCTCGAGGGCGCGCTCGACGACCTCGTGCGGCTTGCTGGAACGCGCGCTCATCGACCGGCCTCCTGGGTCGTGTTGAGGATGTTGACGCCCTTGAAGAGGGCCGACGGGCAGCCGTGCGAGACGGCCGCGACCTGCCCCGGCTGGGCCTTGCCGCAGTTGAAGGCGCCGCCGAGCACATAGGTCTGCGGCCCGCCGACCGCCGACATCGAGCCCCAGAAGTCGGTGGTGGTCGCCTGGTAGGCGACATCGCGCAGCTGCCCGGCGAGCCGCCCGTTCTCGATGCGGTAGAAGCGCTGACCGGTGAACTGGAAGTTGTAGCGCTGCATGTCGATCGACCAGGACCGGTCGCCCACGACGTAGATGCCGCGCTCCACGCCGCCGATGAGGTCCTCGGTGGACATCCCGGCCGGGTCCGGCCGCAACGACACGTTGGCCATACGCTGCACCGGCACGTGTCCGGGGGAGTCCGCGTAGGCGCAGCCGTTGGACCGCTCGAAGCCGGTCAGCTTCGCGATGCGCCGGTCCAGCTGGTAGCCGACGAGCGTGCCGTCCTTGACCAGGTCCCAGGACTGGCCCGCGACGCCCTCGTCGTCGTACCCGATGGTGGCCAGGCCGTGCTCGGCGGTGCGGTCGCCGGTGACGTTCATCAGCTCCGAGCCGTACCGCAACTTGCCCAGCTGGTCGAACGTGGCGAACGAGGTGCCTGCGTAGGCCGCCTCGTAGCCGAGGGCCCGGTCGAGCTCGGTGGCGTGCCCGATGGACTCGTGGATGGTCAGCCACAGGTTGGACGGGTCGACGACCAGGTCGTACAGGCCCGGCTGGACGCTCGGCGCGCGCATCTTCTCGGCGAGCAGCTCCGGGATGCGCTCCAGCTCGCCCTCCCAGTCCCAGCCGGTGCCCCGCAGGTACTCCCAGCCGCGTCCCACCGGCGGCGCGAGGGTGCGCATCGAGTCGAACTCGCCGCTCGACTCGTCCACCGACACCGCGTTGAAGACCGGGTGCAGCCGCACCCGCTGCTGCGTGGTCACGGTCCCGGCGGTGTCGGCGTAGAACTTGTTCTCGTGGACCGTGAGCAGCGAGGAATCGACGTGGTCGACCCCGTCGGCCGCCAGCAGCCGCGCGCTCCACTCCGCGATGAGGCCGGCCTTCTCCTCGTCGGGCACGGAGAAGGGGTCGATCTCGTACGACGAGATCCACGTCTTGTCCGCGTGCACCGGCTCGTCGGCCAGCTCCACCCGCTCCTCCGAACCCGCCGCCTTGATCACCTGGGCGGACAGCTTGGCCATCGCCACCGCCTGCCCGGCGACCCTGGCGGCGGCGTCCATGGTGAGGTCGACGCCGGACGCGAAGCCCCACGTACCGCCGTGCACCACCCGCACCGCGTACCCGAGGTCGGTGGTGTCCGACGACCCGGCGGGCTTGGCGTCCCGGAACCGCCAGGAGGCGCCCCGCACCCGTTCGAACCGGAAGTCCGCGTGCTCGGCGCCCAGCGCTCGCGCGCGTGCGAGGGCCGCGTCGGCGAGGGCGCGTAGGGGGAGGGCCGTGAAGGCCTCGTCGATGGTATGAGGCACCGCCGTCTCTTTCTGTCGAGGTGACCGTGGTTGCCGTACGTATGACTGCTCCGATCATGTCGTCCATCCCGCGCGCGGGCCATGAGTTTGATGGGCCGGACCCGCGGCTTTCTGTAGGGATCCGACAGTGAGTCCCGTACGCCACTGTCGGTGCCCGATTGTCCGCGGGGCTGCCCGGACCGATAGGTTTTCGAGGAAGCCGCCTGTCATCACCGCCTGTCGTCCAGGCGCCGGGCGGGGTATCAGACCGCTATCGAAAGGGTGATCCGTTGAGCCGCTCGGTTCTCGTCACCGGAGGCAACCGGGGCATCGGCCTCGCCATCGCCCGTGCTTTCGCCGATGCCGGCGACAAGGTCGCCATCACATACCGCTCGGGTGAGCCGCCCACCGGCTTCCTGGCGGTCAAGTGCGACATCACCGACGCCGAGCAGGTGGAGCAGGCCTACAAGGAGATCGAGGAGGCTCACGGCCCCGTCGAGATCCTCATCGCCAACGCCGGCATCACCAAGGACCAGCTCCTGATGCGCATGTCCGAGGAGGACTTCACCTCGGTCATCGACACCAACCTCACCGGCACCTTCCGCGTGGTGAAGCGCGCCAACCGCGGCATGCTGCGCGCCAAGAAGGGCCGTGTGGTGCTCATCTCGTCGGTCGTCGGACTGTACGGCGGTCCCGGCCAGGCGAATTACGCCGCCTCCAAGGCCGCGCTGGTCGGCTTCGCGCGTTCCCTCGCCCGTGAGCTGGGCTCGCGCAACATCACCTTCAACGTCGTCGCGCCCGGCTTCGTCGACACCGACATGACCAAGGCGCTCACCGACGAGCAGCGCGAGAACATCGTGAAGCAGGTTCCGCTCGGCCGGTACGCCCAGCCGGAGGAGATCGCCGCGACGGTGCGGTTCCTCGCCTCGGACGACGCCTCGTACATCACTGGAGCCGTCATTCCCGTTGACGGCGGACTGGGAATGGGTCACTGATCACCATGAGCGGAATTCTCGAGGGCAAGCGCGTCCTGATCACCGGTGTGCTGACGGAGGCCTCCATCGCCTTCCACACCGCCAAGCTGGCCCAGGAGCAGGGCGCCGAGGTCATCCTCACGGCGTTCCCGCGGCCCACGCTGACCGAGCGCATCGCCAAGAAGCTGCCCAAGCCCACCAAGGTCATCGAGCTCGACGTCACCAACGACGAGCACCTCGGCCGCCTGGCCGACATCGTCGGCGAGGAGCTCGGCGGCCTCGACGGGGTCGTCCACTCCATCGGCTTCGCCCCGCAGGACGCCCTCGGCGGCAACTTCCTGAACACGCCGTTCGAGTCGGTGGCCACCGCCATGCACGTCTCGGCGTACTCCCTGAAGTCGCTGACCATGGCCTGCCTGCCGCTGATGCAGAACGGCGGCTCGGTCGTCGGTCTGACGTTCGACGCGCAGTTCGCCTGGCCGCAGTACGACTGGATGGGCCCGGCCAAGGCCGCCCTGGAGGCCACCAGCCGCTACATGGCCCGTGACCTGGGCAAGCAGAACATCCGCTGCAACCTGGTCTCGGCCGGTCCGCTCGGTTCCATGGCCGCCAAGTCCATCCCGGGCTTCGGCGAGCTGGCGTCCGTGTGGGACTCCCGCTCCCCGCTGGAGTGGGACCTGAAGGACCCGGAGCCGGCCGGCCGCGGTGTCGTCGCGCTGCTGAGCGACTGGTTCCCGAAGACCACGGGCGAGATCATCCACGTGGACGGTGGTCTGCACGCCATCGGAGCCTGATCTCCCCTGCGTCCGGCGACGCCCCGTTCCCCGCAGCGCGCGGGGAGCGGGGCGTCACCCGTTCGGCTCAGCAGGCCAGGCGGGGGAGGCCCGCAACTGGGCACCCTGGAGTACGCGTTCACCACGCGAGCCCCTCCCCAGCACGGCCGAGGAGGTCCCCTTGTGCGCTTGTCCCGCCGAATGGCCTCACTGTCCGTCGCCGCCACGCTCGTGCTGACCGTGGCGTACGAGGCCGTGCCCCACGCGCGCGTGCCGGCCGAGGAGCGCGAGTCCGCCGAGCCCTTCGGCGCGGCCTGCCGGATCCGCGTGACCGGCTCCAAGGTGACCGTGTACTGCCACAACCCGTACCCGGTGACCGACCGTGTGAGCCTGCACGTGGAGTGCGCACGCTGGTGGGACATCGACACCGACAGCTCGCCGGTCGCGGCCGGGCCCGCGCAGACCGTGCGGCTGACCGGACGGTGCTGGAAAGAGGTCGGCGACGTGTGGATCAGTCACCGGAGGGAGAGCTGATCCCGCCCAGCCGGCACAGGAACGGATAGCGCGCGGCCTCCGCCGCGGCCGCGTCCGCCTCGCCCGCGCGAATCGCCTCCAGCAGCCGCCCGTGGTCCATGTGCGTCTCCGGCGTCAGCTTCTCGCCGACGTCCTCGCGCAGCCAGTCCCGCAGCACCTCGCCCAGATCCGCGTACATGGCCGTCATCACGTCGTTGTGGGAGGCGGACACCACGGCCAGGTGGAAGGTCGCGTCCGCGGTCACGAACGCCTCCTTGTCACCCGACTCCCAGGCCTGCTCGCGCCGCAGCAGCAGCGCGTCGAGCTGCTTGAGGTCCCTCTCCGTGCGCCGCTCGGCGGCGAGCCGGGCGGCGGCCGACTCCAGCGTGGAGCGCAGCTCGGCGATGTGCCGGGGGTCGGCCTCGGCGAACCGCCGCTGCATCACGCCCGCCAGCTCGCTCGTCGCCACGACGTACGTGCCGGAACCCTGGCGGATGTCCAGCAGCCCGTTGTGCGACAGGGCGCGAACGGCCTCACGGACCGTGTTGCGCGCGACGCCCAGCTGCTCGACCAGTTCGGGCTCGGTCGGGATCCGGGAGCCGACGGGCCACTCGCCCGAGGTGATCTGCGCCCGCAGCGCGGCGATGACCTGCTCGGACAGGGCCGAACGACGGGGATGGCTCAGGGGCATGGCACACCTTCCCACGACCGGGGTGCCGGAGGGCAGCCGACCACTGGACAGTCAATCATCCTATGATTCTATGATGGGCCTCATGCCTAGTGAGGAAACCCGGACGATGACGCCCCCGCCCGTACGCGGCTCGGCCGCGCACGACGACGGGAAACCGGGCGGCGCGTCCACGCGCGTGTGGACGATGCGGCTGCTCGTCCTCGGCATCGTGCTGTCCGCGCTGAACCTCCGCCCCGCCATCACCAGCCTCGGCGCCCTCTTGGAGGAGGTGCGCGACGGACTCGGCATGAGCGGCAGCGTGGCCGGACTGCTCACCTCCGTGCCGCCGCTGTGCTTCGCCGTCTTCGGCGTCATGGCCCCGCGGCTGGCCCGCCGCTTCGGAGCGGGCGCCGTGGTGTGCGCCGGCATGGCCGCCATCGCCACCGGGCTGATCGTCCGCCCCTACGCCGGCGGCACGGCCGGCTTCCTGGCCGGCAGCGCCCTGGCCCTCATGGGCATCGCGGTCAGCAACGTCCTGATGCCGGTCATCGTCAAGCACTGGTTCCCCGACCGCGTGGGGTCCATGACCGGCCTGTACTCGATGGCCCTCGCCCTCGGCACCGCCCTCGCGGCGGCCGTGACGGTGCCCCTGACCGACGCCCTCGGCGGCAGCTGGCAGACGGGCCTGGTCCTGTGGGCCGGGCTCGCCGTGGCGGCGGTCCTGCCCTGGCTGCCCTTCGTCCGGGGGCGCGTGACGCCGCCCGCGACGGGGGAGAGGACGGCGGACGCGGAGACCGGCGGCGACGGGCCCGTGCGGGGCCGGGAACCGCAGGCCCCCGCCTCGGCCGAGCACGCGCGCGAGGAGGCGCCCCGGCTGCGGATGACCCGCAGCCGTACCGCCTGGGCCCTGGCCGTCTTCTTCGGGCTCCAGGCCACCGCCGCCTACATCACCATGGGCTGGATGGCGCAGATCTTCCGGGACGCCGGTGTGCCCGCCGGCACCGCGGGCCTGCTGCTGGCCGTCACCATGGTCATGGGCGTCCCCCTGGCCTTCGTCATACCCCGCCTGGCCACCCGGCTGCCCCACCAGGGCCCCATCGCGCTCGCCCTGGGCGTCTGCGGCCTCGCCGGCTACGCCGGGCTGTACCTCGCGCCCGCCGCCGGAGCCTGGGCCTGGGCCGTGCTGCTCGGCATCGCCAACTGCGCCTTCCCGCTCGCCCTGACCATGGTCGGCATGAGGGCCAGGACCGGCCCGGGCGTGGCCCAGCTGTCGGCGTTCGCGCAGAGCACCGGCTACCTGATCTCCATCCCCGGACCGCTGCTCGTGGGCGTCCTCTACCAGCACAGCGGCGGCTGGGGCCTGCCGATCGCGCTGATGAGCGCCCTGATGATCCCGCAGATGGCCGTCGGCTTCCTGGCCGGCCGCGACCGCACGGTGGAGGACGAGGCCGCCCGCTGACCCCGCCCCACACCTGGGGTCACCCCCGGGGCGCCCGGCGGGCACGGCGGGTGGGAGACTGGCCCCATGCCAGTGCTCGACCCGAACCCCCAGCACGGTCAGAAGAAGATGCTGCTCGTCTTCGGCGCCTTCTTCGCGATCTTCATCGTCATCGCCGTCATCGCGACCATCGCCTCGCCATGACCGGCGCTCACACGGCCCATGGTGGGGTTAGCCCCCCTGTCCCCTAGGGGGTGAGGGTCAGGGTCAAGTGGGTGGATCACCGGATGGGTCGGCAGCCGCCGATTCCGTAGCTTCGAGGGTGTGACCGCGAGACGGTCACCGACCACTCGGAGAGCGGAGGCACCCATGTCGGCCCCTACGCACACCCGGCCCTGTCCGGCGACCCGGGCCGGTGCCGCCGATCGGCTGCCCTGGTGGGCCCTCGCCCTGCCCGTGCTCGCCTTCACCGCGCTGCTCGCCCTGATCCTGAACCCGTCCGACGCGCACGCGGCCACCGGCGGTCCCGCCATCGCCCACCTCCTCGAGCGTGTGCAGCAGCTGACAGTCCGCTGATCACAGCCGAAGCCGGTGGTCAACTCCCTGCGCCACATGGCGTGTTTCATGCGAAGCTGGATCTCATGAGCGTCGCAGAACCCCGCAGGATTGTCCTCTTCCGCCATGCGAAAGCCGACTGGCCGCAGGTGACCGACCACGAGCGTCCGCTCGCCGACCGGGGCCGCATGGACGCGGCGGAGGCCGGGCGCAGGCTGACCGACACCGGTCTCGCCTTCGACCTGGCCCTGTGCTCCACCGCGGTCCGGACCCGGGAGACCTGGAAGCTCGCCGTCCAGGAGTTCCCGCAGCGGCCGAAAACCGTCTACGAGGAGCGGATCTACGATGCCTCGCCGGGCGAGCTGATCGCTCTGCTCAACGAGACCCCCGACGACGCGCAGACCATCCTCATGGTCGGGCACAACCCGGGCATCCAGGGCCTCGCCGAAGTCCTGGCGGGCTCCGGCGAGGACGAGGCCCGGGAGCGGATGGCGCGCCGTGGGTTCCCGGCCGCCGCCTTCGCCGTGCTGTCGTTCACCGGCGCGTGGAAGAGCCTGGAGCCGGGCGTGGCCACGCTGCGGGACTACTGGGCGCCGGCCGAGTGACGATCCCCGTGTGACAGGGGCCCGGCGCCGGTGCGGTGCCGGGCCCTTCCCACGCGGGTTCAGCCGAGGTCGAGGATGTCCGCCGCCTCGACCTCTTCGCGTGTGATGCCCAGCAGGTACAGGACCGTGTCCAGGAACGGGAAGTTCACCGCGGCGTGCGCGGCCTCGCGCACCACCGGCTTGGCGTTGAAGGCCACCCCGAGACCGGCCGCGTTCAGCATGTCCAGGTCGTTCGCGCCGTCACCGATCGCCACCGTCTGCGACAGCGGCACACCCGCCTCCGCGGCGAACCGGCGCAGCAGCCGTGCCTTGCCCGCCCGGTCGACGATCTCGCCGGTGACCCGGCCCGTCAGCCGGCCGTCGACGATCTCCAGGGTGTTGGCGTGGGCGAAGTCCAGCCCGAGCCGCTCCTTCAGGTCGTCGGTGACCTGAGTGAAGCCGCCCGAGACGACACCGACTTGGTAGCCGAGCCGCTTCAGCGTACGGATCAGGGTGCGGGCGCCGGGCGTCAGCCGCACCTCGCTGCGCACCTTGTCCACGACCGAGGCGTCCAGCCCCTCCAGCAGCGCCACGCGCGCGTGCAGGGACTGCTCGAAGTCCAGCTCCCCGCGCATCGCGGCCGCCGTCACCTCGGCGACCTTGTCCTCGCAGCCGGCGTGCGCGGCGAACAGCTCGATGACCTCGTCCTGGATCAGCGTCGAGTCGACGTCCATCACGACCAGGCGCTGCGCGCGCCGGTACAGGCCGGCGGCGACGACCGCCACATCGATGCCGAGCCTGGCCGCGTCGGTCATCAGGGCGGTGCGCAGCGGCTCGGTCTCCACGCCGGAGACGGCGAACTCGACGGCGGTCACGGGGTACTTGGCGAGCCGGAAGATACGGTCGATGTTGCCGCCGGTCTTCGTGATCCGCGCGGCGATCGCGGCCGTCGCCTCGGCGGTGAGCGGGTGCCCGAGCACGGTGACCAGGGAGCGGCCCAGCCCGCGAGGGCGGTTGTCGCCGAGACCGGAGATGATCTCCGCCTGCATCTTCATCGACTCGGCCCAGCTGTGGACGGTCGCCCGCAGATCCCCTTCGAGCCCGGGGGGCGGCTCGGTCACGAGCGCGCACAGCACCATCCGGCCACGGGTGACGACCTGCTCGATGTCGACGACGTCGACGGAGTAGGCGGCGAGGGTGTCGAAGAGGCCGGCGGTGATGCCCGGCCTGTCCTTGCCGAAGATCTTCACGAGGAGAGTGGGGACGTCGGCAGGGACGTCGGAAGACGAGGTCTGCGAAGCGCTCATGGTGGTTCCACCGTATCCGGCGGGCGGGGCGTACCGCCCTGGAGGTCCGTCTGGCGGACAGCGAACACTGCATGTCGCCTCGGTGGCGTGAACCTTACGTACCGGTACGGCGTCCTGTTCCCCTCGCCGCTCACCTCCCACCCCGCGGCTTCCGCGGCGGCGGAGGAGGCGGCGGAGGCGGCGGCCCGTCGTCGGGCCGCGCGGGCGGCCCGTTCCCGCCCCTCGGCCCCGGCGCCTGCCGGGGACCACGCGGCGGCGGGCCGACGGGCCGCACGACGGTGGGAGCGCCGTAGACGTCGCCGGGGGCGGAGGGCTTCTCGTCCGCTGGGGTGCCGTACTCGGGCCCGGACCCGGCATCGAAGGGACGCTCCGCCCCGGGCGGCCGAGCGTCCTCCGCTTCCCGCAGCTCCTCCGGCACCCGGAGGTAGGGATTGGTGCCCGGGTTGGGCGGCCGGTACGGCGTACCAGGTGCGTACGGCCCAGCCTCCTCGGCCTCCGAAGCCCACCCGCCTCGCGCACCGGGCCACCCGGCGCCAGGGTCGTTCCCGGGTCGCCGTGCCGCGTCGCCGGGCCCTGGCACACCATGCCCTGCCGGCGTGGGGCCGCCCGGTGCGTCGGTCTGCCCGCCACCGGGGTCGTTGCCGGTCCGCCGTGTCGCGTGGCCGGGCCGTGGCCACGCCCGCCCGTCGCCCACGTCGCAGCCCACCGTCCCGGAGCCGCTCCAGGTCTCCGCTTCCCCGGCCCCGGCCCCGTGCTCGGCCCACTCGGCACCCGCCACGGCCTCCGGCCCGGCCGCCCCGGCGAACCCCTCTCCCCGAGCCGGCGCCGTAGCGCGTCGTCCCGCCGCCCCGGATGCCCAGGCGAGCGATGCCCCGACGGCCCCGGCCCCCGCGCCCCACACCGCGCCCAGGAGCAGGGCCGTGCCGAGGTGGCCGTGCAGTGCGATGCCCGCGCCGAACGCGTCGAAGCCGAGCACGGACAGGGAGGCGGTCACGGACACGTCCGTCAGCCAGGCCAGCAACGGCAGGGCGAGCGCGGTCGCGACCCCCAGCCGCACCGCACACCGGCCGGCGAAACGAAACCCACCCGTCCCTTCCCCGGCCGGCGTCCGCACCCCGGCCAGCACCCCCGCCAGCAGCATCGTCAACGCTGCGGCCACCCCCAGCAGCCACACCCGCCCGTCCAGCTCGGCCAGCCGGCCCAGCGTCACCGGCTGGTCGGCCCCAGCGCCGAGGAGGTCGTCCAGCGGGTCCGGCAGGAAGCGGGTCAGTTCGCCCGTCGCGCGCCCGTCCCACGTCACGAACAGGCCGATCGGGATGCCCAGCCACACCCCGTTCGGCGCCCCGAGCAGCGCCGCGCCGGCGATACGCGCCGGATGGTCGTCGCCGATCGCCGCGTACGCCGCCGCCGCGAACCCCGCCACCACCGCCACCAGCAGAACGGTCACCACCGCGGACACGGCCGGCCGGACGACCCGGTGCACGGCCTCCCAGCCCGGCGGCAGCGGCGTGCGGCGCGAGGCCAGCAGGGCGATGACCAGAATCCCGGCCGACCAGCCGAGCCCGCCCAGCAGCGTCGGCGCCGTGTCGACCGTGAAGCCGACCGCGGCCCGCGCGTCGACCAGGTCGCCGAGCCGGTCCGGCAGCAGCCCGCCGATGTCTCCCAGGCCCGGGATCTCGACGCCGCCGCTCCCGCCGGTCACGTCGTCCAGGCCCAGCGACCCCCCGTCGATCGTGATGACGTCGTGACCCGCCCACGCGAGCCCGCCCAGCATCGCCACGAACAGCGCCACCACCGTCCCCGCCCGCGCGAGCAGTTCGGCGGGTGAGATCACAACTCCCGCCGCCCGCAAGGACCGTAGGAAGAACCACGACAGCAGCACCGCCCCGACCAGGCTCACCCCCAGTGGCGTGATCTCGATGGCCGTGTCCGCCTCCGCGCCCGTGAGGCCGAACGCCGACACATCACCGGACGGTGTGACCGACCCACCCGCCCCGAGAGCCACCACCGCCGCGGTCATCGGCCCCAACGACCCGGCCGTGTCCGCCTCCAGCAGCCGCAGGCCGAGCGCCGCCGTCCCGGCCATCCCGATCAACGCCCAGCTCACAGCGGCGACGGCGGACATCAGCACGTCCCCCCACGGCACGCGCGCATGGCCGCTCGTGCGCTCGGTACCTGTCGCAGCACTCATGGCAGACCCCCCGATCCGCTGCGCGGCGGGAACACCGCGCATGTCCCCCTCGCGTCGAAATACCACTCTCCGGTCCGGTTTCAACCCCGTCAACGGAATCGGCCGACGCGTCCGGACGCGGTCTTCACAAGGCCCGACTTTCGGTCAGAGGCCAGCTCCTGAAATAGTTCCCCCCGATGTTCGACATCCCTAGACTCCCCATGTCGGGGGTAAATCGGGGGACAACTCAGTGGGGCATGGAGTGCCGGAACTCGTACTGGAATCAAACGGACGTACCTGGACGCTAGATCCGTCCAGGCCATACACCCTCGGACGTGATCCGCAGGGGGACGTCGTCTTCGACGACGCCAGGGTCTCCTGGCGTCACGCCACGGTCAGCTTCAACGGCCGCAGTTGGGTCATCGAGGACCACGGCAGCACCAACGGCACGTTCGTGCAGGGGCAGCGCATCCATCACATGGAGCTCGGCCCCGGCTCGGCCGTCAACCTGGGCAACGCGACCGACGGCCCGCGCCTGAGCCTGTCCGGCGCCGCGGCCTCCGTCGCCACGCCGCAGGCCGAGCCCCAGCAGCAGCCGTACGCGGCGCAGGGCGCGAACCCCGGCTGGGGCCAGCAGGCCCCGGCCCAGCAGCCACCGCACCAGCAGCCGCAGCAGCAGGCCCCCCAGGCCGGCTGGCAGCAGCCGCAGCAGGCCGCGGCGCACATCCCGCAGCAGCAGGGTCCCGGCGGTGTCGCGGGGGCGCCGCCGGTCTACGGCGACCGCAGCCCGACCACGTTCCACGAGTTCTCCCTCGGCCGTGTGATGCGCATCGGCCGTGCCCTGGAGAACGAGCTGGTCGTCTCCGACCTGCAGGTCTCCCGGCACCACGCCGAGTTCCACGCGACGCCCGACGGGCGTATGGAGATCCGCGACCTCGGCTCCCACAACGGCACGTACGTCAACGGCCAGCCGATCGCCAAGGGCGGCTCGCAGCTGCTCGGCCCGACCGACGTCGTCGGCGTCGGCCACTCGACGTTCCGTATCGTCGGCGACCGGCTCGAGGAGTTCGTCGACACCGGTGAGGTGTCCTTCTCCGCCCGCCACCTGACCGTCACGGTCGACGGCGGCAAGCAGATCCTCAAGGACGTCTCCTTCGGCGTCCCGGAGAAGTCGCTGATCGCGGTCATCGGCCCGTCCGGCTCCGGCAAGTCGACCCTGCTCAAGGCGCTCACCGGCTACCGCCCCGCCAACCAGGGCGAGGTGCTGTACGACAACCGGAACCTCTACAAGCAGTTCGCCGAGCTGCGCCAGCGCATCGGTCTGGTCCCGCAGGACGACATCCTGCACAAGGAGCTGACCGTCAAGAAGGCCCTCAAGTACGCGGCCAAGCTGCGCTTCCCGGCCGACACCACGGGCGCCGAGCGCGAGGCCCGCATCGACGAGGTGCTGCGCGAGCTCAAGCTCGACATCCACAAGGACAAGAAGGTCACGTCCCTCTCCGGCGGCCAGCGCAAGCGCGTCTCGGTCGCCCTTGAGCTGCTGACCAAGCCGTCGCTGATCTTCCTGGACGAGCCGACCTCCGGCCTCGACCCGGGCATGGACCGCGACGTCATGCAGCTGCTGCGCGGCCTGGCCGACGACGGCCGTACGGTCCTCGTCGTCACCCACTCGGTGGCCGAGCTGGCGATCTGCGACAAGCTGCTGGTGATGGCGCCCGGCGGCTCGGTCGCCTACTTCGGCCCGCCCGAGGAGGCGCTGAACTTCTTCGGCTACGACACCTGGGCCGATGTCTTCTCCGCCTTCGAGAACTACCGCGACTACGACTGGGCGGGCCGCTGGAAGGGCTCGCAGCACTACCAGATGTACGCCGCGGACATCGACGCCGTTGCGCCGCAGTCCGTACAGGTTCCGCAGATGCAGGCGATGAAGCCGCCGAAGCCGCAGGGCTGGATGTCCCAGTTCGTCACGCTTGTCCGGCGCTATGTCTCGGTGATCGTGTCCGACAAGGGCTTCCTCGCCCTGATGGTGATCCTGCCGGCCGTGCTCGGCGCGGTCAGTCTGCTCATCGACGCCGACAAGGGCCTGCTGCCGAACCCCGTCAACCCGCAGACCGGCCGGATCATCCCGAACGGCACGGCCACCACGGTCCTGCTGATCCTCGCGGTCGGCGCCTGCTTCGCGGGTGCGGCGAACTCGGTCCGAGAGCTGATCAAGGAACGCGTCATCTACGAGCGGGAGCGTGCCACCGGCCTCTCGCGTTCGGCGTACCTGATGTCCAAGGTGTTCGTGCTCGGCATGATCACCGTGCTCCAGGGCCTGCTGGTCGGCGTCATCGGCTTCTCCAGCCGCGAGATCCCCGAGGAGGGTCTCGTCTTCGGCAGCGCCACGCTGCTGGAGCTGTCCGTGCCGATCATGGCGCTGGGCTTCACCTCGATGATGTTCGGCCTGATCATCTCCTCGCTGGTGAAGACCGCCGAGAAGACCATGCCGCTGCTGGTGATGTTCGCCATCATCCAGGTCGTCTTCACCGGCTGCCTGTTCGCGCTGCACGGCTCGATCGGCGTCAACCAGTTCTCGTTCCTGATGCCGTCGCGCTGGGCGGTCGCCGCCTCCGGTGCCACGCTGGACTTCAACAAGATCAGCCCGCCCGAGACGGCCGGCGACACCGACCCGCTGTGGGAGCACACGGCAGGGGCCTGGGCCATGGACATGGGCGCGCTCCTCGTCCTCGGCGTGATCTGCGGCTTCTTCGTGGCCCGCTTCCTGCGCCGCCACGAGCCCGAGGTCATGCGCAAGTAGTCACCGCCGTACCACGCCCGAAGGGCGGCACCCCGTCAGGAGGGTGCCGCCCTTCGGCGTCCGTACAGCGAGCAGAGGTCCGCGCCGGCCTCAGTACGCGCTGTCGACGTTGTCCATCGAGCCGTACTTGTCGGCCGCGTAGTTGCAGGCGGCGGTGATGTTGGCTACCGGGTCGTAGATGTCCCAGGAGGTGCCGGGGACGTGCCAGTGCTTGAAGGTCGGCGGGATGACCTGGAGCAGGCCCTTCGACGGGATGCCGTTGATGGCGTTGATGTCCCAGTTGTTGATCGCCTTCGGGTTGCCCGAGGACTCCCGCATGATGTTGCGGTGGATGCCGTCGTAGGACGCGGGGATGTCGTGCTTCTTCAGGATGGCGAGCGACTCGCGGATCCAGCCGTCGAGGTTGTTCGGGTAGCTCTTGACGGCGGCCTTCTTGACCTGGGCGCGCTTGGCGTCGCGGCTCGCGGCCTCCTTGGCCTTGCGCGCGGCCTCGGCCTTCTTCTTCGCCGCCTCGGCGGCGGCCTTCTTCTTGGCGGCGGCCGCGGCGTCGGCCTTCTTCTTCGCCGCGATCTGCTCCGCCTTCAGGCTGGCGCCGGCCATCTGGTCCGTGACGCTCGCCTTGACGTCCTTGATCTGCTGGTTGCTGTACGCCACCGCAGCCGGCTGAGCGGCCTCGGTCGTGGTCTTGGTCGAGGCGCCGCTCGGTACCGCGGAGACTCCGATGGCGACGGCGCCGAGGGTGGCGACACCGGCCATGGCGATCTTGTGGTGACGGGTCAGGCTACGACTCTGAACACGGCTGAAGATGTTCTTGGGCATGCTGCTGTGGACCTCTTCGAATAGCGCGGGAGTCGCTCGGCGTCCGGCGTTGGACTCGGTGTGTTTCCGACACAAACGCCGCGGAGGTGAACCCACGGCGCTGAGCGACGTCGCCAATTCTTAGCGGCCGCAAAATGGCGTGGCAAAGGTGTGACGTACGAAGGAAGATAGTGGATCAGGGAGGGGTAAACCGGGGCAGATTGGACTTCTTGGCCGCTCAAAAGGTGCGGCTTTGTCTCCTACGCACTTTCGTACGTGACGTGCGCCCTATGCGCGGGCTCACATCGGGCGACATGCGTTCTCACGGCCCGTTGCACAAGCGATGCTCAGTGTGAGGACTGTTCACCGCAGCACGAGGTGTACGTCCCCGAACTCGTGCCAGAGGTACCGGCCCTGGAGCGCGGCCCGGTACCCCCGCTCGATCGCCACCCGCCCCGCGACGGCCTCCAGCAACAGCAGATGGGAGGCCTCCGGCTCGTGCAGCCCGGTCAGCAGCCCGTCCACCACCCGCACCCCGCGCTCCGGCGTGACGACGAGATCCGTCCACCCCGCACGGGCGCGTACGGCACCGTCGGCGCCCACCGCCGACTCCACCGCCCGCACCGCCGTCGTCCCGACCGCCACGACCCGGCCCCCACCGGCCCGCACGGCGTTGATCAGCCGCGCGGACGCCTCGGGCACCGCGAAACGCTCCGGGTACGGCGGCTCGTGCGCCTCCGCCGAGGCCACCCCCGTGTGCAGCGTGACCGGCGCGAACTGCACCCCCCGGCTCACCAGCTCCGCCACCAGCCGTGCCGTGAAGGGCCGCGCCGCGCTCGGCATCTCCGCACTGCCCGTCCCGTCCGCCGACGGCAGCGCGAACACCGTCTGGTAGGCGGACAGCGGCTGGTCCCGCTCCGTATAGGCGTAGCGAACGGGCCGCCCGTACTCCCGCAGCAGCCCCGGCACCCCCGGTCCGGACACCCGCGCCCACCACAGCCGCTCGCTCCGCCCGCTCAGCGGCTCCTCCAGAACCAGCCGTACACCCCCCGGCAGGCACACCTCCCTCCCCGCGGGCCCACCCGCACGCGCGCGCGTGGTGCCGCGCCCGTCGGGCTCCCGCAGCTCCACCGCCCAGCGGCCGTCGTCCCCGCGCGTGGAGAAGTGCACCACCACACGCGCGTGCCCCGTCCATCCGTCCACGGCCGCCGCCAGCGTGGCCGAGGTGTTGACCACGAGCAGATCCCCGGCCCGCAACAGCAGCGGCAGCTCCGTGAACGCGTGATGCGCCACCTCGGCACCCCGCGACACCAGCATCCGTACGGAGTCCCGATCCAGCCCTCGGCCCCGCTGCTCGACCGGCACCCGCGCCGACAGCTCCTCCGGCACCCGCACCGCCAGTGTCATCGGACCCCGCCCAGCAGCGCCGGAGCCCCATAGCGCCCGCTCACCGGACGCTCGTCCAGCAGTCGCAGGAACCCCGGCACCACGGTGGCCGGCTCGGGCCGCGGGTCCCGGTCGTCCGGTACGGCCGCCGCGTACAGGTCCGTGGCCATGTCCCCGGGATCCACCGCCCAGACCCGAAGCCCCGGCTCCTCCACGGCGAGCACCGCCAGCAGATGGTCCAGGGCCGCCTTGGACGCCCCGTAACCGCCCCAGGTCTCATAGGCCTCGGCGGCCGCGTCCGAGCTGACCGCGACGACGCTGCCCGTCCGCGAGGCCCGCAGCAGCGGCAGCGCCTCCTGGACCAGACCCAGCCCCGCCACCAGGTTCACCTCCAGCGCCCGGCGCAGCCCGTCCAGCGCCAGCTCCGCCAACCGCACCAGCGGCTCGGCGCCCAGCGCGCTCGCGTTGTGCACCAGCAGGTCGACGCCGCCCAGCCGCCGGGCCGCCGACACCACCTCCGCCCGGTGCGCCGCGTCCGTGACGTCCCCGGCCACGGCGGTCACACGCGTGCCGTGCGCGCGGACCGCCCCGGCCGTGTCCGCCAGCGCCTCGGCGCCCCTGGCGTCGAGCACCAGGTCCCAGCCCCGCCCTGCCAGGGCCTCGGCCAGGGCCCGGCCCAGCCCTTTCGAGGCTCCGGTGATGATCGCAACCGGCATGATCAGCTCCCTCTACGTGATCGACGTGCCCTCACCGTAGGAACCGGGCCGGCCGGACCACCTCGGACGCGGGCCGCAGTCCGCCGGGTCCCTTCGCCCTACGCCACGGGTCCGGCGCCCCCGGACCTACATCTCGGCAATCGGCCCTCTCGGTCTCGCGGCCTAGGCCCACCGGCCGGGCGCCCGCCGCCACTGGTCCGATCCGCGCTGTCACAGCCCGCCGGTACCGTGAGGACATGAGTCACGGTCCCCGGTCCGGCCTCGCCGCGGTGAGCTCCGCGTTGCTGGCCATGAGCAGGCATCTCGAGGTGCGCGACGTCCTCAAGACGATCGTCGCCTCGGCCCGCGAGCTGCTCGACGCGCAGTACGCCGCGCTCGGTGTCCCGGACGACCACGGCGGCTTCGCCCAGTTCGTCGTCGACGGCGTCAGCGAGGAACAGTGGAAGGCCATCGGCCCCCTCCCGCGCCAGCACGGCATCCTCGCCGCGATGCTGCACGAGGCCAGGGCCGAGCGCCTCGCGGACGTCCGCAAGGACCCCCGCTTCGAGGGCTGGCCGAAGGCCCACCCCGACTTGGTCGACTTCCTGGGCCTGCCGATCCGTGACGGCGACGAGGTCATCGGCGCACTGTTCCTCGCGAACAAGAACTGCCCTAAACCCGAGGGCGGTTGCGGCTTCACGGCGGACGACGAGGAGCTGCTCGGCATCCTCGCCCAGCACGCCGCGATCGCCCTCACCAACGCCCGCCTCTACGAGCGCAGCCGCGAGCTGACCATCGCCGAGGAGCGCTCCCGCCTCGCCCACGAACTGCACGACGCGGTCAGCCAGAAGCTGTTCTCCCTGCGCCTGACCGCCCAGGCCGCGGCCCGGCTGGTCGACCGGGACCCCTCCCGCGCCAAGGGCGAACTCCAGCAGGTGGCCGTCCTCGCCGCCGAGGCCGCCGACGAACTGCGCGCCGCGGTCGTCGAGTTGCGTCCCGCCGCCCTCGACGAGGACGGCCTCGTGGCGACCCTCCGGACGCAGATCCAGGTCCTCGACCGCGCCCACAGCGCCCGCGTCACCTTCGCCGGCCACGGCGTGAAGGCTCTGCCCGCCTCCCAGGAGGAGGCCGTTCTGCGCGTCGCCCAGGAGGCCCTGCACAACGCCCTGCGCCACTCCGGCGCCGACCACGTCGACGTGACCCTGGACCGCCGCGGCAGCGGAGCCGTCCTGCGGGTCGCGGACGACGGCGGCGGTTTCGACCCGAGCGTGGTCCGCCGCGCCGGGCGTCATCTGGGCCTGGTCTCGATGCGGGACCGGGCGAGCGGCGCCGGCGGCACGCTGACCGTGGAATCGGCGCCCGGCAAGGGCACCGTGATCGAGATGGAGGTCCCCGGTGGCTGACGCAATCAGGGTGCTGCTCGTCGACGACCACCAGGTGGTCCGACGGGGCCTGCGCACCTTCCTCGAAGTGCAGGACGACATCGAGGTCGTCGGCGAGGCGGCGGACGGCGCCGAAGGAGTGGACCGCGCCGAGGAGTTGCGGCCCGACGTCATCCTCATGGACGTCAAGATGCCGGGCATGGACGGCGTCGACGCCCTGCGCAGACTCCGCGAGCTGGACAACCCCGCGCGCGTGCTGGTCGTCACCAGCTTCACCGAGCAGCGCACGGTGGTCCCGGCCCTGCGTGCCGGCGCCGCCGGGTACGTCTACAAGGACGTCGACCCCGACGCCCTCGCCGGAGCCATCCGCTCGGTCCACGCCGGGCACATCCTCCTCCAGCCGGAGGTCGCCGGCGCCCTGCTGGCGCAGGAGGAGACCAACTCCGGCACGGGCAGGGCCGGTTCGCTCACCGAGCGGGAGCGCGAGGTCCTCGGCCTCATAGCGGACGGCCGCTCCAACCGCGAGATCGCCCGCGCGCTCGTCCTGTCCGAGAAAACGGTCAAGACCCATGTCTCGAACATCCTGATGAAGCTCGACCTGGCCGACCGGACGCAGGCCGCGCTGTGGGCCGTTCGCCATGGCGTGACCGGCTGATCCGCTCATCGCACGACAACGCGGAAGGTTGCGTTCCGGACCGAGATTCATACTGTCGTGGGAACGTCCCCCGGATGGCGCAACCTCGGTGGATCGCCGCCGTTCTCCAGTGCGTGCTGCGGCGCCTGCCGCGGCAATCGCAAGGAGGGCTCAGAAGTGAAGAACCTGAAGAAGGCAGCGGCCGTGACGATGGTGACGGGTGGCCTGCTGGCCGCCGGCGCGGGCATGGCCTCCGCCACCAGCGCGCACGCCGACGGCCAGGCCGTGGGCTCCCCGGGCGTCGGCTCGGGCAACGTCGTCCAGGCCCCGGTGCACGTCCCGGTCAACGTGTCCGGCAACAGCGTGAACGTCGTGGGCATCCTGAACCCGGCCTTCGGCAACCTCGCCGTCAACCACTGACGCTCCACCTCCGTCTCCGAGCCGGAGGTGACACCGGCCTCCCGGTCCTGCCCGGGAGGCCGGTCAGTCGTGTACGGCCTCGCCCGGCCCCTCACGGCGCCGGGCACCGCGAAGCCCTCGCTCAGCGAACCCCGCGCTCCCGCTCCTCCACCACGGAGTTGTACGCCGCGACCTGCGCGCGCCGGGCCGTCCGCTCCACCGGCCGCAACGCCTCCTGCCGCGCGAAGATCTCGGACGAACTCACCGCGCCCCCGTGCCCGCTCTCCGTCGCCACGGTGATGAGCGTCCCCACCCGCTGCGCCAGCTCCAGCACCCGCACCGCCCGCGGCGGATACCCCGGCGCCAGGACCTCCCGCCCCCGCTCGGCCCGCGCCCGGTACGCGTCGATCGCCGCCTCCGCCACCGGCCCCGACCCGGCCACATCCAGCCGCGTCAGCACCTCCGTGGCATCCCGCAGGGCCTCCGCAAGCTCCCGCTCCGCCTCGCCCAGCGAGGGCACATCCGCGGGCGGCGCCTCCCGCACGGGCAGCACATGCCACACCACCTCGACGTGCACATCACCCTCGGGCCCGGCCTCGTACACCTCCGGCACCAGTCCGAACGCCGCCCCGTAACAGAGCACCGCCTGCTCGGCCTCCAGCGCCCGCGCGTTGAACTCCGGTGGCCCGCTCAGCCCCAGTGGATGCCCCGGCGCCGGCAGCGCGACCCGCAGCCCGGTCACCCCGAGCGCCCGCAGCCGCCCCAGCGCCAGAGTGAGCCCGACCTGGCCCGACTCACCCGGCAGCCCCTCCACCCGGTGCACCGCGTCCTCGCCGACGATCGCGAGCACAGCGTCATCCGGAGAGACATGTCCGGCCAAAAGGGCATTTCCCCAAGCTGCGAGACGTCCAGCACGTGGTTCCGAGAGCATGCCTCCACCCTAGGACCCTCCAAGGACCGGACCGAGGGAATGTGCGGGCCGGCCGGTGGCGTAGATTTCATGGAGGGCTGCGCCCACCGGCGCGGCGGACCGAGCCACAGGCTTACGCGACAGCCGAGACCGGCCACACTGCAAGGGGAGACAACGCGCTCATGAGCGATGTTCTGGAGCTTCAGGACGTATCCGTGGTCCGCGAGGGCCGGGCTCTGGTGGACCAGGTCTCCTGGTCGGTCAAGGAGGGCGAGCGCTGGGTCATCCTCGGCCCGAACGGCGCCGGCAAGACCACCCTCCTCAACCTCGCTTCCACCTACCTCTTCCCCAGCGCGGGCACCGCCGCCATTCTCGGCGAGACCCTCGGCCGCCCCGGCACCGACGTCTTCGAGCTGCGCCCCCGCATCGGCATGGCCGGCATCGCCATGAGCGAGAAGCTCCCCAAGCGCCAGACGGTCCTGGAGACGGTCCTGACCGCCGCGTACGGCATGACCGCCACCTGGCACGAGGACTACGAGGACATCGACGAGCAGCGCGCCCGCGCCTTCCTCGACCGCCTCGGCATGAGCGAGTACCTGGACCGCAGGTTCGGCACCCTCTCCGAGGGCGAGCGCAAGCGCACCCTGATCGCCCGCGCCCTGATGACCGACCCCGAGCTGCTCCTGCTCGACGAGCCCGCCGCCGGCCTCGACCTCGGCGGCCGCGAGGACCTGGTCCGCCGACTCGGCCGCCTCGCACTCGACCCGATCGCCCCCTCGATGCTCATGGTCACCCACCACGTCGAGGAGATCCCCCCGGGCTTCACCCACGTCCTCATGATCCGCCAGGGCAAGGTCCTCGCCGCCGGCCCGCTGGAGCTCGAACTCACCTCCCGCAACCTCTCCCTCTGCTTCGGACTCCCGCTCGTCGTCGAACAGTCGGGCGAGCGCTGGACCGCGCAGGGCCTCCCGCTCTCCTGATCCGGCCCCGCGCCGCGCAAATCCCCGACCCGGAACGGCATTTCGCACGCTGGGCGCCCTGTCGGCGACAGGGCCCGCGGACCTACCATGACCATGTGGAAATCGACGCATGGCTGTGGTGGCTGATCGGCGCGGCAGCGCTCGGCATCGCGCTCGTGGTCACCGCGATGCCCGAACTCGCGATGCTGGCGGTGGGCGCCGTCGCCGCGGCGGTGGTCACCGGCGTCTTCGGCGGCGGAGCCGTCGCCCAGGTCGTCGTCTTCGCCGCCATCTCGACCGCGGGCATCGCCGTCGTACGGCCCATCGCGAACCGGCATCGCGCCCAGCGGCCCCAATTCGCCTCGGGTGTCGACGCGTTGAAGGGAAGACAAGCCGTCGTCCTGGAACGCGTCGACTCCTCCGGCGGCCGCATCAAGCTGGCCGGGGAGGTCTGGTCGGCCCGCGCCCTCGACACCGACCACGCTTACGAAGTGGGCCAGGAAGTGGATGTCGTGGACATCGAGGGAGCCACAGCGATCGTCATGTGACCTCGCACGACGTAACTGGAGTGAACTCCTCGCCAGCTACGCGACGGTCTGTCAGACTCGACCAGCAAGATCTTCGACAACCACAAGATCTGCCGAAGGCGCCGAAGCGGAGAAGGGATACGGGGAAACGACGATGGAACCGGTCATCATCGTCCTGATCATTCTGGTGGTGTTGGTCTTCATCGCCCTGATCAAGACGATCCAAGTCATCCCACAGGCCAGCGCGGCCATCGTCGAGCGCTTCGGGCGCTACACACGGACACTCAACGCGGGCCTCAACATCGTCGTCCCGTTCATCGACACCATCCGCAACCGCATCGACCTGCGCGAACAGGTCGTGCCCTTCCCGCCGCAGCCGGTGATCACCCAGGACAACCTGGTCGTGAACATCGACACCGTCATCTACTACCAGGTGACCGACGCCCGGGCCGCGACGTACGAAGTCGCCAGCTACATCCAGGCGATCGAGCAGCTCACGGTCACCACGCTCCGCAACATCATCGGTGGCATGGACCTGGAGCGGACCCTGACCTCCCGCGAGGAGATCAACGCGGCCCTGCGCGGCGTCCTCGACGAGGCCACCGGCAAGTGGGGCATCCGCGTCAACCGCGTCGAACTCAAGGCGATCGAACCGCCCACCTCCATCCAGGACTCGATGGAGAAGCAGATGCGCGCCGACCGCGACAAGCGCGCCGCCATCCTCCAGGCCGAAGGTGTCCGGCAGTCCGAGATCCTGCGCGCCGAGGGTGAGAAGCAGTCCCAGATCCTGCGCGCCGAGGGTGAGGCCAAGGCCGCCGCCCTGCGCGCCGAGGGCGAGGCCCAGGCCGTCCGCACGGTCTTCGAGGCCATCCACGCCGGCGACCCGGACCAGAAGCTTCTCTCCTACCAGTACCTCCAGATGCTCCCCAAGATCGCCGAGGGCGACGCCAACAAGCTCTGGATCGTCCCCAGCGAGATCGGCGACGCCCTCAAGGGCCTCTCCGGAGCCATGGGCAACTTCGGTGGCCTCGGCGGCGGTTCCGGCGGCAACGGCGGCGCGTCCTCGGGCGGCGTCCCCGCCCAGGAACGCCGCGAGAAGCCGTCCATCGACTGACCCGGCAGGCACGCACGAAGGGGCCCGCTTCCCCAGGGAAGCGGGCCCCTTTCGTACGACGACGGCTCTAGGCCGCTGGCTGGGCCAGCCAGCCCGGCAGCGCGTCGAAGTCGTCCTGCCCCAGCGCCAGCAGCATCGCGTCCGCCGGAGTCGGCTCGAACGGCTGCCGCAGCAGCGGCATCCCCGCCTCCTCCGGAGTCCGGTTCGCCTTACGGTGATTGTCCTGCGCACACGAGGCCACCGTGTTCAGCCACGTGTCCTGACCACCCTGCGACCGCGGCACCACGTGGTCCACGGTCGTCGCCCGCCTCCCGCAGTACGCGCACCGGTGCCGGTCCCTGACCAGCACACCCCGCCGTGACCACGGCGCTTGTCTTCGGAACGGCACCCGTACGTACTGGCAGAGCCTGATCACACGGGGCGCCGGTATGTCGACCGCAGCTCCCCGCATCCGCAGTTCGGGGTGGGCCTGCTCGACGACGGCCTTGTCCTGAAGCACCAGAACGACGGCTCGGTTCAACGTCACCGTCGACAGCGGCTCGAAGCTCGCGTTCAGTACCAGCGTGTCCCGCATACCAGCCCACCTCCCGTGTGCACCGGCCCACCCCCTGGCGGGCTGGGATCAACTCTGGCCGGGCACGCCGAGATGGACAACGCAATATCTGCTGCTCCCACAGGGGGCGACCCCCGCGACCCCCGGCAACAAAAATGCCCGCTCCTGATCAATTCCAAGACCAGGAGCGGGCAAACGTTCCATGAACGCCGGGATCGCCCGGCGGCTTGCTCAGCCCTCGGCGGGCACCTCGTACTCACCGATCAGCTGGGCCCGCCCGATCGTGTGGAACCGCAGGTTGAAGCCGACGGCGGCGGGCGAGGCGTCCGCATCCGGACCGAGCTTCTCCTGGTCCACGGCGTACACCGTGAACACGTACCGGTGCGGCCCGTCCCCGGGCGGCGGAGCGGCCCCGCCGAACTCCTTGCCGCCGTAGTCGTTACGAGCGTGGATCGCGCCTTCCGGCAGCCCCTCGAACGTGCCGCTGCCCGCACCCACCGGCAGCTCGGTCACCGACGCCGGGATGTCGAACAGCACCCAGTGCCAGAACCCGCTGCCCGTCGGGGCGTCGGGGTCGTAGCAGGTCACGGCGAAGCTCTTGGTCTCGGGCGGGAAGCCCTCCCACCGCAGCTGCGGCGAGGTGTTACCGGCCGCGTAGACCTGAGCGTCCTTGAGCGCCGCGCCTTCCTCGACGTCCTCGCTCGTCACCGTGAACGACGCGACGGGCGGATGGAAGTCGTGGGGGAGCGGCCGCCGCTTGAGCTCGGTCACCTCGGTACCTCCTGATCGTTTCTTGCAGTCGCCCCCGAGCCTAGGGCCTGTCCCTAGAACCAGTTGCGCTTGCTGCCGACCTCGGAGAGCCACTGGTTGAGGTACGCGGTCCAGTCGGTCCCCTGGTAGTCGTTGAGACCCACCTGGAAGGACCGGAAGGTGTCGCTGCCCTCGCTGAACAGCCCCGGCTTCTTGTCCATCTCCAGCACCACGTCCATGGCGTTCTGGTCGGCCACGAAGCTCAGCTCGACCTGGTTGAGTCCCCGGTACTGCTGCGGCGGGTAGAACTCGATCTCCTGGTAGAACGGCAGCTTCTGCCGCGTGCCCCGGATGACACCGCGCTCCATGTCCGCGTTCTTGAACCGGAAGCCCAGCTGGAGGAAGGCGTCGAGGATCGCCTTCTGCGCCGGCAGCGGGTGCACGTTGACCGGGTCCAGGTCACCGGAGTCCACCGCACGCGCGATCTCCAGCTCGGTCGACACCCCGATGTTCATGCCGCGCAGGGCCTGACCGTCGATCATCGTGATCGGCGTCTCCCACGGGATCTCGAGGCCGAACTGCACCGCGTGCACGGCGTTCGCCTGGAGCTCGAACGCCCCGCCCAGCCGCGACTTCGTGAACTCGATGTCCTGCTTGTACTCCTGGTCGCCGCTCTCCACCTCGACCTTGGCCTGCAGCCCGACCGAGAGCCCCTCGATCTGCTGGTTGACGGAGCCGCCCTGGATCCGCACCTCACCCTGGACGACCCCGCCCGGGACGACGTTGACCTCGTGCAGCACCGTCTCGACCGAAGCCCCGCCGGCCCCCAGGCTCGCGAGCAGCTTCTTGAACGCCATGTCTCTCCCTCTCGCCCACTACGGGTGGATCCCTGATCCCTACAAACGCGATCCGGCCGTGGCCGGTTCCATGCCCCACCCTGGCAAGGCCGGTGACCGACGGCCACCCCGCCGCACCATTCGTCTCCAGTACCCTCGGACGGCATGATCGCGACCCCCGACCGTACGCCCCTGCCCAGGGAGTTCTTCGACCGGCCCGTCCTCGATGTCGCCCCCGACCTGCTCGGCCGCATCCTGGTACGCAGCACCCCGGACGGTCCGATCGCCCTCCGCCTCACCGAGGTCGAGGCCTACGACGGTGCCGATGACCCCGGCTCCCACGCCTTCCGCGGCCGTACGGCCCGCAACGGCGTGATGTTCGGTCCGCCCGGTCATGTGTACGTCTACTTCACCTATGGCATGTGGTTCTGCATGAACCTGGTCTGTGGCCCCGAGGGGAGGGCGAGTGCGGTCCTGCTCCGCGCCGGCGAGATCATCGAGGGCGCCGAGCTGGCCCGCACCCGTCGACTCTCGGCCCGCAACGACAAGGAACTGGCCAAAGGCCCGGCCCGTCTCGCCACGGCCCTGAACGTGGACCGCTCCCTGGACGGAACGGACGCGTGCACCGCCGAAGACACCCCGCTGCGCATGCTGACCGGCACTCCCGTCCCCTCCGACCAGGTACTCAACGGTCCCCGCACCGGTGTCGGCGGTGACGGGGCCGTGCACCCCTGGCGCTTCTGGGTGGCCAACGACCCGACGGTGAGCCCGTATCGAGCCCATGTGCCCAGGCGCCGCCGAAGTTGACGCGCCCTGCCAGGGTGCGTAATGTAGTCCGAGCCGTTGAGCCGGGTATGGCTATCGCCAGCAACCGGAAGCGGCCAAACCACTACCTAGCGACTCCCCTCAGCAGGGGCGAATTCGGCGTGCCCGCATGCCCGAATTCGACGCCGACGGACTCGATTATGAGTCGGACGGGGAATCCGCTAACGTAGTGAATGTCGAAAGGCCGACGAGCGAAAGCCCAGGTCGAACGGCAAATCCCGCCGACAGGGAATCGGATCGAAAAGGATCTGATAGAGTCGGAAACGCAAGACCGAAGGGAAGCCCGGAGGAAAGCCCGAGAGGGTGAGTACAAAGGAAGCGACCGTTCCTTGAGAACTCA
>NZ_JBIBEQ010000010.1:0-314351 GCF_042955215.1 Streptomyces sp. NPDC012466 | reverse complement strand
CCGGCGGTGTGCTGCTGCCGTTCTTCTCCTTCATGACGTTCCTCATCGCGGTCCCGACCGGTGTGAAGTTCTTCAACTGGATCGGCACCATGTGGAAGGGCTCGCTGTCCTTCGAGACGCCGATGCTCTGGGCGACCGGCTTCCTGATCACCTTCACCTTCGGTGGTCTGACCGGTGTCATCCTGGCCTCGCCGCCGATGGACTTCCACGTCTCCGACTCGTACTTCGTGGTGGCCCACTTCCACTACGTCGTCTTCGGCACCGTGGTGTTCGCGATGTTCTCCGGCTTCCACTTCTGGTGGCCGAAGTGGACCGGCAAGATGCTGGACGAGCGTCTGGGCAAGATCACCTTCTGGACGCTGTTCATCGGCTTCCACGGCACGTTCCTGGTCCAGCACTGGCTGGGCGCCGAGGGCATGCCGCGTCGTTACGCCGACTACCTGGCGGCCGACGGCTTCACCGCGCTGAACACGATCTCGACGATCAGCTCGTTCCTGCTCGGCATGTCGATCCTGCCGTTCCTCTACAACGTGTGGAAGACGGCCAAGTACGGCAAGCCGGTCGGCGTCGACGACCCGTGGGGCTACGGCCGCTCCCTGGAGTGGGCGACCTCCTGCCCGCCGCCGCGGCACAACTTCATCACCATGCCGCGGATCCGCAGTGAATCCCCGGCGTTCGACCTGCACCACCCCGAGATCGCCGCTCTCGACCAGCTCGAGAACACCGGTCACGGCGACAAGGCCCTCGCTGGCGGCAAGGAGGCCGGCAAGTGAAGATCCAGGGCAAGATGTTCATGTGGCTGAGCGCGTTCGTGCTCGTCATGGCGGTCGTCTACGGCTTCTGGTCGCAGGAACCGGCCGGCACCACGGCCCTCTTCCTGGCCTTCGGCCTGTGCATCATGATCGGCTTCTACCTCGGCTTCACAGCCAAGCGGGTCGACGTGGGCGCGCAGGACAACAAGGAGGCGGACGTCGCGGACGACGCCGGCGAGGTCGGGTTCTTCAGCCCGCACAGCTGGCAGCCGCTCTCGCTGGCCATCGGCGGCGCCCTCGCTTTCCTGTCGATCGCGATCGGCTGGTGGCTGATGTACTTCTCGCTGCCGATCATCCTGATCGGGGTCTGGGGCTGGGTCTTCGAGTACTACCGCGGTGAGAACCGCACCCAGTAACACGCACCGAGCGCTGCAGGGGCCCGGACACTCCGAGAGGAGGGTCCGGGCCCCTTCTTCTGCCGCAATACATGTCACTCGTACGAGTCACTCGGCGTGCCGCTGTTGACCCTGCTTCCTAGCGTGGGGTCATGAGCCACACAGTGATCTCCCGCCCCCGCACCGCCGTGGGCTGCACGCTGCTGGTGATATCCCTCTGCGCGGGAGTCACCGCCTGCGGCTCGGACGGCAACCCGCTCGCCGCCCGCCCCTACGACGCCGCGGACCAGGTCTCCTTCAACGCCCCCTCCGAGGGCCACAAGAAGGCCGACCCGGACAAGCCCCTGGAAGTCGTCGAGGACTCCGACGGGCGCATCACGGACGTCACCGCCCACGACGCCTCAGGACGCTATGTGGCGGGCGAACTCGCCGCCGACGGCAGCCGCTGGCACAGCACCTCCCCGCTCGCCGCCAACGCCAGCTACACGGTCCGGGTGAGCACCGAGGACGAGGACGGGGCGCCCGGGCGCAAGGTCGTCACCTTCGACACCGGCAAGCCGACCACCCAGAAGCGCCTGGACGTCACCTTCGGCCCCAAGGCGGGCACCTACGGCGTCGGCCAGCCCATCACGGCCGAGCTGAGCCAGCCCGTCAAGGTCAAGGCCCAGCGGGCCGTCGTGGAACGCGCCCTCAAGGTCTCCTCCACGCCCTTCACGGACGGCGCCTGGCACTGGGTGGACGACAAGAAGCTGCACTACCGCCCCAAGGACTACTGGCCCGCCCGGGCCACCGTCCAGGTCCGCAGCAACCTCCAGGGCATCAAGATCGGCGACCGGATGTGGGGCGGCAAGGCCAAGCCGCTGACCATCACCACCGCGGACAAGCTCATAGCCGTCACGGACGCCGCCGCCCACCGGATGACCGTCTACAAGAACGACGAGATCGTCCGGCAGATCCCGGTCACCACGGGCATGCCCGGTTACGACACGCGCAACGGTGTCAAAGTCGTCCTGGCCAAGGAGGGCACCGTCCGCATGACCAGCGCCAGCATCGGCGCCTCGGACTTCTACGACCTGGTCGTGCACCACTCGGTCCGGGTCACCAACAGCGGCGAGTACGTCCACGCCGCCCCCTGGTCCGTCGGCTCCCAGGGCTACGCCAACGTCAGCCACGGCTGCACCGGCATGAGCACCGAGAACGCGGCGTGGTTCTACGACACCGTCCGCGAGGGCGACATCGTCAAGGTCGTGAACTCCGGCGGCGACACGATGGCGCCCTTCGGCAACGGCTTCGGCGACTGGAACCTCGACTGGGCGAAGTGGCGCACCGGCAGCGCCCTCATGGGCGGCACCCCGGACGGCCCCGCAGCGGCCGACAGGGCCCGCCTGCGCCCGCAGAGCGTCTGAACGCCCTCAGGGACGCGTCCCTCAGGCGCGCGGGGAACCGCGCGAACAGTCCCCACGCACCCACAGGTCGCCGTACAAGCGGATGTCCCGAGCCCTCAGGCGTTCAAAGCCGCCTTCTCCCGCAGCAGGGAAGCCAGCGCGGACGCGAACTCCACCGGCTCCACCGGCAGCGTCACCGCGGACTCGGCCCGGCTCCAGGTCGCGAGCCACGCGTCCTGAGGCCGTCCGATCAGCAGAAGCACCGGCGGGCAGTCGAACACCTCGTCCTTGATCTGCCGGCACATCCCCATGCCGCCCATCGGCACGGCCTCGCCGTCCAGCACACAGACGTCGATCCCACCCCGGTCCAGCTCCGTGAGCACCGCGGCGGGAGTCGCGCACTCCACGAACTCCACCACGGGAACGTCCGGAGCCGGCCTCCGTCCCGTGGCGAGCCGCACCTGCTCCCGGGTGTTGGAGTCGTCGCTGTAGACCAGCACCGTGGCGGTCGGCTGCATTGTTCCTCCGTGACGTCAGCGTCGTAAGGACAGGCCCGTTGGGCCGGATGCTACTCCCTTGAACACCACGTCAACACCGGTACGACCGGCTTAGACACTCCGAACGGCACCCCCCGGAGTGAGGGCGGGATAAGCGACCGACATAATGTCGGTCGTGGCGACAGCAACGACAGTAGAAACCGGGCACGCGCACCCGTCGGTCAATCGGCCGAACCTCACCAGCGTCGGAACGATCATCTGGCTGAGTTCCGAGCTGATGTTCTTCGCGGCCCTCTTCGCGATGTACTTCACCCTGCGATCGGTGACGGGTCCCGATCACTGGAAGGAGATGGCCGCCCATCTCAACTTCCCGTTCTCGGCGACGAACACCACCATCCTGGTGCTCTCCTCGCTCACCTGCCAGCTCGGCGTCTTCGCCGCCGAGCGCGGTGATGTGAAGAAGCTCCGGATGTGGTTCATCGTCACCTTCGTGATGGGTGCGATCTTCATCGGCGGTCAGGTCTTCGAGTACACGGAGCTGGTCAAGGACGCGGGCCTGTCCCTGTCCTCCGACCCGTACGGCTCGGTGTTCTACCTGACCACCGGCTTCCACGGCCTGCACGTGACGGGCGGTCTCATCGCCTTCCTGCTGGTCCTGGGCCGGACCTACGCGGCCCGGAGGTTCACCCACGAGCAGGCGACGGCCGCGATCGTCGTGTCCTACTACTGGCACTTCGTCGATGTCGTCTGGATCGGTCTCTTCGCCACGATCTACATGATCAAGTAGCAGGGCCCGCATCCGCGCGTGCTCGACGAAGCGCGCATCCCAGAAGCATCGACGCAGAAGATCCTGACACCGGGGTAATCCGTGAAAAAGCTCTCCGCACGACGACGCCACCCCCTGGCGGCGCTCGTCGTCCTACTCCTCGCGCTGGCATGCACCGGGGGGCTGTACGCCGTGTTCGCACCCGCGGACCAGGCGCAGGCCGACGAAACCGCCCAGTCCCTCACCATCGAGGAGGGCAAGAAGCTCTACGCCGTCGGCTGCGCCAGTTGCCACGGCACCGGCGGTCAGGGCACCTCCGACGGGCCGAGCCTGGTGGGTGTGGGCGCCGCGGCCGTCGACTTCCAGGTGGCCACCGGCCGGATGCCGGCCGCCACCTCCCAGGGCCCCCAGGTCCCGGAGAAGAAGAACATCTACTCGCAGGCCGAGATCGACCAGCTCGCGGCGTACATCGCCTCGCTGGGCGCCGGTCCGTCCGTCCCGACGGAGGAGCAGTACGGCCCCGAGGGTGCCGACATCGCCAAGGGCGGTGAACTGTTCCGCACCAACTGCGCGCAGTGCCACAACTTCACCGGCAAGGGCGGCGCGCTGACGCACGGCAAGTACGCGCCGACCCTCGAGGGCGTCTCCCCGAAGCACATCTACGAGGCCATGCAGACCGGCCCGCAGAACATGCCGTCCTTCCCCGACACCACGCTGTCGGAGAAGAACAAGAAGGACATCATCGCGTACCTCGACGCGGTCAACAGCGAAAAGACCGAGAGCCCCGGCGGCCTCGAACTGGGTGGCCTCGGGCCGGTCAGTGAGGGCCTGTTCGGCTGGATCTTCGGTCTCGGCGGTCTGATCGCCGTCGCCGTGTGGGTCGCCGCCCGGACCGCAAAGGCCAAGAAGTCATGAGTAGCCAAGACATTCCAGAAGAGAACCTGCCCGCCGCGCGGTCCGCAGGACACGACGAGCACGGTGTGGTGAGCGTCGCGGACGACAAGCACCCGTTCGCCGACCCGGGCCTGCCGCCCCACGAGCACCGCATCCAGGACATCGACGAGCGGGCCGCCAAGCGGTCCGAGCGCGCGGTCGCCCTGATGTTCACGGTGTCGATGCTGGCCACCGTCGCCTTCATCGCCGCGTTCGTGGCGATCCCGGTCGACAAGTCGGTCTACATCTTCCCGCTCGGCCATATCAGCGCGCTGAACTTCGCGCTGGGCATGACGCTCGGGATCGCGCTGTTCTGCATCGGCGCGGGCGCCGTCCACTGGGCCCGCACCCTGATGTCGGACGTCGAGATCGCTGACGAGCGGCACCCGATCGAGGCGGAGCCCGAGGTCCGCGAGAAGGTCTTCGCGGACTTCAAGCAGGGCGCCAAGGAGTCGGCGCTCGGCCGCCGCAAGCTGATCCGCAACACCATGCTCGGCGCGCTGACGCTGGTGCCGCTCTCCGGTGTCGTGCTGCTGCGCGACCTCGGCCCGCTGCCCGGCACCAAGCTCCGCCACACGCTGTGGTCCAAGGGCAAGCTGCTCGTCAACATGAACACGAACGAGCCGCTGCGTCCCTCCGACGTCGCGGTCGGTTCGCTGACCTTCGCCAAGCCCGAGGGCCTGGAGGAGCACGACCACGACTTCCAGAACGAGATCGCCAAGGCCGCCCTGATGATCGTCCGGATCCAGCCGGAGAACATCAAGGACAAGCGCGAGCTCGAGTGGTCGCACGAGGGCATCGTCGCGTACTCGAAGATCTGCACCCACGTCGGTTGCCCGATCTCCCTGTACGAGCAGCAGACGCATCACGTGCTCTGCCCCTGCCACCAGTCCACCTTCGACCTCTCCGACGGTGCCCGAGTGATCTTCGGCCCCGCTGGTCACGCCCTGCCGCAGCTCCGCATCGGCGTGAACGACGAGGGCTACCTCGAGGCGCTCGGCGACTTCGAAGAGCCCGTCGGCCCTGCTTTCTGGGAGCGCGGATGAGCACTGCACAGACACGCCGCAAGGCGCCCGCGGGTGAGCGGGTAGCCGACTGGGCCGACGGCCGCCTCGGGATCTACTCCCTGGCCAAGGCCAACATGCGCAAGATCTTCCCGGACCACTGGTCCTTCATGCTCGGTGAGATCTGCCTCTACAGCTTCATCATCATCATCCTGACGGGTGTGTACCTGACGCTGTTCTTCCACCCGTCGATGAACGAGGTGGAGTACCACGGCAGCTACGTCCCGCTCCAGGGGCAGCTGATGTCGGAGGCGTTCGCCTCCACGCTGGACATCAGCTTCGACGTCCGCGGCGGTCTGCTCATCCGGCAGATCCACCACTGGGCGGCGATCATCTTCCTCGCCGGCATGTTCGTGCACATGATGCGCGTCTTCTTCACCGGCGCGTTCCGCAAGCCGCGCGAGATCAACTGGCTGTTCGGCTTCCTGCTGTTCGTCCTGGGCATGTTCACCGGTTTCACCGGCTACTCGCTCCCGGACGACCTGCTCTCCGGCACCGGTGTCCGCTTCACGCAGGGCGCGATCCTGTCCGTGCCGATCGTGGGCACGTACATCTCGATGTTCCTGTTCGGCGGGGAGTTCCCGGGCACCGACTTCGTCGCCCGGTTCTACTCGATCCACATCCTGCTGCTGCCGGGCATCATGCTCGGGCTCGTGGTCGGCCACCTGATCCTGGTCTTCTACCACAAGCACACCCAGTTCGCGGGTCCCGGACGGACCAACAAGAACGTCGTCGGCATGCCGCTGCTGCCGGTCTACATGGCCAAGGCCGGAGGCTTCTTCTTCCTGGTCTTCGGTGTCATCGCGGCCATCGCCGGCATCGCGACCGTGAACCCGATCTGGGTCCTGGGCCCCTACCGTCCCGACCAGGTGTCGACCGGTGCCCAGCCCGACTGGTACATGGGCTTCGCCGAGGGTCTGGTGCGCGCCATGCCGGGCTGGGAGATCAACCTCTGGGGTCACACGCTCGTCCTGGGCGTGTTCATCCCGCTGGTCCTCTTCGGCCTGTTCCTCGCGATCATCGCCCTGTACCCGTTCATCGAGTCGTGGGTCACCGGGGACAAGCGCGAGCACCACATCCTGGACCGCCCGCGCAACGCCCCGACGCGTACCGCCGTCGGTGTCGCGTGGGTCACCGGCTACATCATCATGCTGATCGGCGGTGGCAACGACATCGTCGCCACGCACTTCCACCTGTCGATCAACGCGGTCACCTGGTTCGTCCGGATCGGCTTCTTCGTCGGACCGGTCATCGCCTTCGTCGTCACCAAGCGCATCTGCCTCGGCCTCCAGCGCCGGGACAAGGAGAAGGTGCTGCACGGACGCGAGTCCGGCATCATCAAGCGCCTGCCGCACGGTGAGTTCATCGAGGTGCACGAGCCGCTCAGCCAGGAGCAGATGTACACGCTCACGGCGCACGAGCAGTACAAGCCGGCCGAGATCGGCCCGACGGTCGACGAGAACGGTGTCGAGCGCAAGGTGAAGGGCTCCGAGAAGCTGCGCGCCAAGCTCAGCGACGCCTACTACGGCGAGGGCGCCCAGATCCCGAAGCCCACCGTCGAGGAGTACCGGGAGATCACGAGCGGCCACGGCCACCACTGATCACTGTTTCGCCACGCCACTGAAGGGCCCCGTCCGGTGTTCGGACGGGGCCCTTCGCCGTGCCCGGGCCTGGATAGGGTGGACCCCGTTGAGACTCTCGTCCCGCACTGCGGGACGCCTGACCCTGGAGCGGCTTATGAGCGCTGTGACCCCCGCTGGAGGCGACACCGCGGCGGGCCGCTCCTGGCCCCTGCTGCTGAACGGCCTGCTGGACGGCAGGCACCTGAGCGCCGACGACACCGCCTGGGCGATGGACCGGATCATGCGCGGCGAGGCGACCGAGGCGCAGATCGCCGGGTTCGTCGTGGCCCTGCGCGCCAAGGGCGAGACCGTCGAGGAGATCAACGGCCTGGTCCGCACGATGTACGAGCACGCCAACGTGATCGAGGTGCCCGGGGCGACGGTCGACATCGTCGGCACCGGCGGTGACGGCGCGAAGACGGTCAACATCTCCACGATGTCCTCGATCGTCGTCGCGGGCACCGGCGCGAAGGTCGTCAAGCACGGCAACCGTGCCGCGTCCTCGGCGTCCGGGGCCTCCGACGTGCTGGAGAAGCTCGGGGTCAACCTGGAGCTGCCGTTGCACCGGGTCGCCGAGGTGGCCGAGGAGGCCGGGATCACCTTCTGCTTCGCCGTGAAGTTCCACCCGGCGCTGCGGCACGCGGGCGCGGCCCGCGGCCAGTTGGGCATCCGCACGGTGTTCAACGCCCTCGGCCCGCTGACCAACCCGGCCCGGGTCCGGGCCCAGGCCGTCGGTGTGGCGGATCCCCGCATGGCACCGATCGTCGCGGGCGTGTTCGCCGAGCGCGGCAACTCGTCCCTGGTCTTCCGGGGTGACGACGGCCTCGACGAGCTCACCACCACGGCCACGTCGCGGGTGTGGATCGTCCGGGACGGCGAGGTGACCGAGGAGGCCTTCGACCCCCGGGACGTGGGCCTCGAACTGGTCCCCGTGGACGCCCTGCGCGGTGCGGACGCCTCCTACAACGCGGAGGTCGCGCGGCGGCTGCTGGACGGAGAGACGGGGCCGGTGCGGGACGCGGTGGTGCTGAACTCGGCCGCGGCCCTGGTGGCCCTGGAGCCCACCACCGCGCCACTGGCCGAGCAGATCCGTGCCGCGATGGTGAAGGCGGCCCAGTCGATCGACTCCGGTGCGGCGAAGCGGACGCTGGAGCGCTGGGTGGCCGCGAGCAACACGTAGGGAACCCGGACGGCGTCCCGCGATCCGGACTCGGGTTGCGGGGCGCCGATCTTTTCGCGTACGTTCCTGGCAGGTCATGAGTGACAGTCATGAGGCCCCGGCCGACTGTCCGGCAACCCTCCGTCCGTGGCGGGGTGCCCCGGGTGAAGACCAGGCCGCAGGCAGCGAGGTCTGTGGCAAGCGCGTGACGAGGAGTCTCTCGTGAACCAGCGAATGCGATAGGGCCGCAGAGCCCCGCCTCCGCACCCCCTTGTTCCTTCACCCCCGCTTGTAGCCGTACGTGCTCGCGGGCGGATTCCACCTGCCTTCACGGGAGTTCACCCATGTCCGTCTCCACCGTTGCCGCCGCTCAGTCCGTTTGTGCCCCGCTGCCCGTTCTGGGCCGGTATGTCACCGTCCCGCTCGTGACCGGCGGCGAGGTCACCTACGCCGCCCTCGACTACGCCGCCAGCGCCCCGGCGCTCCAGCGGGTCTGGGACGACGTGGCCGCCTACGCGCCGTACTACGGCAGCGTGCACCGCGGCGCCGGGTACCTGTCCCAGCTGTCGACCGACCTGTTCGAGAACGCCCGCCGGACCGTCGCGGAGTTCCTCGACTGCCGCGAGGGCGACCAGGTGGTCTTCACCCGCTCCACCACCGACTCCCTCAACCTCCTCGCCGCCGCGCTCCCCGCCGACTGCCAGGTCTTCGTCTTCGAGACCGAGCACCACGCCGCCCTGCTGCCCTGGCGCAACGCCCGCGTGACGTGCCTCGACGCCCCGCGCAGCCCCCGTGAGGCCGTCGAGACCCTGGAGCGCGCCCTGGCCGGCCGGGACCCTCGCGAGCCGGCCCTGGTCTGCGTCACCGGCGCCTCGAACGTCACCGGCGAGCTGTGGCCCGTACGGGAACTCGCCGCGGCCGCGCACGCCCACGGTGCGCGGATCGTGCTGGACGCCGCCCAACTGGCCCCGCACCACCCGGTGTCCGTCGCCGGCCTCGACGTCGACTGGGTCGCCTTCTCCGGGCACAAGCTGTACGCGCCCTTCGGCTCGGGTGTCCTGGCCGGACGGGCCGACTGGCTGCGCGCGGCCGAGCCGTATCTCGCGGGCGGCGGCGCCAGCCGCAAGGTCAGCCGGCGGGAGGACGGGGGAGTGGACGTGGAGTGGCACGACAGCGCCGCCCGCCACGAGGCCGGTTCGCCCAACGTCATCGGCGCCTACGCCGTCGCCTCGGCCTGCAAGGCGCTGACCGAGGCCGGCTTCGACACCCTCGTGGCCCGCGAGCAGTACCTGGTCCGCGCGGTGCGGGAGGGCCTCGCCGGCGTTCCCCAGGTGCGGTTCCTGTCCCTCTTCGGGGACGACGCGCCGCGGGTCGGGGTGCTCTCCTTCGTCGTCGAGGGCTGGAACAGCTCCCACTTCGCCGCCGCCCTGTCCGCCGAGTACGGCATCGGCGTGCGGGACGGGCTGTTCTGCGCCCACCCGCTGGTGCGCACGCTGCTCGGCAGCGACCCGCAGTCGCAGGGGGAGTGCGGGTCGCCGGAGGCCGTGCCCGGTGAGAAGTCGCTCAACGCCATCCGGGTCAGCTTCGGCGCGGGCACGCCGGACGAGCACGTGGAGCGGTTCGTGCGGGCGGTGAAGGAGCTCGTGACGGACGGGGCGAAGTGGAACTACCGCACGGAGGACGGCCGCTGCGTGCCGGACACGTCCGCCTGAGCCGGTCGTCGCCGGGTGCGCGCCCCAGGCCCTAGTTGTCCAGCCCGATCGAGAACGCCGCCTCCAGGTCGTGCTGCGAGTACGTACGGAAGGCCACGTGCGTGTCGGTCCCCTCGACGCCGGGGATCTTGCTGATCCGGCCCGGGATGACCTCCGCCAGGTCCTCGTGCTCCTTCACCCGGACCATCGCGATCAGGTCGTAGGTGCCGGTGACGGAGAAGACCTCGCTGACACTGTCCAGCGCCGCGATCGACTCGGCGATCTCGGGGATCCGGTCCACGCTGGTCTTGATCAGGACGATCGCGGTGATCACGGCTGGTTCTCTCCCTCGGGGGCCGGAGCAGGGGCGGCCTTCACTCTAGTAGGGCTGGTGGGGCGGCCGTAGCGGACCGACGCATAGCCGAAGCCCAGACCGAACCCGATGAGGTGGGCGAGGTAGGCCACCCCCGGCCCGTCGGAGGCCCGCCCCGCCGCCAGCCACTGCAGCGCCGCCCAGAACGGCAGCACGACCCACGCGGGGAAGCGCACCGGCAGGAAGAAGAGGAACGGCAGGAGACTGGTGACCCGGGCACGGGGGAACAGGTACAGGAACGCACCGAGGACCGCCGAGATCGCCCCCGAGGCACCGACCAGGGACTGCTCGGAGTGCGCGTTGGCGACGGCGTAGCCCAGCAGGGCCAGGTAGCCGCAGCCGACGTAGAACAGGGTGAACTGCACGCGGCCCATCCGTTCCTCGGTCATCGCCCCGAAGACGTAGAGGAAGAGCATGTTGCCGAGCAGGTGCACCCAGCTGCCGTGGACGAAGAGTGCCGTCGCGGGGGTGAGGGCCGACCCCGCGGACCCTTCGAACAGTTCTGCGGGAATCACCCCCCAGCGCCGGAAGTAGGCCCGCTGTACGGCGAGGAGCTCGTCGCCGGTGCCGTACGCCGGGTTCAGGCCCGAGGCGGGTCCGGCCAGGAAGGACAGACAGCACAGGGCGATCAGTGAGTACGTCACCGGCGCCGACGACCCCCTGACCGATCTGCCGGCCCGGACGATCGACGCACTCCACTTGCGGATCATGAGCACAAAGCATGACGCAACCGGACGCAACCGTCCGGACCGCCTCGCCGCCGTGGACGGGCAGGCGGCGAGGACCCGCCAGGCCGTAGGGTTACGAGCCATACGCACCGGGGATGCCGGTCGCGTCACGGACACTAGAAGGAAAGAGAACAGGTCACGATGACGGTTCCCCTGCCGACCGCCGAGACGCGGTGGCGCTGCACCCTCTGCGGCAACCTCACGAGGTTCGACGTGACCCGCTCGTCGAAGGTCGTCGAGTACGTCCACCTCGACCTGGCCGGAGAGCCGAAGGTCGAGGAGCGCGAGGTGCTCAGTGAGAGCATCGAGTCGGTGCGCTGCCGCTGGTGCAACGCGGTGGACCAGGTGGAACTCGTGGACAGGCCGGGCGCCGGCTCCTGACGGGAGGCGGCCCCGCACAGGCATTGGGGTGTGACGGATGGTGGAGACCACAGGCGGGGGGCCGGGGGACGGCGCCGCCGAGGTGCTCGACCGTCCCCTGCCCGACGGTGTGCGCCGCAGAGTCGTGCAGATCGTCTCCGACGGCTTCGGCTCGCTGACGGTGGGCGAGCTGCCCGCCCAGCTCAGGCAGTACGCCCGGTTCGCCCCGAACCGCAGGGCCAAGTTCGCCGGCAACGCGATGGCCGCGGCACTGGAGACCGATCCGCTGTTCCGGCAGCGCATCGGGGAGAAGCTCAGAGAGACCCAGCCGGAGCTGACCGGCGCTCTCGACTCAGGCTCCCCGCCCCCGGCCGCGGACCCGCTCGACGTGGCGGCCGCGGCCTACGTACTGCGGCCGCCCGGCTGGGTGAAGCTGGTCACCGCCGCCGGCGAGGAGGCCCAGCGGGCCGACGCCGAGCGCGCCGACGAGGAGAGCCGGGCCGAGCTGGAGCGGCTGCGCGCCGAGCTCGACCGGGCCCGCGACCACACCCGGGCCGAGACCGAGCGGCTGCGCACGGAGCTGGAATCGGCCAAGAAGGAGACCGAGTCCCTGCACCGCAAGCTGCGCGCCGCCCTCAGCGACGTCAAGCGCGGCGAGGCCGCCCTGCGCAAGGCGCACGGTGAGATCGAGGCCATCCGCGCCGAGGGGCAGGCCCAGGTGTCCGCCGCCGAGAGCGAGACCCGGCGGCTGAAGTCCCGGCTGAGCGAGACCGAGGCCGCCCTGGAGGCCGCGCGCCGGGCCGCCCGCGAGGGCCGCAGCGTCGAGGACATGCGGGTACGGCTACTGCTGGACACCCTGCTGGACGCGACCCAGGGGCTCCGGCGCGAACTGGCCCTGCCGCCGGTGTCGGTGCGGCCCGCCGAGACCGTCGACGCCGTCGAGCCGGGCCGGATGACCCCCAAGGACATCGCCGCCCGCGCCCTGTCCGAGAACGACCCGCAGGTCCTCGACCAGCTGCTGGCGCTGCCGCAGGCCCATCTGGTCGTCGACGGCTACAACGTCACCAAGACGGGCTATCCGCAGATGCCGCTGGAGAAGCAGCGCCTCAGGCTGCTCGGACAGCTCTCCCAGCTGGCCGCGCAGAGCGGCGCGGAGGTGACCTGCGTCTTCGACGGCGCGGAACTCGCCGCACCGGTGCTGCTGGCCCCGCCGCGCGGGGTGCGCGTGCTGTTCTCGAAGCCGGGCGTCACCGCCGACGAGCTCATCCGCCAGCTGGTGCGGGCCGAACCGCCGGGCCGCCCGGTCATCGTGGCGTCCACGGACCGCGAGGTCGCCGACGGCGTGGCCCGCGCGGGCGCCCGCCCGGTCGCCTCCGCCATGCTCCTCAAGCGCCTTTCGCGGGCCTAAGGGGCGTACGCACCATGCGTAACGTCCGGGCGTGATGCCCGAATTGATGGGACCTGTGGGCCACGTTGCGTCAAGTGGGTCTCACCGCCTGTGAGTCCAGGGGAAAAGTTGGCCTACCGTGACGCGATTTTTCATCTGAGGATTTGAACTGATCACAGGAAGGTCACTAGGGTCAGGCCCAACCTCCGCTCGGGTGATCACTCATCGGGAGAGACGGCGGAGGGGCCAGAAGGAGCTTTTCACCCGTGGCGTCCCACCGTCGTCCGAAGCAGCCGAGCCGCGCACGTGTGACCGTGCTGACCACCGCCGCCGCCGCTGCCGTCGCCTTCAGCTCGCAGGCCGCCAACGCGGCCCCCAGTGAGAAGCCGAGCAAGGACGAGGTCAAGGCCAAGGTCGACAAGCTCTACGAAGAGGCGGAGCAGGCCACCGAGAAGTACAACGGGGCCAAGGAGAAGCAGGAGAAGCTCCAGAAGGAGATCTCCACCATCCAGGACAACGTGGCCCGCGGCCAGGAGGAGCTCAACGAGCTCCGCGACAGCCTGGGCCTGGCCGCCGCGTCGCAGTACCGCACCGGCTCCATCGACCCCTCCGTCCAGCTGTTCCTCTCCGCGAACCCCGAGGACTACCTCGACAAGGCCTCCACGCTCGACCAGTTGAGCAGCCAGCAGGTCGAGGCGCTGAAGAAGGTCCAGGAGAAGCAGCGCGAACTCGCCCAGGAGCGCGCCGAGGCCTCCGAGAAGCTCAAGGACCTCGCCTCCACCCGGACCGAACTCGGCAAGAAGAAGAAGGAAGTCCAGGGCAAGCTCTCCTCCGCGCAGAAGCTGCTCAACAGCCTCACCGCCGCCGAGAAGGCCGAACTCGCCGCCGAGCAGAGCCGCGCCAGCCGCACCAGCGAGCGTGACGCTCTCACCGCCGACGTCCCGCCCGGCTCGGGCCGCGCCGCCGCCGCCTTCGCCTTCGCCCAGAGCCAGCTCGGCAAGCCCTACGTCTACGGCGCCACCGGCATGAGCTCCTTCGACTGCTCCGGCCTCACCTCCCGGGCCTACGCCTCCGCCGGCATCCAGATCCCGCGCACCTCAGAGGCCCAGTCCCAGATCGGCACCAAGATCTACTCGACCAGCCAGCTCAAGGTCGGCGACCTGGTCTTCTTCTTCAACGACCTGCACCACGTGGGCCTCTACGCCGGCAACGGGCAGATCATCCACGCCCCGCGCACCGGCACGGTCGTCCGCTACGAGTCGATGAGCACCATCGGCGGCCCGTTCATGTTCGGCGTCCGGGTCTGATCCTCGCGCCGCAAGGTCCCTCGAAGTCTCCTCGGCGTCCTGGAGATCAGGACACCGTGTCCGCCGTTCGGGCGAATCACGACAGCTCCGAGTGAGCCCACGCCCCGCCCTTGACCTGCGTCAGCGGCGGGGCGTCGTGCCGGATACCCACGGATGGTCGTTGGCGGCCCCCTGTCGCGGGGCTACTGTCTGCCGCGTTCCAAGTCCGCCAGCGGAAGGAGAGCGGCTTCCCGTGGGGTCCCATCGCCGCCTTGCCACGTCCGGGTTCGACCGGGGCGCCAGTGTCGCCGTCGGTTTCCTGTCCGTCGCCGCCGCCGCCCTGGGCGCGGTACCGGCCGACGCCGCACCGCACGACGACACCCGGGCCACGGTGGACCGGCTCTACGAGCAGGCCGAGAAGGCGACCGAGGCCTACAACGAGGCCGACGAGCGCGCCGACGAGCTGCGCGCCGAGGTCGGCACCGCCCGGGACCGCATCGCCCGCCAGCAGCAGCGGATCAACTCCATGCGGGAGTCCCTCGGTTCGCTCGCCGGCGCCCAGTACCGCTCGGGGGGCATCGACCCCTCCCTCGCCCTGCTCCTCTCCGACGACCCGGACGACTACCTCGACCACGCGTCCCGGCTCGACCGCCTCACCGCCCACCAGGCCGGTGAACTGAGGGAGCTCCAGGACGCCATGCGCGAACTCGCCCAGGACCGCGAGGAGGCCGCCGGCAAGCTCCGCGAACTGGAGAAGAGCCGCAAGGCCGTCGCCGCGCACAAGAAGACCGTCGAGCAGAAGCTCGCCGCGGCCCGGCGCCTGCTCAACTCCCTGCCGGACGACGAGCGCGACGCCTACGGCCGTGCCTCCCGTTCCGGCCGCGGCGGCATGGCCGGCCTCGATGGCGCCAGCGCCGCCTCGGGACGCGGGTCCGCCGCCGTCGCCGCCGCCCGCAGCGCGCTCGGCAAGCCCTACGTCTGGGGCGCCAACGGGCCCTCGGGCTTCGACTGTTCGGGCCTGATGCAGTGGTCGTACGCGCAGGCCGGGGTCGCCCTGCCGCGCACCTCGCAGGCCCAGCGCTACGCCGGCCGGCAGGTCCCGCTCTCCGAGGCGCGCCCCGGTGACCTGGTCGTCTACCGGGGCGACGCCAGCCATGTCGGGATGTACATGGGCAACGGCCAGGTCATCCACGCGCCCTACCCCGGCGCGCCCGTGCGCTACGACCCGGTCGGGATGATGCCCGTCTCGTCGGTCACCAGGGTCTGACCCGCGCGGCCCGTCGCCCGTACGATCGGGAACGTGGCTGGTCGAAGGTCGGGATCCGGGGTGGTGGCGCTCGTTCTGCTGCTCGTCGCCCTGACCGGGTGCGGTGGGCGGCCGGCCGCCGACAGCGCCACGGCCGACGTCCAGCGGCTCCTGGACCGGCGGTCCGCCGCGGTCCTCGACCGCGACGAGCGGGCCTACGAACGGACGGGCCGGGGCACGGATTTCGCCCGGCTGCGCGCGGTGCCCGTGGCCGCCTGGTCGTACCGCGTCACCGGGCTGCGCCGTAGCGGCGACACGGCCACCGCCGAGGCTGAACTGCGCTACCGCGTCGCCGGGTACGACCCGGGGCCGGTGACCGCCGGGCGCACCCTGCGACTGAGCCGCGACGCGGACGGGCAGTGGTCCGTCGACACCGACCGGCCCGCGAAGAAGTCCGCGCAGCAGCTCTGGGACCAGGGGACGGTGCAGCTCGTCCGGGGACGGCACAGCCTCGTCCTCGGCGTCGGGCAGTCCGGACGGTCGTTGCGCGACTTCGCGGACCTGGCCGACCGTGCGGTGCCCGCCGTGTCGGACGCGTGGGGCACGGACTGGAGCAGGCGGGTCGTCGTGCTCGTGCCGAAGTCACTGGAGGGGATGGCGGGGCTGCTCGGCTCGCCCGCCTCCTCCTACCGCGGGATCGCGGCGGTCACCACCGGCGAGACGGGCGCGCGGCGACGGGCACCGGCGGACCGCGTCATCGTCAACCCGGACGCGTTCGCGCTCCTCGGCGGCCCCGGCGAGCAGGTCGTCGTCACCCACGAGACCACCCACGTCGCCACCCGTGCCCGCACCACCGCCGCCACACCCCTGTGGCTGTCCGAGGGATACGCCGACTGGGTCGGTTACCGCGCCGCCGGCCGCACCCCCTCCGAGGCCGCGCCCGAACTGTCCCGGGCGGTGAGCGAGGGCCGGATCCCCGCCGCGCTGCCGGACGACGAGGACTTCGGTTTCACCGGCGACGCGAGCCGTCTGGCCCGCGCCTACGAGAGCGGCTGGACGGCGTGCCGGCTGATCGCCGACCGCTGGAGCGAATCCCGGCTGCGCGCGTTCTACCGGGCCGTCGGGGCGCACGGGAAGCGGGCCGGGGCCGTGGAGGACGCCATGCGGGAGGTGCTGGGGACGACACCGGAGGCCTTCACCGAGGAGTGGCGGGAGTCCCTGCGGGGTCAGCTGGGCTGACGGCGAGCGGGACCGCCGGCGGTCTCACTCCGGCCGGTCGAGCGTCTCGACGGCCTCCCGCAGCCAGGCCCGTTCCGCCTCGCCCGTCGCGCGGGCCACCCGGAGCATGCCCTGGCGGAACAGGTCCTCCGCCTCCTCGGCACGGACCGGCTTGCCCGACGCGTAGAAGAAGCTCGTCGGGGTCTCCAGGAACTCCAGCCGGCGGCGGAGCACCGCGGCCTGCTCGTGCCGGTCGGGCAGGTGGCGCAGGAAGGCCAGGACCGTGTTGAAGCGGACCTGGTCGGTGATCTCGGTCTGCTTCGGGTGACGCAAGCGCTCCAGCAACTCCTCGCGGCCCGCCCCGGTGAGGGCGAGGATGCGCCGCGGGGCCGCGCTCGCGCCGGGCTCGGTGTGCTGGTCGAGCAGCCCCGCTGTGGTCAGCCGGGTGATCGCGGGGTAGAGCGCGCCGTCACTCACCGGCCGGACATGCCCGGTCAGCGCCTTGATGCGCTCCTTGAGCTCGTAGCCGTGCAGCGGCTCCTCGGCCAGGAAGCCCAGGATCGACAGCTCCAGCATGGTCCTCCTTGCGGGTGGATGACACCGCATGCTACCTCTTAACGAGCTACCTCGAATCGATATAGCTCGGTTCGAGGCCTGCTCGACCTCAGGGGGGACCGCCACCGTGAACGCCCACCGCAGGCAGCTCGTGCTGCTCGCCCGCCCCGTCTACTTCTCCCTGCTCGCCTCCGTCGTCACCGGGATCATCAACACCGTCTGGGTCGCCGGACTGGGCGGGCCGGCCGTGGCCGCCGTCGCCGTGGCGACCAACACGGAGAACGTGCTGCTCGGCATCGCCCTCGTCTTCGGCTCCGGCACGACCGTGCTGGTCGCCCACGCCCGGGGCGCCCGCGACCCCGTCGCCGTGCGGGCCGCGGTGCGCGGCGGATGGGCGTTGTGGGCCCTGGTGACACCGCTGGTCGTGATGGGCGGCCTGCTGGGGCGTGAACCGCTGGCCCGGCTGGTGCTGGGCGGACCGGACGGCTCCGCCTTCCCGCTCGCCGTCGCCTACTTCACGATCTCCCTGCCCGGCATGGCCGTCTTCTTCGCCCAGCAACTCGTCGACGGCCTCCTCAAGGGCACCGGTGACACCCGCACTCCGATGCGCCTCGCCCTCCTGGCCAACGGCCTGGTCCTGGTTCTGGACCCGCTCTTCATCCACCTCCACGGCGTCCGGGGCGCCGCCGCAGCGACGGTGCTGGCCCGGTGTGTGGCGCTCGGGGCCGGACTCGTCGCGGTCCGGCGCAACACCTTGCTGCGGACGGCCCGCAGGGCGGAACCGGGCGAGTCCCCGGGCGCCTCCCTGTGGCGGACGCTGAGGACCGGCCTGCCCATGGCCGCCGACTTCACCGTGCGGCAGACCGGCGCCCTCGTCCTGGTCGCGATCGTGGCCCGGCTCGGGGTGACGGCGGTGGCCGCGTACGCGATCGCCTACAAGGTCATGTACGTGGCGACCATGGCCTTCTACGCCGTCCGGCAGGCCGCCTCCATCCACACCGCGCACACGCGCGGGGCCGGGCTGGACGAGCGGCGGGCGATCGGTCGGCAGGCCGTGTTTCTCGCCGGTGCTCTCGGGCTCACCGCGGCCGTTCTGCTGTCCGTCGCCGCCCCCTGGATCATGGCCGCCTTCGGCGCCGGGCCCGGGGTCGCGCGTGAAGGCGTGTCGTTCCTGCGCTGCGTCGGCCCCTACCTGCTGCTGATGAGCTGCCTCATCGCGCTGGGCGGGGTCTTCGAAGGCGGTGGGGGAGCCGCGGTGCTGCTGCGGGTGAGCGTGCTCGGGACGGCCGTCCAGCTCGGACTCGCCTACGGCCTGACCGGGCTGGGGCTGCCCGGGGTGTGCCTGGCGCTGGCGCTGGCGACGGCTGTGCAGTGTGGCCTGGTGGGACTGCTGTCGCGGCGGGTCCCGGCTCAGGAGGAGACGGGCGTCTCGCCGGCACGGGCGGGCTGAGGGGCCACGCGGGCGGGAACCGTGCCGGGGACCGTCGCCTTCCACAGGGCCCGGGCCGCGATCAGCGCGGCGGCCACCAGGAGACCGTTGCGCAGGAACAGCAGGGTCAGGCCGAGGCCGTCGCTGGCCACCACGCTGCCGAAGTAGAACGGGAACTCCAGCACCGTCACGAAGCTCGCCACCAGCACCAGGACGACCGGCAGCCGCATCCGGCTCCCCGGGAAGTACAGGCACACCGCCGCCAGCCCGACCAGCCACACCATGTACTGCGGGCTGATCACCCGGCTGGTGGTGGTGAACATCAGCACCGCCACGAAGGCCGCGTCGGCGAGCGTGTGCTCTTCGAAACGCCGGGCCAGCAGCCGCCACAGCACCAGCCAGCCGAAGGCCGCCCCGGTCAGGAACAGCGCGCCCGTGCTCACCTCGCTCACATACGGCCCGAGAAACTCGATCGAGCCGTAGTTCAGCTTCACCTCGCCCCGCCAGCCGAAGTGCCGGGCGACATGAAAGACCAGCGCGCCCAGCGACTCCACCTCGGTGCCCCGGTCCCGCTGGAACGTCAGGAAGGCGAACGCACCCGGCATGGCCAGGGCGAACACACCCGTCACCGCGATGCCCGTCATCAGGGCCGACACCCAGGCGCTGCGGCGGCGGGCGGCCAGCAGCAGCATCACCGGCCAGACCTTCAGCAGGGCGCCGAAGGCGGCCAGGGCCCCCATCGCCCTCGGGTGCCGGGCCCCCGCGAGCAGCGCGGCCATCGCCACCGCCGTGACCATCACGTCGTAGCGGGCGTACACCGTCGGCCCGAGCAGCGGTACGCCGGTCACCCACACCCAGGCACCGCGCAGCGACCGGCCCGGGCGGCGTCCCGCCCAGGTCATCAGGGCCAGCACGGCCGCGTCGGTGACGCAGACCAGCACGAAGAACGCGGTCGCGTAGTCCAGGAAGGGCAGCAGGCCGGGGGAGAGGATCGCCAGCGCGGCGGCCGGCGGGTACTGCCAGGTGACGTCGTGCAGAGGGAACGTTCCGCTGCTCAGGACGCCGTACCAGCCCTGGTAGATCACGTGCACGTCGCTGGTCACGTCCGGGCCGGGGAAGATGTACACCTTCAGGACGAACAGCAGCAGCACCAGCCTCGTGAGACACCAGACCACCGGCAGCCACGCCAGGGACCGCCTCAAGCCCGTCGTCTTCACGTGATCCCGCCCGTTCGCATGCCGTGTCGAGGGGGCCATGATGGGCCCGCCGCCTGTGAGCGTGCCATACGTGCCGCGGCGCGGAGCTGTGAGGGGCGGTTCGGTAGGGTCGGCGGCGTGCGCAAGACCCTGATCGTGACGAACGACTTCCCGCCCCGGCCCGGCGGCATCCAGGCGTTCCTGCACAACATGGCGCTGCGGCTGGACCCGCGGCAGCTGGTCGTCTACGCGTCCACGTGGAAGCGGAGCCGGGAGGGCGTCGAGGCGACCCGTGCCTTCGACGCCGAGCAGCCCTTCACCGTCGTACGGGACCGCACGACGATGCTGCTGCCGACGCCGGGTGCCACCCGGCGGGCCGTCGAACTGCTGCGGGAGCACGGCTGCACCTCGGTGTGGTTCGGGGCGGCGGCCCCGCTCGGTCTGATGGCCCCGGCGCTGCGCGGCGCGGGCGCCGAGCGGCTGGTCGCCACCACGCACGGCCACGAGGCCGGCTGGGCCCAGCTGCCCGCCGCCCGGCAGCTGCTGCGGCGGATCGGCGACGCCACCGACACGATCACCTACCTCGGCGAGTACACCCGCTCGCGCATCGCCCCCGCCCTGACGCCCGAGGCCGCCGCGCGCATGGCGCAGCTGCCGCCCGGCGTCGACGAGAAGACCTTCCACCCGGCATCGGGCGGCGACGAGGTGCGGGCCCGGCTGGGTCTGACTGACCGGCCGGTGGTGGTCTGCGTCTCCCGGCTGGTGCGGCGCAAGGGGCAGGACACCCTGATCCGGGCCCTGCCCCGCATTCTCGCCGCCGAGCCCGACACCGTCCTGCTGATCGTCGGCGGCGGCCCCTACGAGAACGACCTGCGGCGGCTCGCGCGCGAGACCGGGGTCTCCTCGGCCGTGCGCTTCACCGGCGCCGTGCCCTGGTCCGAGCTGCCCGCCCACTACGGCGCCGGCGACGTCTTCGCGATGCCCTGCCGCACCCGGCGCGGCGGCCTCGACGTCGAGGGCCTCGGCATCGTCTACCTGGAGGCGTCCGCGACGGGCCTCCCGGTCGTCGCCGGCGACTCGGGCGGCGCCCCGGACGCGGTCCTCGACGGCGAGACCGGCTGGGTGGTGAGGGGCGGCTCTCCGGAGGAGGCCGCCGACCGCATCACCGCCCTCCTCGGTGACGCCGAGCTGCGCCGCAGGATGGGCGAGCGGGGGAGGGAGTGGGTCGAGGAGAAGTGGCGCTGGGACCTGCTCGCGGAGCGCCTCAAAGACGTGCTGTAGGCCCAAGGGGCGCGGGGAACCGCGCGATCAACCACGGCGAACCCGCACCCGCCGTCAACGATCAAGCGGCACCCCACTAGGCGGAACCCCAAAATCCGCCGATGCTGCGCCCATGACAGAAAACCTGACACATCGTCACCTGACAAGACGTCAGATTCTCGGTATGGCCGCGCTGCAGACAGCGGCCGGCCTCGGCTTCACGCGCATCGGCCTCGAAAGCGCCCGGGCCGCCCAGCCCGACGCCGTCGACACGGCCCCGGCGATCGTCGTCGGCTCGGGCTACGGCGGCGCCGTCGCCGCCCTGCGCCTCGCCCAGGCCGGCATCCGCACCCTCGTCCTGGAGATGGGCCGCCTCTGGAACCGCCCCGGTCCCGACGGAAAGGTCTTCTGCACCACCAGCGCGCCCGACAGCCGCTCCATGTGGTTCCGCACCCGCACCGAGGCCCCCCTCGGCTCCTTCCTCTGGCTGGACGTCGTCAACCGGGACATCGGCAGCTACCCGGGCGTCCTGGACCGTGTGCACTTCGACCACATGTCGGTCTACGTCGGCCGCGGCGTCGGCGGCGGCTCCCTGGTCAACGGGAGCATGGCGGTCACCCCGCCCCGGTCGTACTTCGCCGAGCAGTTCCCCACCGTCGACGCGGACGAGATGTACGGCACGTACTTCCCGCGCGCCCGCGCCGCCCTCGGCGTGAACACGGTCGACCCCGCCTGGTTCGAGTCGACGGAGTGGTACCGCTTCACCCGCGTCTCCCGCCGGCACGCCGAGAAGACCGGCCTGCGGACCACCTTCGTGCCGAGCGTCTACGACTTCGGCCACATGCGGCGCGAGGCGGCCGGCACCGCCCCGAAGTCGGCGCTCGGCGGCGAGGTCATCTATGGCAACAACCACGGCAAGCGCAGCCTCGACAAGACCTACCTCGCCGCCGCTCTCGGCACCGGCAACGTCACCGTCCACACCCTCGAGAAGGTGCGCGCCATCAGCCGCGCGCCGGACGGGACCTACGTCCTGACCGCCGACCGCGTCGACGAGACCGGCCGGGTCGTCGAGACCAGGCAGTACGGCTGCACCTACCTCTTCCTCGGCGGCGGCAGCCTCGGCACCACGGAACTGCTGCTGCGCGCCCGGGAGACGGGCACCCTGCCCGGCCTCGATGCCAGTGTCGGCGCCGGCTGGGGCACCAACGGCAACGTCATGCTGGGCCGGGCCAACCACGTGTGGGACACGGTCGGCGCGAACCAGTCGACCATGCCGGTCATGGCCATCGACGACTGGGCGAACGCCGCCAACCCGGTCTTCGCCGAGATCGCCCCGCTGCCGACGGGCCTGGAGCACTGGGTGAGCCTCTACCTGGCGATCACCAGGAACCCGGAACGGGCGTCCTTCTCCTACGACACCGGCTCGGACCGGCTCCGGCTCGGCTGGACGGCCGCCCACTCCGCGGTCTCCGTCGCCATGGCCAAGAAGCTCTTCGACCGGATCAACGCGGCCAACGCGACGATCTACCGCTACGACCTGTTCGGCTCGAAGAGCAAGGTCTTCGCCGACGACTTCACCTACCACCCGCTGGGCGGCTGCGTACTGGGCAGGGCGACGGACGACTACGGGAGGGTCAAGGGATATCCACGGCTGTACGTCACCGACGGCTCGCTCGTGCCCGGGTCGCTCGGGGTGAACCCCTTCGTGACCATCACCGCGCTCGCCGAACGCACGATGGCGCGGGTCCTCGCCGAGGACACCGCGCCATAGACGACCCCGTGGGTCACTTCGCGTAGATCGCCTCGATCTCGTGCGCGTAGTCCTTCGCCACCACGTTCCGCTTCAGCTTCAGCGAGGGCGTCAGGTGGCCCGACTCCTCCGTGAACTGGGAGGACAGAATGCGGAACTTCCGCACCGATTCCGCCTTCGACACCGCGGCGTTGCCGTCGTCGACCGCCGCCTGGATCGCGGCCAGCAGGTCCGGGTCCTCGCTCAGCGACGCCGCGGTGGCACCCGCCGGCTTGCCGTGGTCGGTGCACCAACGGCCCAGGAACTCCTCGTCGATGGTGACCAGCGCGCCCACGAACGGCCGCCCGTCGCCCACCACCATGCACTCCGCGACCAGCGCGTGCGCCCGGATGCGGTCCTCGATCACGGCCGGGGCGACGTTCTTGCCGCCCGCGGTGACGATGATCTCCTTCTTGCGGCCGGTGATCCGAAGGTAGCCGTCCTCGTCGAGCGTGCCGATGTCACCGGTGTGGAACCAGCCGTCGGCCAGCGCCTCCGCGGTCGCGCCGGGGTTGTTCCAGTACTCCTTGAACAGGTGCTCGCCGTGCAGCAGCACCTCGCCGTCGTCGGCGATCCGCACCACCGAGCCGGGCAGCGGCTGCCCGACCGTGCCGATCTTCTGCCGGTCCCAGGGGTTGAACGCGGTGGCCGCGCAGGACTCGGTCAGGCCGTAGCCCTCCAGGACCGTGAAGCCGATGCCGCGGAAGAAGTGCCCGAGGCGCTCGCCGAGCGGGGCGCCGCCGGAGATGGCGTACTCGCCCCGGCCGCCGAGGACGGCGCGGAGTTTGCTGTAGACGAGCTTGTCGAACGTCTTGTGCTTGATCCGCAGGCCCAGCGACGGGCCGGACGGGGTGTCCATCGCCTTGCTGTAGGCGATCGCGGTGTCGGCGGCCTTGTCGAAGATCTTGCCCTTGCCGTCGGCCTGGGCCTTGGCACGCGCCGAGTTGTAGACCTTCTCGAAGACGCGCGGCACGCCCAGGATCAGCGTCGGGCGGAACGCGGCCAGCTCGTCGGTGAGGTTCTTGATGTCCGGGACGCAGCCGAGCTTGATCGGCGCCATCATGGGCGCGATCTGCACCAGCCGCCCGAAGACGTGCGCGAGCGGCAGGAAGAGCAGCACCGAGCACTCGCCCGTGCGGAACAGCGGACGCAGGCGCTCCACGATGTTGCCGCACTCCGCGAAGAAGCTGCGGTGGGTGAGCACACAGCCCTTGGGGCGGCCGGTGGTGCCGGAGGTGTAGACGATGGTCGCCGGGTCGTCGGCCTTGGCGAACGAGCCGCGCTCCTCGACCGTCTCGTCCGTGACGTCCTGGCCGAGCCGGCCCAGCTCGTCGACGCCGCCGCCCTCGATCTGCCACACGTGCTTCAGCGCCGGGAGCCGGTCGCGCACCGACTCGATCGCGGCCGCGTGGGCGTCCGACTCCACGACGCAGGCCGTCGCGCCCGAGTCGCCGAGGATCCACTGCACCTGCTCCGGCGAACTGGTCTCGTACACCGGCACGGTCACCGCGCCCGCGCTCCAGATCGCGAAGTCCAGCAGCGTCCACTCGTAGCGGGTGCGGGACATCAGGCCCACCCGGTCGCCCGGCTGGACCCCGGCGGCGATCAGCCCCTTGGCCGCCGTGTGCACCTCGGCGAGGAAGGTGGTGGCCGTGACGTCCTGCCAGCTGCCGCCGATCTTGCGGGCGATGACGGCGACGTCCGGGTGCTGCGAGGCGTTTCTGCGGACGATGTCGGTCAGATTTCCGTCCGCAGGGACCTCGTACAAAGCCGGAAGGCTGAACTCGCGCAAGACTGCTGCTCCTCATAGGGCGCCGGCGCCACGACGGTGTGTGCTGCGACGGTGCGGTCCAAGGCTCGGGGAGGTACTCAGGCATTCACTTGTTGAAATGCAGAGCACGACTGGACTGCCCGGACGTTACCCGCCGGTATGGCTTCTCCGACAGGGGGTCCCGTCGAGATGTTCGCTGCGTCACACAGTTGGGTATTCCTTCGCGCACAGTAGTCCACGCGCTAACTGACTGGCCAGTAACCGCAGGTAGGACCGCCACTGTTCACGTGTGCCGCACACGCTTACGCTTGATCGTCATGGCATCCACACCAGCCGGAAAACACCGCACGCGCGTGCACGTGGTCAGCGACGTGCACGGCAACGCCCGCGACCTGGCCAGGGCCGGCGAGGGTGCCGACGCCCTGGTGTGCCTGGGCGATCTCGTCCTCTTCCTCGACTACGCCGACCACTCCCGCGGCATCTTCCCCGATCTGTTCGGCGCGGAGAACGCCGACCGCATCGTCGCGCTGCGCACCGCCCGCCGCTTCGAGGAGGCCCGGGCCTTCGGGGCCGAGCTGTGGGCCGGCCTCCAGGAGAACCGCGCCGCGGTGATCGAGGAGGCGGTGCGCAAGCAGTACGCCGAGCTGTTCGCCGCGTTCCCCTCTCCTACGTACGCCACCTACGGCAACGTCGACATGCCGCAGCTGTGGCGGGAGTACGCGGGCCCCGGCACGACCGTCCTCGACGGCGAGCGCGTCGAGATCGGCGGCCGGGTCTTCGGCTTCGTCGGCGGCGGCCTGCGCACCCCGATGCGGACGCCCTACGAGATCAGCGACGAGGAGTACGCGGCGAAGATCGAGGCCGTCGGCGAGGTCGACGTGCTCTGCACGCACATCCCGCCCGACGTCCCCGAGCTGGTCTACGACACCGTCGCCCGCCGCTTCGAGCGCGGCAGCCGCGCCCTGCTGGACGCCATCCGCCGCACCCGCCCCCGCTACTCCCTCTTCGGGCACGTGCACCAGCCGCTGGTGAAGAGGATGCGGATCGGGGCGACCGAGTGTGTGAACGTGGGGCACTTCGCGTCGACCGGAACGCCCTGGGCGCTGGAGTGGTGAGGACGCCCCAGGTCGGATGAGATCGGCGGGCCCCGTGCGCGGTAGCCTTCACGCTGCACTCACGTGCGCACGACCTCATATTCGGCCCGTATCCGGAGGAGCCACGGCGATGGCGGAACACACCAGCTCGAGCATCACCATCGAGGCGGCCCCGGCCGACGTCATGGCGGTCATCGCCGATTTCGCCCGCTACCCGGACTGGACGGGCGAGGTGAAGGAGGCCGAGGTCCTGAAGACCGACGCCGAGGGCCGCGCCGAACAGGTCCGCCTCGTCATGGACGCGGGCGCGATCAAGGACGACCAGGTCCTCGGCTACACCTGGACCGGCGAGAACGAGGTGTCCTGGACGCTGGTGAAGTCCCAGATGCTCCGGTCCCTCGACGGCTCGTACATCCTCAAGCCGTCCGGCGCGGGCGGCACCGAGGTCACCTACCTGCTGACCGTGGACGTCAAGATCCCCATGCTCGGCATGATCAAGCGCAAGGCCGAGAAGGTCATCATCGACCGGGCGCTGGCCGGCCTGAAGAAGAGGGTCGAAGCGGGCAAGTAGCCCCCGCCACACACCCGGACGGCCCCGGCGGGGACACCGGGCGCCCGGCCGACGCCCGGTACCGTCACACCCATGCGCACCATCCTGATCACCGGGCCCGGCGGCAGCGGCCGTACCACCCTCGCGGCCGCGACCGCCCTGGCCGCGGCGGCCGAGGGCAGCAGCACCCTCGTCCTCGGCACCGATCGCACGGACACGCTCGGTGCCGCCCTGGGGGTGACGACCGGCCCGGCCCCGGTGCAGGCGGCCTCCCACCTCACCGCCTGGCGCCCCGACGCCGCCCAGGACTTCCGCAGGGACCTCACCGCCCTCCAGGACCGCGCCTCCTCCGCCCTGGACCTCCTCGGCGCCTCCCGCCTCGACCCCGAGGAGCTCACGCCCCTGCCCGGCGCCGAGGAACTCGCCCTGCTGCGCGCCCTGCGCGACGCCGCGCTCTCGGAGAAGTACGGCACCCTCGTCGTCGACCTCCCCCCGGCCCCGCAGGCCCTCGCCCTGCTCGCCCTGCCCGAGGAACTCCGCCGCTACCTGCGCCGCCTGCTCCCGCCGGAACGCCAGGCCGCCCGCGCCCTGCGCCCCGTCCTCGGCCGTCTCGCCGGCGTGCCCATGCCCGCCGAGTGGCTCTACGACGCGGCAGCCCGCTGGGACCTGGAACTGGCCGCCGTCGAGGCGGTCGTCGCCGACCGCGACACCGTCGTACGGCTGGTCGCCGAGCCCGGCCCGGCCGGTGCCGACGCGCTGCGCACCGCCGGCCTCGGTCTCGCCCTGCGCGGCCTGCGCACCGACGTCGTGGTCGCCAACCGCGTCCTGCCCGAGGCCTCCCCGGACACCTGGCTCGCCGGCCCGGTCGCCCAGCAGCGCAAGACACTGGAGGAGTGGCGGGAGTCGTACGACGTCCGCACCGTGGCCCACCTCGGACGCGACCCGCGCGGCACCGACGACCTCACCGCCCTCGCCGTGCCCGGCCCCGAGCAGCCGGTCACCAAGGCCGACTGGCCGGTGACCGACCGGCTCGGCGAGGAGGGCGTCCTCGTCTGGCGGATCCCGCTGCCCGGCGCCATACGCGAGGAACTGGACCTCGTCCGGCGCGGCGACGAACTCGTCGTCACGGCGGGGCGGTTCCGGCGGATCGTCTCGCTGCCCTCCGCGCTGCGCCGCTGCACCGTCGACGGGGCCGCCCTGCGCGACGGCGAGCTGCGCATCCGCTTCACGCCCGACCCGAAGCAGTGGCCGCAGGGCGGGTGACCCGGCGGGGCGGAACCGGGGAAAGACAGGTCGGCCCGGGCCGTGAACCGGTTACGCCCGTTCGGGTAACGTCGTAGAGACGAACCGTAGGCAGGAGTCCGTCATGAGCGAAGAGCTCCCCCCGTCCGACGCCGCCCGCGATGAGGCCGCGGACGAGATGCGGACGACCGACGCCGACGCCTGGGCGACCGCGTGCGCCGAGGACCTCCAGGCGGAGAAGGCCCGCCGCCGCACCCAGTACGGCACGCCTCCCGGCTCCGCGGCCGAGGAGCTGAAGAAGCTCGTCGACGCCGTTGCGGAGAAACTGTCGGGTGTCCGGTCCCCGCTGCTCGACGCGGTCGCGGGGCCCGCCGCCGAGCAGGTCGTCCGGCAGGTCGTCCAGCAGGCCAAGGACGCCGTGGAACCCGTCATCGAGCGCAATCCGGACGTCTTCGACCACCTGGCGGCGGCCGGGAACGAGCTGCTCGCCGCCTACCGCTCCGCCGTCCAGGCCCAGGAGCGGCGCTGGACCGGCCGCGACGACCAGGACGACCCTCGTGACCAGGGCGAACGCCGGGACGGTGGCGACGACGCCGGTCCCGGGGAGCGCATCGACCTGGACTGAGCCCCCGGTCCCGGCCGCGCGGCGGCCGCGGCGCGGCCCTCCGGGGTGCCCAGCGTGCGGACGACGGCGAACCCGACGGCAGGGCCTCGGGTACCGTTGGCCGTAGCGGGGCTCGACCGAAACTGAGGGATTCATGGGACTCACCATCGGCGTCGACATCGGCGGCACGAAGATCGCGGCCGGCGTGGTCGATGAGGAAGGCAACATCCTCTCGACCCACAAGGTGCCGACCCCGGGCACGGCTGAGGGCATCGTGGACGCCATCGCCTCGGCGGTGGAGGGCGCACGCGTCGGACACGACATCGTCGGCGTGGGCATCGGTGCCGCCGGCTACGTGAACCGGCAGCGCTCCGAGGTCTACTTCGCGCCCAACATCCACTGGCGCAACGAGCCGCTCAAGGACAAGGTCGAGGCCCGCGTGGGCCTCCCGGTGGTCGTGGAGAACGACGCGAACGCCGCGGCGTGGGGCGAGTACAAGTTCGGTGCCGGCAAGGGCCACCGCAACGTCATCTGCATCACGCTGGGCACCGGCCTCGGCGGCGGCATCATCATCGGCAACAAGCTGCGCCGCGGGCACTTCGGCGTGGCCGCCGAGTTCGGCCACATCCGCATGGTGCCGGACGGCCTGCTGTGCGGCTGCGGCTCGCAGGGCTGCTGGGAGCAGTACGCGTCGGGCCGGGCGCTGGTGAGGTACGCCAAGCAGCGCGCCAACGCCACCCCGGAGAACGCCGAGATCCTGCTCGGCCTCGGCAACGGCACCCCCGACGGCATCGAGGGCAAGCACATCTCCATGGCAGCCCGCCAGGGCGACCGCGTGGCCGTCGACTCCTACCGGGAACTGGCCCGCTGGGTCGGCGCGGGCCTCGCCGACCTGGCCTCCCTCTTCGACCCCTCCGCGTTCATCGTCGGCGGGGGCCTCTCCGACGAGGGAGAGCTGGTCCTCGGCCCGATCCGCAAGTCGTACAAGCGCTGGCTGGTCGGCGGCAACTGGCGCCCGGTCGCCGAGGTCCGCGCGGCGGAACTGGGCAACAAGGCGGGCTTGGTGGGCGCGGCCGACCTGGCCCGCGAGCCCGACCCGATCATGTAAACGCCCTCAGGGACGCGCTTCAGGGGCGCGGGGATCCGCGCGATCAGCCACACACCACCGGCACTCGCGCAGCATCCCCGCGCCCCGGCCCGTTGGGCGTAGATTGATCACATGCCGCTGCTCCCCAACTCCCGTACCGAACCCGACGGTTCCGCGGTCATCAGGGTCCTCAGCTACAACATCCGCTCCATGCGCGACGACACCGACGCCCTGGCCCGGGTCATCAGGGCGTGCGAGCCCGACCTCGTCCTCCTCCAGGAAGCCCCCCGCTTCTTCCGCTGGCGCAAGAAACTCGCCCGCCTGGCTCTCGCGTCCGACCTCGTGATCGTCACCGGCGGCGCCACCACCACGGGACCGGCGATCCTCAGCTCGCTCCGGGTGGGCGTCGAACGCACGGAGGACGTCCTCCTGCCCCCCACTCCCGGCCTGCACCGTCGCGGCTTCGCCACCGCCGTCGTCCGCATCGCCGGCACCCGCCTCGGCGTGCTCAGCTGCCACCTGTCCCTCCAGAAGGACGAGCGCTACGAGCAGTCCGGCATGCTTCTCGACCGGCTCGCGACCATGGGTGTGGAGCACGCGATCGCCGGCGGCGACCTCAACGAACGCCCCGACGGGCCGGCCTTCCGCCGACTGGCCGACAGCCTGACCGACTGCCGGGCCGCGGCTCCCTGGGGCGGCGAGCACACCTGGACGCCCAGCGACCCCTACCAGCGCATCGACGCGATCTTCACGACCGGGGACATCGAGGTGCTGGGCTGCGGTGTGCCCCTCCCCCTCTCGGCTCCGCTCGAGCGGGGGAACCCCCATGGACGGCCCTGGGTGTCCGACGCGGACCTGAGGGCGGCCACGGACCACCTCCCGGTCCTGGCCGCCCTCAGAGTCCCGGCTTCCTAGACGACCGCGCCCCGGCCGGGGTCGTCGTCGTCCTCGTCGTCCGTGCGCATGCGCATCACCAGTGTCGCGAACCCGCCGAGGAACCCGCCGATCCCCAGCGTGGCCAGCCACCACGTCATGTCCCAGCCGAGCAGCACGGCCAGCAGGAGCAGCACCGGCCCGCCGAGCACACCGAGCCAGGCGAACTTGGCGGTGGGATCGGCGGTGGGCAGCGGGGGCGGCTCCGGGGGCACGAAGTGGCCCTCGTCGTCCTCGTCGAAGTCGTCCTCGGCGGGCTCGCGCACGGAGTAGTCGCGCGGGCCGACACCGGGCGCGAAGGAGACGGAGCCGCCCAGCGGCTTCGCGGGTATCGCCGGCTTCTCCTCGGGCCCCTCGGTCTCCTCCGGCGCGGCCGGCTTCACGGCGTCCCCGGACTTCACGGCCGTATCGCCCCGGTCGCCGTCCATCACGATGTCATTGGTCCCGGCCGCCGGCAGGGCCAGGTCCTCGATCGACTTGAACGGCTTGGCGCCCGGCGGGTCGGGCGGCTCCTCGCCGTATCCGGCGACGATCGCCGCCCAGGCGGCCTCCTCGTCGAACGGGACGCCCTTCTCGTCCGGCTCCCGGCCCTCACGGTCGGAGTCGTGCTCAGCCACCTGCGGTCGTCCCTTCCTTGCCGAGCCCGGGCTCCTTGGCGAGGCCGGACGCGATGCGGCGGATGAACGCGAGGCTCTCCTCGTGGATCCGGTCCGCGTCATGGTCCAACGTGGCGACGTGGTAGCTCTGTTCCAGGATGACCTCTTTCACGTCCGTCGAGGAGATGCGGCTGAGGATCCGGGCCGAGTCGGCGGGCGGCACCACATGGTCCTGCGGGCTGTGCAGCAGCAGCACCGGCTGGGTGACCTGCGGCAGCTCGCGGTCGGTGGCCTGGAAGAACCGGCGCAGCGAGTGCGCCGCGTGCAACGGCACCCGGTCGTAGCCGAGCTCCCTGCTGTCCGGCTTGGCGATGTCGCTGGCGATGCCCTTCGTCGCGGGGACGAGGTGGCGGACCACCGGGAGGGCGTGCGCGGCCAGGCCGTGCACCTTGTTCGCGGGGTTGACGACCATGACGCCGCGGACGGCGTCGCCGTGCTTCGCGGCCAGCCGCAGGGCCAGCGCGCCGCCCATCGACAGACCGGCCACGAAGACCGTCTCGCGGCGCTCGCACAGCAGGCGCAGCTCGCGGTCCACCTCCGCGTACCAGTCCTGCCAGCCGGTGATCCGCAGGTCCTCCCAGCGCGTGCCGTGCCCGGGCAGTAGCGGCAGGGAGACGGTCATGCCGTGTTCGGCGAGGTGCTCCGCCCAGGGGCGCAGCGACTGCGGTGATCCGGTGAAGCCGTGGCAGAGGAGGACGGCGACCTCCCCGCCCTCGTGGTGGAACGGCTCGGCTCCGGCAAGGACCGGCACCTTCGGCCTCCTGGTCGTGAGAAGGGACTGACACGATCACGGGATGTCACGGAACGTCATGGAAGGGGTCGCACGTCGTTCGCGGGACCTTCACCGTACGCGACCGCACTGACACCGACCAGGGCCGTCGGCGCCTTTGACAGCGCTCCGGGTTAAGGTCTGATCGACACATACAGGAGGCACTCGGTTGTTGTACGGCGCGATGAAGGTCACCATCGGGGGTCCGCTGAAGCTCGCCTTCAGACCCTGGGTGGAGGGCCTGGAGAACGTACCCGCCGAGGGCGCTGCGATCCTGGCGAGCAATCACCTGTCGTTCTCCGACTCGTTCTTCCTGCCCGCCGTCCTCGACCGCAAGGTCACCTTCATCGCCAAGGCCGAGTACTTCACCACGCCGGGCGTGAAGGGCCGGCTGACGGCCGCCTTCTTCAAGGGTGTCGGGCAGCTTCCCGTGGACCGCTCCGGTGCGCGCGGCGCGGGTGAGGCCGCCATCAAGAGCGGCATAGGGGTGCTGGAGCGCGGTGAGCTGTTCGGGATCTACCCGGAGGGCACGCGCTCGCCCGACGGGCGGCTCTACCGGGGCAAGCCGGGCGGCCTCGCGCGCGTGGCGCTCGCCACCGGCGCGCCCGTCCTCCCCGTCGCCATGATCGACACGGAGAAGATCCAGCCGCCCGGGAAGGTCGTGCCGAAGCTGATGCGGCCCGGCATCCGGATCGGCAAGCCCCTGGACTTCAGCCGCTACCAGGGCATGGAGCACGACCGGTTCGTGCTGCGCGCGGTGACCGACGAGGTCATGTACGAGATCATGAAACTGTCCGGCCAGGAGTACGTCGACATGTACGCGACGGCCATGAAGAGGCAGCTCACGGAAGCGGCGAAGGCGGAGAAGGAAGCCGAGAAGGCGGCCAGGGCCGCACTCGCGCGGGCGGAGAAGGAACAGGCCGAGAAGGAAAAGCAGACGGAGCAGCGGCGGACCGAGCCCTAGCCGGGGCGTCGGACGGGGGGCGGGGGAGATGGCCAAGCGCGAGCGTGTCATGAGGATGTCGGTCGAACAGCCGCTGTGGCGTGCGCTCACCGCCTACCGGGTGCTCACGATGCTCTACGCGGTCGGCCTGTTCGCCACGGCCTACGACGAGTTCACCCGCCCCTGGATCGCCGTCGCCTACTACGCCGTGCTCGGCACCTGGACGCTGGCCACACTGCCCCGGGTCGCGAACGCGGCCCGCTGCACCAAGCGGTTCCTCGCCGCCGACCTCACCATCGCCGTCACCGGCATCCTGCTCACGCCCGTCGCCGACGCGCACGAGCGGGTCCAGGCGGGCGGGCCGACCCTGCCGTCGATATGGACCGCCGGTGCCGTCCTCGCCTTCGCCGTCAAGGGCGGCTGGCGCTGGGCGGCCCTGGCCTCCGGCCTGGTGGCCGTCGCCAACCTGATCGAGCGCGGCAGCCCGGCCCGCGACACCGTCCACAACGTCCTCCTGGTCTGCATCGCCTCCGTGGCCATCGGCTACGTCGTCGAGGTCGCCCGCGCCTCGGAGCGCACCCTCGCCCGCGCCCTGGAGATCGAGGCCGCCACCCGGGAGCGCGAGCGGCTCGCCCGGGACATCCACGACAGCGTGCTCCAAGTGCTGGCCATGGTGCAGCGCCGCGGGGCCGTGATCGGAGGCGAGGCCGCCGAGCTGGGCAGGATGGCCGGCGAGCAGGAGGTCGCGCTGCGCACGCTGGTCTCCGGCGGACTGGTGCCCGTCTCCCGTGTCTCGGAGGACGCCGCCGAGGGCGCTCTCGTCCGGGCCGTCGACGAGGAGCCGGACGAGAGCGGCCCCGTCGACCTGCGCACCCTGCTCGCACCGTACGCCGCGGCCCGGGTCAGCCTCGCCGAGCCCGGCGCGCCCGTGCCGCTGACGCCGGCCGCCGCCCGGGAGGTGGCCGCCGCGGTGGGGGCCGCCCTGGACAACGTCCGCCGGCACGCCGGTGAGGACGCCCGCGCGTGGATCCTGGTCGAGGACGAGCCGGACGAGGTGATCGTCACCGTGCGGGACGACGGGCCCGGCATCCCGGAGGGACGGCTCGTCCAAGCCGAGGGCGAGGGACGGCTCGGCGTGGCCCTGTCGATCCGCGGCCGGCTGCGCGACCTCGGCGGCAGCGCGGAGCTGATCTCGGTGCCCGGCCAGGGCACGGAGGTCGAGCTGAAGGTACCGAAGGACGTGAAGGACCCACGGGGGAAGGCGGAGCAGCGATGACGGAGACCACCGAGGAGCGGCGGGACCCGATCAGGGTCATGGTCGTCGACGACCACCCCATGTGGCGCGACGCCGTCGCCCGCGACCTGGCCGAGTCGGGTTTCGAGGTGGTCGCCACCGCGGGCGACGGCGACCAGGCCGTGCGCCGCGCCAAGGCCGCCACGCCCGACGTCCTGGTGCTCGACCTGAACCTGCCCGCCAAGCCCGGCGTGCAGGTCTGCAAGGAGGTCGTCGCCGCGAATCCGGCGCTGCGGGTCCTCGTGCTGTCGGCGAGCGGAGAGCACGCCGACGTCCTGGAGGCGGTGAAGTCCGGCGCGACCGGCTACCTGCTGAAGTCCGCCTCCACCGAGGAACTGCGGGACGCGGTCCGCCGCACGGCCGTCGGCGACCCGGTCTTCACCCCCGGCCTCGCCGGGCTGGTCCTCGGCGAGTACCGCCGTCTGGCCTCCGAGCCCGGCCCCGCCCCGGACACCGACGAACCCAAGGCGCCCCGGCTCACCGACCGCGAGACCGAGGTGCTGCGCCTGGTCGCCAAGGGACTGAGCTACAAGCAGATCGCCGAACGCCTGGTCATCTCCCACCGCACGGTGCAGAACCACGTCCAGAACACCCTCGGCAAGCTCCAGTTGCACAACCGCGTGGAGCTCGTGCGGTACGCGATAGAGCGCGGCCTCGACGACGAGTGAGGCGCACGTCACACTGACCCTTCGTCAGGCACCTGCGGCGAAGGGACTGTTCCATGCGCGTCGGAGTACTGACCGGAGGCGGCGACTGCCCCGGCCTCAACGCCGTCATCCGGGCCATCGTCCGCAAGGGCGTGCAGGAGTACGGCTATGACTTCACCGGCTTCCGGGACGGCTGGCGAGGACCCCTGGAGAACGCCACCGTCCGGCTCGACATCCCCGCCGTGCGCGGCATCCTGCCCCGCGGCGGCACCGTCCTCGGCTCCTCGCGGACCAACCCTTTGAAGGTGGAGAACGGCATCCGCCGGATCAAGGAGACCCTCGCCGGGCTGGAGGTCGAGGCGCTCATCGCCATCGGCGGCGAGGACACCCTGGGCGTGGCCGCCCGCCTGTCCGACGAGCACGGCGTGCCCTGCGTGGGCGTCCCGAAGACGATAGACAACGACCTGTCCGCCACCGACTACACCTTCGGCTTCGACACCGCCGTCGGCATCGCGACCGAGGCCATCGACCGGCTGCACACCACCGCCGAGTCCCATATGCGTGTCCTGGTCGTGGAGGTGATGGGCCGGCACGCCGGCTGGATCGCCCTGCACTCGGGCCTGGCCGGCGGCGCCAACGTCATCCTCATCCCCGAGCAGCGCTTCGACGTCGAGCAGGTGTGCTCCTGGGTGACCTCCCGCTTCCGGGCGTCGTACGCGCCGATCGTGGTCGTCGCCGAGGGGGCGATGCCGAAGGACGGCGACATGGTCCTCAAGGACCAGTCCCTGGACTCCTTCGGGCACGTCCGGCTGTCCGGGGTCGGCGAGTGGCTCGCCAAGGAGATCGAGAAGCGCACGGGCAAGGAGGCCCGCACGACGGTCCTCGGGCATGTGCAGCGCGGCGGCACCCCCAGTGCCTTCGACCGCTGGCTCGCCACCCGCTTCGGCCTGCACGCCATCGACTGCGTCCGCGACCGCGACTTCGGCCGGATGGTCGCCCTGCGCGGCACGGACATCGTCCGCGTCCCCATCGCGGACGCCACGGCCCGGCTGAAGACGGTGGACCCGGCGCTGTACGAGGAGGTCGGGGTGTTCTTCGGCTGACCGCCCGGCCGCCGGTCGGGGCCGGGCGGCCCCGACCGGAGCCGTGTCAGACCGAGGGCGCGCCCGCGCCCCGCAACCGCCCCGCCAGTTCGCGCACGATCCGCGCCCCGTTCAGCGTCAGCACCGACTCGGGGTGGAACTGCACGCCGGCGAACCCGGCGGTGCGCAGCGCGTGCACCTCACCGTTCGCGGCGCGCGCGACCTCGACCCCGTGCGCCGCCAGCTCGGCCGCCGTCTCGTCGTCGCAGCGCGCCACGAAGCTGTTGTAGAAGCCGACGGTCTCCCGCCGTCCGAACAGCTCGATCTCCGTCTGCGCCCCCTGGTACGGCACCTGCTTGCGCACGATGTCCAGCCCCAGCTCCGCCGCGATCAGCTCGTGGCCGAGGCAGACACCCAGCACGCCCTGCCGTTCGCCTCTGATCACCTCCGCGGTCAGGGAGCGCAGGAACCGCATCTTGGGGTCCGCCAGGTCGGACGGGTCTCCCGGCCCGGGGCCGAGCACCACGGGCCCCTCGTGGGCGAGCACCGCCTCCCGCAGCCCCGGCTCGTCGTACCGCCGCACGCTCACCTCCAGGCCGCTGGAGCGCAGCACGTGCGCGAGCATCGCCGTGAAGGTGTCCTCGCCGTCGACGACCAGGGCGTGGCCGGCCAGTTCGTCCGCGCGCTCCTGCATGCGCAGCCAGAAGGGCGCCAGCGAGGTCCGGCGTCCGTCCAGCGCGGCCCGCACGCGCGGGTCGTCGGCCAGCCGTGCGCGGGTGTGCTCCGCACGCGGCCGTGACGGCCGTACCCCCAGCGCCGCCAGCACACCCGCCGCCTTGGCGTGCGTCTCGGCCACCTCGCTCGCCGGGGCCGAGCCGCGCACGAGGGTCGCACCGACCGGCACCCGCAGTCTCCCGCCCGCGTCGATGTCGGCGGTGCGGATGAGGATGGGGGAGTCGAGGGTCTGGACCCCGCCCGGGTCCCGGCCGACCAGCGCCAGCGCCCCGGCGTAGTACCCGCGCCCGCCGCTCTCGTGCCGCTCGATCACCCGGCAGGCGTTCTGCACCGGCGAGCCGGTGACCGTCGCCGCGAACATGGTCTCCTTCAGCACCTCCCGCACGTCCAGTGAGGACCTGCCGCGCAGCTCGTACTCGGTGTGCGCGAGGTGCGCCATCTCCTTCAGCCGGGGCCCGACCACGACCCCGCCCATGTCGCCGACGGTGCACATCATCTTGAGCTCCTCGTCGACGACCATCGACAGCTCCTCGATCTCCTTGCCGTCGGCGAGGAAGTCCAGCAGGTGCTCGGGCGTCGGTCCCTCGGCGGGGTAGCGGTACGTCCCGCTGATCGGGTTCATGACGACCGTGCCGCCGGACATCCGCACGTGCACCTCCGGGCTCGCCCCGACCAGGGTTCGGTCCCCGGTGTGCACGACGAACGTCCAGTACGCGCCCCGCTCGCCCTCCAGCAGCCGCCGGAACAGCGCGAGGGCGTCGGACCGCCCGAATCCGGGGATCTCACCCTCGTACGTCCGCCGGATCACGAAGTTGGCGCCCTCGCCCCGGCCGATCTCCTCCTCCAGCACGCGCCCGACGATCCGCGCGTACTCCTCGTCGGGGACGTCGAAGCCTCCGCCGTTGACGCGGACGTCGTGCGCCGGGAGCTGCTCCAGGGCCTCGGCCAGCGGGACGGTGTACGACTCCTGGGGCGTGAGTGCCAGCAGGGGCGTGCCGTCGTCGCGGACGTCGAAGCCGCGCTCGCGGATCTGGCGGAAGGGCACCAGCGCGAGGCACGTGTCGGGCAGGTCGGCGAGGCGGTCGTGTCCGGCGACCGGGCCGATCAGGACTTCGACCAGCTCGTGGTCGTGGCCCGGGGTGCGGCGGCGCAGCAGGGCGAACGGACGGGGGTCGTCCAACAAGCCGAGCAGGTTCATGGGTCCGTGCTCCATCTCGGTGAGAGAGGAACGGACCCCGGGAAACACCGAAGGCCGCCCCTCGGGCGGCCTTCGCGAAGTCTTGAGTACGCGCAGTCAGCGGGCCGCCGGATGAGCGGTCCACCACCAGGTCTGGGTCGAGTGCGCGAACATGGCAGGCACCCTACCCCACGTCCGAGGGGCGTACGGGGTGTCTCAATTGCTGGGCATGGGTCAGGACGCCCGACCCGACCCCGTAGTGTTGAGGTCGTGACCGTGAACGCTAAGACCAGCGCGAGTGCTGGCAACACCTGGCGAAACCTGCCCGCGGCGCAGCAGCCCGAGTACCCCGACACCGAGGCTCTGCGCGCAGTGATCGCGGACCTCGAGTCGTATCCGCCGCTCGTCTTCGCGGGCGAGTGCGACCAGCTGCGCGCCCGGATGGCGGCCGTCGCCAAGGGAGAGGCGTTCCTCCTCCAGGGCGGCGACTGCGCCGAGGCCTTCGACGCCGTGTCCGCGGACCACATCCGCAACAAGCTCAAGACCCTGCTCCAGATGGGCGCCGTGCTCACGTACGCCGCCTCGGTGCCGGTCGTGAAGGTCGGCCGCATCGCCGGCCAGTACTCCAAGCCGCGCTCCAAGGGGACCGAGACCCGCGACGGCGTGACGCTGCCGACGTACCGCGGCGACTCCGTCAACGGCTTCGAGTTCAACGAGAAGGCCCGCGTCCCGGACCCCGAGCGCCTGAAGCGGATGTACCACGCGTCCGCCTCCACGCTCAACCTGGTGCGCGCCTTCACCACCGGCGGCTACGCCGACCTGCGCCAGGTGCACGCCTGGAACCAGGACTTCGTGAAGTCGTCCCCTTCCGGCCAGCGCTACGAGCAGCTCGCCCGCGAGATCGACAACGCGCTGAACTTCATGCACGCCTGCGGGGTCGACCCGGAGGAGTTCAAGACCGTCGAGTTCTTCTCGTCGCACGAGGCGCTGCTGCTCGACTACGAGTCCGCCCTGACCAGGGTCGACTCCCGCACCGGGCAGCTGTACGACGTCTCGGCTCACATGGTGTGGATCGGTGAGCGCACCCGGCAGCTGGACCACGCGCACATCGAGTTCGCCTCGAAGATCCGCAACCCGATCGGCATCAAGCTGGGTCCGACGACCACCGCCGAGGACGCGCTGCAGTACATCGAGCGCCTCGACCCCGAGCGGGAGCCGGGCCGGCTGACCTTCATCGTCCGGATGGGCGCCGACAAGGTGCGTGACAAGCTCCCCGAGCTGGTCGAGAAGGTCACCGCCTCCGGTGCGACCGTGGCCTGGGTGACCGACCCGATGCACGGCAACACCTTCGAGGCGGCCTCCGGGCACAAGACCCGCCGCTTCGACGACGTGCTCGACGAGGTCAAGGGCTTCTTCGAGGTCCACAAGGCCCTCGGTACCCACCCGGGCGGCATCCACGTGGAGCTCACGGGCGACGACGTCACCGAGTGCGTGGGCGGCGGCGACGAGATCTTCGTCGACGATCTGCACCAGCGCTACGAGACGGCCTGTGACCCGCGGCTCAACCGCAGCCAGTCGCTCGACCTGGCGTTCCTCGTGGCCGAGATGTACAGGGACCAGTAACGGGTCCGCCTGTTACCGGGGCATGGACTGGGGCGCGGATCACACGATCCGCGCCCCTCTCCACTTTTGTGCTCCGGACCCGCCGGGTAAGGTTAGGTTAGCCTCACCGATCAACGGGGACGGCGCCAGAGAACGACCCCGTCGGGAGGTGAACCGCGTGTACGTCTGCAGTTGCTTCGGGATCACCGAGCAGCAGGTCAAGCAGCACGCGGACGGCGGCGCCTGCACTCCCCGCCAGATCGCCTCCGCCTGCAAGGCGGGCACGGACTGCGGGTCCTGTGTACGCCGCATCCAGGCGATCCTGGGCAGGGGATCCTGCCCCCGCCGCGATCTGGCCGACCGGGGCGAGCCGGTGCTCGCCGAACTGGAAGACGCCGCCTAGGGCGACAGGCCCTGGCCCGCTAGCTCGGCTGCTCGATCTGCTGAGCGATGTACAGCGCCTCGCCGAGCTTGTCGATCAGCTCCAGCTGCGTGTCCAGGTAGTCGATGTGGTGCTCCTCGTCCTCGAGGATCGACTCGAAGAGGTTCGCGGACGTGATGTCGCCCTTGCTGCGCATCACCTCGATGCCGCGCCTGAGGCGGTCGATCGCCTCGACCTCCACCTGGCGGTCCGCCTGGAACATCTCGGTGACCGTCTGGCCGACCCGCACGTGGAAGAGCCGCTGGTAGTTCGGCAGACCGTCCAGCATGAGGATGCGCTCGGTGATCTTGTCCGCGTGCTTCATCTCATCGATGGACTCTTCACGCGTGTACTTGGCGAGCTTGGTCCAGCCCTTGTTGTCCTGGATCCGGTAGTGCAGCCAGTACTGGTTGATCGCCGTCAGCTCGCCGGTCAACTGCTCATTCAGAAATTCGAGAACCTCGGGGTCGCCCTGCATCGCAGAGGCTCCTTCCACGCGGGGGGAACTGACAGGTTGCGCCGCATGATTCCACTGGTGAAGAAGATCGTCCAGTAAGTCTTCACTTAGTAAGTAAGGGCATGCTTAGTCGAGTTTGTCCGGTTTCGGAGTGGCCCCGGTCAGGGGCACCACCCGAGGTCTGTCAGGATGGAGTCATGGGTCAGCCGCTGGAACACGAATCGGGAGAAGGGCGCGATCCAGCAGGAGCGACGCAGCCCGAGCTGCCCCCGGGACAGCGGCTGCAACGCGGCTGGCCGGTCACGCACTACGGCCCCGTCCCCAAGTTCCGGCCCGAGCGCTGGGAGTTCCGGGTCTTCGGAGCCACCGCCGACGGCGGCAAGCACTGCTGGACCCACGAGGAGTTCACCGCTCTGCCCCACACCACCGTCGTGGCCGATCTGCACTGCGTCACGAAGTTCAGCATGCTGGGCGCGGAGTGGGGCGGCATCCCGGCGCGCACGATCCTCGACCTCGCCCCGCCCGCGGACGACGTCACCCATGTGATGGTGTGGGCCGAGTACGGATTCAGCTCCAACCTCCGGCTGTCCGACTTCGCCGACGAGCAGGTCCTGTTCGCCACCCACAAGGGCGGCGAGCTGCTCACCGCCGAGCACGGCTTCCCGCTGCGCCTGATCGTGCCCCACCTGTACGCCTGGAAGGGCCCCAAGTGGGTGCGCGGTGTGGAGTACATGACCGCCGACCGGCGGGGCTTCTGGGAGGAGCGCGGCTACCACAACATCGGCGACCCCTGGCAGGAGCAGCGCTACTCCTACCAGGAGGAGCCCGGGGACGGCCCCGGCGTCTGACGCCTCAGCCGTCGCGCAGCTTCTTCAGCCGCTCCACGTCCCCGGCGTGCCCCTGCTTGCCGCCCGGCGTCTCGATGATCAGCGGCACCCCCTCGGTCGCGGGGTGCGTCATCAGGGCCCGGAACGGGTCCTCCCCGATGTGGCCGACGCCGATGTTCTCGTGCCGGTCCTTGTGCGCGCCCACCACGTCTTTGGAGTCGTTGGCGTGGATCAGCTTCAGCCGGCCCTCGCCCACCGTGTCCACCAGAAGATCCAGCGTCCGGTGCATACCGCTCGGGCCGGTCAGGTCGTGCCCGGCGGCGAAGATGTGGCAGGTGTCCAGGCACACGCCGAGCATCGGGTGGGCGTCCAGCGCCTCGAAGTACGGGCCGAAGTCCCAGGTCCGTGAGCACAGGGAGGCGCCCTGGCCGGCCGTCGACTCCAGCAGCAGGAACGGGTCGTCGTCGTGGGTCAGCTCGTCCAGCAGCGGCAGGAGGTGCTCCCGGACCTGCTTCAGCGCCACCGACCGCTCGCGGCCGCCGGTCGCGCTGCCGGTGTGCACGACCACGCCCAGCGCCCCGATCTCCCGCGCGCGCCGCAGCGAGTGCCGCAGCGACTCCACCGAGCGCTCCACGGTCGCCTCGGTGTGCGAGCCGAAGTTGATCAGGTAGGGGGCGTGCACATAGGCCGGGATCGACTCGGCCGCGCAGGCCGCGCGGAAGGCCTCGTCCTGCTTCGGGTTTCCGGCCGGCGTGGCCCAGCCGCGCGGATTGGCGACGAAGACCTGAACGGTCTCCGCCTTCAGGTCACGGGCGTACGACAGACCTACGGAGTGGAGCCCACCGGCCACGGGGACGTGGCCGCCGACGGGGTTGCGGGGAGGGCCGGACAGCGGATTGTTCACCCGTTCAGGGTGTCATGCGCCCGGCCCCGTCCCGTCCACGGGCTCCCTGCCCGCGTCGGTCACCTGATCTTGATGGTGATCGTCGAGCCCTTGGGCGCGGTCTCGCCGCCCTCGACCGACTGGCCCTTGACGGTGTCGCCGAACAGGCCGAGCAGGCCGCGGTCCTCCTTGACCTGGAACCCGGCGGCCTCCAGCGCCTTCCTCGCGTCGTCCACGCTGTCGCCGACCACGTCCGGGACCTCGATCATCTCGGGGCCCTTGGACACCGTCAGCGTCACGGTGGTGCCCTCGGCGACCCGCCTGTCGGCCTTCGGGGACTGCGCCGCGACCTGGCCCTTGTCGAACTCGTCCGAGGTGACCTGCCGGGGCGAGACCTTCACGCTCAGACCGGCCTCCTGCAGCTCCGCCCAGGCGTCCTCCTCGCTCTCACCGGTGACGTCGGGGACGTCGACCGGGGTGCCCTTGCTGACGACGAGAGCGATCGCCGAGCCTGCCCGTCGCTCGGTGCCGGCGGCGGGCTTCGTGCTGATCACGTAACCCTTGTCCATGTCCTCGCTGAACTCCTGCGTGACCATGCCGGGCTCCAAGCCGTCCGACCTCAGCCGCTCCTTGGCCCGGGCCAGTCGATCTCCCGCCACATCCGGCACGTTCACCGTCTCCGGGCCGTCGGAGATGGTGAACGACACGGAGTCGTTGACGCGGATACGGGCACCCGGCCCGGGGTTGCTGCCGATGATCGTGCCGCGCTCGACGGTGTCGCTGTGGGCGTGGCTGACCTCGCCGACCTTGAGCCCGGCCTCCTCCAGCTGGTCCCTGGCCTGCGCCTCGGACTTCGTCAGCAACGCCGGGACCTTGGTGAACTGTCCGGAGTTGATGTACCAGACGCCCGCGCCGACGCCGAGGACCAGCAGCAGGGCGACGACGATCGAGACCACGCCGCGCCGCGGCAGGCGCCGCCCGGGTGGTGGGGGAGGCGGTGTCTCCAGCCGGCTGGTGCGGAGCACCTCCGGCTCGGCGTCCTCGTCGACGGGCAGCAGGCGCGGCACCGTCAGCGAGCGCGGGATCACGCTCGTACGGTCGTCGGCGTTGTCGTGCTCCAGGGTGACCGCCTGCGGCGGCAGTGCGTCCAGCTGGTCCGCGCCCAGCCGCTCGCGCGACTGACGGGTCTGCGCCAGCAGCGCCACGGCGTCGTAGGGGCGCAGGTCGGGGTTGCGGGCGGTCGCCGACGCGACCAGCTCGTCCAGCTCGTACGCCAGCCCCGGCACCGACGCCGAGGGCGGCGGGACGTCCTCGTGGAGGTGCTTGTACAGGATGACGGCGGGGGAGTCCCCGTCGTGCGGCTTGTCGCCGGTCAGCATCTCGAACAGCATCACGCCGCACGCGTACACGTCGACGCGGGGGTCGGCGGTGCCGTTCTCTATCTGCTCGGGGGCGAGGTACGAGACCGTGCCGAGAACGGTGCCGGTGGTGTTCGTCACCGTGTCCACGGCCCGGACGAGACCGAAGTCGGCGACCTTGACCCGGCCGTCGTCCCCTATCAGGACGTTCTCCGGCTTCATGTCGCGGTGCACGAACCCGGCGCGGTGCGCGGCGCCCAGCGCGGCCAGCACCGGCTCCAGGATGTCCAGGGCGGCCCGCGGCTGCAGGGCCCCGCGCTCGCGCAGCACGTCCCGCAGGGTGCAGCCCGCGACGTACTCCATCGCCAGGTACACGTACGAGCCGTCGGCGCCCTGGTCGAAGACCTGCACCACGTTCGGGTGCGCCAGCCGGGCCACGGACTTCGCCTCGCGGATGAACCGCTCGACGAACGAGGCGTCGACCGCGAGCGAGGGGTGCATCACCTTGAGCGCGAGGACCCGGTCGAGCCGGGTGTCCACGGCCCGGTAGACCGTGGCCATCCCGCCGACCGCGATCCGCGCGTCGACGCGATACCGGCCGTCGAGCACCTGCCCGACCAAGGGGTCCTGAAGGGTCGTGTCCACGCAGGCGAGTGTACGAGTCACCACCGACGGCCCCGTCCCCCCGCCGGATTTCGAGGCGGGACTGCAGCCGACCTGTGACGTGTGCCCCGCCGGCTACCGGAAAGCGGGCCGTTCCGGATCCAGCGCGGCCCTCCCCTCCACCGGAGACGACGCCTGCGCGAAGTGCCGCCGGGGGATCCGCCCCGCCCGGTACGCCAGCCGCCCCGCCTCCACGGCGTGCCGCATCGCGTCGGCCATCAGCACGGGCTCCTGCGCCCGTGTCACCGCCGAGGCGAGCATCACACCCGCACACCCCAGCTCCATCGCCAGCGCCGCGTCCGAGGCCGTCCCCGCGCCCGCGTCCAGGATCACCGGCACGCGCGCGTGCTCCACGATCAGCTGGAAGTTGTGCGGGTTGCGGATCCCGAGCCCGGAGCCGATCGGCGAGCCCAGCGGCATGATCGCCGCGCAGCCGACGTCCTCCAGCTTCCGTGCCAGCACCGGGTCGTCGTTGGTGTACGGCAGCACCGTGAACCCGTCGTCGACCAGGGTCTCGGCCGCGTCCAGCAGTTCGATCGGATCCGGCAGCAGGGTGCGCTCGTCGGCGATGACCTCCAGCTTGATCAGGTCGGTGCCGAGGGCCTCGCGCGCGAGGCGGGCCGTGAGGACGGCCTCCCCGGCGGTGAAGCAGCCCGCCGTGTTGGGCAGCACCCGGATGCCGAGCTTGTCCAGGACGGACAGCACCGAGCCGTGCACCGAGGCGTTCACGCGGCGCATCGCGACGGTCGTCAGCTCCGTCCCGGACGCCACCAGCGACCGCTCCAGGACATCGAGACTGGGCGCCCCGCCCGTGCCCATGATCAGGCGGGACGTGAAGGACGTGCCACCGAGGACAAACGGATCGTCGGCCATGGTCAGCCTCCTTGGACGGCGGTGAGGACTTCCACGCGGTCTCCCTCGGCCAGGGGCGTGGAGGGCCACTCGATGCGCGGGACGACGGTTTCGTTGAGGGCGGCGGCCACGCCCGAGGACGAGGCGGTGAGCGACCTCACGACGGTGTCGAGAGCCGTGCCGGGCCGGACGTCCCGGGGCTCCCCGTTGACGGAGATGTTCATACGGGCTGCTCCGTGAGTGCGGTGGCGGGGCTGAAGCGCTTCGGCGTGAAGGGCCGGGCCTCCTCGGGGAGTTCGCCCGTCGCCAGGACGTGCGCCAGGGCGTCGCCGGTCACCGGCGTGAGCAGGACGCCGTTGCGGTAGTGCCCGGTGGCCAGCGACAGACCCTCCAGGCCGGTCGGGCCGAGCAGCGGCGCGTTGTCGGGGGAGCCGGGGCGCAGCCCGGCCCGGGTCTCGGTGAGCGGCAGTTCGGTGATGCCGGGGACCAGTTCGTGCGCGTCCCGCAGCAGCTCGTAGACGCCGCCCGCGGTCACGGTGGTGTCCCAGCCCAGCTCCTCGCTGGTCGCCCCGATGACGAGTTCGCCGCTCGCGCGCGGCACCAGGTAGACGTGGCTGCCGCGCACCACCGCGCGCACCGTCCGGCTCAGGAACAGCCCGTGCCGGTGCGGCATCGTCAACCGCACGACCTGCCCCTTCACCGGGCGCACGGGAGGCAGCACATCTTGCGGGACACCCGCGAGCCGCCCACTGAGGCTGCCCCCGGCGAGCACCACCTGCCCGGCGGCCGGCGCGCTCCCGTCGGCCAGGACGACACCCGCGGCCCGGTCCCGTACGACGGTCAGCCGCTCCGCCCACGCCCGGTGGAAGACCACGCCCGCCCGCTCGCACGCGGCCACCAGGGCCCCGGCCAGCCGCCGCGGGTCGATCTGGTGATCACCGTCGACCCGGAGCCCGCCGCGCACGCCCGGCGCGAGCATCGGCTCCAGGCGCCGGCACTCGCGCCCCGACAGCCACTGCGAGTCCAGCCCCGACTGCTGCTGAAGGGCGTGCAGTTCGCGCAGGTGGGCCCGGTCGTCGGCGTCCAGGGCCACGGCGAGCGTGCCGCAGCGGCGGTAGCCGAGGTCCTGGCCGGTCAGCTCGGTGAGCTCGGCGGCGAAGTCCGGGTAGCGCCGGGCGGAGGCGAGGTTCAGGCCGAGCAGGGTCTGCTCGCCGTAGTGCAGTTCCGTGACGGCGGCCAGCATGCCGGCCGCCACCTGTGCGGCTCCGCCGCCCGGCTCGGGGTCCACGACGGCGGTGGCGAACCCGCGTTGCGCGGCCCGCCAGGCCGTCACCAGGCCGATGATCCCGCCCCCGATGACCAGGACGTCTGATGTGGTGGACGTAGGCGACATGGGCGTCCAGCCCCTCCCTTCGCCGGCATGACCCGGATCAGGTTCGTACGGTCGGAGGCCGCCAGCCTCCCTCTCAGCCCGGTGCGTCCGGGCTCCCGCGAGTGCTTTACGTTGGCCACCCTAGCCCGATGCCGCATGCCGCAGTAAGGGAGCCTCCGCCCATGGCCCGATCCCTCGACGGTCTCGTCCTCGCCCCGGTCGCCGACCAGGCACCAGGTCAGGTGGGCACCCGCACCCGGTTCACGTACCACGAGCGGCAGGGCGAGATCTGGGCCGAGTACAGCGGCGGCGACGTCGTACGGGGGCATCTCGTGGGTACCCGGGAAGGTGACCGGCTGGACTTCCGGTACGTCCAGCTCAAGCGGGACGGCACCACGTCCTCGGGGCACTGCGTCTCGGCGGTCGTGGAGCTGCCCGACGGGCGGGTGCGGCTGGAGGAGACCTGGGAGTGGGAGTCCCAGCGGGGCGACGGCACGAGCGTTGTGGAGCAGGTCACGGCGCATGAGCACTGACTGACCATCCGTCAGGTGTCTATGGTGATCAGGTGAGCGAGCAGACGCAGGAACCAGGTTCGTCCGCGCCCCGGCGCGTTGTCGTGGCGGGCGCGGGCATGGCCGGGGTGCAGACCGCCGTCGCACTGCGCGAGCAGGGCTTCCCCGGCGATGTGATCCTGATCGGCGCCGAGCCCCACCAGCCCTACGACCGGCCGCCGTTGTCCAAGGCCGTCCTGCTCGGCAAGTCCGAGGGCTCGGCCTTCGACGTCGACTTCGAAGCCCTCGGCATCGAACTGCGGCTCGGCTGCGAGGTGCTGGGCCTGCGCCCCGCCGACCACGAGCTGGACACCGAGGACGGGCCCGTGCCCTACGACGTCCTGGTCGTCGCGACCGGCGCCGAACCGGTCCGGCTGCCCGGCGCGGAGGGCGTGCCCGGCGTGCATCTGCTGCGCACCCTCGACGACGCCGAGCGGCTGCGCCCGGTACTGGCCCGCCGGCACGACATCGTGGTCGTCGGCGCGGGCTGGATCGGCGCGGAGTTCGCCACCGCCGCGCGCGAGGCGGGCTGCGCGGTGACCGTCGTGGAGGCCGCCGAACGGCCGCTCGCCGGGGCGCTGCCCGCCGAGGTCGCCGCCCCGATGGCCGGCTGGTACGCCGACGCGGGCGCCGTACTGCGGACGCACGCGCGCGTGGAGCGCGTCGAGCCGGGCGCCGTGCTCCTCGACGACGGCACACGGCTGCCCGCGGGCGCGGTCGTCGTCGGCATCGGCGCCCGCCCCGCCACGGCCTGGCTGGCCGGCTCCGGCATCGCGCTCGGCGCCCACACCGAGATCCTGGCCGACGAGCATCTGCGCACGTCCGTACCGGACGTGTACGCGGTCGGCGACTGCGCCTCCTTCCCCTCCGGGCGCTACGGCGAGCGCCTGCTGGTCCACCACTGGGACAACGCCCTCCAGGGGCCGCGCACGGTCGCCGCGAACATCGCCGGCCGGGCCACGGGGGAGACACCGGCGGTGTACGACCCGGTGCCCTACTTCTGGTCCGAGCAGTTCGGGCGCTTCGTCCAGTACGCCGGGCACCACGCCGCCGCGGACACGACCCTGTGGCGGGGCGACCCCTCCGGACCGGCCTGGACGGTGTGCTGGCTGCGCGGTGAACGGCTGGTCGCGCTGCTGGCGGTCGGCCGGCCGCGGGACCTGGCACAGGGCCGACGCCTGATCGAGTCGGGCGCGCAGATGAATCCGGTACTGCTGGCGGATCCGGCCAGGCCCCTGAAGGCCGCGACGGCGTAGGCGCCGGGGCCGTTGCGCGGGGCCGGGGGCGGCGCTGCCGGACCCGGCGCGTCCGCCCGGGTGGACGGGGCCGACTTCCGACTGTCAGTGGCGAATGGCAGGCTTGTTTCCGTGACCGAGATTGACGCAAAGATCGATGCTCTCGTCCCCGCCTGGCTCACCCTCCCCGACATCGCCGAACAGTTCGGTGTCGAGGTGACGCGTGTGCGGCAGCTGGTCAAGGACGGCCAGCTCATCGCCGTACGCCGCGGTGAGAACCGCGCGCTGCACGTCCCCGCCGCCTTCATCGACGGGGACAAGGTCGTCAAGGGCCTGTCCGGGACCTTGACGCTCCTGCGGGACGACGGCTTCACGGACGAAGAGATGCTGGAGTGGCTCTTCACCCCGGACCCCAGCCTGCCCGGCACCCCCGCGCAGGCGCTCAGCGAGAATCGCGGCACGGAGGTGAAGCGCCGCGCCCAGGCGCTCGCGGTCTGACCCGGGCCGCGACGGACAACCGTCCGGTGCCGTGTGAGCGGGGCCGGGCCTGAACAACCGCCCGACGTGGGGGCCGTGGCCCAGGGGTCACGGCCCGGGGGCGGCTCGCGCCCGTCCGGGGCGTGGGCGTACCCGGCCGGGCCGGGGCGGGCGTAAGGTGCCCGGGGCGTTCGCCGCGGGACACCCGTGCCGGGCGGGGACGCTCCCGCGCCCCGCCCCGCCGGCACCCGGGCGGACGCACCCGCATGCCGCTGACGCGCGTACGGGCCGGCCACGCCCGCACGCCATCGACACCCTGGGGGACACGCATGACCGGCACCGCCGCCACCGCACGGGCCCAGCTCGCCGACGCCCGCGTCTACCTCTGCACCGACGCGCGCAAGCGGCAGGGCGACCTCGGGGAGTTCCTCGACGCCGTGCTGGCCGGCGGGGTCGACATCGTGCAGTTGCGCGACAAGGGCATGGAGGCGGGCGAGGAGCTGGAGCACCTGGCCGTCTTCGCCGACGCCTGTGCCCGGCACGGCAAGCTCCTCGCGGTCAACGACCGTGCGGACGTCGCCCACGCCGCCGGCTCCGACGTCCTGCACCTCGGCCAGGGCGATCTCCCGGTCCCCGCGGCCCGCGCGCTCCTCGGCGACGACATCCTGATCGGCCGCTCCACCCACGCCGAGTCCGAGGCCGCCGCGGCCGCCGTCCAGCAGGGCGTGGACTACTTCTGCACCGGCCCGTGCTGGCCGACCCCCACCAAGCCCGGCCGCCACGCCCCCGGCCTGGATCTCGTCCGCTCCACCGCCGCCCTCGGCACCGACCGCCCCTGGTTCGCCATCGGCGGCATCGACCTCGGCAACCTCGACCAGGTCCTGGCAGCCGGCGCCCGGCGGGTCGTCGTCGTCCGGGCGATCACCGAGGCCGACGACCCGGGGGCCGCGGCGGCCGAGTTCGCGAAGCGGCTGCGGGGACAGTAGTCGGGACGGTTTGTCCAAGGGATGGACAACAAGTGGACAATCCGGGCAAATGTCGGTCCCCGGTTGGGGGACCGACCGCCCCTGGCTAACCTGCCGGTATGGCCCTCGGCACCGCATCCATCAGGTCGGACCACGCGCGCACCGTCCGCGACATGCTCGCGGCCGGCAAGACGACGTACTCCTTCGAGTTCTACGCCCCCAAGACCCCGAAGGGCGAGCGGAACCTGTGGAACGCGCTGCGCCGTGTCGAGGCGGTGGCGCCCGACTTCGTCTCCGTGACCTACGGCGCGGGCGGTTCCACCCGGGCGGGCACGGTCAAGGCGACCGAGGCGATCGCCTCCGACACCACCCTCACCCCGATCGCCCACCTCACCGCGGTCGACCACTCGGTGGCCGACCTGCGCAACATCATCGGCCAGTACGCCGACGCCGGGATCCGCAACATGCTCGCCCTGCGCGGTGACCCGCCCGGCGACCCGATGGGCGACTGGGTCCCGCACCCCCGGGGCCTCGCCTACGCCGCCGAACTCGTCGAGCTGATCAAGGCGTCCGGCGACTTCTGTGTGGGCGTCGCCGCCTTCCCGGCGATGCACCCCCGCTCCGCCGACTGGGACACCGACGTCCGCCACTTCGTCGACAAGTGCCGAGCGGGCGCGGACTACGCCATCACGCAGATGTTCTTCCAGCCGGAGGACTATCTCCGGCTGCGCGACCGGGTCTCGGCCGCCGGCTGTGACACCCCGATCATTCCCGAGGTCATGCCGATCGCGAGCGTGAAGACGCTGGAGCGGATCGGGTCCCTCACCAACGCCGTGTTCCCCGCCGCCCTGAAAGAGCGGATCCTCACAGCAAAAGACGATCCGGCCGCTGTACGCTCCATTGGGATCGAATTCGCCACGGAGTTCTGTGCGCGGCTGCTCGCCGAAGGCGTGCCCGGCCTGCACTTCATCACGCTCAACAACTCCACCGCGACACTGGAGATCTACGAGAACCTGGGCCTGCACCACTCATCGCAGGCCTAGACCGTTCGCACCGGTATACGACACACTGCGTAACGGCCACTGGGAGAGGGGCGTACATGGGCTGGGCGGTCCTCTACATCGCGTTCGGCATCGTCGCGCTGTGGCTGCTGGGTGAGGTGCTGCTGCAGTACAAGGCGCGGCTGCGCTGGCGGCTGCTGGCCTTCGCCGGGTTCCTCGGTGTCGTCGTCGGTGTCCTGATCCCGTCGGTCGTCGTCATCGGACTGGGCGCCGCCGCCTTCGCGGTCGGGCAGACCTACGTCACCCTGTCGTTCCGCAGCGGCTTCGCGGCCGGCTGGGCGATGAACGCGCCCGCGCTGGGCGGCAGCAAGCGCCGCCGCGGGGAGCGCGGCCGCCAGGAGCCGACCCTGGAGGTCTCCGGGCTGGAGGCCGAGGGCGGCCACGACGACGAGGCCGGCGCCTACCGCCACGACCCCGCCGCCTACGGCGAGGACGACGACTACGACCGCGACGACGTCTTCACCCCGGCGCGTCCGGCCCACCAGCCGACGTCCGCCGAGACCACCGCCGTCTACGAGCCGCAGCCCATGCCCGAGGACACCGGCTCCTACGGCGTCTACGCCAACGGGTACCAGGCCGGGGGGCAGCAGCCCCACGACCAGTACGCCGCCCAGGCCGCCGACCAGTCCTACACCTACGACCACTCCGGCTACGGCCAGCAGCAGGGCTACGACGCCACCGGTCAGCAGCAGTACGCCGCCTACTCCGACCCGTACATCGGCTCGTCGAACTACGGCCAGGCCTCGTACGACACCTCGTACGGCGACCAGCAGTACTACAGCCAGCAGGGCTACGGCCAGGACCAGTACGCCGGCACCTACGGCGGCGAGACCCCGCCCGGCGGGGTGTGGGTCCCACAGCAGCGCGACACCGACGAGTACGGGCAGGAGCTGCCGCCCGAGCAGCCGTACCCCTATCAGGGGGGCGGACAGCAGCCGCAGGGGAACGGGTTCGACGAGCAGTACCGTTTCTGAAGCCCGAACCCCGCCGGGGGGCGTTGTTCACTGCGAGCCGCGGAACTCCGGGCCCTCCACGATCAGTCCCGCCACCAGCGCGCCCGACATACCCGCGTGCGGCAGTCCGCCGCCGGGGTGGGACCAGCCGCCCACGGTGAACAGGCCAGGCACCCGCGTGCTGTTGGACGGATGCAGCAGCCGTCCGCCGGCCGCCGCCAGGGCCGGGACGGGGACCGCCCCGCCCTCCGCTCCCGTCGCGTCCGCGATGTCCGCCGGGGTGCGCACCTCACGCCAGAGGAGCCGGTCGCGCAGGCCGGGCACGGCGCGCTCGGCGACGGTGAGCATGTGGTCGGCGAGGTCGTCGTGAGGCCGGCCGGGCCGCGCGGGCACCACCGTCGTGAGGGTGACCGCCTCGTGGTCCGCCGGGGCCAGACGCGGATCGTCGGGCCGTAGCACCGCGACCGTGGGACTCGGATTCCCGGCCGCCGTGCCGAACAGGGCGTCCAACTCGGCCTCCCGGTCCCCGCTGTGCACCACCGTGCGGTGTGCCGTGCCCTCGGGGCGGGCGCCGCGCAGGGCCAGCAGGAGAGTCAGCCGGGCGGTCGCCGCGGGCTGCGGGGGCACCTCGCCCTCGCCCCGTACGGCGGTTCCCGCCGTCAACCGGTCCAGGATGCCGGGCGCGACGCCGGCGACCACGAAGTCCGCCTCCGCGACCGACCCGTCGGCGAGTTCCACCCCCGACACCCGGCCGTCCTTCTCCAGCACGCCGGTGACGTCGGCACCGAAGTGGAACTCGACCCTCCGGGCCAGGCACCGCTCGTACACCGCCCGTGCCAGCTCGCGCAGACCGCCGCGCACGTACCAGGTGCCGAAGGCGTGCTCCATGTACGGCAGTACGGCCGCGCTCGCCGGGGCGAGCCGGGGATCCAGGCCGTACAGGAGGGCGTGGCTCTCCAGGAGTGCCGCGAGCCGGGGGTCGCGCAACTCCCAGGCGCCGATCTCGGCGAGTGTGCCGGCCCGCCGGGTGCGCAGCAGCCGCCTGTGAGGGACCGACGGGTAGGGCTCGCGCTCGCCCAGCACCTGCCAGTCGGGCCACAGCGGCTCCTCCAGCAGCGGCCGCCGGGTGCGGTCCCAGGCCTCGCGGGCCCGGACCAGGAAGTCGCCCCAGCGCTGCCCGGCACCCGCGCCGAGCCCCTCGTCCAGGGCGGCGACGACGCCCGCGCGCGAGGCGTTGGGCAGCGACACCTCGGTGCCGTCCGCGAACACGTGACGGGACGACGGGTCGACCTGGACGAGCTCGACGCTGGACTCCAGGGGCTCCTTGCCGGTCTTGACGAACAGGTCGCGGTACACGGCCGGCAGCGGGAGCAGGGCGGGGCCCGTGTCGAAGGAGAACCCCTCACGCTCGAAGCGGCGCAGGGCTCCGCCGTAGGTGTCCGTCCGTTCGTACACCGCCACCCGGTGGCCCGCGACGGCCAGCCGGGCGGCAGCCGTCAGCGCGCCCATCCCGGCGCCGATCACCACAATCCGTGCCATGCCAGGGACTTTAGCGGCCCCCTCCGGCAGTCTCCGCGGACAGGCCCCTCCGGCGGCCCTCCCGGCGGCCTCCGAGTACGGGCGCGGAGGTGATCGTGACCAGCCGGTCGCGGAGCGTTCTGGGGCCGCGTGCGCAGGACTGAGTATCCGTACCTAGCCGGGGAGTTGAGTACGGGCGCGGATGGGGGACGACCTGCGCGGACGAGAGAGTGGAGACACGGAGAGGGGCTCGGCTCCGGCACCGGCGACACGGGGCGCCGGAGCGGGGGCCGGCCCACGATCCGCTCCTTCCGCCGGCGGTGTCGGCGGGAGCGAGGCACGGGGGAGTACCGGGGGACGACCGAACGGGGGTCGTGCGGGGGGAACGCACGGGGGAGCACGGAAGGCGCCGGTTCGGTGTGGCCCGCGGGGGACGCGGCCACACCGGACCGGCGCCTTCATGCCGGCGCGCTCAGCGGCAGCCGCTCACCCGTCCCTGGAGCAGCCGGGACAGGGCCGCGTGGACGTCGTCCAGGGAGCGTTCCGCCTGGAAGGACTTCCAGTCGAGGGCCGCCACCAGAACCATGCCGACCAGCGCGGACGCCGTCAGCGAGATGTCGATCTCCTCGCTGAACTCGCCGCCCGCCACACCGTCGCGCAGGACGTCCTCCACGACCGCGACGGCCTGCTGCCGGACCACCATCAGCGTGGACTGCCAGGTCCGGTTGGTGCGCCACAGCTCGGCCACGTACAGCTGGGTGAAGGCCGGGTAGCGGTCGATGAAGACCAGCCCCGCACGGATCATCGCGTCGAGGGCGTCGACCTTGGTGCCGCCCTCCCGCTCGGTCCGCTCGGCCGCTTCCCGCAGGGAGGCGGTCAGCAGACCCACTCCGTGCCGCAGCAGTTCCTCGAAGAGGACGGACTTGCTCGCGAAGTTGTAATAGACCGTGCCCTTCGCGACCCCGGCACGCTCGGCGATCTCGTCCACGGTCGTGGCGGAGAACCCCTGCTCGGCGATGAGCGTGACGGCCGCTTCGTAGAGCTTTTGCCGGGTGGCCTCGCGGCGCGTGCTGCCGCCCGACGCGGCACTGCTGCTTTCCATGGCCCTGATTGTCACAGGAACCTTTCCGGGGGGAGTGACGGTGGGGCTCACAGAGTCAGCTCCGGGTGCAGCCGGTCGAGCGTCCACACCTGGCGCCGGCGGGCCGCCACGGCGGTCAGCGCGAGGGCACCGGCGGTGAACGCCGTCAGCACCACGCACGCGTGCCACACCGGTTCGAGTCCGCCGCCCGTGATGAGCCGCCTGAGCGCCTCCACGACGTAGCTCATCGGGAGGAACGGGTGGAGGGCGTTGAAGAACCCGGGGCTGGTCTGCACGGGGTAGGTGCCGCCCGCCGAGGTCAGCTGGAGCATCAGCAGCGCGAGGACGAGGATCCGGCCCGCCGCCCCGAAGCGCGCGTTCAGCCACTGCACGATCGCCGCGAAGCACGCCGTCACCAGGAACAGGAATCCCACCGTCCCGGCCGCGCGCGCCATCTCCAGGCCGACCGCCCAGTGCAGCACCGACATCAGCGCCACCGTCTGCAGCACCCCGATCGCCACCACCGGCAGCCAGCCCGCCAGCGCGATCCGCCACGCCGGGGCGCCGGCCGCCAGCGCCCGCCGGTTCATGGGCGCGATCAGCATGTACGCCACCATCGCGCCGACCCACAGCGACAGCGGGATGAAGTACGGGGCGAAGCCGGTGCCGTAGTTGGGTGCCTTGTGCAGGTCGTGGGAGGCGAGCCGCACGGGGTCGGCCATGACCTCGGTGCGCCGGTCGCGGTCCCGCTCGTCGTAGTCGGGGATCTTCTCCGCCCCGTCGTGCAGGCCGCCGGCGAGCTTGCCGGAGCCGCCGACGAGCTTGTAGATGCCGCCGTTGAGGTCGTCCGCGCCCGTCTTCAGCTTGCCGACGCCCTTGTCCAGGTCGACGGCGCCGGTCTTGGCCGTGCCGAGGCCCTTGTGCAGCTTCTTCGCCCCGGCCGCGACCTTCGCCGCCCCGTCGTTCAGCTTGTTGATCTTCTTGACGGCGTCGGCGAGGTCCTCGGAGAGGTGCGGTGCGCGGTTCGCGAGGGCCTGGGACTGCTTCTGGAGGGTGGCGAGGTTCTTGTCGAGCTTGTCCAGGTCGCCGTCCTGGTCCGCGATCAGCGTGTTGAGGTCGTCCGCGATGGTGGTCACGTCGGCGGCGGCGTCCTTGGCCTTCTTCAGGTCGGAGCAGGCCGCGTCGGGCAGGACGGGATCGTCACAGCGCCGCGCGTAGACGTCGTTCAGCGTGCCGGAGGCCGCGCGGGCGCCCTTGGCCGCGGTCGGGGCCGTCCGCACCAGGGTGTCCAGGTGCTTGCGGATCACCCCGGAGGAGTCGGCGACCAGCTGGGCGCTGTCACCGATGGTCTTCTCGTTGCCCTTGAGGAACGGTCCGACCTTGCCGGCGGTGCCGTTGACCCGGTCGGCGAGCGTCTGCGTGCCCTCCGCGACCCGCTTCGAGCCGTCCTCCAGGTCACCCGCGCCGGTGTGCAGCTTCTTCAGGCCCGTGGAGAGCTTGCCGCTGCCGTCCTTGGCGTCCTTCAGGCCGTCGGCGAGGTCCTTCGAGCCCTTCTCGGCCTTGCCGATGCCGCCCTTGAGCCGGTCGGCCCCCTTCGCCGCCTTCACGGTCTTGCCGTGGATGTCGGAGAACGACACGAATATCTTGTCCAGGAAGGACCGGGACGTCTTCGTGGACGCCGCCTGCCGCACCTCGCCGAAGACCGTCCGGGAGATCTGCCCGACGATGTAGTTGTTCGCGTCGTTCGTGCGCACCTGGAGGGCGCCGGTCTCCGGGGTGTTCCCGGAGCTGGAGGCGATCCGCTCGCTGAAGTCGGCGGGCATGGTGAGCGACAGGTAGTAGCTGCCGTCCTCGACGCCCCTGCGGGCCTCGGCGGCGCTCACCTCCTGCCAGTCGAAGGTCTTGCTGTCGCGCAGGCCCTTCGTGATGTCGTCGCCCGCCGTGATCTTCTTCCCGTCGGCGGTCGCCCCCTTGTCGTCGTTCACGAGCGCCACGGGAATCCGGTCCAGGCGGCCGTACGGGTCCCAGAACGACCACAGGTACAGCGCGCCGTACAGCAGCGGCAGCACCAGCAGGGCCACCAGTGCGGCCCGCGGCAGTTTCCCGCGCCCGAAGCGGCGCAGCTCAAGCGCGGCCAGTTTCGGCGAGCGCATCGGCCTTCCCCTCTCCCTGGTCGGCCTCGTCGCCCTCGGCGACCGGCTCCTCGTGGCTCTGCGTGGTGGAGACCGTGACGGCACCCTCGGGGGCCTCGCTGCACACCGCCACGACCGTCGTCCCGGCGTCGGCCAGGGACCTGAGCAGCGCCCAGACCTCCTGCCGCTCCCCGTCCGAGAGCTTGAGGTCGGTGTCGTCGATGCCCAGCAGCCGCGGCTCGCCGATCAGGGCGAGCGCGACCGACAGCCGCAGCGCCTCCAGGCGCTCCAGATCCCGCACGGCCGTGCGCGGCCCCTTGGGCAGGGCCTCCAGGTGGAGCCCGGCGGCTTCGAGCGCCGCGTCGACGCGCTGCCCGGCCTCGGCCGCCCGCTCGGCGCGGGGGCGCAGCAGTCCGCGCAGTGACGCGCCGAACCGCTGCTGGAGCAGGGCCCGTTCCCGCAGGTGCTCCCCGACGGTCAGCGCCGGGTCGAGGTCGGTGACCCCGGGGACGTGCGCCAGCGCGCTGACGCCCCGCACCGCCGCCATCTGCTTCGGCAGCCTTGCGTCACCGACGGCGGCCGTGCCCTCCGCGACCTTCATCCGCCCCGTCAGCGCGAGCAGCAGGCACGTACGGCCGGACCCCGACGGGCCCTCGACCGCGACGAGCGAACCCGGCCCCGCGTCGACGGAGACGCCGCGGACCGCCCACCCCCGTGGCCCCTTGATCCCGAGGCCGTCGGCGGCGATCCGCACTCCTCCCGTCTGTTCCCCCACGAGTCTCCCCTGAATTTGAACTGACTGGTCAGTGCAAAAACTACTCCGAACCTACGATCGAGGCAAAACAGCAGGTCAGATCGGATTGTCAGTGCCATACCTCACGATGGGTCACATACGGCACTTCGTGACCGGACGTGCCGTCACACAGACGACAGGAGGTTCGTCATGGCCAGCTACCACGCAGCAGCCGCCCGTCGGCGCCGCGCCACCGGCCCTGCCCCCTCACTGACCGGACCGGCGAGCGACGTGCACCCCGTGCTGCGCCGGGCCACGGCCCCGCCCGCCGCCCTCGACCTTCTCGCCCAGGCCCGCGCGAGCCTCGACGAGGCCACCGCCCTGGAAACACCGAACGAGCGCTACGCGACGGCTCACCTCGCCGCCCTGCGCACCGCGGCCGCGGTGCTCGCCGCCCGCGGGCGGCCGGAGACCTCGCCCCGGGCCCGGGCCAAGATCCGGAGCGCCTGGGAAGTGCTCCCCGAGATCGCGCCCGAACTGACCGACTGGAGCGCCCTGTTCGCCTCCGGCGCCCGGCGCCGCGCCCGGGCGGAGGCGGGCATCCAGGGCGCGGCCACCGGCCGGGACGCCGACGACCTGATACGGGACGTGGCGATGTTCCTGCGCCTCGTCGAACGGATGCTCGTCCTCCAGCCGGTCCTCCCACAACCCCGCCCGGACCAGGACCAGCCGGACCCCGGCACGGGGAGGGACATGCCGGACGCGGGCTGACCGGGCAGCGGAGGCGAGGGTCCCGGGCCCACCCGGGTTCCGGCGGTGCCGGGCTCTCGGCCCAGCCGATATCGACGGTGCGGGCTCCGGCGGATCCGGTGTCCGCGGTGCGGGCTCCGGGCCTAGCCGGGTTCCGGTGGTGTGGGCTCTGGCGGATTCGGCATCGGCGGTGCGGGCGGCAGATTCGGTGTCCGCGGTGCGGGCTCCGGCGGATCCGGTGTCCGCGGTGCGAGGCGGACGGATCCGTATCCGTCGTGCGCGCGGGCCGACCCGTTACCGGCGGTCCGGGTGCGCCCGTGGACGCGGCGCACCCGACCCGGGGGCCGTCTCGGCACCGGGTCATCCGGACGCCGCGGCCGAGGCAATAGGGTGGGGGACGCCTGAAGTCTTCCCTCCCCATGACGCGGGGCCGGGGAGACGCCCCGTTCGCGCCGCCGTGCAAGAGGCGGTGCCGCGCCGAGGAGTCAACTGCCGTGTCGGACCCGATGCGCCCCCGCGCCTCACTCCGTACCGCCGTGGTCTGGGAGGTCCTCCAGGACGCCCTGGACCGCCGGGTCAAGGCCACGGGTCGTGAGTCGCTGGACGTCCTCGACACCGGAGGCGGCAGCGGCAACTTCGCGGTGCCCGTCGCCCGCCTCGGCCACCGGGTCACCGTCGTCGACCCCAGCCCCAATGCGCTGTTCGCCCTGGAGCGCCGCGCCGCCGAGGCCGGCGTCGCCGACCGGGTCAAGGGCGTTCAGGGCGACGCCCACGGCCTCTTCGACGTGGCCGAGCGCGGCGGCTACGACGCGGTGCTGTGCCACGGCGTCCTGGAGTACGTGGACGACCCGGCCGAGGGCGTCCGCAACGCGGTCGCGGCCCTGCGCCCGGAGGGCGTCCTCAGCCTGCTCGCCGCCGGTCTCGGCGGTGCCGTACTGGCCCGGGCCCTGGCCGGGCACTTCAAGGAGGCCCGGCAGGCGCTCGACGACCCGAACGGACGATGGGGCACGGGTGACCCCGTGCCGCGCCGCTTCACCGCCGAGCAGCTCACCGGACTGGTCGAGGGCGCGGGCCTGCGCGTCGGGGCCGTGCACGGGGTGCGGGTCTTCGCCGACCTCGTGCCCGGAGTTCTCGTGGACACCGAGCCCGGGGCCCTGGAAGCGCTGCTGAAACTGGAGGAGGCCGCGGCCGAGCTCCCCGCCTTCCACTCGGTGGCCACACAGCTGCATGTGCTGGGTGAGACCACCGGGGCTGCCGAGAGCGATGGGGCCGGCGAGACCGATGGGGCGGCCGAGGCCTGAGCCACTTCGTGAGGCACCGCCGCTGATCAGCGGCTTGGCTGCGCATGGAGTACGCCACAGGCCCCCCGAATGGGGGCGGCGCGCCGTATGATCGAGGGAGACCGTTCCGGCATGACGGGTCGGCCGCCGGGGAATGGAAGCCTCAGCGAGTCGGGACGCCCATGGCGGGTTCCGGTTGGTCAATTGGCGCAGAGGGGCGGGTTTCACGGGGGCGATTCCCTGCCTATCCTGAAGAGACCCCCCGGGTCGCCCCGGCGACTGCACGATGAGGAGGACTCCGTGCCGCTCTCGGAGCACGAGCAGCGCATGCTCGAGCAGATGGAGCGAGCGCTGTACGCCGAAGATCCCAAGTTCGCGACAGCGCTTGAGGGAAGCGGGCTGCGCACGTACACCCGGCGACGGGTCTACCAGGCGGTCGCGGGCTTCCTCGTAGGTATCGCGCTCCTCATGGCCGGAATGGTCGCCAAGCAGGTCTGGCTCAGTGTCGTGGGCTTCCTCGTCATGCTGGGTTGTGCGGTGCTGGCCGTGACCGGCTGGCGCAAGGCCCCCAAGCCGGGCGAACAGGCGGCCGGTGCCGCCGGACCCCACGCCCGCCGGCAGGGTCGGCAGCGCCGCTCCGTGATGGACCGCATCGAGCAGCGCTGGCAGAAGCGCCGCGACGAGCAGGGCGGCCATTAGCCCTCCGCGCAGCCTCTCCAGGCCTACGTGAAGACGTACGTCAGGGGGTGACCACCGACTCGGTGGTCACCCCCTGACGCATGCGCGTGCCCGTGCGAGGTGTGCGCAGAAGGCGCCGCACCGCCGGCCGGCTCCGGACACGGCAAGGCCGGCCGGTGCACCGCACCGGCCGGCCCGAGCCGCTCCAGCCTCTCCTCAGCCCTGCTGGCCCGACGCCTTTCGCCACGTCGGCCGCAGCGCCACGGCGCGTTCCCGGACCCTCGTCCACCAGGCCGACGCCGCCCACACCACACGAACGGTGGAGCGGGGGGCCAGCAGCGCGCGGGCCCTGGCCGGGCGCCCGGCGGCCGCGCCGAGACCCGCCGCCACCCGGTGGACGTCGTCCGTGAGGCCCGCCGTCGGACGGGGGTGGGGTGCGTACAGGACCTGCTCCACCGCGTTCGCCACCCGGTGCACCGAGGCCGCGGCCGTCGCGTCGAGGTCGCCCAGCCGGACGATACGGGCGGCCGCCTTGCGCGGTGTCCGGGACTCGTCCGGCGTGATGCCGAAGTCCCACGCCGTGTCGGTCAGCTCCTGCCAGGCGGCCAGCGTGTGCAGCGCCGCGTCCGCCTCACTGCGGCCGTGCGCCCCCAGTCGTGCCCTGCGCGTCCGCAGCCGCCACAGCATCGGCGCCAGGGGGAGCGCCAGGACGGCGAGACCGGCGAGGACCCACAGCACGAAGGCGTACCACTTCGGGCCGTCGTCGTCCGTGGGCAGCGCCGCCTGCGGCGACTCGCTCGCGCAGCCGCCGTCCAGCTTCTTCTGCTCCGGCGTGCAGGTCTCGCTCGCCGAGGGCGTCGCGGACGGCGCGGCGGACGCCGACCGGGAGGGACGCACCTCGTCCGGCACCGAACTGTCCGGGCTGTCCGGCACGGTGTATGCGGGGATCGAGCCGCGGGAGGGCGTGGGCTCGAAACGAGTCCAGCCCACGCCCTCGAAGTACAGCTCGGGCCAGGCGTGCGCGTCCCGCAGCCCCACCGACACCGAACCGTCCGCCTGCGGGGAACCGGGCGCGAAGCCCACCGCGACCCGGGCCGGTATGCCCAGGGAGCGGGCCATCGCCGCCATCGCGAAGGAGAAGTGCACGCAAAAGCCCTGCTTGTCCTTCAGGAAGCGGGCGATCGCCTGCGAGCCGCTGCCGACCTGCACCTGCGTGTCGTACTCGAAGCCGCCCGTCACGGCGAACCAGTCCTGCAACTTGACCGCCTGGCCGTACGGGTCGGCGGCCCCCGCGGTGACCTGGCGGGCGGTGCGGCCGACCACCGACGGCAGTGAGTCGGGCAGCTCGGTGAAGTCACGCTCGATGTCCGCGGGCGGTGGCCCCGCCGAGGCCAGCTGCTCCGCCGTCGGCTTCACGTCCAGGCTCGTGACCTGGTACGTCAGGCCCCGCGTGTTCTGCCCGTGATCGCCGACCAGGGTCATGCCCAGCGGCTCGTACCGCCAGTTGCCGCTGATGCGCACGTCGCTCGGCGGGTAGGGCATGGGCAGCCAGTCCTGGGCGTACCAGTCGGCCGCGCTGATCGTGGTGTCGACCTCGGTGCGCTTGACGTCCGGGCTGAGGCCGACCGGGTCCGGGAAGGTGCCGTCGGGCACGGCGGTGATGGACCGCCGGGACGGCTTCCACGTGGTGCCGTCGAAGTCGTCCAGGGACACGATCCGCAGATACAGGTCCGAGACGTCTTCCATCCCGGTCCGCACGGACAGCACCTGCTGGTCCTCGTCCGCGTTCAGGCTGTCCCGCAGCGACACCAGCGGGTTCACGGCGGAGATCGTGCCCCCGCCGCCGGGACCACCGCCCGCGCCCGCTCCCACGGAGTCCAGCAGGCCGCCGTTCATCGCGGGCAGGCCCAGCGGCACCACCAGGGCGATGCCCAGCGCGACCACACCGATGCGCCGGCCGGTGCGGACCGGGGCGACGGCGCCGCTCGGTTCCCCGCCGGCCGTGCGCGGAGCACCGCCGAAGACCCGGCCCCACTGGGAGAGCCGGTCCCGGCCCTCGGCCAGGAGCAGCATCAGATAGCCGGCCGCCGCCACCAGGAACCACAGCCAGTCCGTACCCCCGTCGGACAGCCCCGCGGCCACGGAGTACAGCGCGAGCAGGGGCAGCCCGGCCGGGGCGGCGCTGCGGAAGGTCACCGCGAGGACGTCCACCAGCAGGCCGATGATCAGGACCCCGCCTATGAGCATCAACCGGATGCCGTCGGACTCCAGGGGTGCCGGGATCGCGTACCGCGCGATGTCGTCCCCGCCCTGCTGGAGCAGGTGCGCGAAGCGGTCGACGGCCTGCGGTCCCGGGATCAGCCCGGCCAGGGCCTGGCCACGGGCGAAGACGAAGGTCAGCAGCATCACGGTGACCACGGCCTGCGCCGCCACCGTCAGCGGCCGGGGCAGCGGCACCCTGCGGCCGAGGGCGCCCACGCCCGACTGCAGAGCCAGCAGGAAGGCCGCCTGCACGATCCACGTGGCCGGCTGGACCAGGGGCAGCAGGGCACACGCGGCCATCAGCGTGGCCGCCCACGCCCCCAGCGTCAGTCGAACCCGCCCGCTCATCACGGTCCCTCCCCGCCGCTCGCGGCGGCCAAGCCCCTGCGCTCCCGGTCCGCCTGGCGCCACAACTCGTCCACGGAGGCGCCCCGCGGCACGCGCAGGGCCGTCCACCCTGCCTCGCGCAGCATGCGCAGCCGGTCGCCGCTCCTGTCCGACGGGCCGGGCACGTCGCCCGGTTCCCGCATCCAGGTGTCGCTGTCCAGCACGAAGGCGACCGCGCCCGGACTGCGCTGCCGCATCCGGCCCAGTACGGCCGCCTGTGCCTCGTCCAGGTCGCCGAGGAAGGCCACGAGGAGTCCCTCGTTCCCGCCGCGCAGGACGTCGTAGGCCCGGGACAGGCCCGCGCCGTCGGAGTGGTCGATCACGGCGAGGGTGTCCATCATCAGGCCGGCCGCGTCGGCCGACTCCTGGCTCGCGCCTGCGAAGCCGTCCCCACCCTCGCCGGGCACGGCGTTTCCGGTGTCCGTCAGCAGCCGTACCGAGTAGCCGCGTTCGAGCATGTGCACCAGCACGGACGCGGCACCCGACACGGCCCACTCGAAGGCCGAGTCCGGACCCGCGCCCCGGTAGGCGATCCCCCGGGTGTCCAGCAGCACCGTGCAACGGGCGCGCTGGGGCTGCTCCTCGCGACGCACCATCAGCTCGCCGTAGCGGGCGGTGGAGCGCCAGTGCACCCGGCGCAGATCGTCGCCGTAGCGGTAGCCGCGCGGAATCACGTCGTCCTCGCCGGCCAGCGCGAGCGAACGCTGCCGCCCGTCGCCGTACCCCATCGCCTCGCCGCTGAGGCGCACCGGCGCCAGCGGCTCCACCCGCGGGATGACCGTGAGGGTGTCGTGCGCCGAGAAGGAGCGGGTCAGCTCGCACATGCCGAACGGGTCGGTCAGGCGCAGCTGGAGCGGGCCCAGCGGGTAACGGCCGCGCAGGTCCGAGCGCACCCGGTAGGACACCTCGCGCCGGCCGCCCGCCTCCACCCGGTCGAGCACGAAACGGGGCCGGGGGCCGAGCACGTACGGCACCCGGTCCTGGAGCATCAGCAGGCCCGTGGGCAGCCGCGAGACGTTGTCCATCCGCAGGTGGACCCGGGCCTCGCTGCCGGCGGGCACGCGCGCGGGGGAGAGCCGGCGGCTGCCCGCGACCCGGTAGCGCGTGCGGTACAGCACCGCCGCGCACACCAGCGGCAGCACCGCCAGCAGCAGACCCACGCGCAGCAGGTCGCTCTGCCCGAGCACGTACGAGCAGATCGCGGCCGCGACACCGGCGGCCAGGAAGGAGCGTCCGCGGGTGGTCAGACCGGCCAGGGCCGTGCGGATGCCGCCCTTCTCGCCCCGGTCGGCTTCCGCTTGCCCCGTCCCCGCGGTGGTCATCACAGCCTCCGCGGCGGCTGCTGGGGATACGCCGGCGCCGGACGGCCGAGGCCACCGAAGCCGCTCTGCTGCTGCGGCGGCGCCGCCGCCGGTACGGGCGTGCGCTGCAGGATCTCCTCGACGACCTGCTCGGCGGTGCGCCGGTTGAGCTGGGCCTGGGCGGTGGGCAGCAGGCGGTGGGCCAGGACGGCGACGGCCAGGGCCTGCACGTCGTCCGGCAGTGCGTACTCCCGGCCGCTGAGGGCGGCGGACGCCTTCGCCGCGCGCAGCAGGTGCAGTGTCGCGCGCGGGGAGGCGCCCAGTCTCAGGTCGGGGTGCGAGCGCGTGGCGCCGACCAGGTCGACCGCGTAACGCCGCACCGGCTCGGCGACGTGCACGCCGCGCACCACCTCGATCAGCTTCAGGATCTCGTGCGCGTGGGCCACCGGCTGGAGGTCCTCCAGCGGCGAGACGCCGCCGTGGATGTCCAGCATCTGCAGCTCGGCCTCCGCGCTCGGGTAGCCCACCGAAACCCGGGCCATGAAGCGGTCGCGCTGGGCCTCCGGCAGCGGGTAGGTGCCCTCCATCTCGACCGGGTTCTGCGTCGCCACCACCATGAAGGGGCTGGGCAGCTCGTAGGTCTTGCCGTCGATGGTGACCTGGCGCTCCTCCATCGACTCCAGGAGCGCGGACTGCGTCTTCGGCGAGGCGCGGTTGATCTCGTCGCCGATCACCACCTGCGCGAAGATCGCGCCCGGCTTGAACTCGAAGTCGCGGCGCTGCTGGTCCCAGATGGACACACCGGTGATGTCCGACGGCAGCAGGTCCGGCGTGAACTGGATGCGCCGCACCGAGCAGTCGATGGACCGCGCCAGCGCCTTGGCCAGCATCGTCTTGCCGACTCCCGGGACGTCCTCGATCAGCAGATGTCCCTCGGCCAGCAGTACGGTCAGCGAGAGCCGTACGACCTCGGGCTTGCCCTCGATCACGCCTTCCACCGACTCCCGCACGCGCTCCACCACGGCGGTCAGATCAGTGAGGCTCGCTCGATCGTCATAGGTCGTCACCCGGCCCTCCTCGGCCTTTCCCGCGCTCCCTGGGAGCGCGGGATACCCCATTTTCCGGGCCGACGCCGCATGACGCGGGCGGCCCACCCCGAACCACGGACACCACGCGTGAAAAGTTCCGCGCGACGCCACTCCCCGCATTCTTGCTGCCGTTACCGATTCGTGTCACTCGACTGTGGACAACTGGCCGCGATATGTCGGTCTTACAGCCATTCGAACATGTGACTGACAGGCTTTCGACAGCTACAGCAGGTGGTCCTCCGGGGCGGGCGGCCCCTCGCGCCCAGGTCAGCGGACCGGAATCAGGCGACCGGGTCGACCTCCCGCAACAGGCCGGTCTTCACGTCGAACACGAATCCGCGCACGTCGTCGGTGTGCGGCACGAACGGCGAGGTGCGCACGCGCTGCATCGACTGCCGCACGTCCTGGTCGACGTCCCGGAAGGACTCCACGGCCCACGCCGGGCGCTGGCCGACCTCGGCCTCCAGCTCGTTGCGGAAGTCCTCGGTGAGGCTCTCCAGGCCGCAGCCGGTGTGGTGGATGAGCACCACGCTGCGGGTGCCGAGCTTGCGCTGGCTGATGGTGAGGGAGCGGATCACGTCGTCGGTGACGACGCCGCCCGCGTTGCGGATCGTGTGGCAGTCACCCAGCTCCAGGCCGAGCGCCGCGTGCAGGTCGAGACGGGCGTCCATGCAGGCCACGACGGCGACGTGCAGCACGGGCCGGGCGTCCATCCCCGGGTCGGTGAAGGCGTCCGCGTACCGGGCGTTGGCCTCCACGAGACGGTCGGTGACCGTGCCGCCGGCCTTTATGGCGCTCTCCGAACCTGTGGGAACCGATGCAGAAGTCGTCATAGCTATGACGTTACTGGTCACACCCCGTCCAGGCCTCCTGTGGAAGTGAACAAAGAATGCCGTCGAGTGAGGTATGTGAGGTAACCCACAAGGGTGCTGCCCCGGTCCCCGCGCGAACGGCGGCGACGCGCAGGCCGGTTGATTGACCGGGCGACAGGGTGGACTAAAGTGACGCGAAGCGGGAGGCGAGACTCTCCCCGCTGGACTGATGTTCTTCACAGGATCCCGGCGACGCCCGGTGATCTCCCCGCGTGCGCGGCGCGTACGTACGGCTCGGCCTCCTCCCGCTCCCGGTCGGCTGACGCTTCCGGCGCCGGCGGGCCTCATGTTCACCAGCGGGCGGGGACCCGGCGGTGCGGACGGCCGCGCCGGATCTGAGAGGGCCCCTTGAGCGAGAGTCGACACGTCCCGGTGATGCTCCAGCGGTGCCTGGACCTGCTGGCACCCGCCCTGGAAGGCCCGGACGCCGTGGTCGTCGACTGCACCCTCGGCCTCGGCGGCCACAGCCAGGCGCTCCTCGAGCGCTTCCCCGGCGTCCGGCTCGTCGCACTCGACCGCGACAAGGAGGCCCTGCGGCTGTCCGGCGAGCGCCTCGCCCCTCACGGCGAGCGCGCGACCCTCGTCCACGCCGTCTACGACGAGCTCCCCGAGGTGCTCGACAGGCTCGGCATCGCGCGCGTGCAGGGCATCCTGTTCGACCTCGGCGTCTCCTCCATGCAACTCGACGAGGCCGACCGCGGCTTCGCCTACGCCCAGGACGCCCCGCTCGACATGCGCATGGACCAGACGACCGGCGTCAGCGCCGCCGAGGTCCTCAACACCTACCCGCCGGGCGAACTCGTCCGCATCCTCCGGGCGTACGGCGAGGAGAACCAGGCCAAGCGGATCGTGAGCGCGATCGTGCGCGAGCGGGAGAAGGAGCCGTTCAGCAACAGCGCCCGGCTGGTCGAGCTGATCCGCGACGCCCTGCCGCAGGCCGCCAAGCGCACCGGCGGCAACCCGGCCAAGCGCACCTTCCAGGCCCTGCGCATCGAGGTCAACGGCGAGCTCTCCGTGCTGGAGCGCGCGATCCCCGCCGCCGTGAAGACACTCGACGTGGGCGGGCGGATCGCGGTCCTGTCGTACCACTCGCTGGAGGACCGGCTGGTCAAGCAGGTCTTCGCGGCGGGCGCGGCCACCACCGCACCGCCCGGGCTGCCCGTCGTCCCCGAGCGCTACCAGCCGCGGCTCAAGCTGCTCACGCGTGGTGCCGAACTCCCCACGGAAGAGGAGATCGCCGAGAACCGGCGGGCGGCACCGGCGCGGCTGCGCGGGGCCCAGCGCATCAGGGAGGACGTCGAGTGAGGCGTGTGCAGGCCGGACCGAGGGAGCGTGCGTGAGCGGCAAACCCGAACTGAAGGGGAGGGCGGCCCGCCTCGCGCGGCTCCTCCCGACCGGCCCCGGGCAGGCGGCCCGCACGCCCTTCGTCCTCCTGGTCGTCCTCCTGCTCGGCGGCGGTCTCATCTGCCTCCTGGTGCTGAACTCGGCCCTCAGCGAGGGCGCGTTCAGACTCGACGACCTCCAGCGCGGGACCAAGAACCTCACCGACGAGGAGCAGGCCCTCCAGCGGGACATCGACGCCTACTCCGCTCCCGACGCCCTCCAGCGTCGCGCCCGTGAGCTCGGCATGGTGCCCGGGGGCGATCCCGCCTTCCTCGCTCCCGACGGCACCGTCAAGGGCGTCCCCGGCGCCGCCACCGGCGCCGGGCAGACCTCCGCGTACACGCCCCTGGTCCTCGCCCCCGAGGCCATGACCGACGGCCCTACCCCGACCCCCGGCAGGTGACGGAAGTGTCCGACAGGGAACCGCCGCGTCGCCGCGTGCCCGCCCCCGCCAGGCCCGCTCGCCCCGACGCCCGGCGCCGTCCCGGCCCCGGTGCCCGTCCGGCCCGGCGGCCGGGGCAGGGCCGCCCTGCGGCGCCGCCCAAGCCGCTGAGGCTCGGCAGCCCCCGCCCCCGCCTGCGCCTGGTCGGACTCGCACTGACCCTGGTCCTGACCGCCTTCGTCGTACGGCTGTTCCAGGTGCAGGCCGTCGACGCGAGCACGTACGCCGCCAAGGCCGAGCAGAACCGCTACGTCGGGCAGATCCTCGCCGCGGACCGGGGCGAGATCACCGACCGGTCCGGAGTGGCCCTCGCGACCAGCGAGGACGCCTACGACATCACCGCCGACCCCACGATGTTCGCCCCCGGCCAGCTGAAGATCGCCGACGGGCCCGAACAGGCGGCGGCACTCCTCGCGCCCATCCTCGGCCAGGAGCAGGACGCCCTGGTCCAGAAGCTGCGGCCGAAGAACCCGGCCCTCCGCTACGTCAAACTGGCCTCCCGCCAGACCCCGCAGGTCTGGAAGCAGATCAAGGACCTCAAGTCGGCGCTCGCCAAGAAGGCGGAGACGGACAAGTCCACGCACAACGTCCTCTCGGGCGTCTTCTCCGTCGCCACCAGCAAGCGTGTGTACCCCAACGGCGACCTCGCCGCCGGGATACTGGGCTGGGTGAACGCCGAGGGCAAGCCCGGCGGCGGCATCGAGCTGCAGTTGAACAAGCAGCTCGCCGGCAAGGACGGCAAGATCCGCTACGCCCAGTCCGGCGGCCGCCTCGTGCCCACCGCGGGCTCCACCGAGACACCCGCCGTCCCGGGCAGCGACGTCGAGCTCACCATCGACCGCGACATCCAGTGGGCCGCCCAGAACGCCATCAGCGACCAGGTGAAGGAGTCCGCGGCCGACCGCGGCTACGTCATCGTCCAGGACACGCGCACCGGGCAGATCCTCGCCATGGCCAACTCGCCCGGCTTCGACCCGAACGACCTGTCCGACGCCGACCCGGCCGCCCTCGGCAACGCCGCCCTCCAGGACGCCTTCGAGCCCGGCTCCACCGCCAAGGTCATGTCGATGGCGGCCGTCCTCCAGGAGAACGCGGCCACACCGGGAACCCACGTGGTGGTGCCCAACCGGCTGCACCGCGGCGACCGGCTCTTCAAGGACGACATCGACCACCCGACCTGGTACCTGACCCTGAACGGCGTGCTCGCCAAGTCCAGCAACATCGGCACCATCCTCGCCACCGGCCAGCTCGGCAGGACCCAGGCCCAGGCCAACAAGGTCCTCTACGACTACCTGCGCGAGTTCGGCCTCGGCAGCTACACGGGGCTCGGCTTCCCCGGCGAGACCAAGGGCATCCTCGCCCCGCCCGACAAGTGGTCCACCTCGCAGCAGTACACGATCCCTTTCGGCCAGGGCGTCTCCATCAACGCCATGCAGGCGGCCTCCGTGTACTCGACCATCGCCAACGGCGGCGTCCGCGTCGAACCCACCCTCGTGCGCGGCACCAAGGGCCCCGACGGGCACTTCACCCCCGCCCCGAAGCCCGCGAAGAACCGGGTCGTCAGCGCCAAGACGGCGAAGACCCTCGCCCGGATGCTGGAGTCCGTCGTGGACGACGAGGAGGGCACCGGCACCAAGGCGCGCATCCCCGGGTACCGCGTCGCGGGCAAGACGGGTACCGCCAACCGCGTGGATCCGGCCACCGGCAAGTACCACGGCTACACCTCGTCGTTCGCCGGGTTCGCGCCCGCCGACAAGCCCCGCATCACCGTCTACTGCGCCATCCAGAACGCCACCCAGGGCAGCTACTTCGGCGGTCAGATCTGCGGACCCGTCTACAAGAAGGTCATGGAGTTCGCACTGAAGTCCCTCCAGGTCCCGCCGACCGGCGCCAAGCCCGCGAAGCTGCCCGTCTCCTTCAAGCAGTGACCAGCGCCGCCACACCCTGATCAGACCCAGCCCCACCGAGCCACCAGGACCCCCTCCGTGACAACGATCACCCCCGAGCCCGGGAACCAGGGCAGCCCCAGCCCCTCACTTCGCCCGGAGGCGGGTACGCCCGGTACGCTCACCGCCGTGCCACACGCTGATCAGTCCCAAACCACCCAGAAGGGCCATCCCGTGACATACCCCGGGCCGCCCAGGCCGGTGCAGGTCTCCGCCACACCCCTCGCGGAACTCGCCGATCAACTGGGTGCTTCCGCGCCGGAGAGCACCCCCGGGGTCACGGGCATCACCCATGACTCCCGTGCCGTGCGCCCCGGCGACCTGTACGCCGCCCTCCCCGGTGCCCGGCTGCACGGCGCCGACTTCGTCAACCAGGCCGCGGGCCTCGGCGCGACCGCCGTGCTGACCGACCCCACCGGCGCCGAGCGCGCCGCCGCGTCCGGTCTGCCGGTCCTGGTCGTCGACGACCCGCGCGGGCGGATGGGCGAGCTGGCCGCCACGATCTACGGCCACCCCGGCCGGGACCTGCTGCAGATCGGCATCACCGGCACCTCCGGCAAGACCACCACCGCCTACCTCGTCGAGGGCGGCCTGAAGACGGTCAGGTCCACCGGCCTGATCGGCACGGTCGAGATGCGCATCGGCGACGAACGCATCAAGTCCGAGCGCACCACCCCCGAGGCCACCGACCTCCAGGCCCTGTTCGCCGTCATGCGCGAACGCGGCGTCGACGCGGTCGCCATGGAGGTCTCCAGCCACGCCCTGGTCCTCGGCCGGGTCGACGGCTGCGTCTTCGACATCGGCGTCTTCACCAACCTCAGCCCGGAGCACATGGAGTTCCACTCCGACATGGAGGACTACTTCCAGGCGAAGGCGCAGCTGTTCACCCCGAAACGGGGCAAGCTCGGCGTGGTCAACGTCGACGACGAGTACGGCCGCAGGCTGGCGAAGGAGGCCACCGTCCCGGTCGTCACCTACTCCGCCGAGGGCCACCCCGACGCCGACTGGCGCGCCGAGGACGTCCAGGTCGGCCGACTGGACTCGACGTTCACCGTCGTCGGCCCCAAGGGCGAGCGGATCGACGCCAAGTCGCCGCTGCCCGGGCCCTTCAACGTGGCCAACACCCTGGCCGCCATCGTCGCCCTCGCCGTCGCCGGCCTCGACCCGCAGGCCGCCGCCGACGGCGTCGCCGCCGTCCCGGGCGTCCCGGGCCGCCTGGAGCGCGTGGACGCCGGGCAGCCCTACCTCGCGGTCGTGGACTACGCGCACAAGACCGACGCCGTCGAGTCGGTGCTGCGCGCCCTGCGCAAGGTCACCGAGGGCAGGCTGCACATCGTCCTCGGCTGCGGCGGCGACCGGGACAAGACCAAGCGCGAACCCATGGGCGCCGCCGCGGCGCGGCTCGCCGACACCGCCACACTGACCTCCGACAACCCCCGCTCCGAGGACCCCCTCGCGATCCTCGCCACGATGCTCCAGGGCGCGGCGTCCGTGCCCGCGCACGAGCGCGGCGAGGTGCAGGTCTTCGAGGACCGGGCCGCCGCGATCGCCGCGGCCGTCGCCCGCGCCGAACCCGGCGACACCGTGCTGGTCGCGGGCAAGGGCCACGAGCAGGGCCAGGACATCGCCGGGGTGGTCCGTCCCTTCGACGACCGCCAGGTGCTCCGCGAAGCCATCCAGAAGACCCAGGGATGAAAATCCAGAAGACCCAGGGGATGAACTTGTGATCGCCCTCTCCCTCGCCGAGATCGCAGAAGTCGTCGGCGGGCAGACGCACGACATACCGGATCCGTCCGTCCAGGTCACCGGGCCGGTCGTTCGGGACTCCCGGGAGGCGGTGCCCGGCAGTCTCTTCGTCGCCTTCGCCGGGGAGCGCGTGGACGGCCACGACTTCGCGGCGACGGTCGTCGAGTCCGGAGCGGTGGCCGTGCTCGGCACCCGGCCGGTCGGCGTGCCCGCGATCGTCGTGGACGACGTCCAGAGCGCGCTCGGCGCCCTCGCGCGGCACGTCGTACGACGTCTCGGTGCCACCCTCGTCGCCCTCACCGGCTCGGCGGGCAAGACCAGCACCAAGGACCTCATCGCGCAGGTGCTCCGGCGCAAGGCCCCGACCGTGTTCACGCCCGGATCGCTCAACAACGAGATCGGGCTGCCGCTGACCGCGCTCAGCGCCACCGAGGAGACCAGGTTCCTCGTCCTGGAGATGGGCGCCCGCGGCATCGGGCACATCCGCTACCTCACCGGCCTGACGCCCCCGAAGGTCGGTCTCGTCCTCAACGTCGGCAGCGCCCACATCGGGGAGTTCGGCGGCCGCGAGCAGATCGCGCAGGCCAAGGGCGAACTCGTCGAGGCCCTGCCGTCCGAGGCCGAGGGCGGCACCGCGATCCTCAACGCGGACGATCCCTACGTACGGGCCATGGCCACCCGTACGAAGGCGAAGGTGCTCCTTTTCGGAGAGTCCGGCGAAGCGGACGTTCGCGCCGAGAACGTGCGACTCACGGACACCGGACAGCCCGCGTTCAGGCTTCACACACCCTCCGGTGCAAGCGATGTGACCATGCGCCTGTACGGTGAGCATCACGTGTCGAACGCGCTCGCCGCGGCCGCCGTCGCCCACGAGTTGGGCATGTCCGCTGACGAGATCGCCGTGGCGCTCTCCGAGGCGGGCTCCCTCTCCCGCTGGCGGATGGAGGTCACCGAGCGCCCGGACGGCGTGACGGTCGTCAACGACGCCTACAACGCGAACCCCGAGTCCATGAAGGCCGCGCTGCGCGCGCTCGTTGCCATCGGCGAGGCCTCACGGGCAAAGGGGGGCCGTACGTGGGCGGTGCTCGGCAAGATGGCCGAGCTCGGGGACGAGGCTCTCGCCGAGCACGACGCGGTCGGACGGCTCGCCGTCCGGCTCAACGTCAGCAAGCTCGTCGCGGTCGGTGGCAGGGAAGCCGCCTGGCTGCAACTGGGCGCATATAACGAGGGTTCGTGGGGTGAGGAGTCGGTGCACGTGTCCGACGCACAGGCGGCGGTCGACCTGTTGCGCAGCGAGCTGCGCCCGGGGGACGTCGTGCTCGTGAAGGCGTCCCGTTCGGTCGGGCTCGAGAGCGTGGCGCAGGCGCTGCTCGAGACCGGTGCCGAGGGTGAGGTTTCCGCCCGATGATGAAGCAGATCCTGTTCGCAGGAGTCATTGGTCTCTTTCTCACGCTGGTCGGCACCCCGCTGCTGATCAAGCTGCTCGCGCGCAAGGGCTACGGCCAGTACATCCGCGACGACGGCCCGCGCGAGCACGCCAGCAAGCGCGGTACGCCGACCATGGGCGGTATCGCCTTCATCCTGGCGACGGTCGCCGCGTACTTCCTGGCCAAGGTGATCACGGGCTACCTGGACCCGGACGTCGACGCGGCGCCGACCTTCTCGGGCCTGCTGGTGCTCGGCCTGATGGTCGGCATGGGCCTGGTCGGCTTCCTCGACGACTACATCAAGATCGTCAAGCGGCGTTCGCTCGGTCTGCGCGCCAAGGCCAAGATGGCCGGCCAGCTGATCGTCGGCATCGGCTTCGCGGTGCTGTCGCTGCAGTTCGCGGACAACCGCGGCAACACCCCGGCCTCCACGAAGCTGTCGTTCATCACGGACTTCGGATGGACGATCGGCCCCGTGCTGTTCGTGGTCTGGGCGCTGTTCATGATCCTGGCGATGTCGAACGGCGTGAACCTCACCGACGGTCTGGACGGTCTCGCCACCGGCGCCTCGGTGCTCGTCTTCGGTGCCTACACCTTCATCGGCGTCTGGCAGTTCCAGGAGTCCTGCGCCAACGCGCAGACCCTGACCAACCCGGGCGCCTGCTACGAGGTGCGGGACCCCCTCGACCTCGCGGTGGTCGCCTCCGCGCTGATGGGCGCCTGCCTCGGCTTCCTGTGGTGGAACACCTCGCCGGCCAAGATCTTCATGGGTGACACCGGTTCGCTGGCGCTCGGCGGTGTGCTCGCCGGCCTCGCGATCTGCTCGCGCACCGAGCTGCTGATGGCCATCCTCGGCGGCCTCTTCGTCCTGATCACCATGTCCGTGGTGATCCAGGTCGGCTCCTTCCGCCTCACCGGAAAGCGTGTCTTCCGGATGGCGCCACTCCAGCACCACTTCGAACTCAAGGGCTGGTCCGAAGTGCTCGTCGTGGTCCGCTTCTGGATCATCCAGGGCATTTGTGTAATCGTCGGACTTGGCCTCTTCTACGCAGGATGGGCAGCGGACAAGTGACCTCCTCGGAGCCCTTCGACTTCCAGGGCAAGCACGTCACCGTCGCCGGACTGGGCGTCTCCGGCGTCCCGGCGGCCAAGGTGCTGCTCGGCCTTGGCGCGCACGTCACGGTCGTCAACGACGGTGCCGACGAGCGCGCGCGGGCGCAGGCGGCCGAGCTGGAGGCGCTCGGGATCACCGTGCGCCTGGGCGACGGCACGGAAGCCGACAGCGGCTCCGCCGCGGGCCTGCCGGAGGGCACCGAGCTGATCGTCACCGCGCCCGGCTGGAAGCCGGACAAGCCGCTGTTCGCAGCGGCGGAGCAGGCGGGCGTGCCGGTCTGGGGCGACGTCGAACTGGCCTGGCGCCTGCGCGGCCCCGACGCCGCCCCCTGGCTCGCCGTCACCGGCACCAACGGCAAGACCACCACGGTGCAGATGCTGGCCTCGATCCTGAAGGCGGCGGGCCTGCGCACGGCCGCCGTCGGCAACATCGGCGTCTCCCTGCTGGACGCGGTCCTCGGCGACGAGCAGTACGACGTGCTGGCCGTGGAGCTCTCCAGCTACCAGCTGCACTGGGCGCCCTCCCTGCGCGCCCACTCGGCCGCCGTGCTGAACCTCGCCCCGGACCACCTCGACTGGCACGGCTCCATGGAGGCCTACGCCGCCGACAAGGGCCGCATCTACGAGGGCAATCGCGTCGCCTGCGTCTACAACGTGGCCGACAAGGCCACCGAGGACCTGGTCCGCGAGGCCGACGTCGAGGAGGGCTGCCGGGCCGTCGGCTTCACCCTCGGCACCCCCGGCCCGTCCCAACTCGGCGTCGTGGAAGGCATCCTGGTCGACCGCGCCTTCGTCGAGAACCGGCAGAAGAACGCCCAGGAGCTCGCCGAGGTCGCCGACGTCCATCCGCCGGCCCCGCACAACATCGCCAACGCCCTCGCCGCCGCGGCGCTCGCCCGCGCCTACGGCGTGCCCGCCAGGGCCGTACGGGACGGCCTGCGGGCGTTCACCCCGGACGCCCACCGCATCGCGCATGTGGCGGACGTGGACGGAGTCGCCTGGGTCGACGACTCCAAGGCCACCAACACGCATGCGGCACAAGCCTCGTTGGCGGCGTACGAGTCGATCGTGTGGATCGCGGGCGGACTCGCGAAGGGCGCGACCTTCGACGAACTGGTCGCCGAGTCGGCGAAGAGGCTGCGGGGTGCCGTGCTGATCGGCGCGGACCGCGCGCTCATCCGGGAAGCCCTCGCGCGACACGCCCCGCAGGTACCCGTCGTCGACCTCGACCGGACCGACACTGGGGCGATGCGCGCGGCGGTTCAGGAGGCGCGGAAACTCGCTCACACGGGCGACACGGTGCTGCTGGCTCCGGCCTGTGCCTCCATGGACATGTTCGCCAACTACAACAAGCGCGGGGACGCTTTCGCGGACGCCGTTCGTGAGCTCGGCTCCGTCGACGGCTGACCCGGGTCCGCCTCGCCCGGCGGCGGCGCCGGGCGTACCTGGGAGGGACGCGTGACACGGATGTGGCTGGTGCCCGAGCGGCCTGGGGGCGTGCACCGCGCGACGTCCCCCTCCGGCACGGCAGGGTGAGCGGCGATGCCCACCAGCCGCACCGGACGGCCCCCGATCCCGCGCGCCCCCAAGCGCCCCGTCGCGCCGCGGAACGCGCGTGAGAACGGCGTCCTCGGCCTCTACACCCGCGCGCGCAAGGGCTGGGACCGGCCGCTGACCGCCTACTACCTGATTCTCGGCGGCAGTGCGCTGATCACCGTGCTGGGGCTGGTGATGGTCTACTCGGCCTCCCAGATCACCGCGCTGCAGATGTCGCTGCCCGGTTCGTACTTCTTCCGCAAGCAGTTGCTCGCCGCGGGCATCGGCACCGTTCTGCTGCTGGCGGCCTCGCGGATGCCGGTGAAGCTGCACCGGGCACTCGCCTATCCCATCCTCGCGGGCGCCGTCTTCCTCATGGCCCTGGTGCAGGTCCCCGGGATAGGGGTGTCGGTCAACGGCAACCAGAACTGGATCGCCCTCGGCGGCTCCTTCCAGATCCAGCCCAGCGAGTTCGGCAAGCTCGCCCTCGTGCTGTGGGGCGCCGACCTGCTCGCCCGCAAGCAGGACAGAAGGCTGCTGAACCAGTGGAAGCACATGCTCGTGCCGCTGGTGCCGGCCGCCTTCATGCTGCTCGGTCTGATCATGATCGGCGGCGACATGGGCACGGCGATCATCCTGACGGCCATCCTGTTCGGCCTGTTGTGGCTGGCCGGCGCCCCCACGCGGCTGTTCGCCGGCGTGCTGTCGATCGCCGCCGTCCTCGGCCTGATCCTCATCAAGACCAGCCCCAACCGCATGGCCCGCCTGCAGTGCCTGGGCGCCACCGAACCCCAGTCGGGGCCCGTCGACTGCTGGCAGGCCGTGCACGGGATCTACGCCCTCGCCTCGGGCGGGATCTTCGGTTCCGGACTGGGTGCGAGTGTGGAGAAATGGGGTCAACTCCCCGAAGCCCACACCGACTTCATCTTCGCCGTCACCGGTGAGGAACTGGGCCTGGCGGGGACGCTGTCGGTACTCGCCCTCTTCGCGGCTCTAGGCTATGCGGGTATCCGCGTGGCCGGACGCACGGAAGATCCGTTCGTGAGGTATGCCGCGGGAGGCGTGACCACCTGGATCACGGCCCAGGCCGTGATCAACATCGGTGCGGTGCTCGGTCTGTTGCCGATCGCCGGCGTCCCCCTCCCGCTGTTCTCCTACGGAGGATCCGCCCTGCTGCCGACCATGTTCGCCATCGGGCTGCTGATCGCCTTCGCGCGTGAGGACCCCGCTGCGCGGATGGCGCTTGCGATGCGGCAACCCCGCTTTGGTAGAAAGCGGGGGGCGGGGGGCACCGGTTCCGGTCGGAGTCCCCGGAGATGGAACACGATGCGACGGCGTGCCTCGGCGGCACGCTCGTCCGGAGAGCGGTGAATTTCGGTGCATGTCGTACTCGCCGGCGGAGGAACCGCGGGCCACATCGAGCCCGCGCTCGCCCTCGCGGACGCCCTGCGCAGGCAGGACCCGAGCGTGGGCATCACGGCCCTGGGCACGGAGCGCGGCCTCGAGACCCGTCTCGTACCCGAGCGCGGGTACGAACTCGCGCTGATCCCCGCCGTTCCGCTGCCGCGCAAGCCCACCCCGGAACTGATCACCGTCCCGGGCCGGCTGCGCGGCACGATCAAGGCGACGGAGCAGATCCTGGAGCGCACCAAGGCGGACGCCGTGGTCGGCTTCGGCGGCTACGTCGCCCTGCCCGGCTACCTCGCGGCCAAGCGCCTGGGCGTGCCGATCGTGATCCACGAGGCCAACGCCCGCCCGGGCCTGGCCAACAAGATCGGCTCGCGGTACGCCAGCCAGGTCGCCGTCTCCACGCCCGACAGCAAGCTGCGGGGCGCCCGTTACATCGGCATCCCGCTGCGCCGCTCCATCGCCACCCTCGACCGGGCCGCCGTACGCCCCGAGGCCCGGGCCGCGTTCGGGCTCGACCCGAACCTGCCCACGCTGCTGGTCACCGGTGGCTCCCAGGGCGCCCGCCGGCTGAACGAGGTCGTCCAGCAGGTCGCGCCCTGGCTCCAGCAGGCCGGAATCCAGATCCTGCACGCGGTCGGCCCGAAGAACGAACTGCCGCAGGTCCAGCAGATGCCGGGGATGCCCCCCTACATCCCGGTAAGTTACCTGGACCGGATGGACCTCGCGTACGCCGCGGCCGACATGATGCTCTGCCGCGCGGGCGCGATGACCGTCGCCGAACTCTCCGCCGTCGGGCTCCCGGCCGCCTACGTCCCGCTGCCCATCGGCAACGGCGAACAGCGGCTCAACGCCCAGCCGGTGGTCAAGGCGGGCGGCGGACTGCTGGTCGACGACGCGGAGCTGACCCCCGAGTGGGTCCAGCAGAACGTCCTGCCCGTGCTCGCCGACCCGCACCGGCTGTACCAGATGTCCCGCGCCGCGGCCGAGTTCGGCCGCCGGGACGCCGACGAGCTGCTCGTCGGCATGGTGTACGAGGCGATCGCCGCCAGCCGTGCACACCGATAGGACTGTATGAAGGAAGGCAGGGGAGCGTGGCCGGATCGACCACCGCCGAGCGCGGTGAACGCCAGCGGGAGTCGTCCGGCCCGCCGCCCCGCCTGCGCTCGAGGCGGGCCAGGATCCGCGCGCTCGTCCTGCTGGGCCTCGCCCTGGTCTTCCTCGGCATCCCGACGGTCTGGCTGTTCTACGGCTCCGACTGGCTGCGCGCGGAGCACGTCTCCGTGTCCGGCACCCGGGTCCTGACACCGGCTCAGGTCGAGGCGGCCGCCGAGGTTCCGCTCGGAAAGCCGCTGATTTCCGTCGACACCGATGCGATCGAGACGCGACTGCGCCGGAAATTGCCCCGAATTGACGCGGTTGACGTGGTCCGTTCCTGGCCCCGGGGAATCGACCTGAAAGTGGTCGAGCGGACTCCGGTTCTGATGGTCCGAAAGGGCGGAAAGTTCGTCGAAGTGGACGACGAGGGTGTCCGTTTCGCCACGGTTTCCGAGGCGCCGAAAGGCGTTCCCGCACTGGAATTGACGCTCTCCCGGTCCAGCTCCGCCGCCGCGAGCCTGCGCCGCTTCGGCGAGTCCCGGCTGCTGCGTGAGGCGGTCGGCGTCGCGCGCGCGGTTCCGGCCGCCGTCACGCGCGACACACGGACCGTCAAGGTCCGTTCCTACGACGACATCTCGCTGGAGTTGAGGGACGGCCGCACGGTGGTCTGGGGAAGCAGTGAGAAGGGCGCCGCGAAGGCCCGTACGCTCACCGCTCTGATGAAAGCCTCGCCCGATGCGCGGTACTTCGATGTGAGTGTCCCCACCGCGCCCGCGTCATCGGGGAGTTGACGCACATACGCGCAGGCCAGCACCCTGGTTGGGCAGTGCTACGGCTGATCACATAGGGTGAAAAGAAAAACGGGAGGTTCGGCGTGTTCGTTGAACGTGCGCCACTTGTCGACTTAGTGTCCTGTTCAGAAGACTCCAAGGAACAGACACACTGGTAACCCTAAACTTCAGGGTTAGGGTTCGGGTCGGCGATACGGACCGTCCCATTCGGCATCAGTCGTCGGGTCGCGGGGCGCAGGGCGTCACGCTGATCCGTCGACACGTAACTCGAGGCGAGAGGCCTTCGACGTGGCAGCACCGCAGAACTACCTCGCAGTCATCAAAGTCATCGGTGTCGGCGGCGGTGGTGTCAATGCCATCAACCGGATGATCGAGGTCGGTCTCAAGGGCGTCGAGTTCATCGCCATCAACACCGACGCGCAAGCTCTGTTGATGAGCGACGCCGACGTCAAGCTGGACGTCGGCCGTGAACTCACCCGCGGACTCGGCGCCGGAGCCAACCCGGCCGTCGGCCGCAAGGCCGCCGAGGACCACCGCGAGGAGATCGAGGAGGTCCTCAAGGGGGCCGACATGGTCTTCGTGACAGCCGGTGAAGGCGGCGGCACCGGCACCGGCGGCGCGCCCGTCGTGGCCAACATCGCCCGCTCGCTCGGCGCCCTCACCATCGGTGTGGTGACGCGCCCGTTCACCTTCGAGGGACGGCGCCGCGCGAACCAGGCGGAGGACGGCATCGCCGAGCTCCGCGAAGAGGTCGACACCCTCATCGTCATCCCGAACGACCGGCTGCTGTCCATCTCGGACCGCCAGGTCTCGGTACTGGACGCCTTCAAGTCGGCCGACCAGGTCCTGCTCTCCGGTGTCCAGGGCATCACCGACCTCATCACCACCCCGGGCCTCATCAACCTCGACTTCGCCGACGTCAAGTCGGTCATGTCGGAGGCCGGCTCGGCCCTGATGGGCATCGGCTCGGCCCGCGGCGACGACCGCGCGGTGGCCGCCGCCGAGATGGCGATCTCCTCGCCGCTGCTGGAGGCGTCCATCGACGGCGCCCGCGGTGTGCTGCTCTCCATCTCCGGTGGCTCCGACCTCGGCCTGTTCGAGATCAACGAGGCCGCCCAGCTGGTGAGCGAGGCCGCCCACCCCGAGGCCAACATCATCTTCGGCGCGGTGATCGACGACGCCCTCGGCGACGAGGTCCGGGTCACCGTGATCGCGGCCGGCTTCGACGGCGGCCAGCCGCCGGCCAAGCGGGACAACGTCCTCGGCTCGTCCTCGGCCAAGCGCGAGGAGCCGGCCCCGGTCCGGCAGACCGAGAGCCGCCCGTCCTTCGGATCACTCGGCAGCGTGACCCCGAAGGAGGACCCGGAGCCCGCGCCGGAGCCGGTCAAGGACATCCCGGTCGCCCCGCCGGTCCCGCCGGCGCCGCGGACCTACTCGGACAGCGCGGCCGAGGAACTGGACGTACCGGACTTCCTCAAGTGATCCTTCAGTCGTGATAGGACAGCGCGAAAGCGCGAGCGGCGCGCACTTCGGCTTCACCGACCGGTGGGGCGGGGTGAGCGCCGCTCCGTATGAGGAGCTCAACCTCGGCGGAGCGGTCGGCGACGATCCGGACGCCGTACGCACCAACCGGGAGCTGGCCGCCAAGACCCTGGGCATCGAGCCGGACCGGGTGGTCTGGATGAACCAGGTGCACGGGGCCGACGTGGCGGTGGTGGACGGACCGTGGGGATCTGCGGCCGCGATTCCGTCGGTCGACGCGATCGTCACCACGCGCCGGGGGCTCGCCCTCGCCGTGCTCACCGCCGACTGCGTGCCGGTGCTGCTCGCCGACCCCGTCGCCGGGGTCGCCGCCGCGGCCCACGCGGGCCGGCCCGGCATGATCGCCGGAGTCGTCCCGGCCGCGCTACGCGCGATGACGGAACTGGGCGCCGAGCCCTCCAGGATCGTCGCCCGCACCGGGCCCACCGTCTGCGGCCGGTGTTACGAGGTGCCCGCGGCGATGCGCGCCGAGGTGTCCGCCATCGAGCCGGCGGCGTACGCCGAGACCAGTTGGGGCACACCGGCGGTCGACGTGAGCGCCGGGGTGCACGCCCAGCTCGAACGGCTCGGGGTGCGCGACCGGGAGCAGTCGCCGGTGTGCACGCTGGAGTCACGCGATCACTTCTCGTACCGCCGCGACCGCACCACCGGTCGGCTCGCGGGTTATGTGTGGCTGGACTGATAGGGCATGACGGACCGTAAGGACGAACTCGCCGCGAATCTGGCGAAGGTGGAACGGCGTATCGCCGACGCGTGCGCCGCCGCGGGGCGATCACGCGACGAGGTGACCCTGATCGTGGTCACCAAGACCTACCCCGCGAGCGATGTGCGGATCCTCGCGGAACTCGGCGTGCGGCATGTCGCCGAGAACCGCGACCAGGACGCGGCCCCCAAGGCCGAGGCCTGCTCGGATCTGCCCCTCACATGGCACTTCGTGGGTCAACTTCAGACCAACAAGGTGCGATCGGTGGTCGGTTACGCGGATTTCGTGCAGTCCGTCGATCGTTCCAAGCTCGTCGCCGCGCTGTCGAAGGAGGCCGTCCGGGCCGGGCGCGAACTGGGGTGCCTGCTCCAGGTCGCACTCGACGCCGGTGAGAGCGGCCGGGGCGAGCGAGGCGGTGTCGGGCCCGGTGGCATCGGGGAGTTGGCAAGCCTCGTGGCCGGCGCGCCCGGGCTCCGGCTCGACGGACTGATGACCGTCGCGCCGCTCACCGGGGAGTACGCGGGACGCGAACGGGCCGCCTTCGAGCGGTTGATGGATTTGTCGACCGACCTGCGCCGGAGTCATCCGACTGCCACCATGGTCTCGGCAGGGATGAGTACGGACCTCGAACAGGCCGTGGCGGCCGGAGCGACACATGTGCGCGTCGGCAGCGCGGTACTCGGAGTCCGCCCCAGGCTCGGGTAACGTCGCCAAGAAGTCGGACCACAGCAGAAAATATGGTCATTGCCGCCGATAGGCGGATTCAAGGACCACGTGGATCGCGGGCACTTGGCAGTCGTCAGCCGATCCACCACAGAGCGGAGGACTCAGAGCATGGCCGGCGCGATGCGCAAGATGGCGGTCTACCTCGGCCTCGTGGAGGACGATGGGTACGACGGCCGCGGATTCGACCCCGACGACGACTTCGAACCCGAGCTGGACCCGGAGCCCGAGCGGGACCACCGACGGCACGAGCCGTCCCATCAGCCGCACGTCTCACATCAGCCCCAAAGGGACGAAGAGGTACGAGTCGTACAGCCGCCCGCGCCTCGCGAACCGGTCGCCCGTTCCGCTTCGCTCCCCGCGGAATCCAGCCGCCCGGCGCGCATCGCGCCCGTGGCATCCATCACACAAGAACGCGCAAGTCTGGAGAAGAACGCACCGGTGATCATGCCCAAGGTCGTGTCGGAACGAGAGCCTTACCGGATCACCACGCTTCACCCGCGGACCTACAACGAGGCCCGTACCATCGGGGAACACTTCCGTGAAGGCACCCCGGTGATCATGAATCTGACTGAGATGGATGACACAGATGCGAAGCGACTTGTCGACTTTGCGGCCGGTTTGGTGTTTGGTCTTCACGGCAGTATCGAGCGGGTGACGCAGAAGGTGTTCCTGTTGTCGCCTGCTAACGTCGATGTCACGGCGGAGGACAAGGCCCGCATCGCAGAGGGCGGGTTCTTCAACCAGAGCTGAGACGCACCACCGGAAACAGCAGTACCGAGCAGGGCACAGGGGAGAGGGAAGCAAGAGGTCATGAGCGTGGTTTTGGATGTCGTCTACATCGCGCTGATGTGCTTCCTCATCGTGCTCATCTTCCGGTTGGTCATGGACTATGTCTTCCAGTTCGCCCGCTCATGGCAACCCGGCAAGGCGATGGTGGTCGTTCTGGAGGCCACCTACACTGTCACTGATCCACCGCTCAAGCTTCTGCGGCGGTTCATTCCGCCGCTGCGTCTCGGGGGCGTGGCGCTCGACCTGTCCTTCTTCGTACTGATGATCATCGTCTACATCCTGATCTCGATCGTGAGCCGGCTGTGAGCGATGTGAACTACGGTCTTGCCGAATGCCGACGACTACGTTGAGGTGAAGAGATGCCGTTGACCCCCGAGGACGTGCGGAACAAGCAGTTCACGACCGTCCGCCTCCGAGAAGGCTATGACGAGGACGAGGTCGATGCCTTCCTCGATGAGGTCGAAGCCGAACTGACCCGCCTGCTCCGCGAGAACGAGGACCTGCGCGCCAAACTGGCCGCGGCCACGCGCGCTGCTGCGCAGAACCAGCAGAACATGCGCAAGCCGCCGGAGCAGCAGGATCAGCAGCAGCAACAGCAGCAGCAGCAGCAGGGCATGCGAGGTCCCGGTGGCCCCGTACCCGCCGGCATATCGGGCCCGCCGCAGCAGCAGATGGGTGGCCCCATGGGTGGTCCGCCCCAGCTGCCGAGCGGTGCCCCGCAGCTGCCCGCCGGCCCCGGCGGTCAGGGTGGACCCCAGGGTCCCGGTCCGATGGGCCAGGGTCCGGGTCCGATGGGCCAGCCCCCGATGCAGCAGCAGATGGGCGGCCCGATGGGCGGCCCCGGCCCCATGGGCGGTCCGATGGGCGGCCCCGGTCAGCAGGGTCCCGGTGGCGACAGCGCCGCTCGTGTCCTCTCGCTGGCCCAGCAGACCGCCGACCAGGCGATCGCGGAGGCCCGTTCCGAGGCCAACAAGATCGTCGGCGAGGCCCGTTCGCGTGCCGAGGGTCTGGAGCGTGACGCCCGTGCCAAGGCGGACGCCCTGGAGCGGGACGCGCAGGAGAAGCACCGCGTCGCGATGGGCTCCCTGGAGTCCGCCCGCGCCACGCTGGAGCGCAAGGTCGAGGACCTGCGCGGCTTCGAGCGCGAGTACCGCACGCGCCTGAAGTCGTACCTGGAGTCGCAGCTGCGTCAGCTGGAGACCCAGGCCGACGACTCGCTGGCTCCGCCGCGTACTCCGGCGACCGCGTCCCTCCCGCCGTCCCCGGCGCCTTCCATGGCTCCGGCCGGCGCGAGCGCCCCGTCCTACGGTGGCGGCAACCAGACGATGGGCGGCGGCCCCTCGCCGTCCGGTCCGTCCTACGGCGGTCAGCAGCAGATGTCGCCGGCGATGACCCAGCCGATGGCGCCGGTGCGTCCGCAGGGCCCGTCCCCGATGGGTCAGGCGCCCTCGCCGATGCGGGGCTTCCTGATCGACGAGGACGACAACTGACGGCCTGATGGCCAGTAGTACGGCATAGACGTCGGCAGCGTTCAGGGCGAGGCCCCGGGTTTCCACCCGGGGCCTCGCCCTTTTGCCACGCGCGTTCGTGTCTGCGACATCGCGTTCGTGCGTACACACTCGCGTGCGTGCGCACGCAACGCCGAAGGCCCGGAACCACCAAGATCTTTGGCGGGTCCGGGCCTTCGGCGTGAGCGTTACGCCTTGCGCAGACGGAACGTCAGGGACAGACCTTCGTCGGTGAAGGGCTCGCCGTAGGTGCCGTCCGCCTCGCCGCCGGCGAAGTCGGTGGCGAGGACCTCGTCGGCGATCAGGCCGGCGTGGTCGGTGAGGGCCTCTGCCGTCGCCTGGTCCGTGGCCGTCCAGCGCAGCGCGATGCGGTCGGCCACGTCGAGGCCGCTGTTCTTGCGGGCCTCCTGGATCAGGCGGATCGCGTCACGGGCCAGACCCGCACGGCGCAGCTCCTCCGTGATCTCCAGGTCCAGGGCGACCGTCGCCCCCGCGTCGGACGCCACCGACCAGCCCTCGCGCGGGGTCTCCGTGATGATGACCTCGTCGGGGGCCAGCGCGATGGTCTCGCCGTCGACCTCGACCGACGCAGTGCCCTCGCGCAGGGCCAGGGACAGGGCGGCCGCGTCCGCGCCGGCAACGGCCTTGGCCACGTCCTGGACGCGCTTGCCGAACCGCTTGCCCAGCGCACGGAAGTTGGCCTTCGCCGTGGTGTCGACCAGGCTGCCGCCGACCTCGCTCAGCGTCGCCAGGGACTCGACGTTGAGCTCCTCCGTGATCTGCGTGCGCAGTTCGGGGTCCAGCGCGTCGAAGCCCGTCGCCGCGATCAGCGCGCGGGACAGCGGCTGACGCGTCTTGACGCCCGACTCCGCGCGCGTGGCACGGCCGAGCTCCACCAGCCGGCGCACCAGCACCATCTGCTTCGACAGCTCCGGGTCGATGGCGCCGAGGTCCGCCTCCGGCCAGGACGACAGGTGGACGGACTCCGGGGCGCCCGGCGTGACCGGGACGATCAGGTCCTGCCACACCCGCTCGGTGATGAACGGGGTCAGCGGCGACATCAGCTGCGTGACCGTCTCGACGACCTCGTGCAGCGTGCGCAGCGCCGCCTTGTCGCCCTGCCAGAAGCGGCGACGGGAGCGGCGCACGTACCAGTTGGACAGGTCGTCGACGAACGCGGACAGCAGCTTGCCGGCGCGCTGGGTGTCGTAGGCGTCCAGTGCCTTGGTGACCTGGTCGGTGAGTGCGTGCAGTTCGGACAGCAGCCAGCGGTCCAGGACCGGGCGGTCGGCCGGGGCCGGGTCGGCCTCGGACGGGGCCCAGCCCGTCGTACGGGCGTAGAGGGCCTGGAAGGCGACCGTGTTCCAGTACGTCAGGAGCGTCTTGCGGACGACCTCCTGGATCGTGCCGTGGCCCACGCGGCGGGCTGCCCACGGGGAGCCGCCGGCCGCCATGAACCAGCGGACCGCGTCGGCGCCGTGCCGGTCCATGAGCGGGATCGGCTCCAGGGTGTTGCCCAGGTGCTTGGACATCTTGCGGCCGTCCTCGGCCAGGATGTGACCGAGGCAGACGACGTTCTCGTACGACGACTTGTCGAAGACGAGCGTGCCGACCGCCATCAGCGTGTAGAACCAGCCGCGGGTCTGGTCGATGGCCTCGCAGATGAACTGCGCCGGGTAGCGGGCCTCGAACAGTTCCTTGTTCTTGTACGGGTAACCCCACTGCGCGAACGGCATCGAGCCCGAGTCGTACCAGGCGTCGATGACCTCGGGCACGCGCGTGGCCGTCTTCCCGCAGCCGTCCTGCGGGCAGGCGAAGGTGACCTCGTCGATGAACGGGCGGTGCGGGTCCAGGCCCGACCGGTCGGTGCCGGTCAGCTCCGTCAGCTCGCCGCGGGAGCCGACGCAGGTGAGGTGGTCGTCCTCACAGCGCCAGATGGGCAGCGGGGTGCCCCAGTAGCGGTTGCGGGACAGCGCCCAGTCGATGTTGTTGTTCAGCCAGTCGCCGTACCGGCCGTGCTTGACGGTGTCCGGGAACCAGTTGGTGCCCTCGTTCTCCGCGAGGAGACGCTCCTTGAGCGCCGTGGTGCGGATGTACCAGGAGGGCTGCGCGTAGTAGAGCAGCGCGGTGTGGCAGCGCCAGCAGTGCGGGTAGCTGTGCTCGTACGGGATGTGCTTGAAGAGCAGGCCGCGGTTGTCGAGGTCCTCGGTGAGCTTCTCGTCGGCCTTCTTGAAGAAGACGCCGCCGACGAGGGGGACGTCCTCCTCGAAGGTGCCGTCCGGGCGGACCGGGTTCACGACCGGCAGACCGTAGGCGCGGCAGACCTTGAGGTCGTCCTCACCGAAGGCGGGGGACTGGTGGACCAGACCCGTGCCGTCCTCGGTGGTGACGTACTCGGCGTTGACCACGAAGTGGGCCTCGGCCGGGAACTCCACCAGCTCGAAGGGGCGCTGGTACGTCCAGCGCTCCATCTCGGCGCCGGTGAAGGTCTGACCGGTCACCTCCCAGCCCTCGCCGAGGGCCTTGGCGAGGAGCGGCTCGGCGACGACGAGCTTCTCCTCGCCGTTGGCGGCGACGACGTAGGTGACCTCGGGGTGGGCGGCGACGGCGGTGTTGGACACCAGGGTCCACGGGGTCGTCGTCCACACCAGGAGCGCGGCCTCACCGGCGAGCGGGCCGGAGGTGAGGGGGAAGCGGACGAAGACCGACGGGTCGACGACCGTCTCGTAGCCCTGCGCCAGCTCGTGGTCCGACAGGCCCGTGCCGCAGCGGGGGCACCAGGGGGCCACGCGGTGGTCCTGGACCAGCAGGCCCTTGTTGAAGATCTCCTTCAGGGACCACCAGACCGACTCGATGTACTCGGGGTCCATCGTGCGGTAGGGGTCCTGGAGGTCGGTCCAGTAGCCCATGCGGGTCGTGAGCTCTTCGAAGGCGTCCGTGTGCCGGGTCACCGACTCGCGGCACTTCTCGTTGAACTCCGCGATGCCGTACGCCTCGATGTCCTGCTTTCCGGAGAAGCCGAGCTCCTTCTCGACGGCGAGCTCCACGGGGAGGCCGTGGCAGTCCCAGCCGGCCTTGCGGGCCACGTGGTAGCCGCGCATGGTGCGGAAGCGGGGGAAGACGTCCTTGAAGACGCGGGCCTCGATGTGGTGGGCACCGGGCATGCCGTTGGCGGTGGGCGGGCCCTCGTAGAACACCCATTCGGGGCGGCCCTCGGACTGCTCCAGGCTCTTGGCGAAGATCTTCTGCTCGCGCCAGAAGTCGAGCACGGCGTGCTCGAGGGCGGGCAGGTCGACCTGGGCGGGCACCTGGCGGTACGTCGGCGATGTCATGAGCGGGCTTCCTCCGGCGGACTTGCTGCCTTCCGTCCGGAGGGACGAGAGCTAGGTCTGCCTGCGCCGCCTTCGGCGCGCTCCCGCGGTACCACCCTCCTTGACCCTCCGGCACGGGGTGTGCGCCGGTGAGCCCCCTCATTGGGGTCGCGATGCCGGGTCTACTGGCCCTGGGGGCGTTCTTCCGGCGGCTCCGGGGTGATCTTCGCGTCGCGCTCGCCCCCGGGCTTCCACCGTCCCCGGGTCGCTCTGGGCTGCGTACGCCGCTACTCGTCCCCATCCACGCTTTTCGCTCCGCCCAGTGTACGGCGCCGCGCGGACAGCGGCCGACCCGTTTTCGGGGCTGCTGGGAGTGGGGGGCCGAGTGGGGTGCGAAATGGGTTTGATGACCCGAATGGCGCGGTATGGGTGTTCGGATCCTGGGACGACCGGCTCGGCGGATTACCGGGCGGGGAGCTGGGCACAACGGATGCAGGTTCGCCGCGCGGCGTGCGCGAGGCGGGCGAATCGGGCGGTGTGCCCCGTTGCCGCGGGACTCGAGTCGATTTATCGTCCCAGCACGATTCGCGAGCAAGATCAGAATATGTGAAGGGGCCGCGGCCATGGTGGCGAAGAAGACCGCCGTACAGCAGCCGGCGTCCGGCAGGTCCGCGGAGGCCTCCGGCGGTGCGGCCAAGGATGTGGGCGGGAAGAAGTCCGCGCAGGGGGACCCGGCGGGGCGTGCGGCGAAGGAGGGCGGGGGGACGAGGGCGGCCGGGAGGAAGGTGACGGCCGAGAAGGCCGTGGCCGGGGAAGGCGCCGGCAGGCAGGCCGTGGTGAAGAAGACGGCGACCAAGAAGGCGACCAGGACGGCAGGGGCCGGATCGGCGGTGGCCAGGAAGGCCGCGGCCGAGGCACCGGCGCCCGGGGCGCCGGCCGAGAAGGCGGCTGTGAAGAAGGCGACGGCCAAGAGGACCGCCCCGGCCGAGAAGGCCGCGGCCAGGAAGAAGCCGGCGGGCGCGAAGGCGGCCGCCGGGAAGACCGCCGCCAAGAAGGCCCCGGCCGACAAGGCGTCCGGCCCCAAGAGCACCACCACGAAGAGCGCGGCCGGGAAGGGCGCTGCCCCGACCGGCGCGGTCACACAGGACACGGCCGCGAGCAGCACGGCCACGAAGGCGGGTGCGGCCGAGGCCGCGCAGCAGACGGGAGCGACGACGGTGGTTGCGAAGAAGACTCCTGGCACGGCCACGGCGGCGAAGACCGCCGTTCCGAAGGCACGGGTGGCCGCGGCGGAGCCCGGTGAGCTCGCGGTACGCCCGGGCGAGGACCCCTGGACGGAGGAGGAGGTCGAGGAGGCGCGGTCCGAGCTGACGTCCGAGGAGACCCGGCTGCGGGAGGAGATCACGTCGTCGGAGCGGTCGCTCGCCGGACTGATGCGGGACTCCGGGGACGGCGCGGGCGACGACCAGGCGGACACCGGCACCAAGAACATCACCCGCGAGCACGAGCTGGCCCTGGCCGCCAACGCGCGCGAGATGCTCCTCCAGACCGAGCGCGCCCTGGAACGCCTGCACGCGGGTACCTACGGCCTGTGCGAGAACTGCGGCAATGCCATCGGCAAGGCCCGCATGCAGGCCTTCCCCCGGGCCACGCTGTGCGTGGAGTGCAAGCAGAAGCAGGAGCGCCGTTACTGACCTGCCGCCGAATGCCTCCTGAGCACGTGCGACGTACGGGGTGTGCCGTACCCTCGTCCTCAGTCAGGCACCTAGGTTGAGGGACTCACGTGGCAGAGGCGGAGCGCATCATCGGTACGCCGGACACACCGGACGCGGCCGGCGGCGGCAAGGAGCGGCCCGGCTCCGAGGGCACCCCGGCCGGCGAGTCCGGCACCGGTCCGGCGGCCGGTGCCGACCAGCCGGAGACCGGCGCCGGGCAGACCCGGGGCAGGCGCCGGATCGCGGTGCTGTTCGCCGTCGCCGCGTTCGCGTACGCCCTCGACCTGATCAGCAAGATGATCGTGGTGGCCAAGCTGGAGCACCACCCGCCCATCGAGATCGTCGGGGACTGGCTGAAGTTCGAGGCGATCCGCAACGCGGGCGCGGCCTTCGGCTTCGGCGAGGCCTTCACCGTGATCTTCACGATGATCGCGGCGGCGGTGATCGTGGTGATCGCCCGCCTGGCCCGCAAGCTCTACAGCCTGCCCTGGGCGATCGCGCTGGGCCTGCTGCTCGGCGGGGCGCTGGGCAACCTCACCGACCGGATCTTCAGGGCGCCGGGCGTCTTCGAGGGCGCGGTCGTGGACTTCATCGCGCCCAAGCACTTCGCCGTCTTCAACCTGGCCGACTCGGCGATCGTGTGCGGCGGCATCCTGATCGTTCTGCTGTCGTTCAAGGGCCTCGACCCGGACGGAACCGTCCACAAGGACTGAGCGCGCGTGCAGCCCTGCCGGAGCCGTCCGGCATACTCGACGGGTGAGCACGATTCCCGAGATCCGAACCCTGCCCGTGCCCGACGGCCTGGAGGGCGAGCGTGTCGACGCCGCCATCTCCCGCATGTTCGGCTTCTCCCGTACCAAGGCGGCCGAGCTCGCCGCCGCGGGAAAGGTCACGGTCGACGGGTCGGTGGTCGGCAAGTCGGAGCGCGTGCACGGCGGCGCCTGGCTGGAGGTCGAGATGCCGCAGGCGCCCGCGCCGGTGCAGGTCGTGGCCGAGCCGGTCGAGGGCATGGAGATCGTGCACGACGACGATGACGTGGTCGTGATCGTCAAGCCGGTCGGCGTGGCCGCGCACCCGTCGCCGGGCTGGAGCGGGCCGACCGTCATCGGGGGCCTCGCCGCCGCCGGGTACCGGATCTCCACCTCCGGCGCCGCCGAGCGCCAGGGCATCGTGCACCGGCTCGACGTGGGCACATCGGGGCTGATGGTGGTCGCCAAGTCGGAGTACGCGTACACCTCGCTGAAGCGCCAGTTCAAGGAGCGCACGGTCGACAAGCGCTACCACACGCTCGTCCAGGGCCACCCCGACCCGACCAGCGGCACCATCGACGCGCCCATCGGCCGGCACCCGCAGCACGACTACAAGTGGGCCGTCACCGCCGAGGGCAAGCCGTCCGTCACGCACTACGACCTCATCGAGGCGTTCCGCGCGGCCTCGCTGCTCGACGTGAAGCTGGAGACCGGCCGCACGCACCAGATCCGCGTCCACATGGCCGCGCACCGGCACCCCTGCGTGGGTGACCTCACCTACGGCGCCGACCCGACGCTCGCCAAGCGCCTCGGGCTGACCCGCCAGTGGCTGCACGCGGTGCGGCTCGGCTTCGAGCACCCCGGGGACGGGCAGTGGGCGGAGTTCTCCTGCGACTACCCGGAGGACCTGCACAAGGCCCTGGAGCAGGTCCGCGAGGAGACGTACGCGTGAGCACCGCCCCGTACGTGGTGCGGGTCGTCCAGGACCCGGCGGACCGGGAGGCGTGCTTCGCGGTGCGCAAGGAGGTCTTCGTCGGCGAGCAGGGCGTGCCGGAGGACATCGAGTACGACGCGTACGACGCCGGCGCGGTGCATGTGCTGGCGGTCCGCGAGGACGGTGTGCCGCTCGGGACGGGGCGGCTGCTGCACGGGGCGGCGGCCGTCGCGCAGACCGGCGCCGACCCGTCCGTGGGCTCCCTCGGCCGGCTCGCCGTCACGGGCTCCGCGCGCGGGCTCGGCGTCGGTGCCGCCCTGGTGCGGGCCATCGAGGACGCGGCACGCGCGCGGGGGCTCACGGCCGTGGATCTGCACGCCCAGACGCACGCGCTGGGCTTCTACGAGCGGCTCGGCTATGTGCCCTACGGGCCGGAGTACCTGGAGGCGGGCATTCCGCACCAGGGGATGCGGCGTTCCCTTTAGCCCCTCGTGGTGGGTGCCGAAACGGTTTGTCCCTGGAGTTGCGTGGCAGGCTTGAGGTCAGTCGTGTGAACATTTGACCTCCCGGAGCGCTGACCGTGGATCAGTTGGCCCTGCTGTTCGTGCTGTTGCTCGGGGCCGTGATCAGTGTCCCCGTGGGCGACCGGTTCGCGGTACCCGCGCCGGTGCTGATGACGCTGCTGGGCATAGTTCTCGCGCTGCTCCCGTTCGTACCGAACGTCGAGATCCCGCCGGACCTGATCCTGCCGCTGCTGTTGCCGCCCCTGCTGTACGCCGCCGTGCGGCGCACGTCCTGGCGGCAGTTCGCGGCGAACAAGAGGCCGATCTTCCTGCTGGCCGTGGCGCTGGTGTTCGTCACCATGGCCTGCGTGGCCGCCGTGGCCGACGCGATCGTGCCGGGGCTGCCGCTCGCCGCGGCGTTCGCGCTGGGCGCGCTGGTGGCGCCGCCCGACCCGGTCGCCGCGACCGCCGTCGCCGGGCAACTGGGGCTGCCGCGCCGGCTGGTGTCGATCCTGGAGGGCGAGGGGCTGTTCAACGACGTGACGGCCATCGTCCTCTACCACGTGGCGATCGCCGCCGCCGTCAGCGGGACGTTCTCACCCTGGAAGGCCGGGCTCGACCTGGTGCTGTCGGCCGTGGTGGCGGTGGCCGTGGGCCTCGCCCTCGGCTGGGGGGCGAACAAGCTGATGGACGTGCTCGACGACGCGACCCTGCAGATCGGGCTGACCCTGCTGGTGCCCTACGCCGCGTACGTCATGGCCGAGGAACTGCACGGCTCGGGCGTGCTCGCCGTGCTCACCACCGCTCTGTTCCTCGCGGAGTACGGCTCGGACGCCGACGACGTCATGACGCGGCTGGCCGGGCACACGTTCTGGAACATCGTCGACACGCTCGTCACCGGCGTCGCGTTCGGGCTGGTCGGGCTGGAGCTGCACAACGCCATCCGCACGGCCTCCGGGCGGTGGGGCGAGCTGCTCTGGTGGGCGGCGGTGGTGGTGGGCGTCGTGGTGTTCGCACGGCTGCTGTGGCTGCTGCCCGCGACCTGGCTGACCAAGCGGCTGCACGCGCGGCGGGACTACGACGAGGACATCCCGGTGAGCTGGCGCGAGACCGTGGTGATGTGGTGGTCGGGGATGCGCGGGGTGGCCTCGGTCGCGCTGGTGCTGGCGATCCCGCTGGAGACCGACGCGGGCGCGCCGTTCCCCAGCCGGGACGAGATCATCTTCATCGCGTTCGGCGTGATCATGGCGACGCTGGTGCTCCAGGGACTCACCTTGCCGTGGCTGGTGCGGCGGCTCGGTGTGAAGGCCGACACGGACCAGGAGAAGGAGTTCGCGAAGGCGCTGGCGATCCGGGCGGCCAAGGCGGCGAAGGACAGACTGCGGGAGATCGAGGGGAACGAGGAACTGCCGGAGGAACTGTCCGAGCAGATGCTGCGGCGTGCCTACGACATCGGGGTGCGGATCAGTCCCGAACTGGCGGAGGACGAGCGGCGCGAGGCGCACCGGGAGAGGACCCGGCGGGTGAAGCGGGTCCGGCGCATCCAGCAGGAGATGCTGAGTGCGGCGCGGCACGAGGTGCTCGCGGCGCGCAGTGAGCCGGGGGCCGACCCCGAGGTGGTGGACCGGGTGCTGCGGCACCTCGACGTCCGCAGCCTGCGGTGAGCCGTGGCCGCCCGTCGCCGGTTTGACCGCGGGAGGCCGGGGCGTCATAGGGTCGTCGGCATGGCACGAAACGTGGTGATCAGTGGTGGAGGTACGGGAATCGGGCTCGCGGCGGCTCGGGTGTTCGCCGCCGGCGGGGATCGGGTGCTGCTGCTCGGGCGGCGGGCCGATGTGCTGGAGAAGGCCGGGGTGCCCGGCGCACTGACGTACGCGGCCGATCTCGCCGAGCCGGCGGACGTGCGGGGTGTCGCCGCCTTCGTGGAGCGGGAGTTGGGGGCTGTGGACGTGCTCGTGCACAGCGCCGGGGGCAGCGGACTGCTCGAACCGGACGCCCCGGGTGACGATCCGCTCGCGGCCGTCGCACACACCTGGAGCGTGAACTTCCGGCTCAACACCCTCACCGCCGTCCTGCTCACCGAGGCGCTGAAGCCGCGGCTCGCCGAGCCCGGCGGCCGGGTGCTGTTCCTCGGCTCCATCGCCGCCTACCGGGGATCCGGGAGCGGGGCGTACGCGGCGGCCAAGGCGGGGCTGCATCCCTACACCCACGATCTGGCCCGGGAACTGGGGCCGCGCGGCATCACCGTGAACGTGGTCGCGCCCGGGTACATCGAGGACACCGAGTTCTTCGGGGACGCGATGGCCGAGGAGCGACGGGCGCGCCTCATCGCCGAGACCTCGACCGGCCGGGCCGGGACTCCGGGGGACGTCGCCGAGACCCTGCACTGGCTGGCCTCCCCGGGCGCCGGGCACATCACCTCGCAGATCATCCAGGTCAACGGCGGCGCCGAACGCGGCCACTGACCCGGCGGACAAGGGGGAGGGCCGGCCGCGACGCGGCCGGCCCTCCACCTTGTCGTGCGGGCGCAGGCCCGTCTCGATCGTCAGCGGTCCGGCCGTCCCGAGCCGTTCCCGTGGTAGCGGCGCTGCTGGGCCGGCACCGTCTGCGGGGCCGGGCGGTGGCCGTTGCTGCCGGGAGACGGCGGAAGGACCGCGTCCGCCGTGTTGACGCGGGGCAGGGCGTACGGGTGCTCGTGGGTCAGCCAGCGGATCATCTCCTCGCGGACCGCGACCCGCACCGTCCAGATGTCGTCCGCGTCCTTGGCCGTCACCAGGGCCCGCACCTGCATGGTGTTCGGGGTGGTGTCCGTGACGCACAGGTTGTAGGCGCGGCCGTCCCAGGCCGGGCACTCGCGCAGGATGTCGCGGAGCTTGTCGCGCATCGCCTCCACGGGCGCCGAGTGGTCGACGTGCCAGAAGACGATGCCGGTCATCTGCGGGGTGCCGCGCGACCAGTTCTCGAACGGCTTGGACGTGAAGTACGACACCGGCATGGTGATCCGGCGCTCGTCCCACGTGCGGACGGTCAGGAACGTCAGCGTGATCTCCTCGACCGTGCCCCACTCGCCGTCCACGACCACGGTGTCCCCGATGCGCACCATGTCACCGAAGGCGATCTGGAAGCCCGCGAACATGTTGCTGAGCGTGGACTGCGCGGCGACACCGGCGACGATGCCGAGGATGCCGGCCGAGGCCAGCAGCGAGGCACCGGCCGCCTTGAACGCCGGGAAGGTCAGCAGCATGCTCGCCGCGGCCACCACGCCGACGATCGCGGACACCACCCGCATGATCAGCGTCACCTGGGTGCGCACCCGGCGGACCCGGGCGGGGTCACGGTGGACCCGGGCATGGGCGTACCGGCTGTAGGACGTCTCGACGATCGCCGCCGCGATCCGGATGATCAGCCAGGCGGTCGACCCGATCAGCACCAGGGTCAGTACCCGGCCGACGGCCTCCTCGCGGCTCTGCAGCAGTTGCGCCTTGTCGTACGAGCCTCTCAGCAGGGCGGCGCACAGCACGAGCTGGTAGGGGATGCGGGCACGGCGGAGCAGCCCCCACAGCGGGGTGTCGTGATGCCGTGCGTCGGCCTTGCGCAGCAGGAAGTCGGTGGCCCAGCCGATCACCAGCGTGAGCACGACCGAGCCACCGACCACGATCAGCGGTCGTAGCAGGTTCTCCATGCCCCCGAACCTAACCGGCTCCCGGGGGGCATGAACATGTGACTTCTGTTGCGTCCTGGGTAGTGCCGGGAACCCGGGCCGTCACACCCGGCTGGCACCATGGCCTCATGAACATCATGCTCTTTCACTCGACCTTCGGACTGCGGCCCGCGGTGCTCCAGGCCGCTGACCGGCTGCGATCGGCCGGACACGAGGTGTGGACGCCCGACCTCTTCGAGGGGCGCACCTTCGAGGAGGTCGAGGAGGGCATGGAGCACAAGGAGAAGATCGGCAAGGACGAGCTGCTGAAGCGGGCCGTGCTGGCCGCCGCGCCCTACTCCGAGCGCGGGCTGGTGTACGCCGGATTCTCGCTCGGCGCCTCCATCGCGCAGACCCTCGCCCTCGGCGACGACAAGGCGCGCGGACTGCTCCTCCTGCACGGCACGTCGGACATCGCGCCCGACGTCACGGCGGAGGACCTGCCGGTCCAGCTGCACGTGGCGGAGCCGGACCCCTTCGAGACGGACGACTGGCTCAGCGCCTGGTACCTCCAGATGGGCCGCACCGGCGCCGACGTCGAGGTGTACCGGTACGCCGGGGCCGGCCACCTCTACACCGACCCCGACCTGCCAGACTACGACGAGGAGGCCGCCGAGGCCACCTGGCGGGTGGCACTCGGCTTCCTCGAAACCCTCTGAGGGCCGGTCAGACCGGGTCGTGGACGCGCTCGAGCTTCTGCGTGCCGCTGCGGGTGCGGTACGACCGGGTCCACTTGGCGGTCGCGTCGCGCTTCGTGCGGTCGGAGACGACGTAGAAGTCCATCTGCGCGCGCTCGGCCGTGATGTCCAGGACGCCGAAGCCGTGGCGGTCGGTGTCGACCCAGTGGACGTGCCGGTTGGCGGCGCGGATGACGGGGGAGGCGACCGCCGAGACCGTGCCTTCCGGGACCTTCACGATGTCGTCGAGGTTGTCCGAGGTGACCGAGGTGACGACGAACTCCGTGGCGGCCGACGGGGACAGCGGATACGTGCCGGCGTTCACCGGCACGTCGTTGGCCCAGGCCATGTGGATGTCGCCGGTGAGGAAGACCGTGTTGCGGATGGCGTTCGTCCGCAGGTGCGCCAGGATCTCGCGGCGGTCGTCGGTGTAGCCGTCCCACTGGTCGGTGTTGAGGGCGAGGCCCTCCTGCGGCAGGCCCAGCAGCTCGGCCAGCGGCTTGAGCAGGTCGGCGGAGAGCGAGCCGATGGCGAACGGCGAGATCATCACCGAGTTGCCGACCAGCCGCCAGGTGGTGTCGGACGACGTCAGCCCCGCCTTGAGCCAGTCGAGCTGGGCGCGGCCGGTGAGGGTGCGGTCCGGGTCGTCGACGTCGCCGTTGCCGACCTTGACCTGCTGCGAGCGGAAGGAGCGCAGGTCCAGCAGTGAGAGGTCGGCCAGCTTGCCGAAGCGCAGCCGGCGGTAGGTGGTGCCCTCGATGGCCGGGCGCACCGGCATCCACTCGAAGTAGGCCTGCTTGGCGGCGGCCTGGCGGGCGGACCAGGCGCCCTCCGCGCCCTCCGTGTGGTTCTCCGCGCCGCCCGACCAGGCGTCGTTGGCGAACTCGTGGTCGTCCCAGATCGCCACGACCGGGGCCGTGGCGTGCAGCGCCTGGAGGTCCGGGTCGGTCTTGTACCGCCCGTGCCGGGTGCGGTAGTCGGCGAGGGTGACGATCTCGTGGGCGGGGGCGTGCGGGCGGACGACCTTGTCGCGGGTGCCGTACTCGCCGGTGCCGTACTCGTAGATGTAGTCGCCCAGGTGCAGCCAGGCGTCCAGGTCGCCGCGGGCCGCGAGATGGCGGTACGAGGAGAACCAGCCGGCCTCCCAGTTGGCGCACGAGACCACGCCGAAGCGCAGGCCCGGGACGGCCGCGTCGTGCGCGGGGGCGGTGCGGGTGCGCGCGGCGGGGGAGTCGGTGCCGCCGGCGGAGAAGCGGAACCAGTAGTCGGTGCCCGGCCGGAGGCCGCGGATGTCGGCCTTCACGGTGTGGTCGGAGGCCGCGGTCGCGGTGGTCGAGCCCTTGGCGACGACGGTGGTGAACGCCTTGTCCTCGGCGACGACCCAGCTCACTTCGGTGTCCGGGCCGACTCCGGAGCCGGGTATCGCCTCCGGCACCGGGGTGACGCGGGTCCACAGCAGGATGCCGTCCGGCAGCGGGTCCCCGGAGGCCACGCCGTGCAGGAAGGCGGGTGCCTGGTCCACGGCGCGCGCCGGCAGGGTCGCCGCCAGCGGCCCGGCCAGGACAGCGGTCGCCGCCGCGGCCTTGACGACCGTACGGCGGCGCGGGGTGAGGGAGTTGACACCCTCTGACGTTTTCGATGATCTGTATCGACTGGTCACGACCGATCAGGTTACTGAGCGGTACGCGCCGAAGCGGGCGAACTCGTGAAGTTCGCCCGCTCTTCACAAGGCGGCCGGTCCCTGACGGGCCGTCACTTCTTGAGCGCCTCGCCCACGACCCTGTTGAAGTCGGCCACCGTCATCAGCGGGCTGCCGCCGTTCAGCTGCTTGCCGTCCATGACGAAGGCCGGGGTGCCCTTCACGCCTTCCTTGTTGTCGTCGAACGTCTTCGACATGGCCATCGCCCAGGCGTCGTAGGTGCCCTTCTCGACCGCGTCCTGGAACTTCTTGTCGTCCTTCAGTTCGGGGACGGTGTTCGCGACCTTGATGAGGTAGCTGTCGTCCTTGAACTTGTCGGTCGTCTCCTCCGGGTGGTACTTCGCCGAGTACAGCGCGGCCTTGTAGTCGAGGAACGCCTTGTCGCTGACGTTCAGCGCGGCGCCCAGGGCGCTCAGCGCGTTCTTGGAGCCCTCGCCGTTGTCCTTGTCGTCGATGAACGTGGCGCCGACGAACTGCATCTTGTACTTGCCGTCGTCGATGTCCTTCTTCACGGTCGGACCGACGGTCTGCTCGAACTGGGCGCAGATGGGGCAGCGCGGGTCCTCGTAGATCTTCAGCGTCTTCTTGGCCGAGTCCTTGCCGATGACGACCGTGGTGCCGTCGGTGCCCGTGGTGTTGGCCGGGGTGACGACCTTGGCGTCCTTCTGGCCCTCCCAGTAGGTGGGCTTGTTGGCCTGGACGACGGCGTAGCCGATGCCGCCGGCTATCGCGAGGACGCCGACGATGGAGCAGGCGACGATGACCTGCCGCTTGACCTTCGCCCGCTTGGCCTCGCGCTCACGCTCGACGCGCAGCCGCTCGCGGGCCGCCGTCTTCGCCGCCTGGCTGTTCCGCTTGCTCATGGTGATGTTCTCCGTGGGGGACGCGCACAGCTGTGTGTGCGGAATACGTAAGGGGGACTGCCGGTGCTCGGAAGTGCCTCATGCGAAGGCGGGTGAGCACGGCGGTCCACGCCGTCCCAGGGAGTGGGCGAGGATCCGGTCGCGCGCGGTGGGCGTGCGGTCGGCGGCCCGCGCCGGCAGACGCCGGCCGGCCGGGGCCCGTTCCACCGCGACCGCGGCGGCCGCCAGCAGCAGCGGCCGGAACGTGGTCGCCGTCACCGCCCGCAGCAGCTGGGCCAGGGCCCGCTCACCGCGGCGCAGCCAGACGGCGGCGAGGAGCCCGACGCCGATGTGCGCGCCGAGCAGCAGCCAGGCGGTGGCCGGGTCGGCATGGACCACCGCCGCCGCGAGCCGGTCGGTGCCGGTGGCCCCTGCCATCCGGGCCAGGGGTGTGCCGATCTCACCGCCGCCGCAGAGCACGTCCAGGCCGACCGAGCGCAGGGGGCCGGTGACCGGGCCGCCCGCCCGGCCGTAACAGGCGTGCTGACCCGTGGTGAACACCGTGTCGGCGGCCAGTTCCAGCGGGATCAGCAGGGCCGCGATCCTCCCGAAGGAGCGCTCGCCGCCCGCCAGGGCGAAGGCGATCACGAACACGGCGGCGGCGACCGCGGCCACCGTGCCCACCGGCAGCGGGGCCCGGGACAGCAGCACGTGCGACGCGGTGCTGAGCGTCACGACCACGGCCGTGAACAGCGCCGCGCGAACGGCTCTGAGCTGGATCCCGGATATGTCCATAGCGAAAGGAGTCTGTCATGGGGGCCTGTAAGGGACCCCTAAAGGATGCCTGTGAGAGGCCTTACCGTCACACGCCCGGAATCCGGCCGTTGCGGAACAGGTCGACGAAGGTCTGGTGGTCGGCACGCGCGCGTGCGCCGTAGCGGTGCGCGAAGTCGACCAGCAGGGGGGCGAAGCCCTCCTCGTCGGCCGCGATCGCCGCGTCGATGGCCCGCTCCGTGGAGAACGGCACCAGGGACTCGCCGGACTGGTCGTCCGCCGCCGAGTGCATCGTGGCCGTCGCCCGGCCGAGGTCGGCCACCACCTGGGCGATCTCCTCCGGGTCGTCGATGTCGCCCCAGTCGAGGTCGACGGCGTACGGCGAGACCTCGGCGACCAGCTGGCCCGCGCCGTCCAGCTCGGTCCAGCCCAGCCACGGGTCGGCGTGCGCCTGGAGGGCACGCTGGGAGATGACCGTGCGGTGCCCCTCGTGCTGGAAGTAGTCGCGGATCGCCCGGTCCGTGATGTGCCGGGAGACGGCCGGGGTCTGGGCCTGCTTGATGTAGATCACGACATCGTTCTCCAGGGCGTCGCTGTGCCCCTCCAGCAGGATGTTGTACGACGGCAGCCCCGCCGAGCCGATGCCGATGCCGCGCCGGCCGACGACGTCCTTCACGCGGTAGGAGTCCGGGCGGGCCAGCGAGCTGTCCGGCAGCGTCTCCAGGTACCCGTCGAAAGCGGCGAGGACCTTGTAGCGCGTGGCCGCGTCCAGCTCGACGGAGCCGCCGCCCGCCGCGAAGCGGCGCTCGAAGTCGCGGATCTCCGTCATCGAGTCCAGCAGGCCGAAGCGGGTCAGGGAGCGGGCGTCACGCAGCGCGTCCAGCAGCGGGCCCTCGGCCGTGTCCAGCGTGAACGGCGGCACCTCGTCGCTCTTCGCGCCCGTCGCCAGGGCACGGATCCGCTCGCGGTACGCCACCGCGTAGATCGTCACCAGCTCGGAGATCTGCTCGTCGCTCAGCGCCTTCGCGTACCCGATCAGCGCGATGGAGGCGGCGAAGCGCTGGAGGTCCCAGGTGAAGGGGCCGACGTAGGCTTCGTCGAAGTCGTTGACGTTGAAGATCAGGCGGCCGTTGGCGTCCATGTACGTGCCGAAGTTCTCCGCGTGCAGATCGCCGTGGATCCACACGCGGGACGTGCGCTCGTCCAGGTAGGGACCGCCGAGCGTCTTCCCGCCGTCCCGCCCGGCGCTCTCCTCGTCCATGTCGTGGTAGAAGAGGCACGCCGTCCCCCGGTAGAAGGCGAAGGCGGAGGCCGCCATCTTCCGGAACTTCACGCGGAACGCGGCGGGGTCGGCGGCCAGCAGCCGGCCGAAGGCGGTGTCGAAGACGGCGAGGATCTCCTCACCGCGGTGCTCGTCGTTGAGCTGCGGGAACGACATCGCTGGGTGCCTCCTGGTGCATACGTCTCAGGGCGGCAGGTCCGCCCTCGGCCTAACGTGCGGCGGCCCGCGGGAGTGCCCGCGAAGCCTCGCACGAAGGTACGCGGGTCAGGCCTCCGGGTGTCAGTGCCGAGGCATAGACTTCGACGCTGTCCCCCCAGACTGTCCGCAGCCTGCCGGACCCCATTCGCCGACGTTTTTCTCTGGAGGCCGCCGCATGTCGAAGCCGCCGTTCACGCACCTGCACGTCCACACCCAGTACTCGCTGCTGGACGGTGCCGCGCGGCTGAAGGACATGTTCAACGCGTGCAACGAGATGGGCATGACGCACATCGCCATGTCCGACCACGGCAACCTCCACGGGGCGTACGACTTCTTCCACACCGCCCAGAAGTCCGGCGTGACCCCGATCATCGGGATCGAGGCCTATGTCGCGCCCGAGTCCCGCCGCAACAAGCGCAAGATCCAGTGGGGCCAGCCGCACCAGAAGCGGGACGACGTCTCCGGTTCCGGTGGTTACACCCACAAGACGATGTGGGCGGTGAACTCGACCGGCCTGCACAACCTCTTCCGGCTGTCCTCCGACGCCTACGCCGAGGGCTGGCTCCAGAAGTGGCCCCGGATGGACAAGGAGACCATCGCCCGGTGGTCCGAGGGGATCGTCGCCTCCACCGGCTGCCCCTCCGGCGAGGTCCAGACCCGGCTGCGCCTCGGCCACTTCGACGAGGCCCTGAAGGCCGCCGCCGACTACCAGGACATCTTCGGCAAGGACCGCTACTTCCTGGAGCTGATGGACCACGGCATCGAGATCGAGCACCGGGTCCGCGACGGCCTGCTGGAGATCGGCAAGAAGCTCGGCATCCCCCCGCTGGTCACCAACGACTCGCACTACACGTACGCGCACGAGGCGACCGCCCACGACGCGCTGCTGTGCATCCAGACCGGCAAGAACCTCTCCGACCCGGACCGCTTCAGGTTCGACGGCACCGGCTACTACCTGAAGTCCACGGACGAGATGTACGCCATCGACTCCTCGGACGCCTGGCAGGAGGGCTGCGCCAACACCCGTCTGATCGCCGAGATGGTGGACACCACGGGCATGTTCGAGAAGCGCGACCTCATGCCCAAGTTCGACATCCCCGAGGGCTACACCGAGGTCAGCTGGTTCCGTGAGGAGACCCTGCGCGGCATGCACCGCCGCTTCCCGGACGGCATCCCGGACGACCGCATGAAGCAGGTCGAGTACGAGATGGACACCATCATCTCGATGGGCTTCCCGGGCTACTTCCTCGTGGTCGCCGACTTCATCATGTGGGCCAAGAAGCAGGGCATCGCGGTCGGCCCCGGCCGAGGCTCGGCGGCCGGCTCGATCGTCGCCTACGCCCTCGGCATCACCGACCTCGACCCCATCCCGCACGGCCTGATCTTCGAGCGGTTCCTCAACCCCGAGCGCATCTCCATGCCCGATGTCGACATCGACTTCGACGAGCGCCGGCGCGTGGAGGTGATCCGCTACGTGACGGAGAAGTACGGCGCCGACAAGGTCGCCATGATCGGCACGTACGGCACCATCAAGGCCAAGAATGCGATCAAGGACTCCGCGCGTGTGCTGGGCTATCCGTACGCGATGGGCGACCGCCTCACCAAGGCCATGCCCGCCGACGTGCTGGGCAAGGGCATCAATCTCGACGGCATCACCAACCCCGAGCACCCCCGGTACTCCGAGGCGGGCGAGATCCGGGCGATGTACGAGAACGAGCCCGACGTGAAGAAGGTCATCGACACCGCCAAGGGCGTCGAGGGCCTGGTCCGGCAGATGGGCGTGCACGCCGCCGGCGTGATCATGTCCAGCGAGACCATCACCGATCACGTCCCGGTCTGGGTCAGGCACACCGACGGCGTGACCATCACGCAGTGGGACTACCCGAGCTGCGAGTCGCTCGGCCTGCTGAAGATGGACTTCCTGGGCCTGCGCAACCTGACGATCATGGACGACGCCGTCAAGATGGTGAAGTCCAACAAGGGGATCGACATCGATCTCCTGAGCCTCCCGCTCGACGACCCCACGACCTTCGAACTGCTCCAGCGCGGCGACACCCTCGGCGTCTTCCAGTTCGACGGCGGCCCCATGCGCTCCCTGCTCCGGCTGATGAAGCCGGACAACTTCGAAGACATCTCCGCCGTGTCGGCCCTGTACCGCCCGGGCCCCATGGGCATGAACTCCCACACGAACTACGCCCTGCGCAAGAACGGGCAGCAGGACATCACGCCCATCCACCCCGAGCTGGAGGAGCCGCTCAAGGAGGTCCTGGACGTCACCTACGGCCTGATCGTCTACCAGGAGCAGGTGCAGAAGGCCGCCCAGATCATCGCCGGCTACTCGCTCGGCGAGGCCGACATCCTCCGCCGCGTGATGGGCAAGAAGAAGCCCGAGGAACTGGCGAAGAACTTCGTCCTCTTCCAGGAGGGCGCCCGCAAGAAGGGCTTCAGCGACGAGGCCATCCAGGCCCTGTGGGACGTGCTGGTCCCCTTCGCCGGCTACGCGTTCAACAAGGCGCACTCCGCCGCCTACGGACTCGTCTCCTACTGGACCGCGTACCTGAAGGCGAACCACCCCGCCGAGTACATGGCCGCGCTGCTCACGTCCGTGAAGGACGACAAGGACAAGTCGGCCGTCTACCTCAACGAGTGCCGCCGCATGGGCATCAAGGTGCTCCCGCCGGACGTCAACGAGTCGATGTCCAACTTCGCGGCCCAGGGCGACGACGTGATCCTCTTCGGCCTCTCCGCCGTCCGCAACGTCGGTACCAACGTGGTCGAGTCGATCATCAGGTGCCGCAAGTCCAAAGGGAAGTACGTCTCCTTCCCGGACTACCTCGACAAGGTGGAGGCGGTGGTCTGCAACAAGCGCACCACCGAATCGCTGATCAAGGCCGGCGCCTTCGACGCGATGGGCCACACCCGCAAGGGCCTCACCGCGCACTACGAGCCGATGATCGACAACGTGGTCGCGGTCAAGCGCAAGGAGGCCGAGGGGCAGTTCGACCTCTTCGGCGGCATGGGCGAGGCCGAGACCAGCGAGCCGGGCTTCGGGCTCGACGTGGAGTTCTCCACCGACGAGTGGGACAAGACCTATCTGCTCGCCCAGGAGCGCGAGATGCTCGGTCTGTACGTCTCCGACCACCCGCTGTTCGGCCTGGAGCACATCCTGTCCGACAAGGCCGACGCCGGTATCTCCCAGCTGACCGGCGGTGAGCACTCCGACGGCGCGGTCGTCACCATCGGCGGCATCATCTCGGGCCTGCAGCGCAAGATGACCAAGCAGGGCAACGCCTGGGCCATCGCCACCGTCGAGGACCTCGCAGGCTCGATCGAGTGCATGTTCTTCCCCGCGACCTACCAGCTCGTCTCGACGCAACTCGTCGAGGACGCCGTGGTGTTCGTCAAGGGCCGCCTCGACAAGCGCGAGGACGTGCCGCGGCTCGTCGCGATGGAGCTGATGGTCCCGGACCTGTCCAACGCGGGCACCAACGCGCCCGTGGTCCTCACCATCCCGGCCACCCGGGTCACCCCGCCGCTGGTCAGCCGCCTCGGCGAAGTCCTCAGTCACCACAAGGGCGACAGCGAGGTCCGGATCAGGCTCCAGGGGCCGACCAAGACGACCGTGCTGCGGCTGGACCGGCACCGGGTGAAGCCCGACCCGGCGCTCTTCGGCGACTTGAAGGTGCTGCTCGGGCCGTCCTGCCTGGCCGGCTGACGCAGGCTCTCGATGCGCTTGAGGGGCGTACCCGGCAGCGGGTACGCCCCTCGTGCGTGTGCGTGGGGTCAACAACCCGTCACGCAGACGTCAGTTGTGGCCGAAGCTGCGCTTTCGCTTGCCGGACGGGGCCATCTCGCCGGGGGTCGTCTCGACCTCGGTCTGGGGCTCCGTCTGCGAGGCGGGGCTGCGGTCGGCCCGCTGGCCACGCTCGGTCGGACGCTGCTGCTTGCGGTCACGGTTCTTGTTCTTGGCCATGGTGATGCCTCCTGTGGGGGACTAGGGGCCAGGGCCGGGACCAGATTCACACAGGCCGACAACGATCGCATGTCGGGCAATTACCGTGCGTGACAGGGGTGGTCGCAGGGGGAAGTCCCGAAACGCCACGCCGAAGATCGAGTTCCGGCCGTTAACCTCCGCGCCGTCGGGCAGACTCGAAGCAGGCCCGAAGCAAACCTCCCGGGAAGAGGGTGAGTCGCGTGGACCGCTGCATCGTCCTGGTGGACGCTGGGTATCTGCTGGGAGCCGCGGCGAGTCTCCTCGCCGGGGAGCCCTCACGGTCCCGCATCACCGTCGACCACACCGCCCTCATCCAGGGGCTGCGTGAGCGTGCCGAGTCCGACACGCAGCAGCCGTTGCTGCGCATCTACTGGTTCGACGGCGCCCCCGACCGCGTTCCGCAACCCGAGCATCGCAGGCTGCGCGTGATGCCCCGGGTCACCGTCCGGCTCGGCGCGCTGACCCGCAGCGACGGCCGCTGGGCGCAGAAGGGCGTGGACGCCGCGATGCACGCCGAGCTCACCGAACTGGCCCGCAACCGCGCCTGCTCCGACGTCGTCCTCGTCACCGGCGACGGCGATCTGCTGCCCGGCATGATGGCCGCCAAGGAGCACGGCGTCGCCGTCCACCTGTGGGCCGTCCAGGCCGCCGACGGCGACTACAACCAGTCCGAGGACCTGGTCGCCGAGGCGGACGAGCGGCGCGTCCTGGACCGTACGTGGATCACCAGGGCCGTCCGAGCCAAGGACTACTCCGGGGTGTGCGCGCCCCAGCCCGCGCCCCGGCCCGAGATCGCCGCGATCCTCTCCGCGCCGCTGCCCGAGTCCGCCCTCGGCGCCGCGACCGAACGGCCCGCCCCGCAGCCGCGGCACCCGGCGGCCGGTCCCGGGCAGAACGGCACCGAGGAGCGGCTACCCGCCGCCAAAGGCGTCCCCACGCCCAAAGACCTCGCCGCCCTGCGCGCCCCCGGCCCCCAGCCCGCCCAGCCCCCCGCCTCCGCCACCCTCCGGTGGTCCTCCGACAAAGGCTGGGTCGACCGGCCCACGGCCGAGCCCCCCGAGGCCGCCTCGATGCCGACACTCGCCCAGCTGACCACGGCCGAGCAGCGGTGGGCCGACCGCGAGGAGGACATCACCACCGTCGGCGGCGACTCCTACGAGGTGGGTCAGGTCTTCGCCCGGCGCTGGGTGGAGCGCCTCGGCGACCAGAGCCACCTCCAGAAACTGTCCGGGATGTATCCGCGCATCCCGCACCGCGTCGACGGGGAGCTGCTGCGCTACGCCGCCCGTTTCGGCCTGCTCGCCCACAAGGACGACCAGATCGACGAACGGGACCGGTACGCCATCCGGGCCGGGTTCTGGCGGGAGATCAGCGTGCGTACGGGCGTGGAGCACCCGCCCGTCGACGCCTGAGATCTTTGCCGACGGATTTCCCGTTGCGGACCGACCCGAGAGCGGACCGGGGTCGCCGACCCCGTAGTCTCGTCCTTTGTGAGTAAGCGCGCGGCACAGGCATTTCGGCACGATGGTGACGTCGTGTGCGCGGTCCGCGGGCTGACCAAGACCTATCCGGCGGTACGGGCCCGGCGCGGCACCCCCGCGACACCCGAGGTCCGGGCCACGGACGACGTGACGCTGGACATCCGCCGCGGCGAGATCTTCGGCCTGCTCGGTCCGAACGGCGCCGGCAAGTCCACCCTCGTCCGCCAGCTCACCGGGCTGATGCGGCCCGACCGCGGCAGCGTGGAGATCCTCGGCCACGACATCGTGCGCCACCCCGAACGGGCCGCGCGGATCCTCGCCTACCTCGGGCAGGAGTCGACCGCCCTGGACGAGCTCACCGTCTCCCTCGCCGCCGAGACCACCGGGCGGCTGCGCGGCCTGGACATACGACGGGCGCGGGCCGAACGGGACGCCGTCCTCGACGAGCTGGGCCTCACGCCGCTCGCCGGGCGGCCGCTGAAGAAGCTCTCCGGGGGCCAGCGGCGCCTGGCGTGCTTCGCCGCGGCCCTGGTGGGGGAGCGGCCGCTGCTGGTGCTGGACGAGCCGACCACCGGCATGGACCCGGTGGCGCGCCGGGCCGTGTGGTCCGCCGTCGACCGGCGGCGGGCCGAGCGCGGGACGACCGTGCTGCTCGTCACCCACAACGTCATCGAGGCCGAGACCGTGCTGGACCGGGTGGCCGTCCTCGACCGGGGGCGGGTCATCGCCTGCGACACCCCCGCCGGACTCAAGGAGCAGGTCGCCGGTGAGGTGCGCGTCGACCTGGTGTGGCGGGACGCGGCTCCGCTGCACGTGCCCGAGGTGGCCGCGCTGCGGGACCGTGTCGTGGAGTCGGGCCGCCGCTGGACGCTGCGGCTCGGGCCCGAGGAGGCCCGGGCGGTCGTCGCGACCGTCACCGGCGGGGCCGCCTTCGCCGCCCTGGACGACTTCACGCTGGCCACGCCGAGCCTGGAGGACGTGTACCTCGCCCTCGGCGGTGCCGTGCAGCAGGGGCTGGTGAAGGTGTGAGCGCCGGGGCGCAGGGCGCGCGGGCCGTGAGCACACCGGCCGCCGCATCCGTATCGAACAGGCGACTGCCGCAGTGGACCCGAGCGAAGGGGAGCAGCGCGACGTGAGTGTCGTACCCGCCGATGTCCTGCCGGGCAGTGCCCTGGCCGTGGACGAGCCCGCCGTGTGCGCGGCCGAGCTCGGACCCCGGGCGCGGCTGTGGCCGTCGCTTGCGGCCGTGTACCGGGCCCAGCTGTCCCGGGCGAGGGTGGCGCGGATCCCGCTGCTGTTCGTGGCGACCTTCCAGTCGATCGGGATCATGATCCTGATGCGCGGGGTCGTGGACGACGGGGCGGAGGCGCAGGCCGTCGTCGCCGGGTCGTCGGTCCTCGTGGTCGCCTTCGTCGCGCTGAACCTGCTCGCGCAGTACTTCGGGCAGCTGCGGGCCAGCGGCGGACTCGACCACTACGCGACGCTGCCGGTGCCGCCGGCGGCCGTGGTGCTGGGCGCGGCGGGCGCGTACGCCTCGTTCACGGTGCCCGGGACCGTCGTGACGGCGGTCTTCGGCTGCGTGCTGTTCGGGCTGCCCATGGCCCATCTGTGGATCCTCCTGGCCGTGATCCCGCTCGCGGGCGCGGCGCTCGCCGGGCTCGGTGCGGCGCTGGGGCTGCTCGCGCCCCGGCCGGAGCTGGCCACGCTGCTCGGACAGCTGGGCATGTCGGCGGCGCTGCTGCTGGGCGTGCTGCCCGCCGACCGGATGCCGGAGGTCGTGCGCTTCACCCGGGACCTGCTGCCCTCGACGTACGGCGTGGAGGCCTTCGCGCGGACGTTCGGGCCGCGGCCGGACTGGGCGTTCGTCCTCGGTGACCTCGCCGTGTGCGCGGTCGTGGGCGTCGTCTCGCTGGCCGTGGCGACGTGGGCCTACCGCCGGGCGGCCGTCCGGTGAGCGCGCAGGGGTCGTCCGGTGACGCGGCACACAAGCGGGCCTGGCACGATGGCAGGGTGACCGCACCGCTGACTCCGCCCCCGCCGCCGCACGAACACTCCGCACAGGGTCCGTGGCAGCCGCCGGCCGCCGGGCCTCAGGCTCCCGGGTCGCAGCACGCCGAGTACGCCGAGTACGCCGGGCACGGCTGGTACGGACAGGACGGCCCCGGGATGAAGACGGAACTGCGGGAGGCCGCCGTGATCGCGGTGGCCGTGGCGCTCGGCGGGGTGCTGCTCGGAGTGCTGTGGTGGTGGCTCGCGCCGCACGTGCCGCTGGTCGGTGACGTGGTGGAGAAGAACTGGGTCGTCTACCTCAAGGACACCGAGGGCGAGCAGGCCATCGGTGTCGACGGCACGTTCACGCTGCTCGGGCTGGGCTTCGGCGTCGTGAGCGCGCTGGTCGTCTTTCTGCTGCGGCGGCGCGGGGGCGTGCCGCTCGTGGTGGGGCTCGCCCTCGGCGGGCTGCTCGGTTCGTTGCTCGCCTGGAGGGTCGGCGTGTGGCTCGGACCCGAGCAGGACGTGATCGCGCACGCGCGGGAAGTGGGCCGGGGGGTGACGTTCTCCGCGCCGTTGAAGCTGGGCGCGAAGGGGGCGCTGCTGGCCTGGCCACTGGCCGCGCTGGTGCTGCACCTCGGGCTCATGGGGCTGTTCGGGCCCCGGGACCCGGAGCCCGAGTTCGCGGCCGGGCCGTATCCGGAATCGCCCGCCCCTAGCGGCCGATAGGCGCCAGGACCGCCTCCGTCAGCTTGCGCAGGTCCTCCGGGGCGAGCTCCACCTCCAGACCCCTCCTGCCCGCCGACACGCAGATCGTCGCGTGCGCCGACGCCGAGGCGTCGAGGACCGTCGGCAGCTTCTTGCGCTGGCCCAGGGGCGAGATGCCGCCCCGGACATAGCCGGTCGTGCGTTCCGCCAGGGTCGGGTCGGCCATCGTGGCGCGCTTGCCGCCGACCGCCGCGGCGAGGGCCTTCAGGTCCAGCTGGCCCGCCACCGGGACCACCGCGACCGTCAGGGTGCCGTCGACGTCCGCGACGAGGGTCTTGAAGACGCGGTCCGGGGAGACGCCCATCGCCTCGGCCGCCTCCTCGCCGTAGCTGGGGTGGGCGGGGTCGTGGTCGTAGGCGTGGACCGTGTACGCCGTGCCCGCCGCCGTGAGGGCCACCGTCGCGGGGGTGCCGCCCGCCTGTTGCTGCTTCTTCGACTTCTTGGCCATGCCGATCCGCTCAGTTGAGGCTCATCGGGCCGCGCGTCAGATCCGACGCCGGCAACGACGGCAGACTACGGATGATCGCCGTCTCGGAGCGAAGGAGTTTCAGCTCGTCGCGCAGGCGGGACGCCGTGTCGGGGGCTTGGAGCAGGCGCTGCTTGGCCGGGGTGTCCAGCATCATCGCCGCCGCCACCAGGTACGACACCACGCCCGGCTCGTCGGGCAGGTCGGCTCCGGTCGCGAGGGAGCGTTCCCGTGCCCCGGCCAGCCGCTTCTGGTACTGGCGGAAGGACCGCAGCACCCCCACGGCCAGCGGCGCGGCCTCGTCTCCGGGCTCCTCCGCCAGTGGCTCCAGCTCGGCCGTCAGGAAGGGCCCGGACGCCTCGACCGACAGCAGTTTCACCCGGGTGGTGCCGGTCGCCAGCACCTCGAAGGAGCCGTCGGTGCGCTCCCGGATCGTCGCCGCGTCCGCGATGCAGCCCACCTTGTGGAACGCCTTGGCCGGGTGCGTGCCGAAACCGGCCGCCGGTCCCCGCTCGGGCACGGCCGTCGGATCGGGCATGCCGGGCGCGGTCGGGGCCACCTCGTGGCCGTCCCGGATCGCCACGACGGCGAATCGGCGCGGCTCGTCCTCCGGCGTCTTCAGCAGTTCGCGCATCATGGCGCGATACCGCTCCTCGAAGACGTTGAGAGGGAGTACGAGCCCCGGGAACAGCACCGAGTTCAGGGGGAAGAGGGGGAGCCGGACGGTGGTCACGACGCAAAAGCCTAATGGTCGCCGGGACGGACCCGTCCGCCCCGTTCACTCCGTGGATGCCAGGACGGGTCCGCGGCCGTCGCGGCCCGGATGTCGTCGCGTACCCGCAGGAAGTGGCCGAGCGGGTCGTCCGACACCTGGTCCCAGGGGAACGAGGTGGCGTACGGGCCGTTCAGGCGCAGCTGTTCGCCGGCGTCCTGCCAGCGCTCCAGGCGCACCAGGACGAAGATCAGCAGGTTCCGCATCCGGGCCGGCCAGGGATCGGCCGCCGGCAGCCGCGGGGACAGCGCGATCGCCCGGTCCACGGCCGCGTCCAGCCGCTCACGGGACACCTCGGGCCCGCAGCCGTCGGTGAGGTAGCCGAAGGCGGCCCGCAGCGGGAGCGCCTGGACGAGCGCGCCGGGGGGAGCGTCCTGGGCGGCCCGGTCGGCGAAGTCGAAGCACTCGTGGTGCGAACCGTGCCAGTAGGTGGCCAGGTAGCGCAGCGCCGCCACATGGCAGCCGTAGTGGTGCGGGGCACGGCGTACGGCCGCCTCCCACAGCTCCTCGAAGTACGTGTGCCCGGCCTGGGCGCCCCGGGCGTGGTCGAGCGCGAGCCGCCACGGCACCGGATCCCGCTGGTCGCCCCGGGCCGCGGCCGTGATCAGCGGGCTCACCTCGCGCAGCAGCTCGGCCCGGGCCGGTGACCGCCAGGCGCGGTCCACCGCCAGCTGGGCCCGGACCAGCAGCGCGTCGGGGTCCTGCGGGGCGGTGGCGAGCCAGGCGTCCAGCCACTCGGGCCGTGAGCGCGCGAAGGCGGCCAGCCGGGTGACGTACCGGTCGCGCCGTTCCCATTCGGAGGCCGCGCGGGTGGCCAGGAGCAGGCCGGCGGCCGGCCCGTGGTCGCCGCGGGCGGCGGCGACCAGCGCCGGACTCAGCCGGGCGTCCGGTGCGTCGAGCAGCACCTCGTCGTCGGTGCGGGGCTCGCCGGCGAGGTGGGGGGAGGTCCTTGCCATCCGGCTCGGGCGGATGAACGGGAGCTGCATTGCCATGGTGCCGACCATTGAAAGTCGGGTGGTCATCGCGGCGCCAGACCGTTCATTGAACCTGCGGAAAGTTGTACGTCCGATGGTCAAGAGAGCGTAAAGGTGTGACAGTTCAACAACTTTGGTCACAGCAGCATCATCAGTTGCGCCGCAGCAGCCGTGTGGCCCCCGCCGCCACCGTCGTCGCCAGGACCCAGCCCAGCAGGATCATCGCCGTCGCCAGCCACTGCCAGGCCCCGCGCAGCTGCCAGAAGCCCACCTGGCCCAGGTCGATGACCGGCAGCAGCAGATCGAGGGTGAAGAGCGTGGGATTCCACTCCGGATGCTCGCCCCGCTTCATCGGCGGATGGCCGGCCTGCGCGAAGGTGAGCGAGCCCGCCGCCCACAGCACCGCCATCCACACCGCGGCCCGGCCCGGCCGGTACCCGTAGGCGACCGTCCAGTCCTGCGCGTACCCCCACAGCTTGGCCGCCATCGGCAGGCTCTCGCGATGCCGGCGCTGCTTGGCGAGCAGCACCTCGCGGGCGTCCTCGTCCTCCCCGCCGGCCCGCAGCACGGCCGCGAGCCGCTCGTACGGCTCCGGGTTGTACTCGGCGGTCGCCGCCGCCACCCAGTCCAGCCGCTCGGCCAGCGGGAACGGTCCGCGCGGCACGAGGTTCTCGTAGGCGAAGCCGCCCATGTGCAGCCGGCCGGGGCCCGGCCAGGCGTCGGCCCGGTCCATCAGGTTGATGACCTTCGCCCCGGACAGCACCACCCGCCCGCGCGCCGGCTGCTCCCCGAGGAACCGCAGCTCGGGAGTCTGCACCCGGCGCAGCGACAGCTCCTGGTCGTCGGTGAGGGTGAATCGGGCCTGCTCGAAGTCGACGGCGTCGCCGAACCGCCCGTCGTCCAGCCGCATCCCGCCCTCGCACTCGAAGCGCTGGATCCGCGTCCCCTGTGCCGGAGTCATTCCGCTCATCGCCTGGGCGCCGACCCCCGCCGGGGTGAGGTACAGGCTGCGCTCGACGGTCAGCTGCGGGGCGTTCAGCGCGAGCCGCGCGTACGGGTTGGCCAGGCGGGCACCGCGCAGGCTCAGGGAGACGCCGACGGTGGCCGCGCGCAGGCTCAGCTCGCCGTGCGACTCCAGCAGCTCGGCCTGTAAGTCCTGGCCGACGGTCAGGCCGTCCGCGGCGATCGACCGGCCGCTGTGGTCCCGGTGCACGAGCGCCTGGTTCAGCATCAGGTCCGTGCCGATCTGCGCGTCCGTGAGCCGGATGCCGTGGTGGAAGCGGCAGCGCGGCAGATGCAGATCACCCTCGGTGTGCACCCGGGCCGCCTCGAGCCGCGGCACCGAGCAGTCCACCATCCGCAGGGTCGTGAAGCGGGCCTCCGGGAGCAGCACGTCCTGCTCGAACCGGCACCGGCGCATCTCGACGTACGGCACCACCGTGCCGCCCGCGAGGTCCAGCGAGCCGCTGACCTGCACGCCGACGAGTTTCAGCGAGGACACGCGGCCGGCCAGGGCGGGCGGGCCGTCCAGGAGCAGCCAGCACACGATCCGGGCCCGCACGGTCCGCTCCCCGCCCCACGGATGACCGCCGTGCGGATCGTCCGCCACGGCGTCGCCGCTGCTCAGGTCGTACACGGTCCCGTTGCGGAAGGCCTGCCACATGCCGGCCTCGGCCGCGGTCAGGTCGTCGGGCAGATCCCCGGCACGGACGCCGGCCCCCTCGGTCACAGTTCTTCCATCCTCCCCGGGTACTCGCCGGTTGGTTCCTTCGTACAACTGTTCATGCCCGCTGTGTGACGCCCCGAAAGCAGGAGGTGAAGGGGATCTTCCGGGTTCCGGCGGCTTCTGTATCAGCCATTGATACGCGCGAACGGCGCCTCACCCGGGTCTGAGAGAATTGGGCACGTGATCTCCCGAACCGATCTGCGCGGCGACGCCCTTCCCGAGGGCCCCGCCCTGCGTGACCTGCTGCCCCGAGCCGACTTCGACGTAGCGGCCGCCCTCGAGAAGGTGCGTCTCCTCTGCGAGGACGTGCATCATCGGGGCGACGCGGCGCTGATCGACGCCGCCGAGCGGTTCGACGGGGTCCGGCTGGACCAAGTGCGGGTGCCGGCCGCCGCGCTCACCCGCGCGCTCCAGGAGCTCGACCCGGCCGTGCGCGCGGCCCTGGAGGAGTCCATCCGCCGCGCCCGTACCGTCCACCGCGAGCAGCGCCGCTCCACGCACACCACGCAGGTCGTGCCCGGTGGCAGCGTGACCGAGAAGTGGGTGCCGGTCGACCGCGTGGGGCTGTACGCGCCCGGCGGCAGGTCCGTGTATCCGTCCTCCGTGATCATGAACGTGGTGCCCGCGCAGGAGGCCGGCGTCGAGTCCATCGCGCTCGCCTCGCCCGCCCAGTCCGACTTCGGCGGCCTGCCGCACCCGACGATCCTCGCCGCCTGCGCGCTGCTCGGCGTCGACGAGGTGTACGCGGCCGGCGGTGCCACCGCCGTCGCGATGTTCGCCTACGGCACCGAGTCCTGCCCGCCCGCGAACATGGTCACCGGCCCCGGCAACATCTGGGTCGCCGCCGCCAAGCGCTACTTCACCGGCAAGATCGGCATCGACGCCGAGGCCGGCCCGACCGAGATCGCCGTCCTCGCCGACGACACGGCCGACCCGGTGCACGTCGCCTCCGACCTGATCAGCCAGGCCGAGCACGACCCGCTGGCCGCCGCCGTCCTGGTCACGGACTCCGTCCGGCTCGCCGACGCCGTCGAGAAGGAACTTGAGCCGCAGGTCGCTGCCACCCGGCACATCGACGACCGGATCGTCCCGGCCCTGTCCGGCCGGCAGTCCGCGATCGTCCTGGTCGACGGCATCGACGAGGGCCTGAGGGTGGTCGACGCGTACGGCGCCGAGCACCTGGAGATCCAGACGGCGGACGCCGCCGCCGTGGCCGACCGCGTCCGGAACGCCGGCGCGATCTTCGTCGGCCCCTGGGCCCCGGTCTCCCTCGGCGACTACGCGGCCGGCTCCAATCACGTCCTGCCCACCGGCGGCTGCGCCTGCCACTCCTCGGGCCTGTCCGTCCAGTCCTTCCTGCGCGGCATCCACATCGTCGACTACACGCAGGACGCGCTGGCCGAGGTCGCGCACCACGTGGTGACGCTGGCGGAGGCGGAGGACCTGCCGGCCCACGGCGCGGCGATCAAGGCCCGGTTCGGTTGGAAGGTACCCGGAAGCAAGTGACAGGCATCGACGATCTCCCCGTACGGGACGAGCTCCGCGGCAAGTCCCCTTACGGCGCGCCCCAGCTGGACGTCCCCGTACGGCTGAACACCAACGAGAACCCCTACCCGCTGCCCGAGCCGCTGGTCGAACGGATCGCCGAGCGGGTCCGTGAGGCGGCCCGCACCCTCAACCGCTACCCCGACCGGGACGCGGTCGAGCTGCGCACACGGCTGGCCGAGTACCTGACGGACACCTCCGGCCACGAGGTCGGCGTGGCCAACGTCTGGGCGGCCAACGGCTCCAACGAGGTCATCCAGCAGCTGCTGCAGACCTTCGGCGGACCGGGCCGCACCGCGATCGGCTTCGAGCCGTCGTACTCGATGCACGGCCTCATCTCGCGCGGCACCGGCACCGGCTGGATCTCCGGCCCCCGCAACGACGACTTCACGATCGACCTGGCGGCGGCGGAGAAGGCCATCGCCGAGCACCGGCCGGACGTCGTCTTCGTCACCACCCCCAACAACCCCACGGGCACCGCCGTTCCGCCCGAGACGGTCCTCGCGCTGTACGAGGCCGCGCAGGCGGCGAAACCGTCGATGGTCGTGATCGACGAGGCGTACATCGAGTTCAGCCACGGCGACTCGCTGCTGCCGCTGCTGGAGGGACGCCCCAACCTGGTCGTCTCCCGCACGATGTCGAAGGCGTTCGGCGCGGCGGGCCTGCGCCTCGGCTACCTCGCCGCGCACCCGGCCGTCGTCGACGCCGTCCAGCTGGTCCGGCTGCCCTACCACCTGTCGGCCGTCACCCAGGCGACCGCCCTGGCCGCCCTGGAGCACACCGACACGCTGCTGGGCTACGTCGAGCAGCTCAAGACCGAACGGGACCGCCTGGTCACCGAACTGCTCGCGATCGGCTACGAGGTGACCGCCTCGGACGCCAACTTCGTGCAGTTCGGCCTGTTCGAGGACTCCCACGAGACCTGGCGGAAGATCCTCGACCGGGGCGTCCTGGTCCGGGACAACGGCGTACCCGGCTGGCTCCGGGTCACCGCCGGAACCCCCGAAGAGAACGACGCGTTCCTCGACGCGGTCCGTGAACTGAAGAAGGAGCAGGAGCTATGAGCCGCGTAGGACGCGTCGAACGGACCACCAAGGAGACGTCCGTCCTCGTCGAGATCGACCTCGACGGCACGGGCAAGACGGAGATCTCCACCGGCGTCGGCTTCTACGACCACATGCTCGACCAGCTCGGCCGGCACGGTCTGTTCGACCTGACCGTGAAGACCGAGGGCGATCTGCACATCGACTCGCACCACACCATCGAGGACACCGCCCTCGCCCTCGGCGCCGCCTTCAAGCAGGCCCTCGGCGACAAGGTGGGCATCTACCGCTTCGGCAACTGCACGGTCCCGCTGGACGAGTCCCTCGCCCAGGTCACCGTCGACCTGTCCGGCCGCCCGTACCTCGTGCACACCGAGCCCGAGAAGATGGCGCCGATGATCGGCGAGTACGACACCACCATGACCCGGCACATCCTGGAGTCCTTCGTGGCCCAGGCGCAGATCGCGCTGCACGTGCACGTGCCCTACGGGCGCAACGCGCACCACATCGTGGAGTGCCAGTTCAAGGCGCTCGCCCGGGCCCTGCGTTACGCGTCCGAGCGCGATCCGCGCGCGGCCGGCATCCTCCCCTCCACGAAGGGCGCCCTGTGAACGGCATCTCGACCCTGCTGATCGTCGTCGGCCTCTTCCTCGCCGGCGGGATCTACTCCTTCGTCAAGCAGAAGATGCCCAAGGGTTTGATCGTGCTGCTGTCCATCGGCGCCGCGATGTGCCTGGTGGCCGGTGTGGTGAGGCTGGAGGTGTGGAATTGAGCGCCCCGCAGAAGAAGGTCGTCGTCTTCGACTACGGATTCGGCAACGTCCGTTCCGCCGAGCGTGCCCTCGCCCGCGCCGGGGCAGACGTGGAGATCACGCGTGACTACGACAAGGCCCTGAACGCCGACGGCCTGCTGGTGCCCGGCGTCGGCGCCTTCGCCTCCTGCATGACGGGCCTGCGCGAGGCGCGCGGCGACTGGATCGTCGACCGCCGGCTGTCCGGCGGCCGCCCGGTCATGGGCATCTGCGTCGGCATGCAGATCCTCTTCGCGCGCGGCATCGAGCACGGCGTGGAGAGCGAGGGCCTCGACGAGTGGCCCGGCTCGGTCGAGCCGCTCCAGGCCGAGATCGTGCCCCACATGGGCTGGAACACCGTCGAGGCGGCGCCCGGTTCGCAGCTGTTCGCGGGCCTGGACGCGGACGCCCGTTTCTACTTCGTGCACTCCTACGCCGTCCACGACTGGTCGCTGGAAACGCACAACCCCGCGATGACGGCCCCCAAGGTCACCTGGTCCACGCACGGCAAGCCGTTCGTCGCGGCCGTCGAGAACGGCGCCCTGTGGGCCACGCAGTTCCACCCCGAGAAGTCCGGCGACGCCGGAGCCCAGCTCCTCACCAACTGGATCGGAACACTGTGAGCAAGCTCGAACTCCTCCCCGCCGTCGACGTCCGCGACGGCCAGGCCGTCCGCCTGGTGCACGGCGAGTCCGGCACGGAGACCTCCTACGGCTCCCCGCTGGAGGCCGCCCTGGCCTGGCAGCGCTCCGGCGCCGAGTGGCTGCACCTGGTCGACCTGGACGCCGCCTTCGGCACGGGGGACAACCGCGAGCTGATCGCCGAGGTCGCCCGGGCCATGGACATCAAGGTGGAGCTGTCCGGCGGCATCCGTGACGACGACACCCTCGCCGCCGCCCTCGCCACCGGCTGCAAGCGCGTCAACCTCGGCACGGCCGCCCTGGAGACCCCGGAATGGGTCGCCAAGGTCATCGCCGAGCATGGCGACAAGATCGCGGTGGGTCTCGACGTCCGCGGCACGACCCTGCGCGGCCGCGGCTGGACCCGCGACGGCGGCGACCTCTACGAGACGCTGGAGCGCCTCGACAAGGAGGGCTGCGCACGGTACGTCGTCACCGACATCGCCAAGGACGGCACCCTCCAGGGCCCCAACCTGGAACTCCTGCGCAACGTGTGCGCCGCAACCGACCGCCCGGTCGTCGCCTCCGGCGGGGTCTCCTCGCTCGACGACCTGCGGGCCATCGCCGATCTCGTCCCGCTCGGTGTCGAGGGGGCCATCGTCGGGAAGGCGCTGTACGCGAAGGCGTTCACCCTGGAAGAGGCCTTGGAGGCTGTGTCGTCATGACCGTGCGGCGTGTGCAGAGCGGAAGTCCCTGGGAAGAGTCCTTCGGTTTTGCACGCGCCGTCGCGGCGGGCGACCGTGTGCTGGTCGCGGGCACGACCGCGTTCAAGGGCGACGTGCTCTACGGCGAGGGCGACCCGTACGAGCAGGCCAAGGTCGCCTTCACCACCGCCCTGGAGGCGATCGCCGAGTTCGGGCTCACACCCGAGTCCGTGATCCGCACCCGGGTGTGCCTGGCACACGCCCGGGACGTCGACGCCGTGGGCCGGGCGCACAAGGAGATGTTCGACGCCGTACGCCCGGTCACGACCCTGCTGATCGTGCAGGGCTTCATGGACTCCCGGGTCCTGGTGTCGGTGGAAGTGGAAGCATTCCGAGGGACACCCTCACAGGAACACTAAGAGGAGCAGGATTCATGACCCTGGCGGTCCGAGTCATCCCCTGCCTGGACGTGGACAACGGCCGGGTCGTCAAGGGCGTCAACTTCCAGAACCTGCGCGACGCGGGCGACCCCGTCGAGATGGCCAAGGTGTACGACGCCGAGGGCGCCGACGAGCTGACGTTCCTGGACATCACCGCCTCGTCGGGCAACCGTGAGACCACGTACGACGTCGTGCGCCGCACGGCCGAGCAGGTGTTCATCCCCCTCACGGTCGGCGGCGGCGTCCGCACGGCCGAGGACGTGGACAAGCTGCTGCGGGCCGGCGCGGACAAGGTCGGCGTCAACACGGCCGCCATCGCCCGCCCGGAGCTGATCCGCGAGATCGCCGAGCGCTTCGGCCGCCAGGTCCTGGTCCTGTCGGTGGACGCCCGCCGCACCGAGTCGGGCTCCTTCGAGGTGACCACCCACGGCGGCCGCCGCGGCACCGGCATCGACGCCGTGGAGTGGGCGCACCGGGCCGCGGAGCTCGGCGCGGGCGAGATCCTGCTCAACTCGATGGACGCCGACGGCACCAAGGACGGCTACGACCTGGAGATGATCCGGGCCGTCCGCAAGCACGTCACGGTCCCGGTCATCGCCTCGGGCGGCGCGGGCAGGCTGACCGACTTCCCCCCGGCCGTCGAGGCGGGCGCGGACGCGGTCCTGGCCGCGTCGGTGTTCCACTTCGGCGACCTGCGCATCGGCCAGGTCAAGGAGACGCTGCGGGAGGCGGGGCACCCGGTGCGCTGACGTCCCCGTCCGACGGGAGCCCCGGCCGCGCCGTGCGGCCGGGGCTTTCTCAGATCCCGAGCTGCTTCGTCTCGTGCAGCTTCGCGATCGCGTTCTCGTCGCCGTCCAGGCCGACCTTGGCCGCGCTCTGGCGGCCGTAGCAGAACAGGACCAGCTCGGACGGCTCGCCGGTCACCGTGACCACCGGGGTGCCGCGGTGAGCGACCACCGTCTGGCCGTCGGGGCGGCGCAGGACCAGGCCCGTCGGCACGCCGCGCCCCATCAGGCGGGCCGTGCGTTCCAGACGGGACCACAGGGCGTCCTGGAAGACCGTGTCCAGGTCGCGGGGCGACCAGTCGGGCTGGGCGCGGCGGACGTCCTCGGTGTGGACGTAGAACTCGATGATGTTCGACGCCTCGTCGACCGGCTTGAGGGAGAAGGGGGAGAAACGCGGCGGGCCCGTACGGATCAGCTGGATCAGCTCCTCGTACGGCTTGGCGGTGTACTCCGCCATCACCTTGTCCAGACGCGGCGCGAGCTGCTTGATCAGTATCCCGCCCGCGGCGTCCGGGCGGCGCTCGCGCACCACGACGTGGGCGGCGAGATCCCGGGTCGTCCAGCCCTCGCACAGGGTGGGCGCGTCCGGACCCGCGGTCTCCAACAGGTCGGCGAGGAGAAGTCGTTCACGCTTGGCATGGGTCGACATGCGGCCAGCCTACGGCCGGTCCCCCGGTCAGCCCAGCAGACGTGCCGTTCCCCGCCGTCGGGCGTTTCGCCCAGTGGACACTCCACTTGGCCTGTCAGTGGCGCGCGGCACAATGGTCGGCATGACGAGTACGCCCAGTCGCCTCGACCCGGAGATCGCCGCGCGCCTCAAGCGCAGCGCCGACGGCCTCCTGCCCGCCATCGCCCAGCAGTACGACACCGGCGAGGTGCTCATGCTCGGCTGGATGGACGACGAGGCGCTGCATCGCACCCTGACCACCGGCCGGTGCACCTACTGGTCGCGCAGCCGCCGGGAGTACTGGGTCAAGGGCGACACCTCCGGCCACTTCCAGTGGGTGAAGTCCGTCGCCCTGGACTGCGACGCGGACACCGTGCTCGTCAAGGTCGACCAGGTCGGCGCCGCCTGCCACACCGGAGCCCGCACCTGTTTCGACGAGGACGTGCTCCTCAAGGACGGCGGCTCCGCCCGCCCCGCCCCGGATCAGTAAGGTCAGCGGCCATGGACCTCGAGACCTTCCGCAAGCTCGCCACCGACCGGCGGGTCATCCCCGTCACCCGCAAGCTCCTCGCCGACGGCGACACCCCGGTCGCGCTCTACCGCAAGCTCGCCGCCGAGCGCCCCGGCACCTTCCTGCTGGAGTCCGCGGAGAACGGCCGCTCCTGGTCCCGGTACTCCTTCGTGGGGGTCCGCTCGGCGGCCACGCTGACCGCACGCGACGGGCAGGCCCACTGGCTCGGCGCCCCGCCCGTCGGCGTCCCCACGGACGGCGACCCCCTCGCCGCCCTGCGCGCCACCATCGAGGCCCTGCACACCCCCCACCAGGAGGGCATGCCGCCCTTCACCGGCGGCATGGTCGGCTATCTCGGCTACGACATCGTCCGCCGCCTGGAGAAGGTCGGCCCCGGCGAGCGCGACGACCTGAAGCTGCCCGAGCTGACCATGCTCCTCACCAGCGACCTGGCCGTCATGGACCACTGGGAGGGCTCGGTCCTGCTGATCGCCAACGCGATCAACCACAACGACCTGGAGACGGGCGTCGACGAGGCCCACGCCGACGCCGTGGCCCGCCTCGACGCCATGGAGGCCGACCTCTCCCGCCCGGTCGCCCAGCCCCCGGCCGTGCTCCCGCCCTCCGAGCTCCCCGAGTACACCGCGCTGTGGGGCGGCCCCGACTTCCAGGTGGCCGTCGAGGACATCAAGGAGCGCATCCGGGCCGGCGAGGCCTTCCAGGTGGTCCCCTCCCAGCGCTTCGAGACGCCGTGCACGGCGAGCGCACTGGACGTCTACCGGGTCCTGCGGGCCACCAACCCCTCCCCGTACATGTACCTGTTCCGCTTCGACGGCTTCGACGTCGTCGGATCGTCCCCCGAGGCCCTGGTCAAGGTCGAGGACGGCCGGGCCATGGTCCACCCCATCGCCGGCACCCGCTGGCGCGGTGCCACCCCGCAGGAGGACCAGGCCCTCGCCGACGAACTGCTCGCCGACCCCAAGGAGCGCGCCGAGCACCTCATGCTCGTCGACCTCGGCCGCAACGACCTGGGGCGGGTCTGCGAGCCCGGCTCGGTCGAGGTCGTCGACTTCATGTCCGTCGAGCGGTACTCGCACGTGATGCACATCGTCTCGACGGTGACGGGCCGCGTCGCCCGGGGCCGCACCGCCTTCGACGTCCTCACCGCCTGCTTCCCGGCCGGCACCCTCTCCGGCGCCCCCAAGCCGCGCGCCATGCAGATCATCGACGAACTCGAACCGTCCCGGCGCGGCCTCTACGGCGGCTGCGTCGGCTACCTCGACTTCGCCGGCGACTCCGACACCGCCATCGCCATCCGCACGGCCCTCCTGCGCGACGGCACCGCGTACGTGCAGGCCGGCGCGGGCATCGTCGCCGACTCCGACCCGGTCGCCGAGGACACCGAGTGCCGCAACAAGGCGGCCGCGGTCCTGCGGGCCGTCCACACCGCGAACCGGCTCGGAAAGGCCTGAGATGAACCCCGGGTGACGGTTCGCCCGGGGTTCAGGCGATAGTGGGGTACGTGACTGCTGTACCTCACCCCCGTTCCGAAGCCCCCGCATCCGCCCGGGCCGGCCGCCTGAGCCTCGCCGTCGCGCTGCTGAGCGGCGCGCTCGGCGCGGCCGTGGCGCTGCTCGCCACCCGGCAGCAATGGTCGCAGGGCACCGCGACGGTGGCCGGTGGCGCCTTCCCCCTGACCGCCAAGGGCAGCGACGTCACGGGCGTTCCCGCGGCGCTCGCCATAGTGGGCCTCGCCGCGCTCGTCGCCGTCTTCGCCGTCCGCCGCGCCGGCCGCTTCGTCGTCGCCGGGCTGCTGGCGCTCTCCGGCGCCGGCATCGTCGTCGCGGCCCTGCTCGGCGCCTCCGACAGCTCCGCGCTCGACGAGCAGGCCGCCCAGGCCTCCGGCGACACCTCGGCCTCCGTCGACGCCCTCGGCCACACCGCCTGGCCGTACGTCGCGGTCGTCGGCGGCGTGCTGATCCTCCTGGCCGGACTGCTCGCCCTGCGCTACGGACGGCTGTGGCCCGCCATGTCCGGCCGCTACGAGCGCGGCGGCACGCCCCAGCCGCGCCGCAAGGCCCCCGCCGTCGACCCCGACCGGCCCGAGGACCTGTGGAAGGCACTCGACCGCGGCGAGGACCCGACCGGGGCCTGAGCCCACACGGGGGACGGGGAGGCACCCCCGCTCACCCCGCGGGCGCGCGTGCGCGACAATGGCCACGAGCGTCCTGCTCAGACACGCACACAGCAACGAGGAGCAAGCAATGGCGGGCAGCAGCCACGGTCACACCCCGGCCGCCTGGACCGGTGTCATCATCGCCTTCATCGGTTTCTGCGTCGCGGGCGCGTTCATGGTGATGGACCAGCCGCTGGGCTTCTGGGCGGGCATGGTGGTCGTGCTGCTCGGGGGTGTCGTCGGCGGCATCATGCGGATGATGGGCCTGGGCCAGCCCAAGGAGGCCCAGCAGCCGCACCGCACCACGGGCGACCGCGAGCCGGCCGGCGCCGGGAGCTGACCCCCGCGGCACGGTCCGCGGAGCACGTCCTCACGGGAGGGGCGGCCGGCACACGGGTGCCGGAACCGCCCCTCGCGCGCGTACGGGGCACAATGCTTACCGTGAACGCCGAGAGCCGAAGGGTGACGTCCCGCGTCCCGGGCCGGCTGGCCGTCCCCGCCGGGGTGCTCGCGGCCGTCGCCGCCGCCTTCGCCTACGTGGGCGCCGTGGACCCGAACGAACCCGGCCACTATCCCGCCTGCCCGCTGCTGCGTTACACCGGCCTCTACTGCCCCGGCTGCGGCGGACTGCGCAGCGCGCACGCCGTCGTCCACGGGGACGTCCCGGCGGCGCTGCACGCCAACGCGCTCGCGACCCTCGGCTATCTGGGCTTCGCCGTGCTGTGGACCGTATGGGTGGTGCACGCGGCCCGCGGGCGCCCGCTGCGGATCGACCCCCGCCCGGGGCTGGTGTGGAGCCTCGGGGTGTTGCTGCTGGTCTTCACCGTTGTCCGGAACCTGCCCTTCGGTGGCTGGCTCCATCCTTGATCAACAGACGGATGTCCAGGTAGTGGGACCGGCGTCAACCGGATGTGAGGCCTACGCCCGGCTGCGGATACCATCGCAGTGACCATCGGTTTCCGATCGGTCGCTGGAACTGTCAAGAGTCTGGAAGGGGGCCGCTCGCGTGAGTGTGCTCGACGAGATCATCGACGGAGTCCGTGCCGACCTCGCGGAGCGGCAGGCGCGCGTCAGCCTCGACGAGCTCAAGGAGCGCGCGGCGAAGGCTCCCGCGGCCAAGGACGGCGCGGCCGCACTGCGCGGCGACGGCGTCAAGGTCATCTGTGAGGTCAAGCGCTCCAGCCCGTCCAAGGGCGCGCTGGCCGCGATCGCCGACCCGGCCGGACTCGCCGCCGACTACGAGGCGGGCGGCGCGGCCGTCATCTCCGTCCTCACCGAGGAGCGCCGCTTCGGCGGTTCGCTCGCCGACCTCGAGGCCGTCCGCGCCCGGGTGGACATCCCCGTGCTGCGCAAGGACTTCATCGTCACGTCGTACCAGCTGTGGGAGGCCCGCGCCTACGGCGCCGACGTCGTGCTGCTGATCGTCGCCGCCCTGGACCAGCCCGCCCTGGAGTCCCTCATCGAGCGCGCCGAGTCCATCGGGCTCACACCGCTCGTCGAGGTCCACGACGAGGACGAGGTCGAGCGGGCGGTCGACGCCGGCGCCCGGGTGATCGGCGTCAACGCGCGCAACCTCAAGACCCTCGAGGTCGACCGCGGCACCTTCGAGCGGGTGGCGCCGGAGATCCCCGACCACATCATCAAGATCGCCGAGTCCGGCGTCCGCGGCCCGCACGACCTCATCGCCTACGCCAACGCCGGCGCCGACGCGGTCCTGGTCGGCGAGTCCCTCGTGACCGGCAAGGACCCGAGGACGGCGGTCTCGGACCTGGTGGCGGCCGGCGAGCACCCCGCGCTCCGGCACGGCCGGAGCTGATCATTCGCTAGGCTTGGCCCGATGACTCTCACCATGACGACCGTGGACCGGTACGCCCGCCTCGCGCGCGGCTGCCGCCCCCGCGGCTGCCGTGCCCCGGCCCGCCGGGTCCACGGCCGCCGTGTCCGGTACGTCATCGGTGACGAACCCGGGCAGGTCAACGGCATGCGATGGCAGCGCGCCCTTTAGGGGCGCGGGGAACGGCGCGAGCAACCACGCAGCCAACACCCATCCCTGCCCCCACGGCGATCAGTGCATCTCACACACACTCACCGTGAAGGTTTCCGCATGCCCAGCCAATTCTTCATCCCCGACCCCGAGGGTCACACGCCCAGCCCCGAAGGCTACTTCGGGGCCTTCGGCGGCAAGTTCATCCCCGAGGCCCTCGTCGCAGCCGTCGACGAGGTGGCCGTCGAGTACGACAAGGCCAAGCACGACCCGGAGTTCGCCAGGGAACTCGACGACCTCCTGGTCAACTACACCGGCCGCCCCTCCGCGCTCACGGAGGTGCCCCGGTTCGCCGAGCACGCCGGAGGCGCCCGGGTCTTCCTCAAGCGCGAGGACCTGAATCACACCGGCTCCCACAAGATCAACAACGTCCTGGGCCAGGCCCTGCTCACCAAGCGCATGGGCAAGACCCGGGTCATCGCCGAGACCGGCGCGGGCCAGCACGGCGTGGCCACGGCCACCGCCTGTGCGCTCTTCGGTCTCGAATGCACGATCTACATGGGGGAGATCGACACCCAGCGCCAGGCCCTCAACGTCGCCCGCATGCGCATGCTCGGCGCCGAGGTCATCGCCGTGAAGTCCGGCAGCCGCACGCTGAAGGACGCCATCAACGAGGCCTTCCGCGACTGGGTCGCCAACGTCGAGCACACGCACTACCTCTTCGGCACCGTCGCCGGGCCGCATCCCTTCCCGGCGATGGTCCGCGACTTCCACCGGGTCATCGGCGTCGAGACCCGCCGCCAGCTCCTGGAGCGCGCCGGGCGCCTCCCCGACGCGGCCGTCGCCTGCGTCGGGGGCGGCTCCAACGCCATCGGCCTCTTCCACGCCTTCATCCCGGACACCGGCGTACGCCTCATCGGCTGCGAACCGGCCGGGCACGGCGTCGAGACCGGCGAGCACGCCGCGACCCTCACCGCCGGCGAGCCCGGCATCCTGCACGGCTCCCGCTCCTACGTCCTCCAGGACGACGAGGGCCAGATCACCGAGCCGTACTCGATCTCGGCCGGTCTGGACTACCCGGGCATCGGCCCCGAGCACTCGTACCTGAAGGACTCCGGCCGCGGCGAGTACCGCGCGGTCACCGACGACGCGGCGATGCAGGCCCTGCGCCTGCTGTCGCGCACCGAGGGCATCATCCCGGCCATCGAGAGCGCCCACGCGCTGGCCGGCGCCCTGGAGGTCGGCAAGGAGCTGGGCAAGGACGGGCTGATCGTGGTCAACCTCTCCGGCCGCGGTGACAAGGACATGGACACCGCCGCCCGCTACTTCGGCCTGTACGACACCGACGCCGAGGTCGCCGAGGACGCCTCCGGCACCGCAGAGATCGAGGGGGACGCCAAGTGAGCGGGAACATCCGGCTGTTGGGCGACACCCTCGCCGCGGCCAAGTCCGAGGGGCGCGCCGCGCTCATCGCCTACCTCCCGGCCGGGTTCCCGACCGTGGACGGCGGCATCGACGCGATCAAGGCCGTCATCGACGGCGGCGCCGACGTCGTCGAGGTGGGCCTGCCGCACAGCGACCCCGTCCTCGACGGCCCCGTCATCCAGACCGCCGACGACATCGCCCTGCGCGGCGGCGTGAAGATCGCCGACGTGATGCGCACGGTCCGCGAGGCCCACCGGGCCACCGGCAAGCCGATCCTCGTCATGACGTACTGGAACCCCATCGACCGCTACGGCGTCGAGCGGTTCACCGCCGAGCTCGCCGAGGCGGGCGGCGCCGGGTGCATCCTGCCCGACCTGCCCGTACAGGAGTCGGGCCTGTGGAGGGAGCACGCGGAGAAGCACGGTCTCGCCACCGTCTTCGTCGTGGCGCCCAGCAGCAAGGACGAACGGCTCGCGCAGATCACCGCGGCCGGCAGCGGATTCGTCTACGCCGCCTCCCTCATGGGTGTCACCGGCACCCGCGCCACCGTCAGCTCGCAGGCCCAGGACCTGGTGGAACGCACCCGGGCCACGGGCACGGACCTGCCGGTCTGCGTCGGGCTCGGCGTCTCCACGCCCGCCCAGGCCGCCGAGGTCGCGGGCTTCGCCGACGGCGTGATCGTCGGCTCCGCCTTCGTCAAGGCGATGCTGGACGCCCCGGACGACGCGGCCGGTGTCGAGGCCGTGCGCGCACTGGCGGGTGACCTCGCGAAGGGCGTGCGCGGACAGGCGTAAGAAAAGCCGGAAGTCATGCAGGTCCCTCGTACGGGTGGACCTGGGGCCGGGGAGGCGCGGTGCGCCTCCCCGGTTCGTTTCCGGGGTGTGAGCGAGAAGAACCGTGAGGGAAAGCGCACCGCCCGGGAGAAGCTGGCGGTCGAGCGCGAGAAGCAGAGGTCCGCGGACAAGCGCCGGCGCGCGCTGATCGTGGGCGGGGCCGTCGTCGCCGTCCTGGGACTCGCGGCGGTGATCGGCGTCGTCGCGGCCAACGCCGGCAAGGACGACGACAGCGAGGCCTCGGGCCCGGTCGTGGCGCCCTCGGGAGCCCAGGGCAAGGACAGCCTGGCCATCCCGGTCGGCAAGGACGGCGCCAAGTCCACGCTCACGGTGTGGGAGGACTTCCGCTGCCCGGCCTGCAAGTCCTTCGAGACGGCGTACCGTCCGGTGATCCACGAGCTGACGAACGCGGGACAGCTGAGGACCGAGTACCACCTGGTCACCCTCATCGACGGCAACATGCGCGGCACCGGCTCCCGCAACGCGGCCAACGCCGCGGCCTGCGCCCAGGACGCCGGCAAGTTCCCCGCCTACCACGACGTGCTGTTCGACAACCAGCCCCCGGAGGTCGACGACGCCTACGCGAACAAGGCCAAGCTGATCGAGCTGGCCGGCAAGGTCGACGGCCTGGACACCCCCGCCTTCCGCACCTGCGTCGAGAAGGGCACGCACAACGGCTGGGTCGCCAAGTCCCACCAGGCCTTCGACAAGGGCGGCTTCTCGGGCACGCCGACCGTGCTGTTCGACGGCAAGAACATCTACCAGGACCGGACGATGACCCCGGCCAAGCTGAAGCAGATGGTGCAGGAGGCGAACAAGGGGTAAGAGCTGTTCTCACGCCCCCGTTATGGACCCGTAGCCGGGCTGCCCACCGCGGCCCCGGTGCGGCACGGTAGCGTCGACCTTGCCATGGAACTTGCCTTCATTCCCAGCCCGTCGCGCGGGGTGCTGTACCTCGGCCCCATTCCGCTGCGCGGCTACGCGTTCTGCATCATCATCGGCGTCTTCGTTGCCGTCTGGCTCGGCAACAAACGCTGGATCGCCCGGGGCGGGCGGGCCGGCACGGTGGCCGACATCGCCGTCTGGGCCGTGCCCTTCGGTCTGATCGGCGGCCGCCTCTACCACGTGATCACGGACTACGAGCTGTACTTCAGCGAGGGCCGTGACTGGGTGGACGCCTTCAAGATCTGGGAGGGCGGCCTCGGCATCTGGGGCGCGATCGCGCTCGGCGCGCTGGGCGCGTGGATCGGCTGCCGCCGCCGCGGCATCCCGCTGCCCGCCTACGCCGACGCCGTCGCGCCGGGCATCGCCTTCGCCCAGGCGATCGGCCGCTGGGGCAACTGGTTCAACCAGGAGCTGTACGGCAAGCCCACCGATCTGCCGTGGGCCCTGGAGATCACCTCCTCCTCGGACGGCCGGGTGCCGGGCACGTACCACCCGACGTTCCTGTACGAGTCGCTGTGGTGCATCGGCGTGGCGTTCCTGGTCATCTGGGCGGACCGCCGCTTCCGCCTCGGACACGGCCGGGCGTTCGCGCTGTACGTCGCCGCGTACTGCACCGGCCGGGCGTGGATCGAGTACATGCGGGTCGACGACGCCCACCACATCCTGGGTCTCCGGCTGAACGTCTGGACCGCGATCTTCGTGTTCCTGCTCGCGGTGACGTACCTCGTGGTGTCGTCGAGGAAGCGGCCCGGGCGGGAGGACGTCGTGGAGCCCGGCGCTCCGGCTTCCGGCGCTGACGCCGACGGCGGCGGGACGTCCGATGAGACGGGCAAGGACGACGAGGTCGCCGGCAAGGACGACCAGGTCGCGGACGAGGCCGAGGCGGACGCGGCCAAGAACGAGGCCGGCTCGGGGAAGAAGACCTGACGGCCTGTCCTGTGTGACGGTTCGAGAGCGCCCGGGGAGATCCCCGGGCGCTCTCGGCGTGTCAGCGGCGGCCGGCCAGGGACAGGGTGCGCCGGGCCGCCGTCACCACCGCCGCGTCGATGAAGCAGCCGTCCGGGAGGGCCTGCGCGCCCCGCTCCGCGGCGGCCGCTTTCAGGACCGCCTCCGCCCGCTCGATCTCCGCCTCGGTGGGCAGATAGGCCCGTTCGATCACCGGGAGCTGCCGGGGGTGGATCGCGGCGCGCCCGAGGAAGCCCAGGGCGCGGCCGTGGGCGCAGGAGGCGGCCAGCCCGTCCAGGTCGCGGATGTCCGGGTGGACGGACTGGGACGGCGGGGGCAGCCCTGCGGCCCGGGCCGCCACGACCACCCGGGAGCGGGGCCAGTCGAGGCCCGTGTCGTCGCGAACGCCGAGGTCGGCCCGCAGGTCGGCCTCGCCGAGCGCGATGCCGCGCAGGTTCGGGTGGGCGCCGGCGATGGCGTACGCCTGTTCCACGGCGAGGGCCGTCTCCAGCAGGGCGTACAGGTCGGCGCGGGCGGCTCGGCGTGCGGCGTGGGTGACCTCGGCCGGTGAGGTGATCTTGGGAAGGCGGAGGCCGGAGAGCCCCGGTGCCGGGGCCAGTGCCGCGAGGTCCTGCTCGCCCCAGGGGCTGTCCAGGGCGTTGACGCGGACGTGGACCGGGACGGCCGGCGGGTCGCCGAGGAGGTCGGCGGTCGCGGCGCGGGCGTAGGCCTTGCGGTCGGGGGCGACCGCGTCCTCCAGGTCGATGACGACGACGTCGGCGCCGCAGGTCAGGGCCTTCGCCACCACGCCGGGGCGGTCGCCCGGGGCGTACAGCCAGGTGAGCGGGAACGCCGTCACAGGGCGCCCTCCGCGCGCAGCGCCGTGAGGTCGGCCGGGGTGAGACCCAGTTCGGTGAGGACCTCGTCGGTGTCCGCGCCGTGCGGGCGGCCGGCCCAGCGGATCGCGCCGGGCGTGGCGGAGAGCCGGAAGAGGACGTTCTGCATGCGCAGCGGGCCGAGTTCGGGGTCGTCGACGGTGGTGATGGTGTCCAGGGCCTGGTACTGAGGGTCCGCCATCACGCCCTGGACGTCCTGGACCGGGGCCACCGCCGCCTCCGCCTTCTCGAAGGCGGCCATGACGTCGGTGCGGGTGCGTGCGGCGATCCAGCCGCCGACCGCCTCGTCGAGGACATCGGCGTGCCGGGCGCGGTCGGCGCCCGAGGCGAACCAGGGCTCGTCGATCAGTTCCGGGCGGCCGACCAGGTGCATCACGCGTTCCGCGACCGACTGGGCCGAGGTGGAGACGGCGACCCAGGTGCCGTCCGCCGTCCGGTAGACGCCGCGCGGGGCGTTGTTGGGGGAGCGGTTGCCGGTGCGGGGCTGGACGTGGCCGAGCTGGTCGTACCAGAGGGGCTGGGGGCCCAGTGCGGCCAGGATCGGTTCGATCAGGGCCAGGTCGACGACCTGGCCCTCGCCGGTGCGCTCGCGGGCGGCGAGCGCCGTCATCACGGCGTACGCCGTCGTCAGACCCGCGATGGAGTCGGCCAGGCCGAAGGGCGGGAGGGTCGGGGGCGCGTCCGGTTCGCCGGTGATCGCGGCGAAGCCGCTCATCGCCTCGGCGAGGGTGCCGAAGCCGGGGCGGTGCGCGTAGGGGCCGAACTGGCCGAAGCCGGTGACGCGGGCCAGGACCAGCCGGGGGTTGACGGCCGACAGCTCCGGCCAGCCGAGGTCCCACTTCTCCAGGGTGCCGGGGCGGAAGTTCTCGATGACCACGTCGGCGGTCGCGGCCAGACGCAGGAGCGTGGTGCGGCCGCCGGGCTTGGACAGGTCGAGAGTCATGGTGCGCTTGTTGCGGCCGAGCATCTTCCACCACAGGCCCACGCCGTCCTTCGACGGACCGTGGCCACGGGAGGGGTCCGGCTTCCTCGGGTGCTCGATCTTGACGACCTCGGCGCCGAAGTCGCCGAGCAGGGTGGCGGCCATCGGGCCGGCGAAGAGGGTGGCCAGGTCGAGGACGCGGAGGCCGGTGAGGGGCGCGGTCGTGGGCGCGGTCATGGGCGGAGGGTCTCCCGGTGCGTGAGGTGGGCGAGGGTGTCGAAGCCGATGCCGTTGAAGTCGCCGACGGACGTCGACAGCCGGTTCTTCAGGGGCGCCGTCCAGTGGTCGGGGAGCGCCCCGGGGTGCCCCGCCAGCAGCCCGGCGATGCCGCCGGCCGTCGCGCCGTTGGAGTCGGTGTCCCAGCCGCCGCTCACGGCACGGCAGACGGAGCCGGCGAAGTCGCCGTTCGCGTGGGTGAGGGCGGCAGCGATCAGCGCGGTGTTGGGGACGGCGTGCACCCAGTGGTGGGTGCCGGCGTGGCGGGCGTGGAGTGCGTCGACGACCGTGTCGAAGTCCTCGTGCTCGTGCGCCAGCCGGACGGCCTCGCGGACGGCCCGGGCCAGGCGGGAGCGTGGCGGGACGACGGTGAGGCCGGTCCGCAGGCAGGTGTGGACGTCGTGTGCGCCGGTCGCCGCCGCGGCGATGCCGGCCGCCGCGAACATGGCCGCGTAGACGCCGTTGGCGGTGTGGGTGAGGGTGGCGTCCCGGTGGGCCTGTTCGGCGGCTGCGGCCGGGTCGCCGGGGTTGGTCCAGCCGTGGACGTCGGCGCGGATCAGGGCGCCGATCCACTCCCGGAACGGGTTGCGGTGGCGGGCCGTGTGCGGGGGTTCGAGGCCGTCGAGCAGGTTGCGGTAGGCGATGCGCTCGGCGGTGAAGGTGCGGCCGGCGGGGAGTTCGTCGAGCCAGGTCCGGGCCACGTCCGTGGTGGTGAAGGCCCTGCCGTGGCGTTGGAGGAGGACGAGGTTGATCAGGGGGTAGTTGAGGTCGTCGTCCTCGGGCATGCCGTCGATGTTCTCGGCGAGGGAGGTGTCCGCCGAGCGGCGGTTCCAGGGGTGCCGCGTCAGGAGTTCCCCGGGGACGCCCCGGGCGGTGAAGTAGCCGGTGAGGGGCCAGTTTCCGGTGGCCTGGGCAAGTCGGCGGATGGCGTCGAGGGGGAGCTTCTCGACGGGTTTGCCCAGGAGGCAGCCGGTGGCGCGGCCGAGCCAGGCGGCTTCGAGGTGCTGCGGGGTCGTGGCCCGGGGGCCCACGGGTTCGGGCCAGTCGGGGCAGGCGGCCTTGATCCTCGCCAGGTCCGTCGGTTCGTCGTCCGCCAACACGCTCGGCAGGTCGGCCAGTTCGTCCAGGAGGTCCTTCGCCAGCCGGCGCAGGTAGCGGGAGGCCGGGGTGGGGGAGGCGCCCGCGGCGGCCGGAGCCTGCGGGCCGCCGGCCGCTCGCCAGCGGGCCGCGACGTGCTTCGGCTCGCGCCCGTCCTGGGCCGCCTGGCGGAGCTCGTGGCCGATCAGGTCCTCCGGCTGGACCCAGGTCAGTCGGAGCATTCCCGGCCTCCGAGGGACGCGAAGGCCTGCTCGTGGGCGCGGCGGCGGGCCACGTCGCGGGTGAAGATCTCGCGGGTCACGGCGGTGAGGGTGGCCGCCGGTTCCCACAGGTCCAGGCGGCTCGCCTCCGCGACCGTCTTGGCCCAGTCCTCCGGGACCGGGGAGCCCAGGGCGCCTGCCAGGGCGCCGGCCATCGTGGCGATGGAGTCGCAGTCGCGGCCGTAGTTCACCGCGCCGAGGACCGCGTGGCGGTAGTCGCCGCGCGCCACGAGCAACAGGCCCAGCGCGACCGGGAGTTCCTCGATCGAGTGGAGGCGGGACGGTCGGCGGGCGCCGAGCGAGGGGGCGCGGTAGTCCGGGCCCACCGTGTCGTAGGGGGCCACCGCCTCGCGCAGCGGGCGCAGTGCCGACTCGAAGTCCGGGTGGCGGGACGCCTCCTCGCAGGCCCGCTCGATCGCGGTCCGGGTGCCGTCCTTCGCGAGGGAGAGGCAGGCCGAGACGACCGAGTCCGGGGTCGCGCCGGAGGTGCACGCCGCCGCCACCGCCGCGGCCAGGACGCCCGCCGCCTCACGGCCGTACGACGACTGGTGTGCGCCGGCGATGTCCAGGGCCTCGGCGTACGCCGCCCTCGGGTCGGCCGCGTTGACCAGGCCGACCGGGGCCATGTACATCGCCGCGCCGCAGTTGACGATGTTGCCGGTGCCGGCCTCGCGCGGGTCGGCATGGCCGTAGTGGATCCGCGTCACCAGCCACTTCTCCGCCAGGAAGATCCGCTGGAGGGGCAGGGCCTCCGTCTCCAGCTCCGGGATCCAGCGCGGCTCGGTCATCAGGTCCGGCACCAGGTGGTCGGCGATCGCGTAGGCGTCGAGGTGGTCGCGGACCCGGGCGTAGACGCGGACCAGGGCGTGCGTCATCAAGGTGTCGTCGGTGACGTGGCCGTCGCCCTTGTGGTACGGGGCGAGGGGGCGCGCCGTGCGCCAGTCGTCGCCGTGCCAGGGGCCGACGATGCCGTGGACGCGGCCGCCGTGGCGTTCGAGGATCTGCTCGGGTGAGTAGCCCTCGACGGGGCCGCCGAGCGCGTCGCCGACCGCCGCTCCGACCAGGGCTCCGGTGATCCGCTCGTCCAGGGTGGCGTTTTGGTGTGGTTTGGGCTGCATGGCCGCATCATCCACCTGGGCGGGCCGGTTGGACGGCTTCCAGGAGTTCGGCGAGTTCCACGAGGTCCGTGCCGGTGAGGCGGGGGAGGACGCAGCCGGAGAGGGTGCGGCAGGTGTCCCGCCAAGAGGCGGGGATCGACGCGCCGCCGCCCAGGGCGCCGGTGAGGGCGCCCGCGAGGGCCGGGGCGGAGTCCGCGACGCGGGACAGGCAGGCCGCCGCGGGGAGCGCCTCCGCGATGCGGCCGCGGGCGGCGGTGGCCAGGGCGAGGGCGACCGGGACGGTTTCGGCGGCGGCGATGCCGTAGCTGTAGACGTGGTCGACGATCTGGTGCTCCAGGGGCGGGACCAGGGCGAAGGCGCCCTCCGCGTCGGCGGCGAGTTTCAGGGCGTGCCGGGCGTTGCGGCCGATCTCCGTCTGCGCGGGGAGTTCGGCCAGGGCCGCCGTGACGCAGGCGTCGACGTCCGCGCCGGCCAGGGCGAGGGCGAGCGCCGCCGCCATGGCGCGGGCACCGTGTACGCCGTCGCCGTCCTGGGTGTAGCGGGCGTCGAACTCGGCGAGGTCGGCGGCGGAGCCGGGGTCGCCGGGGTGGGCCACGGCCAGGACGCAGGCGCGCACGCAGGCGGCGTCGTCGAAGTAGTGCGGGTTGTCGTGGCCGGTGGCGGGCGGGCGCAGGCCGGTGGCGAGGTTGCCCAGGCCGGCACGGACTGAGATGCGGGCGCGCAGGGGGAGGACGGCGGACTCGATCTCGGGGGCGCGGTCCGCTGCCGCGGCGACCTCGCTCGCGAGGGCGTTCCAGGTGAGGTCGATCGCGGCGCGGGTGCGGCGTTCGCGGCTGAGGTCGTTCAGGACGGTGTCGTCGCCGGCGCGCAGGAGTGCTTCGGCGGCGAAGGCCGCCCATTCCGCGTCGTCGGAGGGGCCGAGGCGGAGGGGCTCCGGAGGCTGGTTCAGGGCGATGGGGACGGGGAGGGTGGTGGTGGCGTTCTGTTCGGCGAAGGTGTCCAGTTCGCGGGTGAGGCGGCGGGTCCAGTCGGGCATGCGGGCGGCTCTGTGGCGGGCGGCGGGCCAGCCCGCGGCGTCACCGGCGGCCAGTCCGAGCAGGAGGCCTTCGGCCCTTTTGTCTCCCGCTCGCGCACCGCCCGCAACCGTCACCCGAGGGGCCTCGCTCTCCCGTGGGGCGCACTCGCCGTCGGCGGCCGCCGGTTCGTGGGGCGTCAGTTCCTGTGCCGTCATGCGGGGGCCTCCGTCACGTCGCCCGCCGCCAGGACGAAGTCCGTCGGGCCCGGCGCCGTGTCGGGTGCCGCCGGTGTCAGCAGGTCCGCCACGTCCAGGACGTGGTAGCCCGCCATCGCCGGGAGGCATCTGCCGTGGACCGGGCCGATGGGGGTCGCCCAGGCCTGCGGGATCGCCGAGACGCCCTGCGTCGCACCCGCCAGGGCCCCCGCCACCGCCGCCGTGGTGTCGGCGTCGCGGCCCATGTTCACCGCGGTCAGGACCGACTGCTCGAAGTCGCCGTCCGCCGCCGCGTACGCGCCGAAGGCCAGGGCGACCGCCTCGGGGGCCAGATCGGTCCAGGGGTAGCCGCCGATGACGACCGCGGAGCGGACCGCGCGTTCGCCGCGGTGGGCGACCGTCACCGCGCGGCGCAGGCTGCGGGCCGTCCAGGAGTCGTCGGGGACGACCGCGAGGGCCGCGGCCACGACCGCGGTCGAGGGGGCGCCGGCCATGGCCGCCGCGACACCCGCCGCCACCGCCTGGCCCCCGTAGATGCCCTCGCCGTCATGGCTCACCGAGCCGTCGATCGCGACCAGCCGGGCCGCCTCCGCCGGGCGGCCCGCAGCGAACACGCCGAAGGGGGCCGCCCGCATGGCCAGGCCGTCGCTCCAGGCGTGCCGGTGCTGGGCGGAGATCGGGGCGGCCAGGCCCCGGCGCAGGTTCTCCAGGGTGCCGCGTTCGCTGAAGCCGGCGCCCCGGAAGGGTCCCTCGTCGCGGTCGGCGATCCACTCGTGCCAGGCCGCCTCCACATGGGCCGGGGTGAGCGCTGAGCCGTGCCGGGCGAGGAGGAGCCCGGAGAAGATCGCGTACTCGGTGTCGTCGGTGCCCGCCGGCTTCTCGGCGACGTACCCGGTGATCCGGCCCCACCGGGCCCGGATCTCGGAGGGCTTCATGTTCTCGGCCGGGGCCCCGAGCGCGTCACCGACGGCCAGGCCCAGCAGCGCTCCGCGCGCCCTGGCGCGGAGTTCGGCGGCGTCCCCGGGCGCCGGGACGGAGGGGATGCAGGCGATCGGTGCCATACGGCATGTGTCCCACTCCGGTGACCGAGCCGAGCCTCATGAGCCCCAGCATCACCCGGTCGACATCTGCGCACAGTGATGATCAAGTGAGCGCTCAGCGGTAAAACCGCAGGTTAGCGCAGCCTTTCCTTGCTGGCGAGGGTGGAATCCAGAGCGTAGTTTGTGGGTTGTAAAACTCTGGAATCTGTCCAAAGAGCGGGGAGTGGGGATCTTCCATGGCCATCATCGACACCGAGGCGACGCTGCACGAGGCGCACCGGGACAACCACACCCACCGGGACGTGAACGGCGGCTGGCTGCGTCCCGCGGTGTTCGGAGCGATGGACGGCCTCGTCTCCAACCTCGCGCTGATGACGGGTGTCGCCGGCGGGGCGGTCGGTCAGCACACCGTCGTCCTCAGCGGACTCGCGGGCCTGGCCGCCGGTGCCTTCTCGATGGCCGCCGGCGAGTACACCTCCGTCGCCTCGCAGCGCGAGCTCGTCGAGGCCGAGCTGGACGTGGAGCGGCGCCAGTTGCGCAAGCACCCCAAGGACGAGGAGGCCGAGCTCGCGGCGCTCTACCAGTCGAGGGGCGTCGAGCCGCGACTGGCCCGCGAGGTGGCCCGGCAGCTGTCGAAGGACCCCGAGCAGGCCCTGGAGATCCACGCCCGCGAGGAACTGGGCATCGACCCCGGCGACCTGCCCTCGCCCACCGTGGCCGCGGTGTCGAGCTTTGGCTCCTTCGCGCTGGGCGCGCTGATTCCCGTACTGCCCTACCTGCTGGGGGCGAGCAGCATGTGGCCGGCCGTGCTGCTGGCGCTGCTCGGGCTCTTCCTGTGCGGCGCGGTGGTGGCCAGGGTGACGGCGCGCACCTGGTGGTACAGCGGGCTTCGGCAGCTGCTCCTGGGAGGTGCGGCGGCCGGTGTGACGTACGCCCTGGGCACCTTGTTCGGAACGGCCGTAGGATAGCGCGGCTCGGATCTATGCGAGGGGCCGCATAGGTAGCCGTTACTCATGGGTTTCGACTGTGTGGCCACCGGGCATGAGCCGTAAGCGCTGCGGGCAACGACGCTCGCCGTGCGCCCCAGCGGGCGGGCGAAGACGCCTGTCCCGCTCCTCGGGCCGACGGAAACCGATCTGACCCGGTCGTTCCGCGCGGTCCCTCCATAGCTTCCACTGCTGGTGTGGTACCCCCGCCGCGAACCCGCAGTGTCCGCATGCTGGAACGGATTATCCCGCTTCCCGAGAACCGCTCCATCATGTAACCTGCACGAAATTTTGCGATCACGCGAGGGCCAACGTCGTCCCTCGGCACTTGCATATGCCAGATGACGACGACGGGAGAGCCGATGCGTACGCCGCGCCAGCCGTCCCAGCATTCCGCGAATGGCCAGAACTGGTCCTTCATGGATGCTCGCCCTGCTGCGCAGGGTATGTACGACCCCCGCAACGAGCACGACGCCTGCGGCGTCGGCTTCGTCGCCACCCTTACCGGCGAGGCGTCCCACACCCTGGTCGAGCAGGCCCTGACCGTCCTGCGCAACCTCGAGCACCGCGGTGCCACCGGCTCGGAGCCCGATTCCGGCGACGGCGCCGGCATCCTGTCGCAGGTCCCGGACGCCTTCTTCCGTGACGTGGCCGGATTCGAACTGCCCGAGGCCGGCGCCTACGCGGTCGGTATCGCCTTCCTGCCGGAGGACTCCACCGCCGACGCCGTCTCGCAGATCGAGACGATCGCCTCCGACGAGAACCTCACCGTCCTCGGGTGGCGCGAGGTTCCGGTCGCACCCCAGCTGCTGGGTGCCACCGCCCGGTCGACCATGCCGGTCTTCCGCCAGATCTTCGTCAGCGACGCCGCCGCCTCGCCCGCCACGGGCATCGACCTCGACCGCAGGGCCTTCGTGCTGCGCAAGCGGGCCGAGCGCGAGGCCGGCGTGTACTTCCCGTCGCTGTCCGCGCGGACCATCGTCTACAAGGGCATGCTGACCACCGGCCAGCTGGAGCCCTTCTTCCCGGACCTGTCCGACCGCCGCTTCGCCTCCGCGATCGCGCTCGTGCACTCCCGGTTCTCGACGAACACCTTCCCGTCGTGGCCGCTGGCCCACCCGTACCGCTTCGTCGCGCACAACGGTGAGATCAACACCGTCAAGGGCAACCGCAACTGGATGGTCGCCCGCGAGTCGCAGCTCGTCTCGGACCTGTTCGGATCCGACAAGGCCATCGAGCGGATCTTCCCGGTCTGCACGCCGGACGCCTCCGACTCCGCCTCCTTCGACGAGGTCCTCGAACTCCTGCACCTGGGCGGCCGTTCCCTGCCGCACTCCGTGCTGATGATGATCCCGGAGGCGTGGGAGAACCACGACTCCATGGACCCGGCCCGGCGCGCCTTCTACCAGTTCCACTCCACGATGATGGAGCCCTGGGACGGCCCGGCCTGCGTCACCTTCACCGACGGCACCCAGGTCGGCGCGGTCCTCGACCGCAACGGCCTGCGCCCCGGCCGCTACTGGGTCACCGACGACGGCCTTGTCGTCCTCGGCTCCGAGGTCGGCGTCCTCGACATCGACCCGGCCAAGGTCGTCCGCAAGGGCCGGCTCCAGCCCGGCCGCATGTTCCTCGTGGACACCGCCGAGCACCGCATCATCGAGGACGACGAGATCAAGGCCGAGCTCGCCGCCGAGAACCCCTACGCGGAGTGGGTCGAGGCCGGCGAGATCGAGCTGTCCGACCTGCCCGAGCGCGAGCACATCGTGCACACGCACGCCTCGGTCACCCGCCGCCAGCAGACCTTCGGCTACACCGAGGAGGAGCTGCGCGTCATCCTCGCGCCGATGGCCAAGGCCGGCGCCGAGCCGATCGGCTCGATGGGAACCGACTCGCCGATCGCCGCGCTGTCGGACCGCCCGCGTCTGCTCTTCGACTACTTCACGCAGCTGTTCGCGCAGGTCACCAACCCGCCGCTGGATGCCATCCGCGAGGAACTGGTCACCTCCCTGCGCTCCTCGCTGGGCCCCCAGGGCAACCTGCTGGAGCCGTCGGCCGCGTCCTGCCGCAGCGTCCTGCTGCCCTTCCCGGTGATCGACAACGACGAGCTGGCCAAGCTCATCCACATCAACGCCGACGGCGACATGCCCGGCTTCAAGGCCGCGACCCTGTCCGGCCTGTACCGGGTGCACGGCGGCGGTGACGCGCTGGCCGCGCGCATCGACGAGATCTGCGCCGAGGCCGACGCCGCCATCGAGAACGGCGCCCGCCTGATCGTCCTGTCGGACCGCCACTCGGACGCCGAGCACGCGCCGATCCCGTCGCTGCTGCTCACCGCGGCCGTCCACCACCACCTCATCCGCACCAAGCAGCGCACCCAGGTGGGCCTGCTGGTCGAGGCCGGTGACGTCCGCGAGGTCCACCACGTCGCCCTGCTCATCGGCTACGGCGCCGCCGCCGTCAACCCGTACCTGGCGATGGAGTCCGTCGAGGACCTGGTCCGCGCCGGCACCTTCCTGCCCGGCGTCGAGCCCGAGCAGGCCATCCGCAACCTCATCTACGCCCTCGGCAAGGGCGTGCTGAAGGTCATGTCCAAGATGGGCATCTCGACCGTCGCCTCCTACCGCGGCGCCCAGGTCTTCGAGGCCGTCGGTCTCGACGAGACCTTCGTCACGAAGTACTTCAACGGCACGGCCACCAAGATCGGCGGCGTCGGCATCGACGTCGTCGCCAAGGAAGTCGCCGCCCGCCACGCCAAGGCCTACCCGGCCTCCGGCATCGCCCCCGCGCACCGGGCGCTGGACATAGGCGGCGAGTACCAGTGGCGCCGCGAGGGCGAGCCGCACCTGTTCGACCCGGAGACGGTCTTCCGCCTCCAGCACTCCACGCGCTCCGGCCGCTACGACATCTTCAAGAAGTACACCGAGCGCGTGAACGAGCAGTCCGAGCGGCTGATGACGCTGCGCGGCCTGTTCGGCTTCAAGTCGGACCGGCAGCCGATCTCCATCGACGAGGTCGAGCCGGTCTCCGAGATCGTCAAGCGGTTCTCCACGGGCGCCATGTCGTACGGCTCCATCTCCCAGGAGGCGCACGAGACCCTCGCCATCGCCATGAACCAGCTGGGCGGCAAGTCCAACACCGGTGAGGGCGGCGAGGACCCGGAGCGTCTGTACGACCCGGCTCGCCGGTCGTCCATCAAGCAGGTCGCCTCCGGCCGCTTCGGTGTGACCTCCGAGTACCTGGTCAACTCCGACGACATCCAGATCAAGATGGCCCAGGGCGCCAAGCCCGGCGAGGGCGGCCAGCTGCCCGGCCACAAGGTCTACCCGTGGGTCGCCAAGACGCGGCACTCGACGCCGGGCGTCGGCCTCATCTCGCCGCCCCCGCACCACGACATCTACTCCATCGAGGACCTGGCCCAGCTGATCCACGACCTGAAGAACGCGAACCCGCAGGCGCGGATTCACGTGAAGCTGGTCTCCGAGGTCGGCGTCGGCACGGTCGCCGCGGGTGTGTCCAAGGCGCACGCGGACGTCGTGCTCATCTCCGGCCACGACGGCGGTACCGGTGCCTCGCCGCTCACCTCGCTCAAGCACGCCGGCGGTCCCTGGGAGCTCGGCCTCGCCGAGACCCAGCAGACGCTGCTGCTCAACGGCCTGCGCGACCGCATCGTCGTGCAGACCGACGGCCAGCTGAAGACCGGCCGTGACGTGGTCATCGCCGCGCTGCTCGGCGCCGAGGAGTTCGGTTTCGCGACCGCGCCGCTCGTCGTCTCCGGCTGCGTCATGATGCGCGTCTGCCACCTGGACACCTGCCCGGTCGGCATCGCCACGCAGAACCCGGTCCTGCGCGAGCGCTACGCCGGCAAGGCCGAGTACGTCGTGAACTTCTTCCAGTACATCGCCCAGGAAGTCCGCGAGATCCTCGCCGAGCTGGGCTTCCGCTCCATCGAGGAGGCCGTCGGCCACGCCGAGACCCTCGACGTCACGCGGGCCGTCGACCACTGGAAGGCGCAGGGCCTCAACCTGGAGCCGCTGTTCCACGTGCCCGAGCTGCCCGAGGGCGCGGTGCGCCACCAGGTCATCGCGCAGGACCACGGCCTGGAGAAGGCGCTCGACAACCAGCTGATCAAGCTGGCCGCCGACGCCCTCGCCGCGTCCGGCGCCACCGAGGCCCAGCCGGTGCGCGCCCAGGTGCAGATCCGCAACATCAACCGCACGGTCGGCACCATGCTCGGCCACGAGGTGACGAAGAAGTTCGGCGGTGCGGGCCTGCCCGACGACACCATCGACATCACCTTCACCGGCTCCGCCGGCCAGTCCTTCGGCGCCTTCGTGCCGCGCGGTGTCACGCTGCGCCTGGAGGGCGACGCCAACGACTACGTCGGCAAGGGCCTGTCCGGCGGCCGGATCGTGGTCCGCCCCGACCGCGCGGCCGACCACCTCGCCGAGTACAGCGTCATCGCCGGCAACACCATCGGCTACGGCGCCACCGGCGGCGAGATGTTCCTGCGCGGCAAGGTCGGCGAGCGCTTCTGCGTCCGCAACTCCGGCGCGACGGTCGTCTCCGAGGGCGTGGGCGACCACGGCTGCGAGTACATGACCGGCGGCCACGCGGTGGTGCTCGGCGAGACGGGCCGCAACTTCGCGGCCGGCATGTCCGGCGGCATCGCGTACGTGATCGACCTGGACAGCGACAACGTCAACGTCGGCAACCTGGACGCCGTCGAGGCGCTGGACGACACCGACAGGCAGTGGCTGCACGACGTGGTCCGCCGCCACCAGGAGGAGACGGGCTCCACCGTCGCCGAGAAGCTCCTGGCCGAGTGGGACACCGCCGTCGAGCGCTTCAGCAAGATCATCCCCAGCACGTACAAGGCAGTGCTCGCCGCCAAGGACGCCGCCGAGCGAGCCGGTCTCTCCGAGACCGAGACCCACGAGAAGATGATGGAGGCGGCGATCAATGGCTGACCCGAAGGGCTTCCTGAACCACGGGCGCGAGCTCGCCAAGTCCCGCCCCGTCGAAGAGCGCGTCAAGGACTGGAACGAGGTCTACGTCCCCGGCTCCCTGCTGCCGATCATCAGCAAGCAGGCCAGCCGCTGCATGGACTGCGGCATCCCGTTCTGCCACAACGGCTGTCCGCTCGGGAACCTCATCCCCGAGTGGAACGACTACGCCTACCGCGAGGACTGGGCGGCCGCGCAGGAGCGCCTGCACGCCACCAACAACTTCCCGGAGTTCACGGGCCGCCTGTGCCCCGCTCCGTGCGAGTCGGCGTGCGTGCTCGGCATCAACCAGCCGCCGGTCACCATCAAGAACGTCGAGGTCTCGATCATCGACAAGGCGTGGGAGACCGGGGACGTCGCCCCGCAGATCCCGGAGCGCCTGTCCGGCAAGACCGTCGCCGTCGTCGGCTCGGGCCCGGCCGGCCTCGCCGCCGCCCAGCAGCTCACCCGCGCCGGCCACACCGTCGCCGTCTACGAGCGCGCGGACCGCATCGGAGGCCTCCTCCGCTACGGCATCCCCGAGTTCAAGATGGAGAAGCGGCACATCAACCGCCGCATCGAGCAGATGCGCGCGGAGGGCACCCGCTTCCGCACGGGCGTCGAGATCGGCCGTGACCTGAAGGCCACGGACCTGAAGAAGCGCTACGACGCGGTCGTCCTGGCCGTCGGCGCCACCACGGCCCGCGACCTGCCGGTGCCGGGCCGCGAGCTCAAGGGCGTCTACCAGGCCATGGAGTACCTGCCGCTGGCCAACAAGGTCCAGGAGGGCGACTTCGTGGCGCCCCCCATCACGGCCGAGGGCAAGCACGTCGTGGTCATCGGCGGCGGCGACACCGGCGCGGACTGCGTGGGCACCGCCCACCGCCAGGGCGCGGCCTCCGTCACGCAGCTGGAGATCATGCCCCGCCCGGGCGACGAGCGGCACCCGACCAACCAGCCGTGGCCGACCTTCCCCATGCTGTACAAGGTCACCTCGGCCCACGAGGAGGGCGGCGAGCGGGTCTACTCGGTCTCGACGACCCACTTCGAGGGCGACGAGGACGGCAACGTCCAGTGGCTGCACCTCACCGAGGTGGAGTTCATCGACGGCAAGCTGACCCAGAAGCCGGGCACGGAGCGCAAGATCCCCGCCCAGCTGGTCACCCTCGCCATGGGCTTCACCGGCACCGACCGCGAGAACGGCCTGGTCGAGCAGTTCGGCCTGGAGCTCGACGAGCGCGGCAACATCGCCCGCGACGCCGACTTCCAGACCAACGTGCCGGGCGTGTTCGTCGCCGGTGACGCCGGCCGCGGCCAGTCGCTCATCGTCTGGGCGATCGCGGAGGGCCGCTCGGCGGCCCGCGGCGTGGACCGTGCCCTCACGGGCGCGAGCGAGCTGCCGGCGCCGATCCGCCCGACGGACCGCGCGCTGATGGTCTGACCGCACCTCACAAGACGTCCCGCACAACGGCGTGCGGAACACTGACGGCGCCTGCCCAACAGTCCCCGACCGGACGACCGGGCAGGCGCTGTCGCTTTCCCCCCGCCGGCCACGACACCCGGTACGGGCCTCGGTCACGGCACCTTGTACGTGTCCCCGTAGACGGCCCACTCCAGCGGCGTCTCGAGACGCAGGTTGCCCTCGTTCAGGAAACGGCGCTGGGCGGTGTCGACGCGGCTCGTGTCCGTGCGGTCGGCGGCCATGGCGGTGCGGCGGACGTCGAGGAAGGCGCCCAGGTACGCCTTCTCACTGCCGCCCTCGGCCGGTGTGTCCGCCACGCGCAGCGCGCGTTCGCGCAGGCCGTAGAAGCCCTCTGGGCCGGTGTCGGGACCGTGGAAGATCAGAGCGTCGTAGTAGACGAACTGGCCGAGCGTGCCCAGGCCGTCCAGTTTGGCGAGGCGGACCGCCGGGTCGAAGGACACACGGTCACGGTGCTCGTCCTGGGCCCTGCGGAAGGCCGGGAGCTTCGCCTCCGCCTTCCAGGCCGCGGTGAAGCCGGGGTCCAGGCCCTCGTGGGAGTCCGTGCCGTCGACCTCGCGCAGGGCCGGCAGGTAGCGGGCCAGGCCGTTGTCCGGGTGGGCGTCGGTGTAGCGCTCGACCAGGGCGAGCAGGTCGTGGGTGCCGGTGCAGAAGCCGGCGATCCCGGCGGTGTAGCCCCGCCCGTCCTCCAGGTCCTCGATGGAGCCGTAGAGGGCGCGCCAGTTCAGCGTCGACTCGTGGGCGCTCGCCACGATCCGCTGCGCCAGTTCCTTCTTCTCCGGGGCGGCCAGGCCCGCGGGCAGCCCGGCGATCACCTTGTCGTCCTCTGCCCGCTCCTCCTCGGCCCGGTCCCTGGCCTCTTCCCGGGCCGCCTGGGCGGCGGACACGGAGGGTTTCGCCGTGGTCTCGGCGGAGTCCGCGGGCGCGAGGAAGTAGGCCGACGCCGTGGCGACCACGGGAACGGCGACGAAGAACGCCACACCGGCACGCTTCACCGGGATCACCCTGCCTGTCGGCTCCGTCACCTTCTCCGCCGTCCCGGCCGCCTGGAGCACCAGCGGCCCGACGCACGCCCCCGCCCGCACCGGCGCGCGGTGCCGGGCCAGGGGCGCGTAAGCGTACGCCAGGGTCCGCGCGCGTCCACCGGCGGGTCGGCGAGGCATACTTTCGGCATCCACGTCCGGTGATCCAGGGGGACACGTATGGCCGCGATCAGTCTGCGCACGTTCGAGGAGACCGCGCCGACGCTGGTCAACCTCTACAAGAGCGCCGGGGTGTCCCTCGCGAAGAACGGCCTCGACGGGCTGCGGGCCGCGGTCTACCTCGTGGTCGACCACTCGGGCTCGATGAAGCCGTACTACAAGGACGGCAGTGTGCAGGCGCTGGCCGACCGGGTGCTCGGGCTGTCGGCTCATCTGGACGACGACGGCAGCGTGCCGGTCGTGTTCTTCTCCACCGATGTCGACGCCGTCACCGACATCGCGCTCGCCGATCACCGGGGAAGGATCGAGCGGATCGTCGCCGGGCTCGGGCACATGGGGAAGACCAGCTACCACCTGGCGATGGACGCCGTCATCGACCACTATCTGGACAGCGGGTCGGCCGAGCCCGCCCTCGTGGTGTTCCAGACCGACGGCGGGCCCATCAACAAGCTCGCCGCGGAGCGGTACCTCTGCAAGGCGGCCAGGCTGCCGCTGTTCTGGCAGTTCATCGGCTTCGGCGACCCGGGCAGCAAGCAGTTCGACTTCCTGCGCAAGCTGGACGAGCTGGCCGTGCCGGGCAAGCGGGTCGTCGACAACGCCGGGTTCTTCCACGCGGGGGCGGATCCGCGGAAGGTCCCCGACACCGAGCTGTACGACCGGCTGGTGGGCGAGTTCCCGAAGTGGCTGGTGGCCGCGCGGGCGCAGGGGATCGTGAGGGACTCCGGCAGCCGCTGAGCCGGGCCGCTCGTCCCCTTGGCCCAACCGGCGCCACGCCCCGTTTGCACGGCCGCGACGCCGTGCCACGCTGGGAAGGATCCGACGGGGAGGCGACGACGTATGGGCGACGACGGCGCACGACGGGTGTATGGGACGGACTCCGCCCGCAGGGGATCTCCCGCAGGCAGGGGCGAGAAGCTCGCCGACTGGGCGGACGGGCGGCTCGGGCTGTTGGCCCTGGCCAGGGCCAACATGCGCAAGGTCTTCCCGGACCACTGGTCCTTCATGCTGGGCGAGGTCACCCTCTACAGCTTCGTCGTGCTGATCCTCACCGGCGTCTACCTCACGCTGTTCTTCGAACCGAGCATGCAGGAGGTCGTCTACAACGGCTCCTACACGGAGCTCAACGGCGTCCTCATGAGCAGGGCGTTCGAGTCCACGCTGGACATCAGCTTCGATGTGCGCGGCGGGCTGCTGATCCGGCAGATCCACCACTGGGCGGCGCTGGTCTTCATCACCGGCATGCTGGTGCACATGATGCGGGTGTTCTTCACGGGCGCCTTCCGCAAGCCGCGCGAGCTGAACTGGCTCTTCGGCTGGACCCTGCTGATGCTCGGCATCATCACGGGCCTGACCGGCTACTCCCTCCCGGACGACCTGCTGTCCGGCACCGGCATCCGCTTCGCCCAGGGCGCGATCCTGTCGATCCCGATCGTCGGGACGTACCTGTCGTTCTTCCTGTTCGGCGGGGAGTTCCCGGGCGAGGACATCATCTCGCGGCTGTACCCCGTCCACATCCTGCTGCTGCCCGGGATCATGCTGGGGCTGGTGACCGCCCATCTGATCCTGGTCTTCTACCACAAGCACACCCAGTTCCCGGGCCCCGGCCGCCAGGAGCGGTCGGTCGTCGGGATGCCCTTCCTGCCGGTGTACATGGCCAAGGCCGGCGGTTTCTTCTTCCTCGTCTTCGGCGTGCTGACGGTGATGGGCGCGATCGCCCAGATCAACCCCGTGTGGGCCTTCGGTCCCTACCGCCCCGACCTGGTCACCACCGGCGCCCAGCCCGACTGGTACCTCGGCTTCTCCGAAGGCCTCATCCGGGTGATGCCGGGGTGGGAGATCAACCTCTGGGGACACACCCTCGTCCTCGGCGTGTTCATCCCCTTCTCGCTCTTCCCGCTGATCCTGCTCGCCCTCGGCGTCTATCCCTTCATCGAAGCGTGGATCACCGGCGACAAACGCGAGCACCACATCCTGGACCGGCCGCGCAACGTGCCCGTGCGCACCGGTCTCGGCGTGGCCTGGCTGACCCTGTACGCGGTGCTGCTGATCGGCGGCGGCAACGACATCGTCGCCACGCATCTGCATCTGTCCATCAACGTGATCACCTGGTTCGTGCGGATCGGCGTCTTCGTGCTGCCGGTCGCCGCGTTCATCGTCACGAAGAAGATCTGCATGGGCCTGCAGCGCCGCGACCGCGCCGCGGTGCTGCACGGGCGGGAGACCGGCACCATCAAACGGCTGCCGACCGGCGAGTACATCGAGGTCCACGAGCCCCTCGCGCAGGCCGAGCTGTTCACGCTCACCCAGCACGAGCAGAACCCGCCCTTCGAGGCCGGGCGCGAGGTCGACGCGGGGGGCGTCCGCCGCAGGGTCAAGCGGTCCGAGCGGCTGCGCGCCCGGCTCGCGAAGGCCATGTTCGGGCCCGACGCGCGGATCGAGAAACCGACGGTGGAGGAGTACCGGGAGATCACCAGCGGCGATCACCGGCACTGACGACCAGAGCCCGGCACGTCTCGGGGTCGCCCCAGGCCGTGCGCAGGGCCCGGGCCTTGGTCAGCCACAGCGCCAGGCCGTACTCCGCGGTGTAGCCGATCGCCCCGTGCAGGTGCAGTGCGGTGCGGGCGGTGGCGTACGCCGCCTCGCACGCGGCCGCCTTGGCGGCGGCGACCTCGGCCGGACGCATGCTCAGCGCGGCGCCGAACAACAGGGGACGCGCGAACTCCAGGGCCGTCTTCGCGTCGGCCAGCCGGTGCTTGACCGCCTGGAACGAGCCGACGGGCACACCGAACTGGGTGCGCTGCTTGACGTATCCGACGGTTCTGTCGAGGAGCGCGAGGCCCACGCCGAGGGCTTGGGCGGCGGTGGCGAGGCGGGCCCAGGTGAGGGCCTGCTCCACGGGGGGACCGAGGAGTTCGCCGCCGGGGGCGAGGGGGGTGAGGCGGCGGGCCGGGTCGAGGGAGGGGCGGACGGGGCCGTGGCCGGGGGAGAGGCGGATGCCGTCGGGGGTGCAGGCGAGCCGGAGGGCCGCCGCGTCGCCGTCCAGGGCGTACGCGCCCTCGGGGGCCACCGTCGCCATGGTCTCCCCGGACGCGAGGGCCGGCAGCAGCCGCTTGGCGACCCCCGGGTCGGCTCCTGTGAGGAGCACCGCCGCCGTGACCGTCTCGACCAGCGGGCCGGGTACCGCGTGGCGGCCCAGTTCGACGAACGCCACGGCCAGTTCGACGGGTCGCGGTCCCAGGCCCTCGTGCGTCTCCGGCACCGCCAGCGCGAACACGCCCGCCCGGGCCGCGCGGGACCACAGCGCCCGCCCGCTCGCGTGGTCGCCCCGGCTCCAGTCCCGGATCACCGCCGGTGTGTCCGCCGCCGCGAGCAGGGCGTCCAGCGACGCCGCGAAGGCACGCTGCTCGGGATCGGGGAGGAAGCGCATCAAGGCCGCCCCTCCGGCGAAGCGCCCGGCATCAGCGGCGTCCCCTCGGCAGGCCGAGCAGGCGCTCGGCGATGATGTCACGCTGGATCTCGTTCGTGCCCGCGTACAGGGGCCCGGCGAGGGCGAAGACGTACCGCTCCGCCCAGTCGGTGTCCGCTCTCTCGCCCTCGGGGCCGAGCAGGTCGAGGGCCGTCTCGTGCAGCGCGATGTCCAGTTCGGACCAGAAGACCTTGTTGAGACTCGACTCGGGGCCGACGGCCTCGCCCTCCAGGAAGCGGGAGGCGGCCGCGTACGTGAAGAGCTGGTAGGCGCGGGCACCGGTCAGGGCGTCGGCCACCCGGCCCCGCGTCGACACCGGGCTGCCCTGCTCGCGCCACAGCTCCTCCAGCCGGCGCGCGGCGGCCAGGAAGCGGCCGGGGGAGCGGAGCATCAGCCCGCGTTCGTTGCCGGCCGTCGACATCGCGATGCGCCAGCCCTGGCCCGGGGTGCCGATCACGTCCTCGTCGGGCACGAACACCTCGTCGAGGAACAGCTCCGCGAAGGCGGGCTTGCCGTCGAGGCGGCCGATCGGGCGGACCGTGACACCGGGGGCGCGCAGGCCGAACATCAGGTACGTCAGGCCCTGGTGGGGCTTGGCGGTGTCCGGGTCGCTGCGGAACAGCCCGAAGGCGCGGTCGGCGAACGCGGCCCGCGAGGACCAGGTCTTCTGGCCGGTCAGCAGCCATCCGCCGTCCGTGCGCACGGCCTTCGCCCGCAGGGACGCCAGATCGGAACCGGCCTCGGGCTCCGACCAGGCCTGCGCCCAGACCACCTCGCCGCGGGCCATCGGGGGCAGGACCCGGGCCCGCTGCTCCTCGGTGCCGTGGTCGAGGAGGGTCGGGGCGAGTAACTGGACGCCGTTCTGGCCGACGCGGCCCGGGGCGCCCGCCGCCCAGTACTCCTCCTCGAAGAGCAGCCACCGCACCAGCCCCGCGTCCCGCCCGCCGTAGCGCGACGGCCAGTTGACGACCGACCAGCGGTCCGCGGCCAGCTCCGCCTCCCAGACGCGGTGCGCGGCGAAGCCCTCCTCGGTCTCCAGGGAGGGCAGTGGATCGCGCGGTACGTGCGTGTGCAGCCACTCCCGCGCCTCGGCTCGGAACCGCTCGTCCGCCGGGGAGAACGCCAGGTCCACGACCGCTCCCTTCTTCCCTAACAAGTGTTTGGTAGGTTAGCGTGAGCCCATGACAGACGTCGAGAGTCCGTCGTACGTGCCGGGCCACGGCCTGCTGAAGGGGCGGACCGCGGTCGTCACGGCGGCGGCCGGCGCGGGGATCGGCGCAGCCACCGCGCGGCGCTTCCTGGAGGAGGGCGCGCGCGTGCTGATCAGCGACGCGCACGCACGGCGGCTCAAGGAGCACGAGGCGCGGCTGGCCGATGAGTTCGGCGCGACGTCGGTCACCGCCGTGCCCTGCGACGTCACCGACGAGACACAGGTGCGCATGCTCTTCGAGACGGCCGCGGCGCAGCACGGCCGCCTCGACGTCGTGGTCAACAACGCCGGTCTCGGCGGCACGGCGGACCTCGTCGACATGACCGACGCGCAGTGGTCCCGCGTCCTGGACGTGACGCTCACCGGCACGTTCCGGTGCGTGCGGACCGCGCTCCGGCACATGAAGGGCACCGGCGGCGGGGTGATCGTCAACAACGCCTCCGTCGTCGGCTGGCGCGCCCAGGCCGGGCAGGCCCACTACGCCGCCGCAAAAGCGGGCGTGATGGCGCTGACCCGGTGCGCGGCCATCGAGGCGGCCGGGTACGGGGTGCGGGTCAACGCCGTGGCGCCCAGCCTCGCCATGCACCCCCACCTGGTGAAGGTGACCACGCCCGAGCTGCTCGCCGAGCTGACCGCCCGCGAGGCCTACGGGCGCTGGGCCGAACCCTGGGAGGTGGCCAACGTGATCGTCTTCCTGGTCTCCGGCTACTCCTCGTACATGACCGGAGAAGTGGTCTCCGTCAGCAGCAGGCATCCCTAGGACGACAATGGACCCGTGCCTCCTACGAAGAAGAATCCCCAGGTGACCGCCACTGAGCCCGCCGTGGCCGCCGCGGTTCGCGACCGTCGCGCCGAACTCCTCGGCACCGCCGCCGAGGTCTTCGCCGAGCAGGGCTACAACGCCACCACCGTCCGCAAGATCGCGGACCACGCGGGGATGCTCGCCGGCAGCCTCTACTACCACTTCGACTCCAAGGAGTCGATGCTGGAGGAGATCCTGCGCACCTTCCTCGACGAGCTGTGGGACGGCTACGACACCGTCCTGGCCGCCGGGCTCGGCCCGCGCGAGACGCTTCAGGCCCTGGTCACCGAGTCGTTCCGGGAGATCGACCGGCACCGTGCGGCCGTCGCGATCTACCAGAAGGAGAGCAGACAGCTCGTGGCGCAGGAGCGGTTCGCGTTCCTCGCCGAGTCGCAGCGCAGGTTCGAGAAGGCCTGGCTGTCCACACTGGAGCGCGGCGTCGCCGAGCGGGCCTTCCGGGCCGACCTCGACGTCCGGCTCACCTACCGGTTCGTGCGCGACACCGTGTGGGTCGCCGCGTCCTGGTACCGGCCGGGCGGACAGCACAGCCCGGACGAGATCGCCCGGCAGTACCTGTCGATGGTGCTGGACGGGATCGCCGTACGCCCATAGCCCCTATGCACACAGGGAGTCGTCATGGCCGAGGCCTACATCGTCGAAGCGGTGCGGACGCCCGTCGGGCGGCGCGGGGGAGGGCTGAGCGCGGTCCACCCCGCCGACCTCGGCGCGCACGTCCTGGGGGAGCTGATGGACCGCTCGGGCGCCGACCCGGCCGCCGTGGAGGACGTCGTCCTCGGCTGCCTGGACGCGGTGGGGCCGCAGGCCGGGGACATCGCGCGGACCTGCTGGCTGGCGGCCGGGCTGCCCGAGGAGGTGCCGGGCGTGACCGTCGACCGGCAGTGCGGCTCCTCGCAGCAGGCCGTGCACTTCGCCGCGCAGGCCGTGCTGTCCGGCACCCAGGACCTGGTGGTCGCCGGCGGGGTGCAGAACATGTCGATGATCCCCATCGCCTTCGCCACCCGGCAGGCCGCCGAACCGCTCGGGCTGACCCAGGGGCCCTTCGCGGGCAGCGCCGGCTGGCGGGCACGGTACGGGGACAAGCCCGTCAACCAGTTCGTGGGCGCCGAGATGATCGCCGCCAAGTGGGGGATCACCCGGCAGGACCAGGAGGAGTTCGCCCTGCGCTCCCATCGGCGGGCGGTGCGGGCGATCGACGAGGGCCGCTTCGGCCGCGAGAGCGTCCCGTACGGAGAGGTCACCGCCGACGAGGGGCCGCGCCGGGACACCTCCCTGGAGAAGATGGCCGGTCTCAAGCCGGTCCTCGACGGCGGAACCGTCACCGCCGCCTGCTCCTCCCAGGTCTCCGACGGGGCGGCGGCGATGCTGCTGGCCTCCGAACGGGCCGTGCGCGACCACGGGCTCACCCCCCGCGCGCGCGTGCACCACCTCTCGGTGCGCGGCGAGGACCCGATCCGGATGCTCACCGCCCCCATCCCGGCCACCGCCCACGCCCTGAGGAAGACCGGCCTGACCATCGACGACATCGACCTCGTCGAGATCAACGAGGCCTTCGCGCCGGTCGTCCTGGCCTGGCTGAAGGAGACCGGCGCCGACCCGGACCGGGTCAACGTCAACGGCGGCGCGATCGCCCTGGGGCACCCCCTCGGCGCGACCGGCGTCAAACTCATGACGACCCTGCTGCACGAACTGGAGCGCACCGGCGGCCGGTTCGGTCTGCAGACCATGTGCGAGGGCGGCGGCCAGGCCAATGTGACGATCATCGAACGGCTGTGAGCCGCGTCAGCGTCTCGTCGGCCTCCCTCATGATCCGCTCCACCAGCTCCGCACACGACGGCAGGTCGCCGATCACCCCGGCGACCTGCCCGGACGCCATCACCCCCAGGTCCGTACGGCCGTCCACCATCGCCGACTTCAGCAGCATCGGCGTGTTCGCGGCGAGCAGTACCTGGCTCCAGGACAGGTCCTTGCCGCGTTTGAGGGCCAGCCCGTCACGGACGAGCTGCCGCCAGGTCAGCCCGGACAGCCTGCGGAATCCGGCCGCCGCGCGCAGGGCCCGCGCGAGCGCCCCGGCCCGGCCGGCGTCCTCCAGGGCGGCCACCAGTTCCGTACGCAGCATGCGGTGCGGGAGCCCGTCGACCGCCCGGGTCACCGTCACGTCCTTCACGGCCGCCGCGAGATACCTCGCCTTCACCGCGTCCGGCACGGTCGAGTCCGAGGTCAGCAGGAACCGCGTGCCCATCGCCACGCCCGCCGCCCCGTAGGCCAGGGCCGCGGCCAGCCCGCGCCCGTCGAAGAAGCCGCCTGCCGCGACGACGGGTATCCGCACCGCGTCCACCACCTGCGGCAGCAGCACGGTCGTGGCCACCTCCCCGGTGTGCCCGCCGCCCTCCGCGCCCTGCACGAGCACCGCGTCCGCGCCCCACGCCGCGACCTTCTCGGCATGCCGCCGCGCCCCCACGGTCGGCATGACGACCACACCGGCCTCCTTGAGCTCGCCGATCAGCTCCCGGGAGGGGGCGAGGGCGAAGGAGGCGACCCGGACGCCCTCCTCGATCAGGATCCGCACGCGATCGCCCGCGTCGGCCGCGTCGGCGCGCAGGTTCACCCCGAACGGCGCGTCGGTCCGGGCCCTCACCTCCCGTACGGCCTCGCGCAGCCGCCCGGGTGTCATCGTGGCGGAGGCCAGGATGCCGAGGGCGCCCGCGTTCGCCGTCGCGGAGACCAACCGGGGTCCGGCCACCCAGCCCATCCCGGTCTGCACGACCGGATGGCGGACACCGGTCAGCCGGGTGAGCGCCGTCCCCCTCACGCGGCGACCTCCCCGGCCCGGGCCCCGGCCGGGTCGACGACCTCGCGGATCAGCCGGAGCTCCTCACCGGTCGGCTCCCGGGTCTCCGGCACCTCGTCCGGCACGGTCAGTTCGAAGCCCGTCGCCTCTTTCACCTGCTCCACCGTGACGCCCGGGTGCAGGGAGGCCAGCCGCATCGAGCGGTCGGGGGTGGCGAAGTCGAAGACGCCCAGGTCGGAGACGACCCGCGGGATCCGGTGGTAGCGCGCCCCGGCCGCATGGTCGTAGCCGACCCCGCAGACCATGTCGACCCGCTCGACGAAGACCCGCCGGGAGTGCCTCGGGATCCAGTAACTGGTCGGATGGTTCAGGGTGTTGACCGGTGCGCCGCGTACCCCCAGCAACTGCCGCTTCGGCCTCTCCCAGTCACCGATGCAGGCGATGTTCTGGTTGCCGAACCGGTCGATCTGACTCGCGCCCATCATCACGTGCCGCCGCCCTGCGGTGACCCAGGCCAGATGCTCGCGGTACGGCAGCCAGCCCTCGGGTGTCCCGTCCGGGCGGACGAGCATCGCCTCGCCGTCGGTCAGCAGCAGGTCCGGTGCGAAGGTGAGCCGGGCCAGCCGGGCGCCGATCGAGGGGATCAGCCCCATGGGGCTCGCCAGCACCTCGCCGTCGTCCCGCCAGGCCTCGGCGCAGGCGATCACGCAGTACTCGGCACGGGTGGGCCCGGTCATGTGCCCTCCCGCACGGCCGCCTGGTACGCCTGCTCGTCCCCGTCGAGGTACCCGGCCTCGAAAGCGGGCCAGGGCGTGGTCGCGTACCGCTTCTGGAAGGCCTCGTCCCGGCCGTAGTCGGGCGCGCAGGACGTGAAGTGCGCCCCGTGCGGGGACTCGACGACACCGGTGACCGTGTGCCGCTTGATCAGCAGGGTCTGCGGCGGGCCCTCCTTCGTCAGCTCGGCCGTGCCGACGATCCGCTCGCAGCTCACGTACGCCGTGTCGGCGGCCGCGCAGAACAGGTCGTCGAAGTACGGGTCCGGGCCCAGGTACTGCCCGTTGCCCGAGCGGTCCGCGCGGTTGACGTGCACCAGGGCCGCGTCCAGCCGCAGGGCGGGCACGGCCACGAACGTCTCCCCGTCCTCGTACGGCGAAGTGACCGTCCTCAGGCCCGGGTTGACCCGCATCACGTCCGAGCCGAACCCGGCCCGCACCGGCAGGAACGGGAGCCGGTTCGCCGCCGCCCGCAGACCCCACAGGAACATCGCCTCGTCGATCTCCGTCAGGGCGAAGGCACCCCGCTCACGAGCCGCCCGGTAGTGCGGTTCCAACGGGATCGAGTCGAGGGTGACGAAAGCCGTCACCAGCCGCCGGATCCGCCCGGCCGCGGCCAGCATGCCCACGTCCGGGCCGCCGTACGACACGATGGTGAGGTCGGTGATCCGCGACCTGAGCAGCGCTCTCACCAGGGCCATCGGCTTGCGGCGCGAGCCCCAGCCGCCGATGCCGAGGGTCATGCCGCTGGACAGCCGGGACACCGCCTCGTCCGCCGACATCGTCTTGTCCCTCATCGCGCACCCTCCTGCCCGAACCTGTCGCGCACCCGCGCGCCCACCCCGCTGAGACCCGCCTCGAAGGTGAAGCCCTGCTCGAAGCGGTAGCTGCGGCGCACGTCAACGGGGTCGATGCCGTTGAGCGCGGCCTTGGCCAGACGGAGCAGCCGGCCGTCCTTCGCGGCGATCTCGCGGGCCAGTTCCAGGGCGGCGGAGCGCAGTGCGCCGCGCGGCACCACCCGCCACACCGACCCGTGCGCGTGCAGGTCGGCCGCGCTCGCCGTACGCGCCGTGTAGTACAGCGCCCGCATCAGGTGCTGGGGGACCAGCCGGGCCAGGTGGGTGGCCGCGCCGAGGGCCCCGCGGTCCAGCTCGGGCAGTCCGAACACCGCGTCCTCGCTCGCCACGATCGCGTCCGCGTTCCCCACCAGGCCGATGCCGCCGCCCAGGCAGAAGCCCTGCACCGCCGCCACGACCGGCACCTCGCACTCGTAGACCGCCGCGAACGCCTGTGCGCAGCCGCTGTTCACACCGAGCAGCGCGCTGTGCTCCCGGTCGTCCGCCTGCAGCTCCTTGATGTCCACACCCGCGTTGAACCCGCGTCCCTCGGCGGCCAGCACCACGCACCGGACCTCCGGATCGCGTCCGGCCGCGCGCACCGCGTCGGCCAGGGCGAACCAGCCCGCCACCGGCAGGGCGTTCACCGGTGGGAAGTCGACCGTGACGACGGTGATGCCCTTTTCCCCGCACGAGGTGGAGACACCCATGGCCGCATCAGCTACCTTTCCACCAAACGTTTGTTAGGTGGAAAGGTAGCAGCGCATGGAGCTGGACGGGAAGGTCGCCGTCGTCACCGGCGGGACCCGGGGTGTCGGCGCCGGCATCGCGCGTGCCTTCGTGCGGGCGGGCGCCGAGGTCGTGGTCTGCGCCCGCCGGCCACCGGACGTCCCGCTCCCCGGTACCGAGTTCGTGCCGCTGGACGTCCGGGACACCGACGCCGCCGGGCGCCTGTTCGCCGGCCTTCCCCGGCTGGACGTGCTCGTCAACAACGCGGGCGGCGCACCTCACCGGCTGCTCACCGAGGCCGGACCGGAGCGGCACGCGCGCGTGGTGGAGCTCAACCTGCTCGCGCCGCTGACCGTGTCCCTCGCCGCGTACGACCGGCTGCGGCACTCCAGGGGCTCGATCGTCATGATCGGCAGCGTCAGCGGCGGCCGCCCCTCACCCGGCACCGCCGCCTACGGCGCCGCCAAGGCGGGCCTGGAGAACCTCGCCCGCTCCATGGCCGTGGAATGGGCGCCCGACATCCGGGTCAACACCCTCGTCGTGGGCATGGTCCGCACCGAACGGTCCCACCTCCACTACGGCGACCGGGACGGCATCGCCGCCGTCGCCCGCACGGTCCCGCTGGGCCGTCTCGCCGAACCGTCCGACGTGGGCCGCGCGGCGGTGTTCCTGGCGTCCGACGCCGCCGCGTACATCAGCGGAGCGAGCCTGAAGGTGCACGGGGGCGGGGAACGGCCGGCCTTCCTGGACGCGGCGGGCGCCGGGCGGGTGAGCGGCCACCCGCCCACCGCGGACAAGGAGAGCTGACATGAGCGGAATCTGCGCGGGCCGGGTCGTCGTCGTCACGGGCGCGGGGCGCGGGCTCGGCCGGGCCCACGCCCTCGCGTTCGCGGCCGAGGGGGCACGGCTGGTCGTCAACGACCTCGGGGTGGGCCTCGACGGCACCCCCGGGCCCGACGGTCCCGCCGCCCGGGTCGTGGAGGAGATCCGCGCGGCGGGCGGCGAGGCGGTGGCGCACGGCGGTGACATCGCCACGACCGAGGGCGCCGCCTCGCTGGTCCGCACGGCCCTGCAGGCGTACGGCCGGCTCGACACCCTCGTCAACAACGCGGGCTTCCTGCGCGACCGGATGCTGGTCAACCTCGACGAGGACGACTTCGACGCCGTCGTACGCGTCCACCTCAAAGGCCACTTCCTGCCCCTGCGGCACGCGGCCGCGCACTGGCGCCGCGAGGCCAAGGCGGGCCGCCGGCCCGAGGCCCGGATCGTCAACACCAGCAGCGGAGCCGGACTGCTGGGCTCGGTCGGACAGGGCAACTACAGCGCCGCCAAGGCCGGCATCGTCGCCCTGACCCTCGTCGCGGCGGCCGAACTGCGACGCTACGGCGTCCAGGTCAACGCCATCGCCCCCGCCGCCCGGACCCGGATGACGGAACGCGCCTTCGCGGACACCATGACGGCCCCCGGCTCCGGCTTCGACGCGATGGCCCCCGAAAACGTCTCACCCCTCGTCGTCTGGCTGGGCTCGGCGGCGAGCACCGGCGTGACCGGCCGGGTCTTCGAGGCGGAGGGCGGCCGGATCACGGTCATGGACGGATGGAGGGCGGGGCCGAGCGCGGACAAGGGCGGGCGCTGGAGTCCGGCCGAGGCGGGGGAGCTGACCCGGAAACTTCTGGCGGAGGCGTCCGAACCGGGGCCGGTGTACGGCACCTGAGGACGTTCACGTGTCGCACTCCAGGACGCTCCGGCACAACGCGCACCGCGCCCGGACCCGCCCCCGGACCGGCACCCTGATCCGCTGATGACACGTGGGGCAGGGAAACGACACCCGCAACCGCCCGCCCCCGTCGGGCGAGAACGCGTACCGCACCCCCGGCTGCGGCCCAGCCTCCGGGGCGTGCCGCCGGTCGCGGGCGTACCGCCGCCGCCCCGCCCACCCCGCCGCCGTCAACGGCGGCTCCTGCGCGTCCCGGCGGGCCAGCTCCATCCCCTTCACATACGCCGTGTACGCCTGCGCACTGGTGAACCACACCGACGGGTCCTCCCCGAACACCAGCGCCCGCTTGGCCAGCACGTACCCGAACTCCTCCGGCGTGAGATACCCCAGCTTCTGCGACGACGCCCCGTCCTCCCGGTACGCGTCCAGCAGCAGCCACCCCGCACCCAGATACGTCGTCGCCGTGTCCGTGAGGATCTCGTTGTCCCGCACGCCCGGGAACGACAGGTCGAGGCGGTGCAGGTACACGTGCATCACCTCGTGCGCCAGGGCCGCCCCGATGTCCCGCCGATGCGTACGGAACCGGTCGTTCAGCTCCACGAAGTACTCCGGCCCGGCCGCGAGCTCGACGTTCGCCGCGTGCCGCATCTCCCGGAAGCTCACGATCAGCCGGGCATCCGGCAGCCGGTAGTGCCGCACCAGCTCCCGCGCCACCCGCTGCGCCCCCAGATACACGTCGTCGGTGTCGCAGAACGCCACGTCGGCGGGGACCACGCTGGTCGCGAACGTCTGGACGGTGTCGTACGACAGCCGCCTGTACAGCGCCGTGACGGCGGCCCGCACCGTCTCCAGATGCGGGTAGCCGTGCTCGACCGGCCCGTCGTTCGCCACGCCTCACCCCCAAGGACGCCCCGGAACCCGGTTCCACTGTACGAGGACGCGACCGGCCGCGGACGGTCCGTGCCACGGCGAAAAACGGCCGCCGCCCCCGGCGACTCCGGCAGAATCCGGACCGTGACCAGCGAACAGCACACCAGCGCCGCCTCGCTCCGGGTGGGCGGCCGGGACGACGACCTCGAGAAACGGCTCGACGAGGAGCTGACCGCCTTCAACACCGCCGCCGCCGACGGCGCAGCCACCGAGCCCCTCTCCGTCCGCGCCACCGACGCGACGGGCGCCCTGGTCGGCGGGCTCACCGCCTGGACCTGGGGCACCCTGTGCTCCGTAAACATGCTCTGGGTGCGCGAGGACCAGCGGCACGCCGGCTGGGGCGGCCGGCTGATGCGCGCCGCGCAGACCGAGGCGGCCCGGCGCGGCTGCACCGACATGATCGTCTCCGCGTACAGCTTCCAGGCACCCGGCTTCTACCCGAAGCTCGGCTTCCGGGAACGGGCCCGCATCCAGGGCGTCCCCGGCGGCCACGAGGACGTCTACTTCCACAAGCGACTCTCACCGCCGAAGAATGAGACGGCCGGCGGCCACCCGGTGTGATCCCCGTAGGCTGACGCCCCATGACCACCAGCAACACCGGTTCCCGCGACGTCGACCCCGCCGTCCGCGCAGAGCTCACCCGGCTGCGCGACAGCATCGACAACATCGACGCGGCCGTCGTCCACATGCTCGCCGAGCGCTTCAAGTGCACGCAGCAGGTCGGCCACCTCAAGGCCGAGCACCAGCTGCCGCCCGCCGACCCGGCCCGCGAGGCCCGCCAGATCGCCCGGCTGCGCGCCCTCGCCGAGGACGCCAAGCTGGACCCGGCCTTCGCCGAGAAGTTCCTGAACTTCATCGTCGGCGAGGTCATCCGCCACCACGAGCGCATCGCGGACCAGGCGCTCAACGGCACCACCACCGGCGGCAACTGACCTCCCGCGCGCCCCGGGGAGTGACACGGCGGCCCGCCAGGTGCATGCTGCGCCGTGCACAGCAAGTCAGCTGTCGAGCACTACGCGTCAGTGTCCCGGACTACTCTGGTCCTCCACGAGGGAGGGGCGTCGGGTCATGCCGTCGGATACCAGGATCCTCATCGTCGACGACCACGAGGACACGCTGTACGCGCTGGAGAGCGCCCTGGCCCCGCTGGGCTATCGGCTCGACCGGGCCACCAGCGGCGACGAGGCACTCAAACAGGTGCTCCGCGGCCAGGTCGGCCTGCTCCTGCTCGACGTGCGCATGCCCGGCGTCAGCGGGCTGGAGGTCGTGCGCTACATGCGACGCGTCGAGCAGACCCAGCACATCCCGGTGATCCTGCTCACCGGCTTCGGCGCCGACCACGAACTGACCACCACCGCCTTCCGGCTCGGCGTCGCCGACCTCGTCCTCAAGCCCGTGGACCCCTGGGCCCTGCGCACCAAGGTCCGCTACCTCTTCGAAACCCACCGGCGCCAACTCGCCCTGGAACACGAAGTGCACCGCCTGCGCGCCCTCGTGCGGGAGCACACCGAGACCACCGCACACCCCCCGCGCCCCGCCCCGCCCCATCCCGACGCGCGCGTGCCGACACAACGACCCATGGGGGCGCACGCCGGGGAGCTCGAAAAGGACCGCACCTAGACCGGACATTGGGCACGTACCGATCCGCCTCTGTGCCATGCCGACGCCATCAGGCAGCATGTCTCGCATGTCCGTACTGACGCGCGACGAAGCGCAGACCCGAGCCGAGCTCCTCGATGTCCACCGCTACACGATCGAACTCGACCTGACCGGCGGAGACGACACCTTCGACTCCCGCACCCAGATCAGGTTCGCTGCCCGCGTGGACGGGGACACCTTCGTCGAGCTCAAGCCCGCCGAGCTGCGCTCCGTCACCCTCGACGGACACCCCCTGGACCCCGAAGCCCTGGACGGCAACCGGCTCGCCCTGCCCGGCCTCACCGCCGGCGAGCACGAACTGCGCGTGGACGCACGGATGCGCTACTCCCGCACCGGCGAGGGCATGCACCGCTTCACCGACCCCACCGACGGCGAGACCTACGTCTACACCCAGCTGTTCATGGACGACGTCCAGCGGGTCTTCGCCGCCTTCGACCAGCCCGACCTGAAGGCCGCCTTCGAGCTGTCGGTGAAGGCCCCGCAGGACTGGACCGTCCTCGCCAACGGCATCACCGAACACACCGACGGCGTATGGAAGGCGGCCCCCACACCGCTCATCTCCACCTACCTCGTCGCCGTCGCCGCCGGCCCCTGGCACTCCGTCCGCACCGAGCACCGCGGCCTGCCCTTCGGACTGCACTGCCGCCGCTCCCTCGCCCCCTACCTGGACGCCGACTGCGACGAACTCCTCGACGTCACACGCGCCTGCTTCGACCGCTACCACGAGAAGTTCGACGAGCCCTACCCGTTCGACTCCTACGACCAGGCCTTCGTCCCCGAGTTCAACGCCGGCGCCATGGAGAACCCCGGCCTGGTCACCTTCCGCGACGAGTTCGTCTACCGCTCCGCCGTCACCGACACCGAACGCCAGACCCGCGCCATGGTCATCGCCCACGAGATGGCCCACATGTGGTTCGGCGACCTCGTCACCCTCAAGTGGTGGGACGACATCTGGCTGAACGAGTCCTTCGCCGAGTACATGGGCTACCAGACCCTCACCGAAGCCACCCGTTTCACCGACACCTGGACCGACTTCGGCGTCACCCGCAAGTCCTGGGGCTACGACGCCGACCAGCGCCCCTCCACCCACCCCGTCGCCCCCGAGGCCGTCGACGACACCGCCTCCGCGCTGCTCAACTTCGACGGCATCTCCTACGCCAAGGGCGCCAGCGCGCTGCGGCAGCTGGTCGCCTGGCTCGGCGAGAAGGACTTCCTCGCCGGCATCAACACCCACTTCGCCCGGCACAAATTCGCCAACGCCACCCTCGCCGACTTCATCGACAACCTCGCCGGCGCCACCGACCGCGACGTCCACGCCTGGGCCGACGCCTGGCTGCGCACCACCGGCGTCGACACCCTCACCCCGCGGATCGCCCCCGGCGAGCACGGCACCTGCGCCCTCACCGTCGACCGCGCCGGCAGCCGCCCGCACCGCATCGCCGCCGGCCTCTACGACCGGGACCTCGGCGACGACGGCGGACAGCTCGTCCTGCGCGAACGCCTCCACCTGGACCTCCCGCAGACCGACGCCCACCCCATCGGCAAGCGGCCGGCCCTGCTCCTCCTCAACGACGCCGACCTCACCTACGCCAAGGTCCGCTTCGACCCCGAGTCCTTCGAGACCGTCCGCAAGGACCTGTCCGGCCTGCCCGAACCGCTCACCCGCGCGGTCGTCTGGAACGCCCTGCGCGACGCCGTCCGCGACGGCGAACTCGCCCCCGGCGCCTACCTGGAGACCGCCCGCGCCCACCTCCCGCTGGAGACGGACCTCGCCATCGTCCAGGGCGTGCTCGCCTTCGCCTCCACGTACATCACCGACCGCTACCTCACGCCCGCGGAGCGGCCCGCCGCCCTCGCCACCCTCTCCGAACTGTGCCGCGACCTCATCCGCCGCACCGAGGACGGCGACAACCCCGGCCTGCGCCTGATCGCCGTACGCCACCGCATCGACGTGACCGCCCACCCCGACACCATCGCCGCGTGGCTCGCCGACGGCACCGTCCCCGGCGGCCCCGAACTCGACCCCGAACTGCGCTGGCGCGTGCTCGCCCGGCTCGCCGTCCTCGGCGCCACCGACGAGGCCGCCATCGCCGCCGAACTCGAACGCGACCCGAGCGCCACCGGCCAGGAGGGCGCCGCCCGCTGCCGGGCCGCCCTGCCCGACCCGGAGGCCAAGGCCCGCGCCTGGCAGGCGATGTTCGGCTCGGACGACCTGTCCAACTACCTCTTCACCGCCACCGCCCGGGGCTTCTGGCAGCCCGAACAGGCCGACCTGGTACGCGCGTACGTCGAGCGCTACTACGCCGACGCGGTCGCCGTCGCCGACCGCCGCGGCCCCGCCATCGCCGACGCGGCCGGCCGCTGGGCCTTCCCCGCGCACGCCGTCGACGCCGACACCCTCCGCCTCGGCCGGGAATGCCTGCGCGACGCCGACCCGATCCCCGCCCTGCGCCGCAAGCTCGTCGACCAACTTGACGACCTGGCACGGGCGTTGCGGGTCCAGGGCGGCCAGGAGAACTAGGACCGGCGACGTAGGGCACTCGCGGGGCGGCTGGTCCCTTTCGCCGATGCGGCGGGCCGGCCGCCCCTCCTAGCCTCGGGTCACGACAGACGACCCCGCCCGAGGAGCCCTCCATGATCGCAGTGACCGGCGCCACCGGAAACGTCGGCCGCGCCCTGGTCGAACGCCTCGTCACCGCCGGCCGGCCCGTCCGGGCACTGACCCGCGACCCGCAGCGGGCCCGCCTGCCCGCCGGCGCAGAGACGGTACGACTCCGGCACGACGACCCGGCCGCCCTGTTCGACGGCGTCACCAAGCTGTTCCTGTACGTCCAGGCGGGCGGCGAGCACACCCCCGGCCTGCTGGCGGCGGCCCGCGCCGCCGGGGTGCGCCACGTCGTCCTGCTGTCCTCCGCGATCATCGAGCCGGGCGCCGACGAGACCCACCCCATCCACGTCATGCACGCCACCGCCGAACGGCACGTCCGCGACAGCGGCCTGGCATGGACCTTCCTGCGGCCGGGCGCGTTCGCCACCAACGCCTTCCAGTGGGCCCCGCAGATCCGCGGCGGCGACACCGTCCGTGGCGTCTTCGCCGAGGCCCGCTCCGCGCCGGTCCACGAGGACGACATCGCCGCCGTCGCCGAACGCGCCCTCCTCGACGACGGCCACGAGGGCACCGCCCACCGCCTCACCGGACCCGAGGCGATCACCAACGCCGGACAGGTCACCGCGATCGGCGACGCCCTGGGCCGCGAGCTGCGCTTCACCGAACTGGCACCCGAAGAAGCGGGCCCCGAACTCTTCCCGCACCTCCCGCCGGGCACCCTCACGGCCCTGCTGAAGTCCTTCGCCGCCATGGTCGGCACCACCCCCGAGATCACCGACACCGTCCGCGAGGTCACCGGCAGGCCGGCCCGCCCCTTCGCGGCCTGGGCCGCAGACCACACGGCCGACTTCAAGAACTGAGCCCCCCGGGGCCACCCGGCCCGACCGGTTTTCCGTCACGGAGGTACCTCCACCCGGGTTGAGTCGTTGGTCTCCTCGGGCGCGCCGCCCCGCGCCCCGGAGGACAGCCCCATGAGCAACCCGCCCCTCGCCTCAGGCCCCGAAGGCCCCCACGCCCTGCGGCCGATGCTCGACACCGTCCTCCAAGCGCTGGACACCGGCGCCCGGGCGCGGGGCGGGCCGCTCCCGGCGGGCGGCCCGCAGGCGGTCACCGCCCGGATCCGGCAGGCGATCGGCGACGTCCTCCCCGACCAGGGCGACCCGCACGCCCTGCACACCCTGGTCCACGCCTTCGCCGAGACCGCCGCCGACCCGGCCCACCCCCGGTGCGCCGCCCACCTGCACTGCCCCCCGCTCGCCGTCGCCGCGGCCGCCGACCTCGCCGCCTGCGCCCTCAACCCGTCCCTGGACTCCTGGGACCAGGCGCCCGGGGCATCGGAACTGGAAAGACTGGTCGCACAGGCACTGGCCCGGCAGATCCACGGGACCGGGCAGCCCACCGCCCCCGACTGCCTCATCACCACCGGCGGCACCGAATCCAACCAGCTCGCCCTGCTCCTCGCCCGAGAGACCCACGGCGGAACCGTCCGGCTCGTGTGCGGGGCCAACGCCCACCACTCCCTGCCCCGCGCCGCCTGGCTGCTCGGGCTGCCCGACCCCGTCGTCGTCCCTACCCCGCGCGGGACGCTCGACCCCTCCGCGCTCGACGACGCCCTCACCGCACAGCCCGGCCCCGTGCTCGTCGCCGCCACCGCCGGCACCACCGACGCCGGATACATCGACCCGCTGCCCGAGATCGCCGCCCGCTGCGCCACCCACGGCGCCCGGCTGCACGTGGACGCCGCCTACGGCGGAGGCCTCCTCTTCAGCGACCGGCACCGCCCACGGCTCAACGGGCTCGACGCCGCCGACACCGTCACCCTCGACCTGCACAAACTCGGCTGGCAGCCGGTCGCCGCAGGCCTCCTCGCCGTCCGGGACGCCCACGACCTCGCCGCCCTGGGACAGCGCGCCGACTACCTCAACGCCGCCGACGACACCGAGGCCGGGCTGCCCGACCTGCTCGGCCGGTCCCTGCGCACCACCCGCCGCCCCGACGTCCTCAAACTCGCCGTCACCCTCAAGACCCTGGGGCGCGACGGACTCGGCGCACTCGTCGACCAGGTCTGCGCCCGCGCCCGCGAGTTCGCCGCCCTCGTCGCCGAACACCCCGGCTTCGAACTGCACGCCCCGCCCGTCATCAGCACGGTGCTGTTCCGGCCCGCGGACGCCACCGACGCCACCGTGGCCGCCGTACGCCGCTCGCTGCTCATCGCCGGCCACGCCGTCCTCGGCCGGGCCCGCCTCGACGGCCGGCTCTGGCTCAAGGCCACCCTCCTCAACCCCGCCACCGGTCCCGACGACCTGGCCGCCCTGCTGCACCTCGCGGCAGCGAGCCGAGCGACACTCGTGGAAGGACACACCCCCCGATGAACCCTGCCCCGACCCCCGGCCCCGACGCCGCGCCGCACCCCGACCCCGACGCCCCCCGCGACCTCGTCGGCATCGGAGCCGGACCCGCCAACCTCTCCCTCGCCGCGCTCGCCCACCCCCTCGGCGGCCTCGACACCGTCTTCTACGAGCAGCGCCCCGCCTTCGGCTGGCACCCCGGCCTGCTCATCGAGGGCGCCACCATCCAGGTGCCGTTCCTCGCCGACCTGGTGTCCCTCGCCGACCCCACCAGCCCCTGGACCTTCCTCAACTACCTCAGGTCCCGCGAGCGGCTCTTCCCCTTCTACTTCGCCGAGCGCTTCCACATCCAGCGCGCCGAGTACGACGCCTACTGCCGCTGGGTCTGCGAGAACCTCCCGGGGCTCCGCTTCGGCCACCAGGTCGACGCCGTCCGCTGGAACCCCGACCGCGACCTCTTCGAGGTCGACTTCACCCAGCTCGACGCCGACGGAGAAGCCGAGGCCCTCGGCCGGACCTACACACACAACGTCGTCCTCGGCATCGGCACCGAGCCCTACGTCCCCGACCCCCTCAAGCCCCTCGTCGAGGCCCCCGGCGTGCCCGTCGTGCACGCCGCCGACTACCTCGACCACCGCGCCGCCCTCCTCGCCGCCGGACACGTCACGATCGTGGGCATCGGACAGTCCGGCGCCGAGATCTTCCTCGACCTGCTGCGCAACCGGCCGGCCGGACACGAGAAGCTGCACTGGCTGGGCCGCACCGAGGCCTTCGCCCCCATGGAGTACTCCAAGCTCGGCCTGGAACACTTCACCCCCGACCACACCCGCTACTTCCACGCCCTGCCCGAGTCCGCCCGCGACCGGCTCGTCGACGGCCAGTGGCAGCTGCACAAGGGCATCGACGCCGCCACCGTCGCCGCCATCCACGACGAGCTCTACCGCCGCACCCTGCACGGCGGCTGGCCCGACGCCGTCCTCACCCCCGGCGTCCGCCTCCGCACCGCCGGCCGCGTCGCCACGACCCAGGTGGAACTGCACCTGGAACACGGCCGGCAGGACAGCCGCTCCCGCCTCACCACCGACGCCGTCGTCCTCGCCACCGGCTACCGCGAACGCCCCCTCGACCGGATCCTCGCCGGCCTCGACCCCTACATGCGCCGCGACAACCGGGAACGGCCGCGTGTCGACGAGGAGTACCGGCTCGTCCTCGACCCGTCCGTCACCGGCACGGTGTACGTCCAGAACGCCGAGACCCACACCCACGGCGTCGGCGCCCCTGACCTCGGCCTCGCCGCCTGGCGCAGCGCGATCATCCTCAACTCCCTGACGGGCGGGGAGGCCTACGCACTCCCCGCCCGCACCGCCTTCACCACCTTCGGTCTCACCCAGCGCAGGCACGTCCCGCCGCCCCGCGAGGCACCGGCACTGACCCCGCTGGTCGACGACCGAAGGTGAACGAGGACACGGCTCAGAAGACGGGCGTGCCCTCGCGCGTGAGCTTCCAGTCCACCGCGGCGAACTCGGCCGGGTCGATCGACCCCTTCGCCTTCACCCAGGCGATCATGGTGTTGCGGATCTCCTCCGAGTTCGACCACAGCACCGGGGCGGCGGCGACATGCGGGAAGTTCCCGCCGCCGTTGGCCCGGTAGTTGTTCACCGCGAACACGAACTTCGCGTCGTCGGCGAGCGGCTGCCCCTCGAAGCGCACGTTCGTCACCCGCGACCCGGCCGGCTTCGCGATGTCGATCTCGTACGACAGACCGCTCACCACGTCGTAGTTGTAGTCCGGCGTGCCGTTCGCGTTCGTCAGCTTCGCCGGATCCACCGGCGCGCCGGGCGCGGTCTGCACGAAATAGTTCGCCGAGAACTCCAGATACGCCTTCATCTGCGCACCCGTCATCAAACGCGCTTCCAGCGTGTTCTCGAAGACGTACAGACCGGCCACGTCCCGGATCGTCACCTGCCCCGCCGGGATCCGCGCACTGCGCGAGAAGCACGCCGCCTGCGACAGCACCGGCAGCGCGGCGTGCTCCGTGCCCGCCAGCGCCTGCTTCACCGTGTCGGCCTGGATGTGGTTGATCAGGTCGATGATCGGCACGTCCTTGTACGGCGCCTCGGACGACGTCATCTCCGCCGCGTTGGTGCCGATGACCTGGTTGACGTACGCCACGACCTTCTCGTGCTCGTCCAGGAGCAGCTTCGTGATCTTCGGATCCTCCTCCACCGTGTTGGAGTTGAGGACCTTCGCGCCCACCTTCTCGACCTTCCAGCAGCCCTTCTCCCAGACCAGCTCGAAGTCGAACAGCGTCAGCCGCTGCCCCCACTTCAGCGGCTCCGACAGCACGACCTTCTGGCCCGTCTTCTTGTTCGCGACGAAGTACTCGGGGATCTCCGTGTGCGCGTGCCCGACCAGGATCGCGTCGATCCCCGGCACCTGCTCGGCCACCAGAGCGGCCGCGTTCTCGATGTACGGCAGCTGGTCACCGTAGGACGACGTCCCCGACGAACCACTGTGCGCCGACACGATGACGACGTCCGCGCCCATCGACCGCAGCTTCGGCACCCACTTCGCCGCCTGCTCCTCCAGACCCGGGAACGTCATCTTCCCCTGCACGTTCGCCTTGTCCCAGATCGCGATGCCCGGGTTGGTCAGACCCAGCACGGCCACCTTCACGTCCCGCCCGTGCGGGGTGCGCAGCCGGTGCATGCTGTACGGCGCGAACGCCGGACGCAGCGTCTTCGCGTCCAGCGCGTTGGCGCCCAGCAGCGGGAAACGGCACTGCTGCTCGAACTTCCGCAGCACCGGGATGCCGTAGTTGAACTCGTGGTTGCCGAGCGCCGCCGCGTCGTAGCCCATGGCGTTCATCGCCTGCGCCATCGGGTGCACCGGGCCGCCCTCCGCCGTGATCGGGTCGACCTTGGCGTAGTAGTACGACAGCTGGGTGCCCTGGATGGTGTCGCCCGCGTCGATCAGCAGCGTGTTGCGGCGGCCCTTCTCCTCACGGACCCGGTTGACGAGAGTGGAGACCTTCGCGAGACCGACGTCGTTGTGGTCCTTGTCGTCGAACTCCTTGTCCGTGAAGTAGTCCCAGTTGAAGACGTTGCCGTGCAGGTCCGTCGTCCCCAGCACGGTGAACGCGTACCGCTTGGCGCCGCGCTTCGCCTCGGCCGCCTGCGCACCCGGCGCTCCGACCGCACCGGTCGCCAGCGCCACCCCCGCCCCGGTCACGGCGGACTTCTCCAGGAACTTCCGGCGGTTCAACGGCATGTCTGGCTCCTCGCGGAATCTGTGGAACGACGCGCGTAGATAACGCGCGTAGATTCTGACCCGCCCACCACCGGCCGCAACAGACCCGCCAGGTTGCGATCTGATGACTCGAACCCCCGAACCCAGGCCGCCAACCAGCCCAGACATGACAGAGTGGGGCGTATGACCGCGGCCACCCCAGACGCCTCCCCGCCCGCCGTCCCCTACGGCACACCCGAGGCCCCCCGTATCGCCGTCCGCGGCGAGGCCCGCCTCGAAGTCGACCCCGAGATCGCCCGCATCGGCATCACCGTCGCCGCCCGCGGCCGCGACCGCCGCTCCGCCCTGGACGACCTCACCCGCCGCAACGCCGGCGTCCTCGACCTCGTCAAGTCCTACGGCGACGCCGTCGAACGCCTGGAGACCGGCGCCTTCTCCATCACACCCGAACTCACCAAACACGGCCGCGGCGAACGCGTCCGCACCTACCACGGCAGCGTCCGCGTCACCGCCGAACTCACCGACTTCACCGCCCTCGGTGAACTCACCACCCGCCTCGCCGACCTCGACCTCACCCGCGTCGACGGCCCCTGGTGGGCCCTGCGCCCCGACTCACCCGCCCACCGCGAGGCCAGGAAGAAGGCCGTACACGAAGCCGTCCAGCGCGCCCGCGAGTACGCCGAAGCCCTCGGCACCACCCTCTCCGCCCTGGTCGAACTGGCCGACATCGGCGCCGAGAGCGCCCCGCCGGCCTACCCCCAGGCCCCCGGCCGCATGCGCTCCGCCGCCTTCGCCGGCGCGGCCGAGGACACCCCCGCCCCCCTCGACCTCGAACCCCAGCGCCAACGCGTCCACGCCCAGATCAACGCCCGCTTCACCATGGTGCCGCCGCAGCTGTAATCCCTGCCGGGCGATTATCCGAAAGCGCGACCGAATTCCTCCCGGATGCTCATCGGAGCAACCCCCCGCACAATTCAACACTTGTCAAAAGCGATTCACCCGAAGTCCGCTGAGTGGTCACGCCCGGCCAATTCTCTACCAGCCGGTAACTCATAGGCTCGTTTCATGCGCCGAGCAAAAATCGTCTGCACCCTGGGGCCCGCCACCGACACCTACGACCAGATCAAGAACCTGGTCGACGCCGGAATGGACGTAGCCCGCTTCAACCTCAGCCACGGCGGCCACGCCGAACACGAGGAGCGCTACCACCGGGTACGCAAAGCCGCCGACGAGACCGGCCGCAGCGTCGGCCTCCTCGCCGACCTTCAAGGCCCGAAGATCAGACTCGGCCGCTTCACCGAAGGACCCGTACTCCTCGAACGCGGCGACACCTTCACCATCACCGTCGAAGAAGGCGTCGAAGGCGACGGCCGCACATGCGGCACCACCTACGCCGGCCTCGCCGACGACGTCACCACCGGCGAACGCATCCTCATCGACGACGGCAAGGTCTGCCTCGAAGTCACCGGCGTCGACGGCCCCCGCGTCCACACCACCGTCCTCGAAGGCGGCGTGATCTCCGACCACAAGGGCCTCAACCTCCCCGGCGTCGCCGTCTCCGTCCCCGCCCTCTCCAAAAAGGACGAGGACGACCTCCGCTGGGCCCTGCGCACCGGCTTCGACGTCATCGCCCTGTCCTTCGTCCGCACCGCCCGCGACATCCAGGACGTCCACCGCATCATGGACGAAGAAGGCCGCCACCTCCCCGTCATCGCCAAAGTCGAAAAACCCCAAGCCGTCGAGAACATCGACGACATCGTCGCCGCCTTCGACGGCATCATGGTCGCCCGCGGAGACCTCGGCGTCGAAATGCCCCTCGAACAAGTCCCGATCGTCCAGAAACGCGCCATCAAACTCGCCAAACGCAACGCCAAACCGGTCATCGTCGCCACCCAAATGCTCGACTCGATGATCGACAACGCCCGCCCCACCCGAGCCGAGGCCTCCGACGTCGCCAACGCCGTCATCGACGGCACCGACGCGGTGATGCTCTCGGGCGAGACCAGCGTCGGCAAACACCCCGTCGAAACCGTCCGCACCATGGCCCGCATCGTCGAAGCGGCGGAAGAGGACATCCTCGCCAAGGGCCTCCCACCCCTGACCGAACGCAACAAGCCCCGCACCCAGGGAGGCGCGGTGGCCCGGGCAGCAGCAGAGATGGGCGACTTCCTCGGCGCCCGCTTCCTCGTCGCCTTCACCCAGTCGGGCGACACCGCCCGCCGCCTCTCCCGCTACCGCTCCCCGATCCCCCTCCTCGCCTTCACCCCCGACCAGGCCACCCGCTCCCAGCTCAGCCTCACATGGGGCGTCGAGACGTTCCTCGGCCCGAGCGTCGACTCCACCGACGCCATGGTCGACCAGGTCGACGAACTCCTCCTCCGCTACGGCCGCTGCCGCCAGGGCGACACGGTCGTCATCACGGCCGGCTCCCCGCCCGGGGTCTCCGGCTCGACGAACATGGTCCGGGTCCACCACATCGGCGAGGACGACAGCCCGAAGTAGGGCGGCGTCAGTACTTGGGCCCGACGTGCGCGTCCATGAGGGCGACTGAGGCTTTGCGGGCGATGGAGATGTTGTACGGGTTGCCGTTGCGGGTGCAGTGCGTCCACTCGACACCGAGCTTGTCCAGGGTGTCGGTGCAGAGCCGCCGGATGTCCTCGGAGACGTTGGTGAAGAAGTACCGGGGATACTCGTAGCGCTTGCGCTCGCCGGCGACCATGCGGGTCGTCCAGTTGGTGATCCGGCAGCCGTCCGAGTGGATGAGCCCGCGGATGAACTGCCAAGGGTGGGCATCGACGATGGCTTTCTGCCAGGGTTCGAGAGCGATGCGGCGTTCGTGTTTCCTGCCGGGGCCGTGCTGCGGGAAAAGACAGTGCAGGTGCTTCGAATAGACCTTCACGTTGCGGCAGCCGGTCTTGCGGACACGGCAGACGGCATTGTCGGGGAAGACCGCACGCACGGCCTGTTCGCAGTCGTCCATGAGCCCCGGCCATGACTCCGTGCAGGTGATCATGAGGTTGGGAACGCGGTGCTCTGAGTAGTGACTGATGTGGCCATCGCCGAGGTAGAGGCCCAGCAGATAGGAATAGGCGGGCTCGTCGAGTTCCCGCCCGTCGCATCGGGGACACTTCGGATCGTGTCTGCCGGGACACTCTCCCCGTTGCGCCAGGTCCAGGTGCTTCCAATAGCCGATGGTCCCCATTGGCACCTGGAGGCTGCGGGCGACATCCGTGTTCTTCGCGCCTCCGCGCAGCAGAGTGAGGGCCTTCTGTCGCACTTCAGTGCCGTGAACGTTCATGCGACCACTGTGTGTCACCGACGGTGACCGTGGGCAGCAAAAAGCGGAGAACCACGCGAACGTGATCCTCCGCTTTTGATCTCGTGGTGCCCGGTGTGGGATTCGAACCCACATGCCCAAAGGGCACGGCATTTTGAGTGCCGCGAGTCTGACCAGTTCCTCCAACCGGGCGCGTCAGGGGACCGATGAGCAGTGTACCGGTTCACTGCGGGGCGTTGCTGCTAGGTACGCTCTTGGGAGCAGTACCGGCCTGCCCCTACCAAGGAGCCCACGTGAGTGCCCCCGAGTCGCCCCAGCCTGTTGACGTGCCTGATGACGACAAGTCGCACGTGCCTCCGATGACGACGCGGGTCGTCATCGCCGAGGACGAGGCGCTGATCCGGCTCGATCTCAAAGAGATGCTGGAGGAGGAGGGGTACACCGTCGTCGGTGAGGCCGGTGACGGTGAGCAGGCGGTGGAGCTGGCTCGTGAGCACCGGCCCGATCTGGTGATTCTCGACGTGAAGATGCCGAAGCTGGACGGTATCTCCGCGGCGGAGAAGATCGCGGAGGAGAGCATCGCGCCGGTGCTGATGCTGACCGCGTTCTCGCAGCGCGATCTGGTGGAGCGGGCCCGGGACGCGGGTGCGATGGCGTATCTGGTGAAGCCGTTCAGCAAGACGGATGTCGTGCCGGCGATCGAGATGGCCGTTTCGCGGTTCACGGAGTTGAAGGAGCTGGAGAAGGAGGTCGCGGACCTCACGCTCCGGCTGGAGACGCGCAAGCTCGTGGACCGGGCGAAGTCGATTCTGCAGACGGAGTACGGGCTGTCGGAGCCGGCTGCTTTCCGGTGGATCCAGAAGACGTCGATGGACCGTCGGATGTCGATGCAGCAGGTGGCGGAGGCGGTCATCCAGGACGCCGACGAGAAGAAGGCCAACAAGGGCTGAGAGCTCGACGCGAGAGGCCCGCTCCCCTTCGTTTTCGGAAGGGGAGCGGGCCTCTCGGCGTGTGGGTGGGGACCTCAGTCCTCGCCCAGGTAGGCCTTGCGGACCGACTCGTCGTGCAGCAGGTCCTGCCCCGTCCCGGAGAGGACGACGTTGCCGACCTCCATGACGTGGCCCTGGTCGGCGAGGGAGAGCGCGGCCTGGGCGTTCTGTTCGACGAGGAGGATCGTCGTGCCCTGGGACTTCAGCTCCGAGATCGTCGCCATGATCTTCTGCATCATGATCGGGGAGAGGCCCATGGAGGGCTCGTCGAGCATGAGGAGCTTGGGCTGGGACATGAGGGCGCGGCCCATGGCGAGCATCTGCTGTTCGCCGCCGGAGAGGGTTCCCGCTGCCTGCTTGCGGCGTTCCCCGAGGATGGGGAAGAGGTCGTAGGCGCGCTGGATGTCCTTCTCGATGCCTTCTTTGTCCTTGCGGAGGAACGCTCCGAGCTGGAGGTTCTCCGCGATGGTGAGGCGGGGGAAGATGTGCCGGCCTTCGGGGGAGTGGGCGAGTCCGAGGGCGACGATCTTGTGGGCGGGGACGCCGTTGAGGGGCTTGCCGTCGAAGAGGATCTTCCCGGATGTCGGCTTGAGGAGGCCCGACAGGGTGCGCAGGGTGGTCGTCTTGCCGGCGCCGTTGGTGCCGATGAGGGTGACGACCTGGCCGGCTTCGACGCTGAAGGAGATGCCTTTGACGGCTTCGATCTTGCCGTAGGAGACCCGGAGGTCTTCGACCTCGAGGAGTGCGGTCACTTGGCTTCTCCCTTGGTGCTGCTGGTGGTGCTGGTCGCGTCGGCGGCGGCTTCGGCGGCCTCGACCTCGGCGGCTTCGGCCTCGCCGGGGTCGCCTTCGAAGGGTTCGCCCAGGTAGGCGGCGACGACGCGCTCGTCGGCCTGGACGACTTCGGCGGTTCCCTCGACGAGCTTCTCGCCCTGGACGAGGACGGCGACGCGGTCGGAGAGGTTGAAGACGAAGCGCATGTCGTGCTCGATGAGGAGGACGGCGATGCCCTTGTCCCGGATGGCGAAGACGAGTTCCTCGGTGGCGCGCGTCTCCTGGGGGTTCATGCCGGCGGTGGGTTCGTCGAGGAGCAGCAGCCCGGGCTCGGAGGCCATGGCGCGGGCGATCTCGAGCTTGCGCTGCTCGCCGTAGGGGAGGTTGCGGGCGAGGTGGTCGCGCTTGTGGGCGAGGCCGATGAACTCCAGGAGTTCCATGGCGCGTTCTTCGCTGTCGCGTTCGGCCTTCTTGAAGCCGGGGCCGCGCAGGAGGGCCGACCAGAGGCCTTCCTTGGTGCGGGTGTGGCGTCCGACGAGGACGTTTTCCAGGACCGTCATGTTGGCGAACAGACGGATGTTCTGGAAGGTGCGGGCGATGCCGGCCTGGGTGACCAGGTGGGGCTTCGGGGGGAGGACGGTGCCCTTGTAGGAGACGGTGCCCTCGGTGGGGACGTACAGGCCGGTCAGGCAGTTGAAGAAGGTGGTCTTGCCGGCGCCGTTGGGGCCGATGAGGCCGACGATCTCGCCGGCGTTGACCGTGAAGTCGACGGAGCGTACGGCGGTGAGGCCGCCGAAGCGCATCGTGACGTCGCGTGCTTCGAGTACAGGAGTGGTCATGTTTCTTACGCCCCCGCCTTGGTGACGGCCGGTTCGTCGGTCAGCGTGGTCTGTTTGGGTACGTCGAGTTGGCCGGTCTCGTGGAATTCGAGCTGGCGTCGGCGGTTGGCGATGATGCCTTCGGGGCGGAAGCGCATCAAGAGGATGAGCGCGATGCCGAAGGCGAGGAGCGACTTCTCCTGGAGGAAGACGAGCTTCTCGGGGAGGAGGTAGAGCAGGGCGGCGCCGAGGAGCGGTCCGGCCACGGTGCCCATGCCGCCGAGGACGACGGCGGCGAGGAGGAACGCCGAGTTGGGCGGGGTGGAGCCGGCGAACTGGTAGGGCGTGGGGACGACGCTGTAGGTGACGTGGGCGCTGACGGTGCCGGCGAGGCCGGCGAGGGAGGCGCCGAGGGCGAAGGCGACGAGCTTGACGCGGAAGCCGTTGATGCCCATGGCGGTTGCGGCGGTCTCGTCCTCGCGGATGGCGATCCAGGAGCGGCCGATGCGGGAGTCCGCGGCGCGCGTGTAGACCAGGACCACGATGGCCATGATGAGGACCATCAGCAGGTAGTAGTTGGCGAAGCGGCCGAGGGTGAATCCGCCGATGTCGTGGGCCTGGCCGAAGTTGAAGCCGAAGAAGTTCAGGTCGGGGATGTTGGCGATGCCGTTCGGGCCGTTGGTGACGTCGGGTCCGGAGTCGCCGTCCATGTTGTTGACGGCGATGCGGAAGATCTCTCCGAAGCCGAGGGTGACGATGGCGAGGTAGTCGCCGCGCAGTCGCAGGGTCGGGGCGCCGATGAGGACGCCGAAGACCAGGGAGGCTGCGGCGCCGGCCAGGGCGGAGGCCCAGAACGGCAGGTGGACGCCGGAGATGGTGGAGAACTCGGAGCCGGAGACGAGGGCGGCGGTGTAGGCGCCGACGCCGAGGAAGGCGACGTATCCGAGGTCGAGGAGTCCGGCGAGGCCGACGACGATGTTGAGGCCGAGGGCGACGGTCCCGAAGATCAGGATGTTGACGCCGATGTTGGCGTAGTGGTCGTCGGTCTGGGTGAAGGGGAAGGCGATGGCCGCGGCGAAGCCCATGGCGAGGGTGAAGCTGCGGTTGGCGGCGACGAGGGCCGAGAAGCGGTCCATGAGGCCGGCGGTGTGCATCGCCCACATGGCGAAGATGACGACGAAGAGGTAGCCGATGAAGAGTTCGCCGTACTCGGTGTCGATGCCGTAGGTGAAGACGCCGAGGCCGATGATGGTGACCACGGTGATGACGGCCCGCTGGATCCAGGGCGCGATGGCCTGGGCGGCGGGGATGTGGTCGGGCTTGGCGATGTAGGCCTTGATGGCTTCCTTGGTGCCGTCGGTGCCGGTGCGCTCCTGGGGGAGGGCGAAGGCACCGAGGACGGGCAGCAGGGAAGCGACGGCCGCTATCCAGCCACCGGGTTCGAGGTTGATGACGCCGCCGAGCTTGGCGCTGATGGCGATGACGGTGAACCAGGTGACGGTGAAGCCGCCGAGTGCGGTGAGCACGAGGGGCGCGTTGTTGCGGGCGGGCAGCAGCCAGCCGAGGCCGCGGACGCCGTAGGAGGCGAGGGCGAACAGGGCGGTGAGGACGCCGGCGGTGAAGGTCAGCCACTGCAGGCCACCGGGGTAGCCGTTGATGGTGAGGTCGCCGGGGAATTCGGCGGTCCAGGTCCAGGCGAGGAACGCGGAGGCGGCGGTGGCGATGCCGCCGACGAGCAGCAGGGCGCGGGCGGCCGCGAGGGGCAGGGGTATGAGACCGCGCAGGGCGGGCGTCGGGGTGGGGACGGCGTCCGGCGCTGGGGTCTTGGTCGTCTCGGTCATGTGATCACGCCCTGTCCGCGACGCGCTCGCCGAGCAGGCCCTGTGGCCTGAAGAGGAGCACGAGGATGAGGAGGCAGAAGGCCCACACGTTGGCCCAGCTCTGGCCGCCGAGCTGCTGCATGCCGGGGATCTCGTCGATGTAGGCGGAGGCGAGGGTTTCGGCGATGCCGAGGACGACGCCGCCGAGCATGGCGCCGTAGATGTTGCCGATGCCGCCGAGGACGGCCGCGGTGAAGGCCTTGAGGCCCATCAGGAAGCCCATGCGGTAGTCGACGTTGCCGTACTTGAGTCCGTAGGCGACGGCGGCGACGGCGGCGAAGAACCCGCCGATGGCGAAGGCGATGACGATGATGCGGTTGGTGTCGATGCCCATCAGCTGCGCGGTGTCGGGGTCCTGCGCGGTGGCCTGCATGGCGCGGCCGGTGCGGCTGCGGCGCACGAAGAAGGCGAGGGCGGCCATGCAGATGACGGCGGCCAGGATGAGGAAGATGTCGGCGTCCTTGATGGTGACGGAGCCGATGTCGTGGGTGGAGTCGAGGCCGGGGAAGGCGCGGGCGCGGTCGGCGCCGGGGTAGAAGTTGCGCACGACCTCCTGGAGGGCCAGGGAGAGGCCGATGGCGGTGATGAGCGGTGCCAGGCGTGGTGCTCCGCGCAGGGGGCGGTAGGCGAACCGTTCCGCCCCGACGGCGATGAGGATGGCCACGAGGGCTCCGCCGAGGAGCATGAGGGGTACGGCGATGGCCATCGAGGTGCCGTCGGGCAGGATGTAGAAGTAGACCGTGAGGGCGCCGAAGGCCCCGGTCATGAAGATCTCGCCGTGCGCGAAGTTGATGAGCTGGACGATGCCGTACACCATCGTGTAGCCGATGGCGATCAGCCCGTACATCGAGCCTAGGAGCAGCCCGTTGGCCAGCTGCTGCGGCAGGGTGTTCACCGCATGGCCTCCATGTCGCTGGTGGTCGTGTGCACTGGATGTGTGCGTGGTCGCGTGCTGTGGGGGGGGTGTGGAAACGGGCCGCGCGGTCGGGGTCCCCTTCCGCGCGGCCCGTGGTGAGGCGTTGTGGCGGGCCGAGTTACTTCAGGTCGGCGGTGCCGGTCTCCACGTCCTTCCAGGCACCCTTCTCGACCTGGTAGACCGTCAGCTGCTTGTTGGTGGTGTCGCCGTACTGGTCGAAGGAGATCTTGCCGGTGAGGCCTTCGAAGTCGGACTTCTGGACACCGTCGACGACCTTGGAGCGCAGGTCGTTGATGTCGGTGGGCACCTTGCCGCCGTTGGCGTCGGCCGCGGCCTTGACGGCCTTGATGATGGCGGTGGTGGCGTCGTAGGCGTAGGCGCCGTACGCGCCGTAGTCGCCCTTGTAACCCTTGTCCTTGTACGTCTGGATGAACGTCTTGGCCGCGGGCAGGGTGTCGGCGGGGACGCCGATGGCGGTGGCGAGGTCGCCCTCGGAGGACTTGCCGGCGGCCTCGATGTAGGTGGAGGCGAACATGCCGTCGCCGCCGAACAGCGGGATCTTGACGCCGGCGTCCTTGAGCTGCTTGGTGATCAGCGCGGACTCGTCGTACTGGCCGCCGTAGTAGAGCAGGTCGGCACCGGAGTTCTTGATCTTGGTGACGAGGGAGCCGAAGTCCTTGTCGCCGGTGTTGACGTGGTCGGTGCCGACGACCTTGCCGCCGAGCTTCTTGTACTGCTCGTTGAAGATCTTCGCGAGACCGGCGCCGTAGGTCTGCTTGTCGTCGACGACGAAGGCCTTCTTCTTCTTGAGGCCGTTGTACGCGTAGCCGGCGGCGAAGCTGCCCTGCAGCTCGTCGGTGGTGGCGGTACGGAAGTACGTCTTGAACGGGCGCTTCTTGTCCGTCTGCCAGTTCTTGCCCTGGGTCAGCTCGGGGGCGGTGTTCGCGGGGGAGATCTGGACCATGTTGGCCGAGGCGAAGACCTGCTGCATCGTCTGGGCGACGCCGGAGTTCAGCGGGCCGACGGCGCCGACGGCGGTTTTGTCGCCGGTCAGGCTCGTGGCGTTGGACTGGCCCGTGGCGGGCTGCGCCTTGTCGTCCAGGGCCCTGAGCTTGAACTTCACGCCCGGGACCCAGTTGTTCTTGTTGGCGTCGTCGACGGCTATCTGGGCGCCGTACTGGATGCCGAGGCCGGTGGTCGAGTTCTCACCGGAGAGGGGGGCGTCGACGCCGATGGTCAGCGTGGTGCCGCTCCCGTTGTCTCCGCCCTTGTCACCGCTGTCGTCTCGGGAGCCGCAGGCGGTGAGAGTCAGAGCTCCGGTCGTGAGAACGGAGGTAAGAATCACCAAGGAACGCTGTCGCACAATCAGTCCTTTCACAGGCAGGCCCCGCCCTGGTCGGGGGGTGAGTGCCGCGCTGGTACCGAACTCCCGATGGAGGCGGTGACTGGCCGTGACTCTAAGCCCGGGGTAAGGGCAGGGTCAGCGGCGCGGGCTGGCTTGTGACTTTCTTGTTATGACGCCGTGGATGCCGGGTCCCGGCCGCAGACCCTCTCGGCGGGTTTGGTGGATTTTCGCCGAGGTCCGCATTCTGAGAACCCGCACTTCCGGTTGGACATGGCTGAGATCATGTGGTGGCCGGGTCGCCCGCGGCCCGAAAGAGATCGAAAAGGTCCCGGGCGCGAACACGGCCGAAGAGGAAACCGTGGCGTTGTATTGCGCGCGCGTTACGGAGCGTTACGCCGAGGAATGGGGCGGCCGGCGTCCGGGGGCGGTTTGGGGCAGTGGGAAACGGAGATTTCCACGGTGTCGGCGCGGGGGTGTGCCGGCCGGCGCGGGCGGTGACCCCGGCGGTGGAGAGTCGCCGGCCCGGAGGGTGACGGCGGGGCCGCGTCGCCGGTCACGGCGGACCGAACGAGCTCGATCTCGTCGGGAGCTGGGGGCGGCGAGGGCGCCTGGGCGGGTGCAGCCGGTTCCGGCGGTCCGCGGGCCGGCCGCTCAGGTGTGGTGCGTCGGGGCCGGTGAGTCTCAACTCCGTTGCCCATGGGTCGAGTCGGCCGGTCGCGCGGACCCGGGCCGGAAGACGGACGGTGCCCCGCCGCTCGGTGCGTGCGGCGGGGCTGACGGCAACCGTGCGACCGGTGGCCGCCGGTGGGGCCGGGCGGGGGTGAGGCCGCTGTGGGTTACGGCAGCTTCACGAACGGCGAGAGGAAGGCGCGGGCTCCGGGGGTGTCCAGGCGGTACGTCACGTTGGTCGCGTAGCAGGGGGTGTCGCCGGTGATGGTGGTGGCGGCGAGGATCCTCTTGCCGCCGAGCACGGCGAAGTTGGGGCCGCCCGAGTCGCCGTAGCAGGCGCCCCCGTTGCCCTGCGGTGCGGTCATCGCGAGCCGGGCCCAGGAGTCGTTGAGGGCATCGAAGGTGACGGGTGCCTTCATCCGGACACCGCCGCCGGGGTGGGTCTGGCCGCCGGGGCCGTTGACGGCCTCCTGGGTGCCGTACCCGGCGACGAGCCAGTCGGTGGCGTTCAGGCCCCGCGGGCCGAGCTTGCCGAGCTGGTTGGCGGTGGGCAGGGTCGCGGGAGTGAAGCTCCAGCGGGCCTTGACCTCGGCGGCGGGCAGCTGGATCACCGCGATGTCGTGGGTGTCGGAGGCGGGCCCCGGGTAGTCGGGGTGCGTGTGGGCGGTGCCCCGGACGGCGACGGCGGCGGCCTGCGCGGCCGGGTCGCCCGGGTACTTCTTCGCCGCCGCGTCGAGCCCGGACTGCACGTCCTGGTCGAGGGAGACGTAGAACCGCACGTTGGCTGGCCAGTCCGAGGTGCAGTGGGCGGCGGTCAGGAAGGTGTCCGCGTCGATCATGGTGCCGGAGCAGACCCAGTCGGCCCGGTCGGGGGTCGCGGGGTCGCCGTCGTCGTCCCAGGTGGCCACGAGGGCGCCCACCTCGGTGCGTTCGGGGGCGGGCGCGGCGTTGTAGGAGTTGATGGCGGAGGACGGCAGCGCGGTGGCGAGCACGGTGGCACAGGCCGCGGCGGTGACGGCGAAGGCGCGTACGGAGGTCAAGAGAAACCCTTCTACGGGTGGGACGGGTCTTCTCCTGTGGGGGGAGCGCCAGTGAAGCGCCCGGAGGCGGCCGCGACAAGAGCGCGCCCGCCCCTCCAGGGTTTTCCCTACGTCGGCCGGATCGCGGGGCTCAGTTCGCGGCGCGGATGAGCTCCTCGTCGGCCGGCTTCACCTCGCGCAGGAGGCAGGTCAGCCGGGCCGTGCACACCCTCTTGTCGTTTTCGTCCGTGATGACGATTTCGTAGGTGGCGGTCGACCGCCCCCGGTGCACGGGCGTGGCCACACCGGTGACGAGCCCGGAGCGCACCCCGCGGTGGTGGGTGCAGTTCAGGTCGACACCCACGGCGATCTTGGAGCTGCCGCCGTGCAGCATCGACCCGATGGAGCCGAGCGTCTCGGCCAGCACCGCGGAGGCCCCGCCGTGCAGCAGTCCGTAGGGCTGGGTGTTGCCCTCCACCGGCATCGTCCCGACGACCCGGTCCGCCGACGCCTCGGAGATCTGGACGCCCATCCGGTTCCCGAGGTGGCCCGCGGAGAACAGGGCCAGGAGGTCCACGCCGAGTGCGGCGTACTCGTCGATGACCTCTTGCGGGAACTTCACATGCTGCTGCTCACCCATCGGGCCCGGCTCCGTTCGTCCTCGTCACTCGGTTGCCTGTGTCACTGAGCGAACGCTCAGTCGGTCGCCGATTGTTCCAGACGCACCACCACGGACTTGCTGGCCGGGGTGTTGCTGGTGTCCGCCGTGGCATCGAGCGGCACCAGCACGTTGGTCTCCGGGTAGTAGGCGGCGGCGCAGCCCCGGGCCGTCGGGTAGTGCACGACGCGGAAACCGGGCGCCCGGCGCTCCACCCCGTCCCGCCACTCGCCGACCAGGTCGACGTAGACGCCGTCGGCCAGCTTCAGGGTCCGCGCGTCCTCGGGGTTGACCAGCACCACCCGGCGGCCGTTGCGGATGCCCCGGTAACGGTCGTCGAGGCCGTAGATCGTGGTGTTGTACTGGTCGTGCGAGCGCAGCGTCTGCAGCAGCAGGCGGCCCTCGGGCAGCCGTGGGTACTCCACGGGCGCGGCGGTGAAGTTGGCCTTGCCGGTGGCCGTGGGGAAGCGGCGCTCGTCGCGCGGGGCGTGGGGGAGCGCGAAGCCCCCGGGGCGCGCCACCCGGGCGTTGAAGTCCTCGAAGCCCGGGATCACGCGCGCGATGCGGTCCCGGATCGTCGCGTAGTCCTTCTCGAACTCCTCCCACGGCGTGCGGCTGTTCTCCCCCAGCACGCGGCGGGCCAGGCGGCTGACGATGGCCGGCTCCGACAGCAGGTGCGGGCTCGCCGGCTCCAGCCGGCCCCGGGAGGCGTGCACCATGCCCATCGAGTCCTCGACCGTCACGAACTGCTCGCCGCCGCCCTGCAGATCCCGCTCGGTGCGGCCCAGCGTCGGCAGGATCAGGGCCCGCGCGCCCGTGACCGCGTGCGAGCGGTTCAGCTTCGTCGACACGTGCACGGTCAGCCTCGCCCGCCGCATGGCCGCCTCGGTGACCTCCGTGTCGGGCGACGCCGAGACGAAGTTGCCGCCCATGGCGAAGAAGACCTTCGCCTCGCCGTCGCGCAGCGCGCGGATGGCCCGTACGACGTCGTAGCCGTGCTCGCGGGGCGGCGCGAAGCCGAACTCCCGCTCCAGGGCGTCCAGGAACGCCGGGGCGGGGCGCTCGAAGATGCCCATCGTGCGGTCGCCCTGCACGTTCGAATGCCCGCGCACCGGGCACACGCCCGCACCCGGGCGGCCGATGTTGCCGCGCAGCAGCAGGAAGTTGACGACTTCCCTGATCGTGGGGACGGAGTGCTTGTGCTGCGTGAGGCCCATCGCCCAGCACACGATGGTGCGCCGGGAGTCGAGGACCATGCGGAGGGCCTTCTCGATGTCCTCCCGGGCCAGACCGGTCGCCGTGAGCGTCTCGTCCCAGTCGGCCGCGCGGGCGGCCTCGGCGAACTCCTCGAAGCCGTGCGTGTGCTCCCGCACGAACGCCTCGTCGACCGCGCCGTCCGTCTGAAGGATCAGCTTGTTCAGGAGACGGAACAGGGCCTGGTCGCCGCCGAGACGGATCTGCAGGAACAGGTCGGTGAGCGCGGCGCCCCGGACCATGCCCTGCGGGGTCTGCGGATTCTTGAAGCGCTCCAGGCCCGCCTCGGGCAGCGGGTTGACGCTGATGATCTTCGCGCCGTTGGCCTTGGCGTTCTCCAGCGCGGACAGCATGCGCGGGTGGTTCGTCCCCGGGTTCTGCCCGGCGACGATGATCAGGTCGGCCTTGTGGAGGTCCTCCAGCAGGACGCTGCCCTTGCCGATGCCGATCGTCTCCGACAGGGCCGAGCCGGACGACTCGTGGCACATGTTCGAGCAGTCGGGCAGGTTGTTCGTGCCGAACTCGCGGGCGAACAACTGGAAGAGGAACGCGGCCTCGTTGCTGGTGCGGCCGGAGGTGTAGAAGACCGCCTCGTCCGGGGAGCCGAGCGCGGCGATCTCCTCGCCGATGATGTCGAAGGCGCGCTCCCAGGTGACCGGTTCGTAGTGCGTGCCCCCCTCCGGGAGATACACGGGGTGGGTGAGCCGCCCCTGCTGCCCCAGCCAGTAGCCGCTGCGGCCGGCCAGGTCGGCGACCGGGTGCGCGGCGAAGAACTCGGGCGTGACCCGGCGCAGGGTGGCCTCCTCGGCCACCGCCTTCGCGCCGTTCTCGCAGAACTCCGCCTTGTGCCGGTGCTCCGGCTCCGGCCATGCGCAGCCCGGGCAGTCGAAGCCGTCCTTCTGGTTCACGCTCAGCAGCGTCAGCGCGGTGCGCTTCACACCCATCTGCTGCTGGGCGATCCGCAGCGTGTGCCCGATCGCCGGGAGCCCCGCGGCCGCGTGCTTCGGCCCGGTGACCTGCGGCGCGTCCTGAACCGGATCACTCTTCGGCGGCTTCGACGCCATCACACGCTCCTCTTCGACTGCGCTGTGAGGTACGTCTCCGATCCTCGCACGCGGTGGTGACGGCGGACGGGGGAGGCCCGGGCGGAAACACGATGTCCGGTGTCCCCGGCGGGGGCGCGTCCGAGTCCGGCACACGCGGGGCCGGGGCCGAGTGTCAGTGGGGCGTGGCAGGATCGGGGGCGTGGCAGAGACAGCATCGAAGACGACCGACCAGACCTCCGGCGGCAGCCGGCCGCGACTGATGCTCATGGACGGGCACTCGCTGGCCTACCGTGCGTTCTTCGCGCTGCCCGCGGAGAACTTCACCACCGCGACGGGCCAGCCGACCAACGCGATCTACGGCTTCGCGTCGATGCTGGCCAACACGCTGCGCGACGAGGCGCCCACGCACTTCGCTGTCGCCTTCGACGTCTCCCGCAAGACCTGGCGCTCCCAGGAGTTCACGGAGTACAAGGCGAACCGCTCCAAGACCCCGGACGAGTTCAAGGGCCAGGTCGAGCTGATCGGCGAGCTCTTGGACGCGATGGGCGCCCAGCGCTTCGCGGTCGACGGTTTCGAGGCGGACGACGTCATCGCCACGCTCGCCACCCAGGCCGAGGCCGAGGGCTTCGAGGTGCTGATCGTCACCGGCGACCGGGATTCGTTCCAGCTGGTCAGCGAGCACACCACGGTGCTGTACCCGACCAAGGGAGTCTCCGAGCTGACCCGCTTCACCCCGGAGAAGGTGTTCGAGAAGTACGGGTTGACGCCCGCGCAGTACCCCGACTTCGCGGCCCTGCGCGGCGACCCCTCCGACAACCTTCCCGGGATTCCCGGCGTCGGCGAGAAGACCGCCGCGAAGTGGATCAACCAGTTCGGCTCCTTCGCCGAGCTCGTCGAGCGCGTCGAAGAGGTCAAGGGCAAGGCCGGCCAGAACCTCCGCGACCACCTGGAATCCGTCAAGCTCAACCGCCGGCTCACCGAGCTGGAGCGCCAGGTAGAGCTCCCCAAGGGCGTCACCGACCTGGAGCGCGCGGCCTACGACCGCAAGGCCGTCGCGATGATCCTGGACACCCTGGAGATCCGTAACCCGTCGCTGCGCGAGCGGCTCTTCGCCGTCGACCCCGGCGCCGAGGAGGCCGAGACCACCCCGATCAGCACCGAGGGCGTGCAGCTGGACGGCACGGTGCTCGGCACCGGAGAGCTGCCCGCCTGGCTCACCGAGCACGGCAGGCAGCCCCTCGCCGTCGCCACGGTCGACACCTGGGCACTCGGCACCGGCTCGGTCGCCGAGGTCGCCCTCGCCGCGCCCGGTGGCCCCGCCGCCTGGTTCGACCCCTCCCAGCTGGACGAGGCCGACGAGAGGGCCTTCGCGGCCTGGCTCGCCGACGCCGGCCGGCCCAAGGTCTTCCACAACGCCAAGAGCGCCATGCGCGTCTTCGCCGAGCACGGCTGGAGCGTCGAGGGCGTCACCATGGACACCGCGCTCGCCGCCTACCTGGTCAAGCCGGGCCGCCGCTCCTTCGACCTGGACGCGCTGTCCCTGGAGTACCTGCACCGCGAGCTGACCCCCGCCGCCGCCGCCGACGGCCAGCTCGCCTTCGGCGCGGACGACGCTGCCGAGGCCGAGGCCCTGATGATCCAGGCCCGGACCGTCCTCGACCTGGGCCAGGCCTTCGAGAGCCGCCTGGAGGACGTCGGCGCCGCCGACCTGCTGCGCGACATGGAGCTGCCCACCTCCGCGCTGCTCGCCCGCATGGAGCGGCACGGCATCGCGGCCGACCGGCCCCACTTGGAGGCCATGGAGCAGATGTTCGCCGGCGCCGTCCAGCAGGCGGTCAAGGAAGCCCACGCGGCGGCCGGGCACGAGTTCAACCTGGGCTCGCCCAAGCAGCTCCAGGAGGTCCTCTTCGGCGAGCTGGCCCTGCCCAAGACCAAGCGGACCAAGACCGGCTACACCACGGACGCCGACGCCCTCGCCTGGCTCGCCGGCCAGACGGACAACGAGCTCCCGGTGATCATGCTCCGCCACCGCGAGCAGGCCAAGCTCCGCGTGACCGTCGAGGGCCTGATCAAGACCATCGCCGCGGACGGCCGGATCCACACCACGTTCAACCAGACCGTCGCCGCCACCGGCCGCCTGTCCTCGACCGACCCGAACCTGCAGAACATCCCGGTCCGCACCGACGAGGGCCGCGCGATCCGCCGCGGCTTCGTCGTCGGCGAGGGCTTCGAGTCGCTGATGACGGCCGACTACAGCCAGATCGAGCTGCGGGTGATGGCGCACCTCTCCGAGGACGCGGGCCTGATCGAGGCGTTCACCTCGGGCGAGGACCTGCACACCACGGCCGCCTCCCAGGTCTTCGCGGTCGAGCCGACCGCGGTCGACGCCGAGATGCGCCGCAAGATCAAGGCCATGTCGTACGGCCTGGCCTACGGGCTGTCCGCCTTCGGCCTCTCCCAGCAGCTGAACATCGAGGCGGCCGAGGCCCGCGCCCTCATGGACGCGTACTTCGAGCGGTTCGGCGGCGTGCGGGACTACCTGCGCCGGGCGGTCGACGAGGCCCGGGCCACGGGTTACACGGCGACGCTCTTCGGGCGCCGCCGCTACCTCCCCGACCTCAACAGCGACAACCGCCAGCGCCGCGAGGCCGCCGAGCGGATGGCCCTCAACGCGCCGATCCAGGGCACGGCGGCCGACATCGTCAAGATCGCCATGCTCAAGGTGGACGACTCCCTGAAGGAGGCCGGCCTCGCCTCCCGCATGCTCCTCCAGGTCCACGACGAAATCGTGCTGGAGATCGCCCCCGGGGAGCGGGCCGCCGCCGAGGAACTGGTCCGCCGGGAGATGGCGAACGCCGTCCAGCTCCGCGTCCCGCTGGGCGTCTCGGTGGGCGCGGGGCCGGACTGGGAGTCGGCGGCGCACTAGACGCTGCGCGGCGCGGCCGGGGCGGGCTCCGGGGGCGTGGTGGGACCGGCGCGTGGGAGTGTTCAGAGGCCGAGGTCCTGCCTCGCCCGGGGCGTTGGGCCCCGGCCTCAGCTGGGGCGTTGCGGTGCTGTCTCGCCCGGGACGTCTTGGGGCCGGGCCTCAGCCGGGGCGTTGCGGTCCCGTCTCGCCCGGGGTGTCTTGAGGCTCGGCCTCATCCAGGGCGTCGCGGTCCTGCCTCGCCCGGGACGCTGGGTCCGCCTTAGTCGGCACGTTGGGGTCCTGCCTCAACCCGGCATCGACGTTCCGTTTGAACCGAGGTGCCGGAGTCTCCATAAGCCGGAGCACGTGGGCGTCCCGCTCCCGGCGTGCCCCGAACCCGGGGAAAGCGTCACTCGCGTGGCCCCCGAGAAGGCGCCCCCGTCCCCGGCGGTCGTAAAGATGCGGGGCATGGGTATACGCACGTTCCTCAGCCGCACGGCACCCGGCGCGGCGCTCCCGCGGGTCCCGGCGTTCGAGGCCGCCGCGAGCACGGTTCGCGTCCCCGTCCCCTTCACCACGGCCCTGCGCCACGCGACGGCGGACCTCCGGCAGCGTCTCACCGCATGCGGTCGGCGGCCCCCCGGTTCCCCTGGCACCGGCGGCCTCACCGCCGCTACGGCCCTCCCCGGCGCCGCCGACCCGGCCACCGCCCTTGTCCTCGGCGGCACCGAGGTGTGGTCCGCCCTCACCGGCACCGACGATCTGCCCAGCCTCGTCGGCCTCCCCGGCGCCGACACCCTGCCGTCCGGTGTGGCCGCGCCGGCCGCGCTGCCCCATGGGGCGACAGGCACCCATGGCGCTGCCGGCACCCCCGAAACCCCTGGCAAACCCTCGCGCCCATGGGCCCGACTGGCCCGGGACTACCTGACGCTCGTCCTCACCCTGCTGCCACGCCCCCGCCCCGGGCACACCACCATCACGGTGTACATCACGACGACCGACCGGGTGCTCAGCGAGCGGCCGGGCGGCTCGGCTCCGTCTCGGCGGCCGGGGCCGGACCGGCCGGGACCGGAACCGGACGCCGCGCCCTGACTCCCACGGCGTAGAGCAGCAGCGCCGGGACGAGCCCCGCGCCCGCGCCGAAACACACCGTCGGAATGATCTCCCACGGCTTCGCCTCCGAGCCCCAGTACGCCCACCACCGCGACGCCCGCTGCACCGCCCCGGCCAGTGCGAAACCGCAGATCACGGCGGCGGCAGCCCACCGGTCCCGTACATCGAGCACGGGGATTCCCACCGGCTCCCGCAGGGGCGCCCCGCGCAGCGCGTGCGCCAGGAACACCGCGATCACGACCGCGGCCACCGCCGAACCGCCGTACTGCAGATACCAGTACAGCGGTGAGCCCGCCACCTCCCGGCCCAGTACGGGAAACAGCCGCATACCCCACCGGTCGAGATGGGTGAAGGCGTCCCACACCACATGGGTCGCCGCGCCGAGCACCGCGGACACGTACCACCGCGCCACCAGTGACGGCCGCACCCGCGCACGGGGCACACCGCAGCGCAGCAGGGCCGCCACCCGCCCCTGCCGGGCCCGCGGCAGCAAGGCCACGAGCGGTTCACGCACCAGCAGCCAGAGCCCCACCAGCGCCCAGGCGATGAGCACATCGACCGTGAGGACGCCCGCGAACGCATGCGTGACGTCGCCGAACTCCATCGCCCCGGACAGCACACTCGCCGCGTAATAGGTCATGTCGGGCGCGAAGGAACCCGCCACGAGCACGGCGGGCACCAACGGGCCCCGGCCGGTGCCGTCCGTGCGGACGGCGGGCAGCACGGCTGCCGCATGGCTCAGCGTGAACGGCAACTCGGCTCCTCGCGGGGGTGGTTGCACCAGGTCGGGCGTACCCGGCGGCCAGTGACCCAGTATGCGCGATGCCAACCCGCCGACGGCGTCACGCTCGCGCATGACCAACTGGTGAAAAACGGTCACGAACGGGTGCCCGAGCAAAGGAAGTTGTCGTAGGGTCGCCAGAGTCGCCGCGCGGGGAGCGCGTCGAACTCGTGACCGCGGTAAAGAGCAGAGCACTCGAGAAAACAGAGTTGTGACCGTCGGAGGGCAACCCCTCGGGCGGTTGGATCGTCACAACAGGGCGAACACTGCAGACGTAGACGGACGCTCGGGCGTCCACGGGAGGGGTTCACTCTATGGCGGCGCAATTCGGCAGGAGGCTGCGCAAGGGGGCGGCGACCACCGCCGTGGCCGCGGTCGCGGTCGCGGCACTGTCCGCCTCCCAGGCTCCAGGCGTGAACGACCACGGCAGACAGACCGCCGCTGACGCCACGCCCTCACCCGAAGCGAGTGCCTCCGACGGCAGCGCCACCGGCAACTCGCCGTACTACACGGACCTGCCCCCGCTCAAGAGTCCGAACCCGTCACCGTCCACGGGCCCCGGCCCGGGTGGCACGGGCCCCACGGAATCAGGCATTCCCGCGACCGTCCTCGACGCCTACAAGAAGGCCGAGAGCGCGCTGCGCGACGCCAAGCCCGGCTGCAACCTGCCCTGGCAACTCCTCGCGGCCATCGGCCGGGTGGAGTCGGGACAGGCCCGTGGCGGCCAGGTCAGGGCCGACGGCACCACCATCAAGCCGATCCTGGGCCCGCAGCTCGACGGCAACGGCTTCGCCCTCATCAAGGACACCGACGACGGTGCGTACGACGGCAACAGCTCGTACGACCAGGCCGTCGGCCCCATGCAGTTCATCCCCTCCACGTGGGCCTGGGCGGGCCGCGACGGCAACGGCGACGGCAAGCAGGACCCCAACAACATCTACGACGCCGCCCTCGCCGCCGGCCACTACCTGTGCCGCAACAACTGGGACCTGTCCCAGCAGGGCGACCTCGACCGGGCGATCCTCAGCTACAACAACTCGCGGGAGTACCTGAACCTCGTCATGAGGTGGCTGGAGTACTACCGCAAGGGCACGCACGAGGTTCCGGACGGCACCGGCACGCTGCCCGACAACCGCAGCGACGACGGTGTGGGCGCGGGCACCGGCCCGGCACCCACCACACCCGGCGCCACCGCTCCGGGCCACTCGACGCCGAAGCCCGGCCCCAAGCCGGACAAGCCCGCGAAGCCCACGAAGCCCGGCGGCGGTGCGACTCCTCCGAAGCCGCCCACCACCCCGCCCGGTACGCCGTCCACGCCGCCCACGACGCCCCCCACTCCCACCGACACGGTGGACCACCTGGAGGACGCCGGAACCGCGAAGCTGACCGCCATGGCCGGTGACGCGTTCGACCGGCGGATCAGCACCCGCGCCGAGACGGCGGCCGGCAAGACCGTCGCCAAGGTCAGGGTCCGCTTCACGATCGTCGGCGACACGGACACCACCTTCACCGGCGGCGAGAGCGTGGCCACGGTCGCCACCAACAGCTCCGGCGTCGCCGTGGCGCCCGCCCTGCGGGCGGGGGAGAAGACCGGGTCCTTCACGATCCGCGCCACCGTGGTGGGCCGTGCCGTCCCGGGCCTCGACTACAAGGCCACCGTCACCGAGCGGGCCGCCGACGCCCTCGCCCGCACCGGCGACGTCGCGCTGACCTGCACCCCCGGCGGCGAGTTCGCCGCCCAGGTCGAGGTGAAGGCCACGTACAAGGGCGCCGTCGCCGACGGTGTCGCGGCCACCGCCACGCTGGTCAAGTCGGCGGACGACCCGGCCGCCAACGACAAGGGCCCCTACTTCAAGGACGCCGACGGCAAGACCGTCCGCACCCTGACGGGTCTGAAGACGGACGCGAAGGGCCTGCTGAAGCTGCCCAAGCTGTACGCGGACGACACGACCGGCACGTTCCTGCTGCGCGTCACCACGGCGGGCGGCGCGACGCTCACCGTCGAACTGACGGTGGCTGCGGCGGCCGAGACGTCCTCGCCGAGCCCCTCGGCCGGCCCGAGCGCGTAGCTCTCCGGTACGACGGACGACGCCCCTCCTGTAAGAGGGGCGTCGTTGTGTGTGCAACGTGTTCTCATCTCCGCCGCGCGTTGCTACGGTGCCGAGAAACCTGACGGTGTATCAGTTCTGCCGTCACGACCCGTGGGGAGGCTCCGTATGCGCGCCCTCATCGCCGCCGCCACCGGTCTCGCCCTCGCGTTCGCCGTGGTCCTGACGCTGACCGCCCTCGGCTCCCCCTCGGGCGGGACGTCCCCGAAGCCGCTGCTGACGACGGTGCCCGCACACCCCTGACCGCCCGCCCGGGAGGGAGGCCGAGATGCGCCGCAAGGCCGGCCTGGTCCTGCTCGCCCTCGCCGTGTTCTTCGCGGCCCTGTCCCCACTGCTGCGCTGGTACGCCTTCCCACGCCTCGCCAAGGTCCCGGCGCACCAGTACCAGGACATGGTCCTCGAGGCGAAGGACGCCACCCTCCTCGACTACGCCACGATGCGGGCGAAAAAGGTCCCCAAGGTGACCATCGTGCAGACCCTCAAGGGCAACGTGGAGGCCTCAGAACGGATCGAGGAGTCGGCCGGCCGGGACGTCGTCGTCTGGGACGGCCTGTCCTACGTCGTCGGCCCCGACGGCAAGATGGTGTCGAAGATCCCCGAGCGCTACATCTTCGACGCCCACACCCAGGACCCCGTTCACGCCACCGGCGAGATGGTCGACGGGGACCCGGTACGCCGCCGGGGCATCGAGTTCAAGTGGCCCTTCCTCACGGAGAAGCGGGACTACGCGTACTTCGACGCACAGGCCCGGGTCACCGCGCCCATCGAGTACAAGGGCACCGAGGACTTCCGCGGTGTGGAGGTCTACTACTTCGAGCAGACCATCCCCTGGACCAAGGTGAAGATCCCCAGGACCCTGCCCGTGAAGGGCCTCACTCCCGAGGCGGTCGCCCGGACCGGCACCACCCGCTGGTACACCACGGTCCGCAAGTTCTGGGTCGAACCCCTCACCGGCGCCCCCGTCTACGGAGAGGAGATCCACAAGGAGGAACTGCGCGGCGGCGCCCTCCTTGGCGACCGCGACAAGGTGACCGCCTTCGCCGGGCACGTGAAGATGCGCGAGGACTACATCACGCACACGGTCGACCTGGTGACGTCCCAGCGTCTGCTCATCCTGCTGATGACGTCCTATCTCCCGTGGGGCTTCCTGACCCTGGGCGCCCTCCTGCTGGCGCTCGCGCTGTACCTGGAGGCCCGCGGACGCCGCTCCCCGGGCCCGGCCCCCACGGCGGCCGAGTCACCGTCGTCGGTCAGCGCCTGAGCCGCGCGTTGGTGTGCCGGGTCGGTTCGGCGCCCGCCGGGTCCTCGGGCCACGGATGCTTCGGATACCGGCCCCGCAGCTCCGCCCGCACGCCCCGGTAGCCGTCCCGCCAGAACGAGGCGAGATCGGCGGTGACGGCGGCCGGCCGCCCGGCCGGGGACAGCAGATGCACCAGCAGCGGCACCCCGGCGACCCGGGGCGATTCCTGGAGTCCGAACATCTCCTGCAACTTCACCGCCAGCACGGGCTGCTCGGGCCGGGAGTAGTCGATCCGGACCTTCGACCCGCTCGGCACGGTCATCCGCTCCGGAGCCAGCTCGTCGAGCCGCCCGGCCTCCCCACCGGCCCAGGGCAGCAGCCGGGTGAGCGCCTGCCCGGCATCGATCCGCGCCAGATCGGCCCGCCGCCGCGCCCGGCCGAGCTCCGGCTCCAGCCACTCCTCCACGCGCGCGTGCAGCGCCTCGTCGGAGACGTCCGGCCAGGGGTCCCCGCGATGCAGGCGCAGGAACGCGAGCCGCTGCCGCAGGACGCCCGCCTCGGCCGACCACCGCAGCAGCCCGAACCCCTCCCGCCGCAGCCCGTCGAGCAGCGCGTCGCGCACGAGCCCGGGGTCGGCGTCCCTCAGCGCCCGCACCGCCAGCTCCACGGCCCCGAGCCGCTCCACCCGCCGCGCCACGACGTCCCCGTCGGCCCACCCGACCTCGTCCCGTTCCTCCAGCAAGGCGCCGGCCGCGAGCCGGGCCGTCTCCTCGTCGACGGCAGCCCCGAGCTGCACGCGCGCGTGCCCCTTGCCGACGGGCCGGTCGGCCATGGCGACGGCGATCCACGGGGAACCGCGCAGCGCGCTCCCGTCCCCGGCCTCGGCGCGCGTCCCGGACGCCATGAGATACGACCCGCCGTCGGCCTTGGCGACACGCTCGGGAAAGGCGAGAGCGGCGACAAGCCCGACCTGCTGTTCTTCGGAGAGGTCCCCCAGCCCCGCGTCCTCAGCGCCAGCCGGGTGGGAAACACCGGAATCGACGGCCCGCAGCCGCCGCACCTCACTGCGCCACCGCGCGGCATAGGCGTCACCCCCACGCCGGGCACGACGCAACGCACCGGCCAGATCGTCGCCGTACTCCCGCGGGGCCTCCTCGCTCAACAGCGCCACGACCTCCGCGGCCCTCCCGGCCCCCAGGAACGGGACGGAGTCGAGCAGCGCCCGCCCCAGCCGGGGATGCACCCCCACCCGGCTCAGCCGGACTCCCCGTTCGGTGGCCCGCCCGGAGGAGTCCACCGCCCCCACCGCCGTCAGGACATCCCGCGCCGCCGCCATGGCCCCGCTCGGCGGCCCGTCCAGCAGGGCCAGCCCGGACGCGTCCGGATCACCCCAGCACGCCACCTGCAACGCGAACGCCGTCAAGTCGGCCACCTTGATCTCCGGCGACGGATACCGCGGCAGCCGCGCGTCCTCGGCCTCCGCCCAACAGCGGTAGACCGCCCCCGGCGCCTCACGCCCGGCCCGTCCCGCCCGCTGCCGGCCGGCCGCCTGCGACGCCCGTACGGTCGTCAGCGCGCTCAGCCCGCGCGCGTGGTCCACCCGCGGCTCGCGCGCGAGCCCCGAATCCACGACGACCCTCACCCCCGGCACCGTCAGCGAGGACTCCGCGACGGACGTGGCCAGCACGATCCGCCGCCGCTCCCCGGGCAGCAGCACCGCGTCCTGCACGGTCGCCGGCGCCCGCCCGTGCACCTGGAGCACTTCGACGTCCCCGAGCCCTCCGAGCTGCCCGGCGACCCGGGCGATCTCGCCCACGCCCGGCAGGAAACACAGCACGTCCCCGTCCCGCTCGGCCAGCGCACGCCGGACCACGGACGCCACATGCGTCAGCAGCGCCGGATCGACCCGCATCCCGTGCGGCGGCCGTACGGGACGCACCGGCGGCGCCCACACGGTCTCGACCGGATACGCCGCCCCGTGCGCCTCGACCACCGGCGCCCCGCCCAGCAACCGCGCCCACCCCTGGGCGTCGGTCGTCGCCGAGGCGGCCACCAGCCGCAGCTCGGGCCTGAGCGTCTGCCGTACGTCCCACAGGAACGCCGCCGCCGTGTCCGCGTCCAGGTGCCGTTCGTGGCACTCGTCGAGCACCACCACGTCCACGCCGGCCAGCTCCTGGTCCCGCTGGAGCCGCTGCACCAGCACGCCGGTCGTGACGACCTCCACGCGCGTGTGCCGCCCGACGACCCGCTCGCCGCGCACGGTGTAGCCGACGCTCTCCCCGGGCTTCTCGCCCAGCAGCCAGGCCATCCGGCGTGCCGCGGCCCGGGCCGCGATCCGCCGGGGCTCGGCCACGATCACCCGCTGCTCGGGCCCCGTCCCGAGCAGCCCCGCCAGCGCCAAGGGCACCAGGGTCGTCTTGCCGGTTCCCGGCGGCGCCACGAGGACGGCGGTGCCGTGCCCCTGAAGAGCGTCGTCCAGGGCGGGCAGGGCACCGCGTACGGGCAGGGAGTCCAGGGCGTCGTAACGGATCACGCCCTCAGTGTCGTACGCCCGGGAGGGACGCTCCCACGCGCGCGTGCCTCAGTCGCGCTCGCACACGAAGATCGCCGTGCCGGGGATGAGGTTCCCGCGCAGGGGCGACCAGCCGCCCCACTCGGAGGTGTTCCAGGCCGGCCACTCCGGCTCCACCAGGTCGACCAGCCGGAAGCCGGACGCCACGACGTCCCGGACCCGGTCGCCGAGGGTGCGGTGGTGCTCGACGTACACCGCGCGGCCCTCGTCGTCCTGCTCGACGTAGGGCGTGCGGTCGAAGTACGAACCCGACACCGACAGCCCCTCCGGCCCGGGCTCGTCCGGGAAGGCCCAGCGGATCGGATGCGTCACCGAGAAGACGAGCCGGCCGCCGGGCCGCAGCACCCGGCGCACCTCCCGCAGGACCTGGCGCGGGTCGGCGACGAAGGGCAGCGCCCCGTACGCCGAGCAGGCCAGGTCGAACGAGCCGTCCGTAAAGGGGAGCGCACCGGCGTCGGCGCACACCAGGGGGAAGGAAGCACCGATGCGCAGCGCGTGCTGGAGCTGCCGGTGCGAGATGTCGAGGGCGACCGGGCGCGCACCCTGGGCGGTCAGCCACCGCGAGCACTGGGCGGCGCCGGCACCGATCTCCAGGACGTCCCGGCCCTTCAGCCCCTCCGGGGGGCCCAGCAGTTCGGCCTCCACCTCGTCGAGACCCTCGGGGCCCCACACGAAGCGGTCGTCGCCGAGGAACGTGCCGTGCTCGATCTGGTACTCGTCCGCGTTGCGGTCCCACCAGCCACGATTGGCCCGGGAGCTTTCCGTGACATCGGCATCACGCCGGGTGGCCTCGGGTTCGGACGCTTCGGACTCTTGGATGATCGGCTCCCTCGTCGTACTCTTCCGTCCAGCCGGTCCCGGCGGTGGCACAAAGGGGGCGTCGTACGGCCTGCGTGGCCTCGGACGTCAGGACTTGTGCCGGGTATGCGGCGATCCGCCCCGCGTGGGCGGCTTCGCGCATTGACCCTGCCCGGCTGCCCCCGTATGCTACAAGTTGCGCTGCGGGCCTGCGCACCTCAGACGTAGCAGGCTGCGCTCGCATCTGTATGTATGTCCCCTCGGTTGTCGAGGCACCACCGTTTTTTGAGTGGTGCTTCCTTGGCTGTCCGGCTTCTGCAGAGCGAAACGGGCTCCCGGCGTAGCAGTACCTACGACTTCAATGTCCGTACCGGAGCCCTTTCCCACATGACGAGCAGCACCGAGACCACCGCCACCACCCCGCAGGTAGCGGTCAACGACATCGGTAACGAGGAAGCCTTCCTCGCCGCGATCGACGAGACGATCAAGTACTTCAACGACGGCGACATCGTCGACGGCGTCATCGTGAAGGTCGACCGGGACGAGGTCCTGCTCGACATCGGTTACAAGACCGAAGGCGTGATCCCGAGCCGCGAACTCTCGATCAAGCACGACGTCGACCCCAACGAGGTCGTCGCCGTCGGTGACGAGATCGAGGCCCTTGTTCTCCAGAAGGAGGACAAGGAAGGCCGCCTGATCCTCTCGAAGAAGCGCGCCCAGTACGAGCGTGCCTGGGGCACCATCGAGAAGATCAAGGAAGAGGACGGGATCGTCACCGGTACCGTCATCGAGGTCGTCAAGGGTGGTCTCATCCTCGACATCGGCCTCCGTGGCTTCCTTCCGGCCTCCCTGGTCGAGATGCGCCGCGTCCGCGACCTCCAGCCCTACGTGGGCAAGGAGCTCGAGGCCAAGATCATCGAGCTGGACAAGAACCGCAACAACGTGGTCCTGTCCCGCCGTGCCTGGCTGGAGCAGACCCAGTCCGAGGTCCGCCAGACGTTCCTCACGACCCTCCAGAAGGGTCAGGTCCGTTCCGGCGTCGTCTCCTCGATCGTCAACTTCGGTGCCTTCGTGGACCTGGGTGGCGTCGACGGCCTGGTCCACGTCTCCGAGCTCTCCTGGAAGCACATCGACCACCCGTCCGAGGTTGTCGAGGTCGGCCAGGAAGTCACCGTCGAGGTCCTCGACGTCGACATGGACCGCGAGCGTGTCTCCCTGTCGCTGAAGGCGACCCAGGAAGACCCGTGGCAGCAGTTCGCCCGCACCCACCAGATCGGCCAGGTCGTGCCCGGCAAGGTCACGAAGCTGGTTCCGTTCGGTGCGTTCGTCCGCGTGGACGAGGGCATCGAGGGTCTGGTCCACATCTCCGAGCTGGCCGAGCGCCACGTGGAGATCCCGGAGCAGGTCGTCCAGGTCAACGACGAGATCTTCGTCAAGGTCATCGACATCGACCTCGAGCGCCGTCGCATCAGCCTCTCGCTGAAGCAGGCCAACGAGTCCTTCGGTTCGGACCCGGCCTCGGTCGAGTTCGACCCGACGCTCTACGGCATGGCCGCGTCGTACGACGACCAGGGCAACTACATCTACCCCGAGGGCTTCGACCCCGAGACCAACGACTGGCTCGAGGGCTACGAGACCCAGCGCGAGGCGTGGGAGACCCAGTACGCCGAGGCGCAGCAGCGCTTCGAGCAGCACCAGGCGCAGGTCATCAAGTCCCGCGAGGCGGACGAGAAGGCCGCTGCCGAGGGTGGCGAGGCTGCCGCTCCGGCCGCGTCCGGCGGCGGTGGCGGTTCGTACTCCTCCGAGGGCCCGGACAACTCCGGCGCGCTGGCCTCGGACGAGGCGCTGGCCGCGCTTCGCGAGAAGCTGGCCGGTGGGCAGAGCTGAACGCCCACTGAGCTGTAGCTCCTGACCGAGGGGCCGTACCTTTCGAGGTGCGGCCCCTTGGCGTTGCCGTGAGCGGGCCGGGCGGTCGGATGCGGCCGGGTGGGGGTGTGTCGCACGGTTCCCCGCGTCCCGTCAGGCCGCCGCCCTCCCGCCGGCAAGATCATGATTCTCCTCCCGCGGGAATGCCCACGCCCGCACGGGCGTTGTGGAGTGTGAACACGAGGAGGAGCGGTCACTGTGCTTGATCCGCAGGGTTTGTACGCATGGGAGCCGAAGGGCCTGGCCGTCGTCGACATGGCGCTCGCCCAGGAGTCGGCCGGACTTGTCATGCTCTACCACTTCGACGGATACATCGACGCGGGCGAGACGGGCGACCAGATCGTCGACCGGGTGCTCGACTCCCTGCCCCACCAGGTCGTCGCCCGCTTCGACCACGACCGGCTCGTGGACTACCGCGCCCGCCGCCCGCTGCTGACGTTCAAGCGCGACCGCTGGGCCGACTACGAGGACCCCGCCCTCGAGGTGCGGCTCGTGCAGGACGCCACCGGGGCGCCCTTCCTGCTGCTGTCCGGCCCCGAGCCGGACGTGGAGTGGGAGCGCTTCGCCGCCGCCGTGCAGCAGATCGTGGAGCGGCTCGGCGTCCGCCTCTCGGTCAACTTCCACGGCATCCCCATGGGCGTCCCGCACACCCGGCCCGTCGGCCTCACCCCGCACGGCAACCGCACCGACCTCGTCCCGGGCCACCCCAGCCCGTTCGAGGAGGCGCAGGTGCCGGGCAGCGCCGAGTCCCTCATCGAGTACCGCCTGCTCCAGGCCGGGCACGACGTCCTGGGTGTCGCCGCCCATGTCCCGCACTACATCGCCCGTTCCCCGTATCCGGACGCGGCCCTGACGGTCCTGGAGGCCATCACGGCGGCGACCGGACTGGTGCTGCCCGGCATCGCCCACGCCCTGCGCTCGGACGCCCACCGCACCCAGACGGAGATCGACCGGCAGATCCGCGAGGGCGACGAGGACCTCACCGCGCTCATCGAGGGCCTGGAGCACCAGTACGACGCCGTCGCGGGCGCCGAGACCCGCGGCAACATGCTCGCCGAGCCGGTGGACATCCCGTCGGCGGACGAGATCGGTCAGGAGTTCGAGAAGTTCCTGGCGGAACGAGAAGGCGACAACTGATCCCAGGAGGACCTGGGCGAGGACCCTGTCAGAAGCAGGGCCTAAGCTGCGGGGCATGCTGAAGGTGGGCCTGACCGGCGGCATCGGTGCCGGCAAGAGTGAGGTGTCACGGCTGCTCGTCGCGTGCGGGGCCGTGCTGATCGACGCGGACCGCATCGCGCGGGAGGTCGTCGCACCGGGGACGCCGGGGCTCGCCTCGGTCGTCGAGGCCTTCGGCGAGGAGATCCTCGCCGCCGACGGCAGCCTGGACCGGCCCCGCCTCGGCGCCATCGTCTTCGCCGACGCGCAGAAGCTCGCCACCCTCAACGCGATCGTGCACCCGCTGGTCGGTGCCCGCTCCCGCGAGCTCGAGGAGGCCGCCGCCGAGGACGCGGTCGTCGTCCACGACGTCCCGCTCCTCACGGAGAACGGTCTGGCGCCGCTGTACGACCTGGTGATCGTCGTCGACGCGGCCCCCGAGACCCAGCTCGACCGGCTTATGCGGCTGCGCGGCATGACCGAGGAGGACGCCCGGGCGCGGATGGCCGCCCAGGCGACGCGTGAGCAGCGCCGGGAGATCGCCGACATCGTCATCGACAACGACGTCCCGCTCCGGGAGCTGGAGCAGCGCGTGACGGACGTGTGGGCCGAGCTGGTGCGCAGGTCGCAGGCGTCCCGGCCGTCTCCCGCGGAATAGCGGCACCCCCGGGGGGCGTTGAACCCGTGCAGTGAGGGAAGGACTGTGCCGTGCCCGAGACCAGCGGTTCGACCGGACGTACCCCGGAGACGCATGTCATCGACTTCCGTGCCGCCGAGCAACTCCTCGCGGCGCGGGACCCGCGGGGCGCGGTGAAGCTGCTCGACGGCGTCATCGCCACGCACCCCGAGAACACCGCGGCGCGGCTGCTGCGGGCGCGTGCCTTCTTCGCGGCGGCGCAGCTGAGGCCGGCGGAGCTCGAGTTCCAGATCGTCCTGGAGCGGGAGCCGGACAACGCCTTCGCGCACTTCGCGCTCGCCCGTACCTATGAGCGGCAGGGCCGCCCCGACCAGGCGAAACGCCACTTCCGCCTGGCGGCCGCGCTGGATCCGAATCCTGAGTTCCTGAAGGCCGCGCGCTTCGACTCCTGACCGGCCGCCCCCGTCTGCCTCAGGGGCGATCGTCCGGCGGCGGGTAGGGCGGGATGTCGGGGCCCGGCTGGTAGTGCGGGCCCTGGCGGATGTGCCGCAGGACGACGGCCAGGTCGATCGTGACGATCACCAGCAGCACACCGCAGGCGATGGCCCAGCCGGTCCGCCCGACGATCACGAACGCCACCGTCCCGAAGAGCGCCCAGAGCAGCCCCCACAGGCTCAGCCAGAAGCGCGCCCGCAGGGCACTGCGCGCGGTCCGCGGTTCACTGCCTGTACGCATCGTCGATCACCACTCCTGCTTGCAACGTACTCTTCGTGGCGAGGGTTCACCAAGGTCCACGGGGGGAGCCGCGCATGCTGCCGGACACCGACACACTGCCCGAGATCCTGCTCGACCTCGCGGTGCCGCACGAGGACATCAACGACCTGGTCGCCCTGCGGCGGACGCTCGCGGCGGATGCCGGGGCCATGAGGCTCCTGGGGGAGTGCGTCGAGGAGCTGGTGCGGGACATCGGAGAGGTCGGCGTCGAGGTGCCGCTCGCCGAGCGCGTCACCGAAGCCCCGGCCGCGCTGGGTGCGCACTTCGCCGTGTACGTGTTCGTCGCGGCGCTGCCGCACACGCGCGCGTACCACCGCGAGCGGGGTGTCCCGGCCGACGTCAGCCGCCGCACCCTCGCCGACCTGGGGCGGAACATGGCGTTCCACCGACGGCGGCGCGGCAGGGGAGGGATGGAGGTTCCCCAGTGGCTCACGCACCACTTCCGGGGCGAGCTGTTCCAGCTGGGACGGCTCCAGTTCGAGCGGGCCCGCCTCGGGCAGCGGACGGGGCGGGCGATGGCGGCGGCCGGGCTGGACGCGGCACCGGGGGAGCCTTGCCTGAACCTGCACATTCCGGACTTCCTCGGACCGCTGTCACCGGCGGCCTGCGACCGTTCCCTGGAGCTGGCGCGGGACTTCTTCGCCCGCCACTTCCCCTGGGAGCGGTACCGGGTGGCGGTGTGCCATTCCTGGCTGCTCGACCCGCAGCTGAAGCGCCACCTCGACCCGGACTCCAACATCGTCCGGTTCCAGGAACGTTTTCGGGCCGGCCGCGACCCCGGTGAGGAGCCGGAACAGGCGGACACCGAGCCCGTCCGGTTCGTCTTCGGAGACCCGGACCTGCCGGCCGCCGGCCTGCCGAGGCGCACGTCGGTGGAGCGGGCGGTGGGGGACCATCTGCGGGCGGGCGGTCACTGGTACATCGGGCACGGCTGGTTTCCGCTGTAGCCGTCCACGGTCCTCACCTCCCGGCGCCCACCGCCCCGTTCACTCGGTCGAGTGAAGACTGCCGTCGCGGGAACGGGCGTGCGGACGCGGCCCGTTGGACGGGCATGGAGAGCAAATTGCGTGAGGGGTACGAGGGGACGGGACCCGGGGACATCACCCCGGACGGCTGCGCGGTGGAGCTCTACTCACGGCTGCCCGTCGGGAACGAACCGGATGTGATCGCCGCCGCGGCGCCGCGCGGCGCGCACATCCTGGAGCTCGGCAGCGGGGTCGGACGCCTGACCCACGCCCTGCTGGACCTGGGCTTCACGGTCACGGCGGTGGACGAGTCCGCCTCCATGCTGGAGCGCGTGCGCGGCGCGCGGACGATATGCGGCCCGATCGAGGAGCTGGACCTGGGCGAGACGTTCGACGTGGTGCTGCTCGCGTCGTTCCTCGTGCACGCGGGAGACACCGAGGTGCGGCGCGGCATCCTGCGCACCTGCGTGCGTCATGTCGCGGAGGGCGGCGGCGTGCTGATCCAGCGCGAAGGCGAGGACTACCACGAGAACGTGCCGCGTGAGCGCAAGGACCCCGGCGGCTTCACCGTGCGGATCGCGTCGTCGGAGCCGGTGGGTGACGGGGTCAACTCGGTACGCGCCGAGTACGAGTTCCCGGACGCGGTCTGGACCCAGACGTTCCGCGCACGACCTCTGACGAAGGAACAGTTCGAGGAGGCGCTGGCGGAAGTGGGCCTGAAGGTGGACCGCTATCTGACAGAGGACCGGACATGGGTCCGGGCGGTGCCGGCGGTCTAGACGGCACCGGCGGAAAGGCGGCCCGGCCGAAGTCGCCCCGCGTCGGGCGATGAGTCCGGGCCCGTGGGGCGGTCTACCTCTCCGACACCAGCACGGACCGCTTTCCCCAGGAGACCTCCATGCCCAAGGCCACCGCTTCCGTCCCCGCCGTCGGTTCCACCCCGGCCGACGTCGTCATCGCCGAGTCCGCGACCGCTCGCGGGCGGCGTGCCCGGATCGCGCTGCGCACGCTGCAGGTGCTGCTCGCCCTCTTCTACGCGATCCCGAGCGCCCTGCCCAAGCTGATCGGGCACGCGTCGGCCGCCGAGTCCTTCGAGCGGCTCGGCTGGGGCAGCGCGGGGATGTACACCATCGGCGTGCTCGAACTGGCTGGAGCCATCGCCCTTTTGGTCCCGGTGCTCCAGTCGGTGGCGGCGATGGCGCTGGGCGCGTTGATGGTGGGCGCGTTCATCGTGCAGATAGCCGTCTTCGACGGCCAGTACGCGGCGACGCCGCTCATCCTGATCGTGCCGCTCGCCCTCATCGCCTGGGCGAGGCGGGGGCACAATGCCGACCTGGTGCGACTGCTGAGGCGACAGGCCTGACCGTCTCGCGTGCGACCGCGGCGGCGTCCGGGAGGCCGAGGGACTCCTCTCGGGCGCCGGCGTGCCGCTCGGTGTCAGGGCTTCGGCTTGCCGAAGCCGGGGCCGGCGCCAGGACCGGGGACCGGGCCGGGGCCGCCCAGGCCGCGGAGGCGTTCCAGCTCGCGGCGGTCCCGCTTCGTCGGGCGGCCCGCGCCGCGGTCGCGGATACCGGCGGGAGCGACGGCCTCGCGGGGCGGGGGCGGCGGGGAGTTGTCGATGTAGCACTGGGTGGCCACGGGGGCCCCGACCCGCTTGCGGATCAGCCGCGTGACGACGACGACCCGCTCGTGCCCCTCGTGCCGTAGACGCACCTCGTCACCGACGCGCACGGCGTGTGCGGGCTTCACGCGCTCGCCGTTGACGCGGACGTGGCCGCCCCGGCAGGCGGTGGCTCCCATGGAGCGGGTCTTGACGAGGCGGACGGACCAGATCCAGCTGTCGACGCGCACGGTCGTGCCGCCCTGCGGGCCCGCGGCCTCGGCAGTGGCGATCGCCGCGGCGACCTTGGGATCCAGGGCCTTCGTGTCGCTGTTGCCGGAGACGCCTGCGGCCTCGGAGGACTCGGGCGCCGTCTCTTCGGGCCCGTCCGTCCTTTCGTACTCCGCACCTTGAGAAGCCATGCCCCCGACCTTAGTCCTCCGGGTCGCCCCGCCGGGCGGGATATCGCCCTCCGATCCCGGTATGCCAAACAAGTTTTGCAAAAACTCTTTTGCGAATGAGCCGGGCGGCCTACCCTCCCGGCATGGACAGCGACGAGCACAAGCGCGTACTCGATCCCGAGCAGGACACCGCCGCCCTGAAGGCCCTCACCCACCCTCTGCGCATCCAGCTGCTCGGGCTGCTGCGGCAGGACGGGCCCGCCACGGCGAGTGAACTGGCCGCGCGGACGGGGGAGTCGTCGGCGTCGGCCAGCTACCACCTGCGGGTGCTGGCGAAGTACGCGTTCATCGCCGAGGCCGAGCACCGCGACGGGCGGGAGCGGCGCTGGCGGGCCGTGCACACCGTCACCTCCTGGAGCAACGAGACGATGGAGGCCACCGCGGCGGGCCGGGCCTTCGTCAGCCTGGCGCGGCGACGCCAGATCGAGCATCTGGAGAGGACCCTGGCCCGGCACGAGGCGGACATGGCCGCCGGACGGCTCGGCCAGGAGTGGGCGGAGCCGTCCGGGATCAGCGACCTCATGCCCCGGCTGACGGCCGAGTCGCTCACCGAGCTCTTCGGCACCGTCGCCGCGAAGCTGGAGGAGCTGACCGCCCGGGACGCGGACGATCCGCGTGCCGAGCACGTCGTGTTCCTCGCCGCCGGACTACCGCTCGCCGCGCACGACCCCACCGGTCCCGGCCCCGGGAACGCCGAGGCCACGGAGGACCCCGAGACCCCCAAGGCCCCCGATCACGAAGGCGCCTCGTGACGCGGCTGACGACCGAGCCGTCCGGGACACGGACCGCTCGCCGCCGGTACGTCGTCCTCTGCGCGCTCCTCTGGCTGCCGCCGGGCCTGGGCATGGCCACGATGGTCCTGCTGTTCGGCGAGCGCGGCATGTCCCTCGCCGCGATCGCGGGGCTGTTCGCCGCCCACTCGCTGACCGTGGCCGTGCTGGAGCTGCCCACGGGCGGACTCTCGGACGTCCTCGGGCGGCGGCCGGTGCTGGCCGCGGCCGGTGCGCTCAGCGGGGTCGCCTTCGCGATGGCCGGCCTCGGCACCACCGCCTGGTCGCTCACCGCCGGCATGGTGCTCATGGGCGCGGCCCGGGCCCTGGCCAGCGGTACCGCCGAGGCCTGGTACGTCGACACGGTCCAGTCGTGCTCGGGCCGCGGCGTCGAGCTGCGGACGGGTCTGGCCCGGGGCGGCTCGGCGACCTCCGCGGCGCTCGCGGCCGGCCTGCTGCTCGGCGGCGCCCTGCCCTGGCTGCTCGGCCTGGGTCCCGACGTCGGTGCCCGGCTGAGCGAGACGACGTCCGGGGCGGTGCTGCCCCTGTCCGTTCCCCTGCTGCTGGGAGCCGTGCTGCGGATCGTCTTCGTCGCGTACGTCCTGGTCGCCCTGCGGGAGCCGGCCCGGCCGCCGGCCACCCTGCGTTCCGTGCTGCGCGGTGTGCCCGTCACGGTGCTGGATGGACTGCGGCTGGGCGGCCGGGACGCGCTGGTCCGCCGGATCCTGCTCGCCTCCGCGGCCGCCGGCAGCGCCTTGGCCGTCATCGAACTGCTCGTGCCGAGCCGTACCGCCGCACTGACCGGCGCGACCGGCTCGGGGGCGATGGTCTACGCCGCACTGGCCTGCGCGGGCTTCGTCTGCTCCGGTGTCGGCAGCCACCTCGCGCCGCTCACGGCACGGATCGCGGGCGGCGGTGAACGGGCCGTGCTGGTCAGTCTCGTGGCCGGTGCGGCGGGCCTGCTGCTGCTCGGGGCAACCGCGTCCTCGGTCCATCCGTCGGCCACGGCCGTCGCGGTCGCCGGCTTCGGGCTGGTCTACCTCGGTCTCGGGGCGGCGGGCCCCAACGAGAACGACCTGCTGCACCACAGGGTCGCCGGCGCGGGCCGTGCCACCGCCCTGTCCGTCCAGTCCCTCGCCCAGCAACTGGCCGGCGCGCTCACCGGCCTGGCCGTCGGGGTGCTGCGCCCGGGCCCGTTGCCCTGGCTGCTCACAGGTGCCGTACTGCTGTCCGGGGCCCTGCTCTGGCTGCGACGGAGCGATGTGCCCCGGATCGACGAAGGGCCCGTGCGGGTCACCGGCGTCTGAGGCGGCGTAGCGGCGTGTCCGGGCCGCTCCCCGGTGATCTTGCCCCCGTGACGGCTCTGTCCCCACCTGCGCCTACCGTGGAGTGATGGATGCGAGCGGCCTTCCCCTCCTCGACCGGCGGATCGCGGACTGCCGGGCCTGCCCGCGGCTGGTGTCCTGGCGCGAGGAGGTGGCCCGCGCCAAGCGAGCCGCCTTCGCGGACTGGACGTACTGGGGCCGGCCGGTGCCCGGTTTCGGGCCGGCGGACGCCCGGCTGCTGATCGTGGGGCTCGCCCCGGCGGCCCACGGCGGCAACCGCACCGGCCGGATGTTCACCGGCGACCGCTCCGGGGACGTTCTCTTCGAGGCGCTGTACGACGTCGGTCTCGCCTCCCAGCCGACCGCCGTGCACGCCCATGACGGTCTGGAGCTGTACGGCGTGCGCGTCACCTCGCCCGTGCACTGTGCCCCGCCCGCCAACAAGCCCACCCCCGAGGAGCGGGACACCTGCCGCCCCTGGCTCGTGCAGGAACTGCGGTTGCTGCGGCCGACGCTGCGGGCCGTGGTCGTGCTCGGCGGCTTCGGCTGGCAGGCCGCGCTGCCCGCGTTCGCCGAGGCCGGCTGGCCCGTGCCCCGGCCGCGTCCGGTCTTCTCCCACGGCGCCCGGTACCACCTCGACGGCCTGGAGCTGTTCGGCTGCTTCCACGTCAGTCAGCGCAACACCTTCACCGGCCGGCTCACTCCCGCCATGCTGCGGGACGTCCTGCGGACGGCCGGGCGGGCGGCGGAGCTGCCGACCGAAGGCGGCTAGGGAGCCTCCTCGCCGAACAGGTGGCGGACCGTGGAGCGGTAGTTGGTCCGCACGTGCGTCAGCGCGTGCGCGCGGGCCCGTTCCGGGTCGCCCGAGGCGATGGCCTCGTACAACTCGCGGTGCTCCACGAGGAGCTGCGGCCACTCCTCGTTGCGCCGGGTCATCCAGCGCAGCCGGCCGGCGACCGGTTCCAGCGCCTCGGTCAGCAGGCTGTTGCCGGCCATGGCCACGACGCGGTCGTGCAGACGGCTGTTGACGTCGGTGATCACCTCGGCGTCCCCCGCCTCGGTGGCCGCGGCCGCACGGTCGATGAGCTCCCGGACCTCGGCCAGGTCCTCCCGCGTCGCGCGGGACGCGGCGAGCCCGGCGGCGTAGACCTCCAGGGCTTCCCGCAGTTCGAACAGTTCCTTGACGTCGTTCGGGGTGAGGCGGCGTACCACCGTGCGGCGGGGTGTCTCGAAGTGGACGAAGCCCTCGGCCACCAGCGCCCGGATCGCCTCCCGCACCGGTACGCGCGAGACGCCGAAACGCTCCGCCAGTTCACGTTCCACCAGGCGGTCTCCGGGACGGAGGCTGCCCGCGATGATCTCCTGGCGCAGATCGGCCGTGACGCGTTCGCGTACCGCTCCGAGGGGTTCGATCTTCGTCATGAAGCCCATCTTCGTCGACGGGAGGTGTCTTTTACCCAGCGTTAACAACAGGGACATCGGTCAGAACGGTTGACGGCGAGACCATGACGCAGTTTGGTATACCAAACACCTCGCAGGGCGGCCCCCACAGTCCTGCAGAGCAGTCCTCCGTCGTCCCCTTGCTCTGGAGGCCCCGTGTCCCTCGCCGACCGAGCCGCACCCACCGGCACACCCCCGTTCGTCCCGGACCCCCGGCTCACCAATGAAGACCTCGCACCCGCCGGGAAGCGCAACTGGAAGGTCTTCGACCTCTTCGCCATGTGGATGTCCGACGTCCACAACCTCGGCAACTACACCTTCGCCGCCGGGCTGCTCTTCCTGGGCATGAACGTCTGGCAGATCTTCACGTCCCTGCTCGTCGGATTCGTGATCATCTACATCGGCATGAACTGGATGGGGAAGATCGGCCAGCGACACGGCGTGCCCTTCCCCGTGGTCAGCCGGATCGCGTTCGGCATCTGGGGCGCCAACATCCCGGCGCTGATCAGAGCCGTGATCGCCATCATGTGGTACGGCATCCAGACCTACCTGGCCTCCGTCGCCGTCAACGTGATGCTGCTGGCGGCCTGGCCGGGCCTGGAGTCGTGGACGCGCAACTCCTTCCTGGGCCTGGACGCGCTCGGCTGGGTCTCCTTCGTCGCGCTGTGGCTGGTCCAGGCGGCGATCATCAGCCGGGGCATGGAGTCGGTCCGCAAGTTCCAGGACTTCTGCGGCCCGGCGATCTGGCTCGTGATGATCGCGCTGGCCGTGTGGATCCTCGCCAAGGCGGGCTGGACGATCTCGCTCACCTCGACCCCGCACCCGGTCTCCGTCGGCGAGCAGTGGCGCCAGTGGTTCGGCGCGATCGGCCTGGTCCTCGCCACGTACGGCACGCTGATGCTGAACTTCTGCGACTTCTCCCGCTTCGCCCCCGACTACAAGTCCGTCAGGCGCGGCAACTTCTGGGGCCTGCCCGTCAACTCCACGGCCTTCGTGATCGTGTCGGTCATCGTCACCGCGGGCGCCTTCGAGGTCTTCGGCAAGGAGATCACCGACCCGGCCTACCTCGTCGCCGAGATCGGCAACACCTGGGTGCTGGTGGTGGGTGCGCTGACCTTCGCCATCGCCACCATGGGCGTCAACATCGTCGCCAACTTCGTCTCACCGGCGTACGACCTCGCCAACGTCTGGCCGCAGAAGATCACCTTCAAGGTCGGCGGCATGATCAGCACGGTCGCGGCGCTGCTCGTCACCCCCTGGAACCTCTTCTCCAACCCGACCGTCGTCAACTACTTCCTCGGCGGTCTCGGCGCCTTCCTCGGCCCGCTGTTCGGCGTGATCATGGTCGACTACTACTGGGTCAAGCGCGGCCGCGTGAACGTGGACGAACTGTTCGACGCCTCTCCCGGCGCCCGCTACCACTACCGCGGGGGCGTCAACCCCAAGGCGCTGTGGGCGTTCCTGCCGGCGGCCGGTGTCGCGGCGGTGCTCGCGCTGGTGAAGACCTTCGGCGACGTCGCCCCGTACTCCTGGTTCATCGGCACGGCGCTCGCCGCCGGAATCTACGCCGCCCTGTGCCGTTCCGAGCGCGCCACCGCGGAGGTCTGAGAGACGTGCGGATCGTCGTCACCAACTGCAACACCACGCAGGAGATGACCGAGGAGATCGTGCGAGGTGCCCGGGCCGCCGCAGGCCCGGGCACCACCGTGACCGGACTGACTCCCGCCTGGGGGCCGGCGTCCGCGGAGGGCTGGCTCGACAGCTATCTGTCCGCCGTGGCCGTCCTGGACACGCTGCGGACCTACGACGGACCGCCGTACGACGCCGTGGTCATGGCCGGATTCGGGGAGCACGGACGGGAGGGCGTGCGGGAGCTGGTGGGCGTTCCGGTCGTCGACATCACCGAGGCCGCGGCACATCTCGCCTGCCTGCTGGGCCGCCGCTACGGCGTCGTGACCACCCTTGAGCGCTCGCGCGGCCAGATCGAGGACAGCCTGGAGACGGCGGGCGTGGCCCGGAACTGCGCGGCGGTCGTCGGCACGGGCCTGAACGTGCTCGACCTCGGCGACGACGAGCGGACCGAGACGGCGTTCCTGGCCGCCGCCGAACGGGCCTGCGCGGCCGGGGCGGAGGTCCTGGTGCTGGGCTGCGCCGGCATGACCGGGCTGCAGCGGGTGGTCGGGGAGAAGCTGGGCCTGCCGGTCGTGGACGGGGTCGCCGCGGCGGTCAGACTGGCGGAGACGCTGGTGGCGCTGGGGCTGACCACGAGCCGGGTGGGGAGCTATGCCGAGCCGCTGCCGAAACGGAGGGTGTGGGGAAGGCCCGCGGAACAGTAGCTCAGGCCGGACCGTCGAGGGGGACGTCGTCGCGGTGGGCCCCGTAGAACCCCGCCTGCCGGGCCATCACCTCCCGCATCGGCGTGCCCCGCGGGATGCCGTACACCGTGCCCGGGAAGTCCAGCGCCTCCTGGATCTGCCACAGTTCGTCGTGCTCCCCGGGTGCGAAGAGCCGTGCCCGGGGCGCGCCCGCCGCGATCCAGCCGATGGGCAGGACGGTGCCGGGCGGCAGCACCGAGTTGACGTGCAGCACGCTGTGGATCCGCAGCTCCGAGCCGGCTCTCGCCACGGCCCCCGGGAAGACACAGGCGCCGGTGGCCACGAAGACCTCGTCCTCCAGGGCCGCGCCGTTGACATGGGCGTGCGGGCCGACGAGCACCGCGTCACCGATCACGGCGGGGTGCGCGGACCGCCCCCGCACCAGCGCGTTCTCCATGACCACGACGTCCGACCCGACCCGCACCTCCCCGTCCTCCGCGGTGAGCACGGCCCCGTGCAGCACCCGGCTGCGCTCACCGAGGACGACGGCCCCGCACAGGACGGCCGTCGGGGCGACGTACGCGGACTCGGGGACGACGGGACGCCGCCCGCGGTGCTCGATCAGCATGGGACTCTCCTCAGGCGGACGACCCCTCGGGTACGACGGCTGTCGCCGTGATCTCCACCAGTTGTCCCGTGTACCCCAGACACGCCACGCCGATCAGCGTCGACGAGTGCGGACCCGCACTGAGGCCGGACGCCTCGACCACACTCCATACGGCGGACAGCACGGCCGGTTCACCGCTCACCACGTACACGTCGGTCGCCACGACGTGCGCCAGATCGCTGCCGACGGCGGCCAGCTGCTCCCGCAGATTGTCGATGACCTGCTCGGCCTGCCGCACCGGATCTCCGGGCCCGACGAGCGAGCCGTCGGGGCCCAGCGGTACGGACCCGGCGAGGAACGCCAGCCGCGTGCCGGCCTCCACGACGGACACATGGGAGTAGGCGGGCGGCGGGAAGAGGCTCGGGACGGTGACGCGGCGGATCACGTGAGGTCTCCGATCTACGGGCGGCGGCGACAGGACAACTCACCGATCATGAGGGGCCCGGCACGCGGCCGCACCCGTATTTCGGTTCCCGGCGGCCGGGCCGTCCCCCTACGCTTCCCTGGACCCCCACCTGCCCAGGAGCCCCCCGTGCCCGTCCCGGACCACACCTTCCTCGACACCACCGCCGACCGCCTCGCCGCTCTGCCCGCCGTGGAGGCCGTCACCCTCGGCGGCTCCCGGGCCCAGGGCACCGAACGGCCCGACAGCGACTGGGACCTGGCGGTCTACTACCGCGGTGCCTTCGACCCGGCCGATCTCCGCGCGGTCGGCTGGGAGGGCGAGGTCTGCGAGATCGGCGCCTGGGGCGGCGGCGTCTTCAACGGAGGCGCCTGGCTGACGATCGAGGGCCGCCGCGTGGACGTCCACTACCGCGATCTGGACGTGGTCGCGCACGAGGTGGCCGAGGCGGAGCAGGGCCGTTTCCGCGTCGAGCCGCTGATGTTCCACCTGGCGGGCATCCCGACGTACCTGCTCGTCGCCGAACTCGCGATCAACAAGGTGCTGCGGGGCGACCTGCCGCGCCCGGGCGTCTATCCGCCGGCACTGCGCGCAAGCGCCCCGGCGCACTGGCACGGCATGGCCACGGCCACCCTCTCCTACGCCAGGGCCGGACACGCCCCCAAGGGCGCCGTCACACAGGTCGCGGGGGCGATCGCCCTGGCCGCGACACAGACGGCGCACGCCCTACTGGCGGCGCGCGGGGAATGGGTCACCAACGACAAGGGGCTGCTGGCACGGGCGGGGTTGGGGGAGGTGGACGCGGTCCTGCGCACCCTCACGGACGATCCGGCCGCACTCGTCCGGACCGTCACCGACGCCGAGGAACTCCTCGCCCGCGCCGTGAACGCCGTCACCGCCGGGTGAACTGGACGCGGGTCGGCTGGACGACGTCCGGGCGCAGCGCGATGCCGTCGACGGTGAGCTGTTCGCCGTAGATGTCGGTGAGCCTGAGGGCGCCGCCGCAGCCGGTGCCGTCGGGGGAGAGGAAGTAGTTGTACTCGGTACGCGTCAGCCGGCTCCAGCCGCTGCCGGTCCTGACCTCCAGCCGGGCCAGCGGGTTGCGGTGGCCGAGTGCCTGGATGCCGCACCAGTGGCTGCTGGAGCCGGTCTTGTAGCGGATCGAGAGGTTCTCGGCCGTGCCGGGGCTCAGCAGGCTCCAGGTGACCGGTATCCGGCCCGCGGAGAGACCGGCGAGCTTCGCGAAGGCCTCCTTGCTGAGGTCGAGCTGGCCGGGGGCGCAGGGCAGCGGGCACTCGTTGGTGACGCGGACGGTGACGGAGGCGCCGCTCGCCGCGCGGACCAGGATGTACGCCCCGCACGCCCGGGACGTCTCGTAGTCGGCGTGGTTCATCGCCGCGACCATCAGGTCGGGGCTCGGGCCGTACAGGCAGGCGCCGTCACCGTCCTTGGCGTCGTAGTGGGTGGCGACACCGTTGTAGCTGGTCCCGGGCCTGATCCGGCCTGCCAGGGGCGCCGTGCCGGACGCCGGGCGCGGGGCGGAGGACCGGGTGGCGGCGGGCGAGGGCCGCGCCGGCGCGGTCGTCGGGGCGGGCGCCGGGGTGGAGGAGGCCGAGGCGGACGGGGAGGCCGTCGAGTGCTTCGGCGCCGGGGGCGTGGGCCTGTCGCTCGTCGGCGGGGCGCTCGGCCGGGTGCTGCCGGCCGCCGTCCGCACCGTGTCCGGTTCGCCGCCGGGGCGCAGGGCGATCACGAGGGACACGAGCAGCCCCACGGCTGCCACGGCGACGGCCCAGACGAGGGCCGTGCGCCGCTTGCGGAGGGGACGGCGGTGGGATGCGGATGCCACGGATCAGTCCTTCGAGTCCTTGCGTGGTTCAGGAGAACGCGCGCTCACGACTCACCAGTGGCCGCCGGGCCCGGAAAGGTTGCCGGGGCCGGCTCTTGATTGCGTACATAAAGAACGCCGGTTTCGAGCCGCCCGACACGTTCCGGAAACCTATCCTCCAGGAACCCCGCCTACCGTGGACAGCCACACCCCGCCCCGGCCGCCGTCGCCCGAAGGCTCACCCCTGCCCTCGTCGAGACGACAGGAGCCCCGTGTCCCGCCGCATCACCCCGCACCTTCCGCCCTGGCTCGCGCACGCCCTGCGCGCTCAGCGGGGGCCCGTGCCCTGGAACGCGGTGACGCGGGGTGCCCTGTCCGCCGGGCCCTTGCTGCTCCTGGCCGTCCGGACCGGCCTCACCTCCCTCGGCGTCGTCGCCGCCATCGCCGCCATGCTCGCCGGCATCAACGACCGGCCCGGGAGCCGGCGCGTCTCGGTCAAGCGGATCGGAGTACCCGCTCTGGGCGGTGCGGTGGGGCTCGTCGTCGGGACGTACACCGGGCAGGGGACCGGGGCGGTCGTGCTCACCGTGGTGCTCACCGCCGTCGGGCTCGTCGCCGGGGGGATGAGCGCCGTCGGGCCCGTGGCGTCAGCCGTCGGGACCCAGCTGCTCGTCGGCGCCGCCATCGGCGCCGGGATGCCCCTGCCGGAGCCCGGGTGGGAGCGTGCGCTCGCCTACCTCGCCGGAGCGGGGTGGCTGCTCGTGCTGCGGCTCGTCCTGCCCACGCCCGGCTCCCTGGCCGGTGACTTCCGCTTCGACGGGGAGCGCGAGGCCGTCGCCGGTGTCTACGAGGCCGTCGCCGAACTGCTCGACGCCGTCGGAGGGCCGGACGCCATCCGCCGCCGGGCCGCGCTGACCGCCGCCCTGGACCACGCCCAGGACGCCCTCGCCGGGCCCCGGCTGCGGAGGTACGCCTCCTCCTCCACCGAGCGGCGGCTGCACGCGCAGTACGCCGCGGCCCTGCCCCTCGCCGAGGCCGCCACCGCGCTCGCCTGGGCCGAGGAGGCCGTCGCCGAGCGGGCCTCCGAAGGCCCCCGGCGGCTCGCCGCCGCCGTACGCGGCAACACCCACACCGGGCCGCTGCCCGCCCCGTCCCGTGCGGCCCCCGCCCTGCGCGCCCTCGACGACGCCCTCCTGCACGCCGCCGAGGTGTTCGACCAGGGCAGGGGCGGCGATCTGCACACCCGGCCCCGCAGCGCAGGGGACCGGCTGCGCGCCGCCTTCGGCAGTGCCGGACGCGAGTACGGGCTGCGCGTCGCCCTCTGCTTCGGGGCCAGCTCGGCGGTCGCCCAGGCCCTGCACCAGAGCCAGTGGTACGGGCAGCACGAGCACTGGTACTGGCTGCCCGCCACGGCCGTGTTCCTCGTCAAGCCCGACCTGGGGCCGCTGGCCTCGCGGGTGCTGAACCGGGCCGCCGGGACCGTCCTCGGGGCGCTGCTCTTCGCCGGGTTCGCCGCCGTCCTGCCCCGCCCGGAAGGGCTCATCGCGCTCGTCGCCCTCAGCGGAGCGCTCATCCCCGTCGCCACCCGGCACTTCGCCGCCCAGACCGCCGTCGTCACGGTCCTCGTCCTCGCGCTCGTCATGGTCGGCGGCGAGCCCCAGGCCTCCGCCGGCCGGATCGGCGAGACGCTGCTGGCCTGCGCGATCGTGCTGATCGCCGGGCACCTGCCCATGCCCGGCCAGCGCGGCGGGGGAGTGCGGGCCCGGCTCACCACGGCGAGCGAGGCCGCGTACGCCTACCTCACGCACGTTCTCGACGAGGCCGACGCCCCGCGCATCGGGACCTCGGGCACCCCGTCCGACCACCGCGCCACCCGCTGGACCCTGCGCCGCGAGGCGTATCGCACCCTCGCCGAGGCCCGTTCGGCCATCTCTCTCGCCGCGCACGAACTCCCCGCACTCGCCCGGCACACCGAGGGCGCGGACGAGGTCGCCCACCTCCTCGAACGCCTCGTCGACACCACGACCGCCTGTGCCGTGCACCTAGACGACACGGGTCGCATCGGGCCCCACCACAAAGAACGCCTCACGGCCGTCCTCGCCGAACTCGCCGGGCGGGGAGAACGGGTGGGACTACGGCCGCCCCGGACGCCCCTCGCCGGATAGGGCGCCCGGCCCGCGGGGCCGTCCCCCGGGCCGGGGCCGTCCCCGCGTCGCCGCAGGCGCTCCGGCACCGGCGACCTGCTCAGCCGCCGACCCGTACCCACACCGGAGCGTGGTCCGAGCCGGGCTCACCCCGGCGCTCCACCGGATCCGGACCGACCGACGGCAGGCCGGGCGGGCCCTCGCCGGGCAGGCCCGTGCCCGCCGCCGTGGCCCGGCGCACCAGGCGGTGGCTCAGCAGCACGTGGTCGATCAGCTCGCGCCGCCCGGAGTTCACCCGGGACCAGCGCTGCCCGGGCGGGATGAGCGGGGCCACGTCCCACAGCCGCGTCGCGTCGCCGCGGTCGGCACGGTCGTAGCCCGGTGTCCCGATCTCCGAGCCGGGCGGGCCGAGCAGGATCTGCGTGGTCGCCGCCTGCACCTCGTCGTTCAGGTCGCCCAGTACGGCGACGTCCCGGGCCCGGCCGTCACCGGCCAGCAGTTCGTCCGCGAGGGCGCGCAGGGCCGTCGCCTCGGCCGCCCGCCGGTACAGGGCGTAGGCGCCGTAGCGGGCCCGTTCGCCCTCGTCGCGCGGCTGGAACCGGCCGTCCGGATAGGACAGCAGCTTCGACTTCAGGTGGCAGACGGCCACCCGCAGCGGCCCGTCCCCGCCCTCGACCTCCACCGCCAGGACGCCCCGCCCCGCCTGACCCGCCGTCAGCCCCGCATCGTCCGCCTGGACGGGACGCAGCTCCGCCGGGAACGCCCGTGTGTCGGCGACCACCGTCACGGCCGTACGGCTCAGGAACCCGACTCGTATGCCCCGGCTGTCCGCATGCTCGGACAGGGCGACGTGCCAGTCGTCGTCGAGCATCCCGGCCAGGTCCTTCAGGGCCTCGGGGTCCCCGACCTCCTGCACGCCGAGCAGGGTCGGATCGAGTTCCGTGATCACGGCGGCGAGCGCGGCGAGCTTCGCCTCGTACCCGGCCTCGTCCTTCGGGCCGTACGGGCCGCCGGGCCGGTAGAGATTCTCCAGATTCCAGGTGCCGAGGAGCATGCCGGGCTCCTTTCAGAAGCCGACAGACGGGGTGGTGAGGCCAGGGTGCGCCCCCTGCCCGCCCCGCGACAGTGCCGTGACGGGATGTGCGGTTCGGCCCATGCCGCCCTACGACGCCGTCGTACGTCGGCGTGGTGACGCCTTCTGCCGCGGACACTCCCGCCGAGCTCATCATCAGCGCATGTACCGTCCTCGCGCACGACGATCAAGAGGTGATCGGTTCGCGCGGGACGCCGCGATCATCGTGCGCGACGGCGCCGTCGAGGCGGTCACGACCACCACCGAGGCCGCGGTTCTGCCCGCCGCCGAGCGCATCGGTGCCTCCGGCCAGGTCGCCCTGCCCGGCCTGACCAACTGTCACACGCACGCGCCGATGGTCGCGCTGCGCGGCCTCGCCGGGGACCTCCCCACCGAGGAGCGGTTCAACGACGTCGTCTGGCCGGGCGGGTCCGGCCTCACGGCGACGGACGTCGAGCTGGGGGCGTGGCTCGCCCGCGCCGAGATGATCCGTGCGGGCGTCACCTGCTTCGCCGGCCACTACTTCGCCATGGACGCCGTCGCCCGGGTGGTCGCCGAATGCGGCCTGCGGGTGCTGCTCGGCGAGGCGTCCTTCTCCTCGCAGGGCCCCGAAGGCCGGGAGCGGTCGCTGGAGTTCGCGCTGCGGCACCGTGGCGCGGCCGACGGCCGGATCACCACCGCGCTCGCGGCACGCGAAGACGTCGCGGACAATCTCCCGGGCGCCGATGAGTTCCCGCTCTCCCGCCGGTCACCACCCCGGACGGACCGTTGCCACAGGAGGGCCCAGGTCGCTTCCGGAGATCGTCTCGCGCGGCCAGTGGCGTGCGGCGCGCGCGGAACTGCTGCACAAGGAGAAGGCCGCCACCCGCGCGCGGGACGCGCTCAACGCCGAGCGGCACGCACTGCCCATGGTGGAGGTCGACGAGGAGTACGTGTGCGAGGGCGGTGGGGGCAAGGCCACGCTGCTCGACCTGTTCGAGGGCCGGCGCCAGCTCGTCGTCTACCACTTCATGTTCGCGCCCGAGTGGGACGTGGGCTGCCGCAGCTGCTCCGGATTCCTGGACCAAATCGGGCATCTCGCCCACCTCAAGGCTCGTGACACCTCGTTCGCGGCCGTGTCCCGCGCCCCTACCCGAGGCTCCTGCCGTTCAAGGCGCGGATGGGCTGGATGCTGCCCTGGTACTCGTCGTACGGCAGTGCAACCGCGACTTCGAGGTGACCCTCGAGCGCGAGGGCGAGCCCGTCGAGCGGCCCGGCCTCAGCTGCTTCCTGCGGGACCGCGACCGGGTCTTCCACACCTACTCGACGTACGAGCGCGGTCTCGACGGCCTCGGCTCGACCACCAGCCTGCTCGACCTCACCGCACTGGGCCGGCAGGAGGAGTGGGAGGAGCCCAAGGGGCGCGCGTCGGCCTTTGGTGCGCCTGCGGGAAGTGAGCGCATCCGGTATCACGATGAGTATGACGACTGATACGGAAAGTGACATATACGCCAAGAGGCTGAGAGCTTGGTCACACTTGGCGGTGAACGCGTGTCAACTACGTCTCAGAACCGTCACTTCGCGAGCCGTTCACCCCATGGTTGGCGTTTAACTCTACGAGTACAGCGCTACATGGAGGTGCAGGGTGAACGGGCGAACGGTGCTCGAACGCTTTCCCGCCGGTGGGCCGCGCGGCTCCTGGCCTGCGGAGGAGTTCGCGCAGGCGCGGCGTCGGGAAGGCCTGCCCGCCGAGGTCGTCATGGACCTCGCCACGGACATGTTCCTGGTGATCGTGCGCAGCGGGGACGTGGCCGACGCCACCGCCTGACGTGTGCCCTCAGCCCGCCTTCGGCGCCGGCACCTTCGTGCCCGGCGCGGGTGACGAGGCGAACTGCTCCGCCTGAAGCGCGTACAGCTCGGCGTAGAGCCCGCCGGTGGCCAGCAGCTCGTCCGGCGTCCCGGACTCCACGAGCCGGCCCTGGTCCAGGACGTGCACCAGATCCGCGTGCCGTACGGACGCCAGCCGGTGCGTGATCAGCACGACTGTCTGGCCGCTGTCGGCCAGGGCGCGGATCCGCTCGAAGACCTCCAGCTCGGCCCGGGCGTCCAGGGCCGCCGTGGGCTCGTCCACGATGAGGATGCGGCCCCTGCGGTAGGCCGCCCGGGCGATGCCCAGCCGCTGCCACTGACCGCCCGACAGTTCGTGCCCGCCGCTGAAATTGCGGGCGAGCAGCGTGTCCAGCCCGCGCGGCAGGTCCGCGATCACGGCCTCGGCCCCGGCCTCGGCGACCGACGCGGCCAGCCGGTCCTCGCACACGGGCACCGAGGGACGGCCCAGAGCCACGTTCACCCGGGCCGTGAACGGCCAGCGCTTGAAGTCCTGCGCCACCATCGCGATCCGCTCGGCCAGCCGGTGCCGGTCGGCGGTCGCCGCGTCCACGTCGTCCCACAGGATCCGGCCCCGCTCCGGTGTGTAGAGCCCGGCGAGCAGCTTGACCAGGGTCGTCTTGCCGGAACCGTTCTCACCGACCAGCGCCACGATCCGGCCCAGCGGCAGGCTGAGCGTCACGTCGTCGAGGGCGGGGCGGGCCGAGTCGCCCGGATAGCGGAACGTGACGTTCTCGAAGCGGATCTCGCGCGGATCCTCCGGCAGCGACGCGCCGCCCGCCGGGATGGCCCACTGGTCCGCCTCGGTGTACAGCCGATGCAGATCGCCGACGAAGAGGGCCTCCTCGTGCAGCGCGTTGACCTCCACCACGAGCGTGTCCAGGCTCTGCGAGCCGGTTCGGATCGCGATCACGGCCGTACCCGCGACGGACAGGGCCATCGCCCCCGTCAGCAGCAGCCCGCCCAGCGTCGCGTACGTCGCCACCGTCGCCAGGCCCGTCCACGCCGCCGCGATCAGGCCCGTGCGCGCCGCGAGTCCGGCCAGGCGCGCCTGCTCGGCCTCGGCCGTCTCCGACATCGCGCGAAAGTGCCGCAGCAGGAAGGAGCCCACCCCGTGCACCCTGATCTCGGGGGCCGCCTCGGGCTCGATCAGCAGGTTGCCGAGCAGCCGGCCCGCGCGGGCGTGCTGCACCCAGGCGTGGAAGGACTCGTAACGCCGCCGGGCGACGGTCAGCGCGCTCCAGGCGCTCGGCAGGGTCATCGTGACCAGCAGCGGCAGCAGGGCCGGGTGCAGCACGGTCAGCACACCCGCCGCCGCGACCAGCGAGATCATCGCGTTGATCACGCGGGTGCCGTAGGAGATCATCCGGCGGGCGGAGGCGGCGCCGTACTGTGCGGTGTCCAGCAGCTTGTGGAAGGCGTGGTCCTCGATCGCGGCCAGCTCCACGGCCGCGGCCCGCTCCAGGTACCGCTCGGTCGCCACCCGCTCCACCTTGGGCTCCAGCCGGCCGGTGGCGTAGGTGCTCGCGGCTCGCAGCAGCGCCCCGAGGAACATCACGACGGCCACCGTGACCAGGGCGGGGGCGGCTCCGCGCAACCGGTCGTCGATCGGGCCGCCGCCCATCAGCCGGGCCAGCACGCTGTTCACCGCGAGCAGGCTCACCGCCTGCGCCACGCCCCGGCCCGCCTCGGCGGCCAGCACGATCCGCGCGGCGCCCCGGTCGGCCTGTCGCGCGAGCCGCAGGCTGGACGCCAGCAGGGACGGCAGCCGGGTGATCATGGCCCGGAAGTTCAGCTCCAGGAACGCGTCGGCGTGCTGGTTCCAGCCCATGTCGTAGCGCAGCGGCCCGCCGAAGAGCAGCCGCTCCGACTCGGACACCTCCGGCGCGGTCCGCTTCTTCCCCACCGTCGACCGACCTCCCCGCCTCGTGTCAGCCCGTGAGCGGCCCACTATCGCGGGGCGGGTCCGGGCCCGGGCAGGGCGCACCCCGGGGCGACGGAAGCGCGCGGGGGCACGACCCGCCCCGCGGAGGCGGGGGACGGCGCGCAGGTGTGAGGTGGTGCGGCGGAGGTCTGCCGGGTCCCGGCTACGCGCTGACCGGGCGGGACCAGGAGGGTGCCGTCCCCGTGGCGCGGCACAGGGCCAGGTAGAGGGGGATCGGCGGGGTGTACGGAAGCGTGCCGTCGGGGCGGTGGATCAGGTGGGGGATCTCCAGAAGGTCCGGGACGACCGCGCCGGTGACGTACCGCGCCGGGGAGGGCCATTCCAGGGCGTGGTCGGAGTCGGACGGCACCAGCCACCACCAGTGCGTCTCGTCGGCGTAGACGCAGCCCACGCGGGGCAGCCGGGGCATCACCAGCGGGCCGACGTGGGCGGGGACCGCGACCGCGTCGCAGCCGAGCGGGGCGGTCATGCCGTCGGGCACGGGCAGGCGCAGGGCCGGGCCGGGTGTGTGCAGTCCGCGCCCGACGCGGACCAGTGTGTCCAGGTTCAGCACGCGGCCTCCGTGCACGGGGCTCATGCGCGCCCCAGGTCTCGGCGGCGCTCCTGCGGGGGGATCTGTGGGGTGCCCCGCGGGTGGCGTGCCTGAGGGGTGCCGTCCCCGTCGTCCGGGTCGTCGGACGGGCCGCGCTTCGGGCGGGTGCCCCAGCCCAGGTCGCCGCGGGGGCCGGCCGGATCGGGCGGGGCGTCGGCCGTGCGCGGCAGCTCGGCCCAGACCAGCAGCCCGGGGCCGTCCTCGTGGGCACCCCAGGCGTGGCAGAGGGCGTCGACGAGGAGCAGACCCCTCCCGTGCTCCTCCTCGGGCTGTGTCCGGCTGGCGGCGTGGGGCTGGCCCGGGGCGCAGCCCTCGTCCCGCACGGCTATCCGCACGAGGTCGTCGCCGTCGTGCAGCTCGCACACTATGTGGGTGCTCGCCGTGTGCACGATGGCGTTGGTGACCAGTTCGGAAACCACCAGGGCCGCGCTGTCGCACGTGTCCTCGCACACCGACCAGCCGGTCAGCCGGGCCTGCGTCAGGCGTCTGGCCTGGGCGGGAGAACCCGGATGTGCGGCCAGCTCGAAACGGAACCGGCGCTCGGCAGCGCCCCCGAGGGGGGCCTCTCCCGTGGCGGCGCCAAGCCCGAGAGGGCCTGCGGCGGCATCTGTTCCTAAGGGCGCGGACGGAATCACGCTTGCCACTATCGCCCCGCCGTGAACACTTGGCAAGTGTCACTCTGAAAATTGCAGAGTGCTGTGTGACGGTCTGGAAGGCCGTGGCACACTGCTCGCAACAGCACGCTGCGCGGCGCCAATTGAGACCGTCGAAGATACGTTCGAGACACTTGTTCGAATCAGCTCTTCGAAAGGGTTCTCGAATGGCGCCGCCGGGCTGTCAGCGTTCTTTTGTGGCCGGCTCGTCAGAATTCTTCGTGGAGGTGGAGCGTGAGTGAACCGCGGTCCGCGCCGACGGTCGGTCAGGTCGTACTCGGCCGACGCCTGTTGGACCTGAGGGAACGCGCCGGGATGAACCGCGAGGAGGCCGCGCGCATCCTCCGCGTCGCCCCCGCCACCGTCCGCCGTATGGAGATGGCCGAGGTCGCGCTCAAAATCCCGTACCTGCAACTGCTCCTCAAGGCGTACGGAATCTCCGACGACGAGGCCGAAGCCTTCGTCCGGCTGGCCGAGGACGCCAACAAGCCCGGCTGGTGGCAGCGTTTCCACGACATCCTGCCCGGCTGGTTCTCGATGTACGTCAGCCTGGAGGGCGCCGCCAGCGTCATCCGCAGCTACGAGCCCCATTTCGTCCCCGGACTGCTCCAGACCGAGGACTACGCGCGCGGCGTGCTCCGGTCCGGCGCCATCGGCCAGACCCGGCCCGAGGACATCGAGCGCCACGTCGCCCTGCGGATGCAGCGCCAGGACCTGCTCACCCGCGAGGACGCGCCCCGGCTGTGGGTCGTGATGGAGGAGACCGCGCTGCGGCGCCCGGCCGGCGGCCCGGAGGTGATGCGTGCCCAGATCGACAAACTGCTCGACGCCACGACGCTGCCCAACGTGACGCTGCAGGTCGCCCCGTTCGCCAATGGGCCGCACCCGGGCACCTACGGGCCGTTCGTGCTGTTCCGATTCGCCGTGCCCGAACTGCCGGACATGGTCTACAGCGAGTACCTGACCGGCGCGGTCTACCTCGACGCGCGCACCGAGGTGGCGACCCACCTCGAGGTCCTGGACCGCATGGCGGCGCAGGCCGCTACGGCACATCGCACGAAGGAGATCCTCCGGGATCTCCGCAAGGAGCTGTGAATGGATCGCATCAAGCCGCGCAAACACGTCTACAACGGCATGCCCGCGCGTGACTTGGGCAGCGAAGGCTGGCACAAGCCGTGGAGCGGCGGAAACGGGGGGAACTGCCTGGAGGCGATGAAACTCGCCGATGGCCGGATCGCCCTCCGCCAGTCCACCGACCCGGACGGTCCCGCGCTGATCTACACCACGGACGAGATGACGGCCTTCATCGAGGGAGCGAAGGCGGGGGCGGCGGACTTCCTGCTGTCCTAGTGTGATTGCCGGTTGCTGTCGCTCGACTTCCTCACGTCCCTTGCGTCGTCACTGAATCGCTGGTGCTGAATTGACCACCCTCTGCGCCTTACGGAGTGCCACATGACCGGGCAGGACCCCACGTCGGCCGTCCACATCGACACGACCAGACCCCATCCCGCGCGGATGTACGACTGGTACCTCGGCGGCAAGGACAACTATCCGGTCGACGAGGAGATGGGCCGGCAGATGCTCACCCTCGACCCGAGGGTGCCGGTGATGGCACGGGTCAACCGCGCGTTCATGCACCGGGCCACGCGCTGGCTGGCCCGGAGCGGTGTCCGGCAGTTCCTGGACATCGGCACCGGCATCCCGACCGCACCCAACCTCCACCAGATCGCCCAGGAGACCGCTCCCGACGCCCGGGTCGTGTACTGCGACAACGACCCCATCGTGCTGGCCCACGCGGCGGCCCTGCTGCGCGGCACGGACGAGGGCGTGACCGAGTACCTCCAGGCCGACGTGCGCGACCCGGACGCCATCCTGGAGGGCGCGACGAAGGTCCTGGACCTCACCCGTCCCGTCGCCCTGTCGCTCGTCGCGCTCCTGCACTTCGTCTCCGACGAGGACGGCGCCCACGACCTGGTCCGCCGGCTGGTCGCCGCACTGCCCTCCGGCAGCTACCTGGTGATGACCCACGCGACCGCCGACTTCACCCCGGAGGAGTCGAGGGCGGCCACCGAGAAGCTGCGCGCCGCCGGCGTCACCCTGGCCCTGCGCTCCCGCGAGGAGTTCACCCGCTTCTTCGACGGCCTCGACCTCGTCGAACCCGGCGTCGAGGTCCCCCACCACTGGCATCCCGAGCTCGGCGAGCCCGTGCCCGGACAGGACGACGGGGTGATCCCGGGGTACGGGGCGGTGGCCCGCAAGGCCTGAGAACGTCGAGGTTCCCGGGGCGCGGGCCGCCGCTCTCCCGGGCCCCGGGTTCCGCTCCGGGCCGGTCACGGAGGCGGCAGCGCACCGCACAGTGCCTCCAGGGCCGGCCCGTAGGCGTGCTCGGAGGGGGTCGCGTACCCCACGACGAGGCCGTCGCCCGCCGGCATGTCCGTCTCCGGGTGCCGGAACGCGGCGAGGCCGTCGAGGGCGATGCCCTGCCACGCGGCGGCCTTGACCGCGGACGCCTCGGTGCCGGGGGGCAGCCGCAGCACCGCGTGCAGCCCGGCCGCGATGCCGGTGATCTCGATGTGCGGCGCGTGCTCGGCGAGCGCCGCGACGAGCCGGTCCCGGCGGCTGCGGTAGCGAAGCCGCATCCGGCGTACGTGCCGGTCGTACGACCCCGAGGCGATGAAGTCCGCCAGACTCAACTGGTCGAGGACGCTCGCCCACGCCTCGCGCTCGCCCTTGACGGCCACCACGGCGCCCGCATACCGCTCCGGGAGCACCATCCAGCCCAGCCGCACCGCCGGCGAGAGGCTCTTGCTGACCGAGCCGATGTGGATCACCCGCTCGGGGTCGAGCCCCTGGACGGCACCGACCGGCTTGCGGTCGTAGCGGAACTCCCCGTCGTAGTCGTCCTCCAGGACCACTCCGTCATGCGCGCGTGCCCAGTCGATCACGGCGGCCCGGCGCGCGGGGTGCAGCGGGCCGCCGGTCGGGAACTGGTGCGCCGGCGTGAGCAGCACCGCCCGCTCCCGCACCAACCGGTCCACCCGCGCGCCGTGTTCGTCGAGGGGGAGCGGCACGGTGCGCACCCCGGCGGCCGCCAGGATCTCCCGGTGGAACCCGAGCCCGTACGCCTCCACCGCCAGCGGCCCGCGCAGGACGCCGCCACCGAACAGCAGCCGTAGCGCGTGCGCGAAACCGGAGCAGATCACGATCCGGCCCGGCTCGGTCCGCACCCCACGCGCGCGTGCCAGGTACTCCGTGAGTGCCTCCCGCAGTTCCGGCCGGCCGGCGGGGTCGCCCGGACCGAACACCTCGTTGGGCGCCTGCTGGAGGGCCCGCCGGTAGGAGGCCAGCCAGGCGGTGCGCGGGAACGCCGAGGCGTCCGGCGTGCCCTGTACGAGGTCGTGCCGGGGGCCACGCGCGTGTGGCGGTGCCTTCTTGGGCACGCGCGCGGCGGGCCGCAGCGGCTCGGCCCGCTCAGCGACCCGGGTGCCCGAGCCCTGCCGTGCGGTGAGCCAGCCCTCCGCGACGAGCTCCGCGTACGCGTCCGCCACCGTGTTGCGGGCGACGCCGAGGTCCGCGGCGAGCGAGCGGTACGGGGGCAGCCGCGTGCCCGGAGCGAGCCGCCCGCTGCGCACCGCCTCTCGCAGGGCCCGGGTCAGCGCCGCCCGCCGGCCGCCCGGCCCGGTCAGCTCCAGATGCAGGTCGGACCCGATCCGTTCCGCGGAATTGACCCATGATGACGCCATGGAAATGCACCCTACAGCGGGTCTTTCCAGCTCGTAGGTTCGAGGGCATGACGACGAACACGAGCACGAACAGCACCCGCGTGGCCCCGAAGCGGCTGGACTTCGGCGCGTCCGCCCCGAAGGCCTTCCGGGCCCTCATCGCCTTCGACGCCGCCGCCCGTGAGGGCCTCGACCCGGCCCTCGTCGAGCTGATCCAGATCCGCTCCTCGCACCTCAACCACTGCGCGTACTGCCTGCACATGCACACCAACGGCGCCCGCAAGGCCGGCGAGAGCGAGGACCGCCTCCACATGGTCGCCGTGTGGCGCGAGGCCCGCCACTTCTTCACCGAGCGGGAGCGGGCGGCCCTCGCCCTCACGGACGCGCTGACCCTCGTCGCCGACGCCGGAGTCCCGGACGACGTCTACGCGCAGGCCGCCGCACAGTTCGACGACCGCGAACTGGCCCAGGTGCTCGCCCTGATCTGCACGATCAACACGTGGAACCGGGTGGCGCTGTCGACGGGGAAGGTGGCGGGGACGGACGAGCGGTGATCGTCCTTCGGGCGGGCGGCGAGCGTCCTTCGGGTGAGCCGTGATCGTCCTTCGAGTGGACGGTGACCGTCCTTGGGCGGCCGGTGACCGTCCGTTCGGGGTGCGCCGTGACTGTCCTTCGGGCGGGCAGGCGGGCGGGCGGTGCGGTCGAGCGGGCCGGCGGCCTACACCGCCATGGGCCGGTCGTACGGCCCGATCGGTGCCGGCAACCGCGAACTGCCCGTCAGATGACGGTCGACGGCTGCCGCCACCGCCCGCCCCTCGGCGATCGCCCACACGATCAGCGACTGCCCCCGGGCCGCGTCCCCCGCGGCGAACACCCCGGGCACGTTCGTGGCGAAAGCGGAGTCCCGCGCGATCGTCCCGCGGGGTTCCATCGCCAGCCCCAGCTGGTCGACGAGCCCGTCCTCCCGGTCCGGCCCGGAGAAGCCGAGGGCGAGCAGCACGAGGTCGGCGGGGAGTGTGCGCCCGGTGCCTTCCACCGGTCGGCGCCGCGCGTCCACCTCGACCAGGTGCAGCGACCGCACCCGTCCCCGCGCGTCACCGTCGAAGCGCAGCGTGGACGCCGCGAACAGGCGTGCGTCCGCGTCCGCCACCGGTGCGGTTCGCAGGTCACGGGCCTCTTCGTGGGCGGCGGACAGCCGGTAGACCCGCATCGGGTAGGTCGGCCACGGCTCGGCGTCCTCGTCGCGCTCCGCGTCCGGCAGCGCGTAGATGTCCAGCTGGGTCACGGACGCGGCACCCTCCCGGACGACCGTGCCCAGGCAGTCCGCCCCGGTGTCGCCGCCGCCGACGATGACGACGTGCTTCCCGGCGGCCGACAGCGGGGACGTCTCCAGATCACCCTCGCACACCCGGTTGGCCAACGGCAGGTACTCCATCGCCTGGTGAATGCCCGTCAGCTCGCGCCCCGGCACCGGGAGTTCACGCCAGGCGGTCGCCCCGGTGGCGAGCACCACGGCGTCGTAGCGGGAGCGCAGCTCGTCGGCCCCGACGTCCGGGCCGACCGCCGTCGACGTCCGGAACTTCGTGCCCTCGGCCCGCATCTGCTCCAGCCGCCGCTCCAGATGGTGCTTCTCCATCTTGAACGCCGGGATGCCGTACCGCATCAGACCGCCGAGCCGGTCGTCCCTCTCGTAGACGGCGACCGTGTGCCCGGCCCGGGTCAGCTGCTGGGCCGCGGCCAGCCCGGTCGGGCCCGAACCGATCACCGCGACCGTCCTGCCGGACAGCCGCTCCGGCGGCCTCGGCGGCGCGAAGCCCTCCTCCCAGGCGCGGTCGGCGATCGCGCACTCCACGTTCTTGATGGTGACGGCCGGCTGGTTGATCGCCAGCACGCAGCCCGCCTCGCACGGAGCCGGGCACAGGCGGCCGGTGAACTCCGGGAAGTTGTTGGTGGCGTGCAGCCGGTCGGCGGCCGCCCGCCAGTCCTCCCGGGACACCAGGTCGTTCCATTCCGGGATCAGGTTGCCCAGCGGGCAGGCGTCGTGACAGAAGGGGATGCCGCAGTCCATGCACCGGTCGGCCTGCTTGCTGATGATCGGCAGCAGCGCCCCGGGGACATGGACCTCGTCCCAGTCGCGCGCCCGCTCCTCGACCGGCCTGCGCGGCCAGTCCTGGCGGGGCGTGGTCATGAAACCCTTGGGATCGGCCATGGCCGTCTTCCTTGCGTGCGCGTGTGACAGGCCGTGCGTCGTCGGGCGGCACCGGTCCCACTCGTCGGGCGGCACTCCTTTTCGCCACGATACGTCCGCCTCCCGGCCGGTGCCCGTCGCCGCAGGGCGTGGGTGTCAGGTGAGCGCCAGCACGTACGCCAGTGCCGCTCCGGCCGAGGCCGCCGTGCGGACGTGGTTCCACAGCGTCCACTCGCGCAGATACACCGGCCAGTACGCCGCCGCCTCCGGTGTGCCCGGTTCCAGACCGGCCAGCGCCTCGTTGCGCGGCACGTTCGCGACCATGGTCGGCCCGAACGTGCCGAACAGGTACAGCGCGCTGCCCACCAGCAGCTCCACCGTCCCCTCCTCCGGCCACAGCACGAACGTCACCACGGCGATCACCGCACACAGCACGGCCGACCCCAGGAACACGATCATGAACGGCAGCGTCACCGCCGCCACGTTGATCGCGTTCATCGCGGCGACCCCCTGCGCGGGCGGCAGCATGCCGAGGCCGCGCATCACGAAGGTCGAGAACCCGCAGAACACCCCGGCCACCAGGCCGGTCCCGAGCACACCCAGCACCGTGAGCACGAAGTACGGTCCGTCGATCATTTCTCTCTCCCGCCCATCGCGCCGGGACACCACCCGGCACCCTTCCTCGACCCCAGTGAATTCCCCTACGGGCACAGTGACCATGGCCGAGCGGCGCGGCGCCATAAGCGAACGTCCACGGCCCGCCGAACGGCGGCGTCGACGACACGGCGGCACGACGCCACGACGGCCGACGGCACCACGGCATGACAGCCGACGGCATGACGGCCGACGACATGTGGCTCAGAGCCCCGGGACTCTCGTGTCACCCCGCGGAACCGAGCCCCGCCTCCGTCCACCCCCTCAGTACCGTCGCCACCGCCGCGGCGATCCGCCTCCGCGCCTCGTGTCTCGGTACCCCGCTCATCAGCAGCCGGTCGTAGGGCGTGTCCAGGTGCCGTACGGACGCCACGACCGCCGAGGTCACCGCGGACTCCGTCAGCGCACGCCCCGCCGCGCTGCGGCCCACCCGCCCACTGCCCCGCTCCGAGGCGTGCAGGGCGATGGCCCGTGCCCGATCGGCCGGGCAGCCGGGAAAGAACAACAGGATCTCCGTCGCGAACGCCTCGGCGAACAGGGCGTCCTGAGCCGCTCGCCGCCGCGCGTCCCGCACCCGGCGCCGCCGTCTCGCCTCGGCGTCCGCCAGACACCGTTGCTCTGCCCTGGCCAGTGCCGCTTCCTCGACCAGCACGCCCTGCCGCTCGTACCGGCCCTTGCGCCGGTTGAACCGTACGACCACCGCCGACAGCGTGCTCTCCTCCCGTGATCTGCGGGTGAGCGCGGTGTCACCGCTGGGCAGGAACACCAGATGCCCGAGGTCGGCACAGTCGAGGCAGCGCGGGGCGCCGTCCTCGAGGACGAGCAGCGGCAACGGCCCCCGCCGGCACTCGGCGCAGTAGCGCCGCTTGAGGGGCTGGAAGACGAGAAGTCCGGTGAAGGGCTGGAGCGTCGCGCGGGGGACCATAGAGGGTTCATTCCCGCTGACGGCGGCGTGAACTACGCAGCCCGCCACAGACCCTGGCGATCCGGGCACCGTCCCCGCGCGGCACCTTCGGGCCGGACGCTTCCTGCGCTGGGCTGACGCATCATGGGTCGTGTGCGACTCGAAGCGATCACCTGGGAACGGCTCGGCGACCTGCTCGCCGAGCGCCTCCTCGATCTGAAGCCCGCCGACGGCTCCCCCTGGCTTCGCATCGCCCTCGACGGCGCCCCGGCAGCCCGCCCGGGAGACCTCGCCGACCGGGTCTCCGAGGCGCTGCGCGTCCGCGGCCGCTCCTCGCTCGTGGTGGGCACGGAGGGTTTTCTGCGGCCCGCCTCCGTACGGCTGGAGTACGGCCACCAGGACGTCGAGGCCTACTACAGCGGCTGGTACGACACCGGCGCCCTGTGGCGCGAGGTGTTCGGCCCGCTCGAAGCGGGGGGCGACGGCCGCGTCCTGCCCGACCTGTGGGACCCCGCCGCCGACCGAGCCACCCGCAGTCCCTACGCCGAACTCCCGCCCGGTGGCGTGCTGTTGCTGCACGGACCGTTCCTCCTTCGGCACTGGTTCCCCTTCGATCTGAGCGTCCATGTCCTCCTCTCACCTGGCGCCCTGCGCCGTCGCACCCCCGAGGCCGAGCACTGGACCCTCCCGGCCTTCGAGCGCTACGAGCAGGAGACGGACCCGGTGGCCACGGCCGATGTCCTGGTGCGGGCCGATGACCCCCGCCACCCCGCCTGGAGCGGTTCGAACGGCTGAAGCGGCTGAGCCGGGAGCCGGGGTGCCGGCGCCCGGTGGGGTGGCGTGGACGAGGTGGCGGCGGGGTCCGGCATCGGGCGGGTGGCGGCGGGGTCCGGCACCGGGCGGGTGGCGGCAGAGTCCGGCACCGGGCCATGGGGGCCGGGTTCCGTGTGCGGGCCTTCGGAGGCGCGGCGAGAATGAAGGTCGCCGGGACTCGCGGTGCGTCCGGCGCCGCGCCGGCCGTCCGGCACCGGGAGGTACTCCATGACCACCGCCGGAGACATCATGCACCGCGGCGCCCAGTGGATCCCCGCCCACGAAACCCTCGACCGCGCCGCCCAGCTCATGCGCGAGCTGAACGTCGGCGCCCTGCCCATCAGCGACGAGAACGAGCGGCTCTGCGGCATTCTCACCGACCGTGACATCGTCGTCGGCTGCGTCGCCATGGGCCACGACCCCGCGAGGGTCACCGCGGGCGACATGGCGAAGGGCACGCCACGCTGGATCGACGCGGACGCCGATGTCGGCGACGTGCTCCGCGAGATGCGGGAGCACCAGATCCGCCGGCTGCCGGTGATCCAGGACAAGCGCCTGGTCGGCATGATCAGCGAAGCCGACCTGGTCCGGCATCTCGCGAAGGACCAGATCGCCTCCTGGGCGGAGAGTGTCTACGCCACGACCACGACGCACTGATCCCGGGGCTCACCCCCCGGGGGGCCCGGCAGGCCCTCCGCGGGTCACGGCCCGGTTCAGAGCCAGCCGCTGCGCCGGAACCCCCGGTACAGGGCGAGACACGCGACGGATATCACGCCGATGACCATGCCGTAGCCGTACCGCCAGTGCAGCTCCGGCATGTGGTCGAAGTTCATGCCGTACACGCCGCACACCATCGTCGGCACGGCGACGATCGCGGCCCACGCCGTGATCTTCCGCATGTCCTCGTTCTGCGCGACCGTGACCTGCGCGAGGTGCGCCTGGAGGATGGAGTTGAGCAGTTCGTCGAAGGCCGCGATCTGCTCCTTCGCCCGCAGCAGATGGTCCGAGACGTCGCGGAAGTACGCCTGTATCTCCGGGTCCACCGCGCGGATCGGCCGGGCGGCGAGATCCTCCAGCGGCCTGCTGAGCGGCACCACCGCCCGCTTCAGTTCCAGCAGTTCACGCTTGAGCTGGTAGATGCGCCCCGGGTCGGCCCGCGCGCCGGCCTCCGAGAACACGTCCGTCTCGACCTGGTCGATGTCCGCGTGCACCGAGTCCGTGACCGTCAGATAGTCGTCGACCACGTGGTCCGCGATCGCGTGCAGCACCGCCGACGGGCCCTTGGCGAGCTGACCCGGATCGGACTCCAGCTCCTCGCGCAGCGGGCCCAGCGAGCCGTGCCGGCCGTGTCGCACCGTGATCACGAAGTCCGCGCCGACGAACACCATGATCTCGCCGGTGTTCACCACCTCGCTGGTCGCCGTGAGTTCCTCGTGCTCGACGTAGCAGACCGTCTTGAACACCGCGAAGAGTGTCTCGCCGTAACGCTCCAGCTTGGGGCGCTGGTGGGCCTCGATCGCGTCCTCGACGGCCAGCGGGTGCAGGTCGAAGAGCTCGGCGATGCCCGCGAACTCGCCGTCCGTGGGCTCGTGCAGACCGAGCCAGACGAAGCCCTCCCGGCTCTTGCGCACCCGCTCCACGGCGTCCACCAGATCACCGCGCGCGGAGGTGCGCACGCCGTCCCGGTACGTCACGCAGTTCACCACCGAGGAGCCCAGCGGGGACCGGGCCGGGTGACTCAGATCGACACGCGGACGCCGTCGGGCCAGCCGGGCCACCCTGCGAAGGCCGCCGACCCCGCCGAGGCTCGTCACCTTCCGCAGATTCCCTGCCATGGACATCCGGATCTCCTTGCGTGGAACTTCTCGCGCGGTTCCTGCGCTTGGCGCGTCAGTCTGCCAGGCCTGCGTGAGCTGCGGGTAAGCCTGTGGAAACGACCCATTCCGCTTGGTTCCCGGCTGTGGACGGACGACGGGCCGGCACAGTGGCCCCGACACATCGACGCATGCCCGTGCCGAACGGTTCTGGCGTGCGGCAACGACCGACGCGGTTCTCCGCCTCGGAGCGTCGACGAGTACGGATAAGTCGGACAACTGGGATGATCGCGGCATGACGCGAACCGATGGGCACCTCCTCGACAACCGGCAGACCCAGGCGGCCGAGCACTTCAGTGCCTTCGCCGCCCTCTTCGACCCCACGACGTTCCGGCACCTCGAATCGCTCGGCGTCGGATCCGGCTGGCGGTGCTGGGAGGTCGGCGCCGGCACCACCGTGGTGTCCTGGCTGGCGAAGAAGGTCGGCCCGACCGGACGGGTCGTCGCGACCGACACCGACACCTCACGGCTCGCCTCCGCCGCCCGGCCACCCGTCGTCGTACGGGCCCACGAGCTCGGCACGCCGGAACCCCCGGGGGAGGGCTTCGACCTGGTGCACGCCCGCCTCGCTCTCGTCCACGTGACCGACCGGGAACAGGCGCTGCGCTCCATGGTCACGTCCCTGCGCCCCGGCGGACGTCTCCTCGTCGAGGACGCCGACCCCGCCCTGCAACCCCTGCTCTGCCCCGACGAGTACGGCCCCGAGCAGCAGCTCGCGAACCGGCTGCGGCAGGGCTTCCGCACACTGCTCGCCGACCGCGGGACCGACCTCCCCTGCGGCCGCACCCTGCCGCGACTGCTCCGGGAGGCCGGACTGACCCGGGTCCAGGCCGACGCCTACTTCCCCCTCACTTCGCCGGCCTGCGCGGCCCTGGAGTCCGTCACGATCCGTCAGGTCCGCGACCAGCTCGTCAGCGCGGGCCTCGCCACGGACCAGGACATCGACCGGCACCTCGTGAATGTCGCGTCGGGTGTGCTCGATCTGACGACGGCCCCGATGATCTCGGCGTGGGGGCGCAAGAAGTAGGCGACGGTGCCGAGCGGGCAGGCCGCGCAACGGGGAGCGGGCGTGGCATGGAGGGAGAGAGGTCCGGAGGCCCGGGCAGGGTCGTCAGCTCGGCGGGGGCGGTCTGCCGCCCACCCTCTCCACCGCTCGCGCACCCGCCCGGCAGCCCTCCGCCGCGGCGTCCTCCGGCCCGGCACCCGCGAGCAGGGCGGCGAGGAACGCGCCGGTGAAGGCGTCACCGGCACCGGTCGTGTCCCGTGCTGTCGCCGGCGCGGCCGGAACGCGAGCGCGCACCTTCCCCGCCCGAGCCACGACGGCCCCCTCATGACCCTGCTTGGCGACGACCAGCGGCACGCGCAGGCTCAGCTCGGCCGCCGCCTCGGCCGCGTCCGTCAGCCCCGTCAGCAGGCACGCCTCGTCCCGGCTGGGCAGCAGGACGTCCACTCCTTCGACGAGCGCCAGGAACCGCTCGGCCCCCAGCTCCGCGAGGAAGCCGGCCGATGCCGGGTCCAGACTCACCGGCACGTCACGCACGCGTGCGGCTTTCAGGGCCACTTTCACCAGGGCTCGGCTCGGCTCGGAGAACAGGAGGTACCCCGACAGGTGCAGCCGGGCCACTCCGTCGAGCAGCGCGTCCGACCAGTCGGCGGGTTCGAGCCGCAACGACGCGCCGCTGTCCGTGAGGAACGTCCGCTCCGCCGAAGCGCCCCCGTCGACCATGCAGACCACCGTGCCGGTCGGCACCAGCGGGTCGACGACGAGCCGAGGACGCACGCCCTGGGCGACGAGCTCCCGCTCGTGCCAGCCGGCCGCCTCCGCCCCCACGCGCCCGAGCAGCCGCACGTCCCGCGCTCCCTGGTGGGCCGCCCAGCAGGCAACGTTCGCGCCCGCCCCACCCGCCACCGTCCGGATCGAGGCAGGCGTGTCCGTACCGGCCGCGAGGGGCCCTCGGTGCCGTGCGACGACATCGGTGATGACATCCCCGACGACCAGCAGGCCGCGCCCCGCCGCCGAGCCCGGTTCCGCTCCCGGCCCCGCGCCGCCGGCCGCCGTCATCCCCGGGTCCAGGCCGCCGCGATCCGCGCCGCCAGGCGTACGTTGCCGCGGACCGCCGCCAGGTTGGCACTCAGGGAGGCGCCGTCCGTGTGCCGCACCAGATGGTCGAGCAGGAACGGCGTGACCGCCTGGCCGGTGATCCCCTCCTCCTGGCACGCGTGCAGCGCGTCCACCAGCACGCGTGCGTGCACGTCCGGATCGAGCTGCTCCTCCTCGGGGACGGGGTTGGCGACGATCAGCGCCGACTCCGGTCCGTCGAGCGCGTCCTGCGCCCGCATGACGCCCGCCACCTGCTCCGGCGTCCCCAGCGTCCAGTCCACCGGGTGCCCCGAGTCGGAGAGGTAGAAGCCGGGGAACCGGCCGGTGCCGTAACCGGCCACGGCGACCCCCAGCGTCTCCAGCCGCTGCAGCGTCGCCGGCACGTCCAGGATCGACTTCACGCCGGCACACACCACCGTGATGCGCGTGCGCGCCAGCAGCCCCAGGTCGGCCGACTCGTCCTGCGTCACGGTCCACTCCCGGTGCACCCCGCCGAGCCCACCCGTCGCGAAGACCCGTACACCCGCCCGCGCCGCGAGCAGCGCGGTCGCCGACACCGTGGTCGCCCCGCTCGCCCCGGACGCCACCGCGAGCGGCAGGTCGCGGTGGCCCAGTTTGCGGATCCCGTCCTCGTTCGCGACCCGTTCCAGCTGCTCCTTGTCCAGGCCGACGTGCGGCCGCCCGTCCAGGACGGCGATCGTGGCGGGCACCGCGCCCTCCTGCCGTACGGCCGTCTCCAGCTCCAGCGCCACCTGGAGGTTGCGCGGCCGCGGCAGCCCGTGGGCGATGATCGTGGACTCCAGGGCCACGACGGGCCGGCGCGCGTCGATCGCCTCCCGCACTTCTTCGGACACCACCAGCACCACGCGCCCGCCTCCTGCCGTCGGTCAGTCGTCTTCCCTCATCTCTGGCGGGCGGCGCGCCGGGCCAAACCCTTGCGGGCCGCCGGACTCGTGACGAGCCTGGGATGCATGACGGACCACACGCCACGTCTCGACCACGTCGTCCTCTGGGTGCGCGACCCGCTCGCCGCCGCCGACTTCTACGAGAAGGCCGTCGGCCTGGAGACGGTCAGGCTCGCGGAGTTCGCGGCCGGCGAGGCGCCCTTCCCGTCCGTGCGCGTCAACGACGCGACCATCCTGGACCTCATGCCGTTGACCTACGTGGAGCGCATGACGATGCTGCCCGGCTCCGCCGACAGCGCGGGGCACCCGGTGAACCACGTCTGCCTGTCGCTGTCCCGCGGCGACTTCGACGCCCTCCTCAGCCGCCTGGAAGAACACTCCGTACCGATGTCGGACCACTCCCACGACTCCTTCGGAGCCCGGGGCGCGGCCACCCGCAGCTTCTACTTCCGCGACCCGGACGGCAACGTCTTCGAGGCCCGGCACTACGACTGACCGGGCCCGCGTCTCAGAAGAGCGGCTCGGGAAGGACGCCCTCCAGGGCGAGCAGTCTCCGCTTCGTCTCCAGGCCGCCCCCGAAGCCGCCGATGCCGCCGCCGCTCTCGACCACCCGGTGACAGGGCACCACCACCGGCAGCGGATTGGCGCCCATCGCCATGCCCACGGCCTGGGCCGCGCCCGGCTGACCGACCCGCGCGGCCAGATCGCCGTACCCGACGACCGTGCCGTACGGCACGCCCGTGGCCAGTTCGCGCAGGACCTCCCGGTTGAAGCCGGAGATCAGCGACCAGTCCAGCGCCAGGTCGAAGTCGCGTCGCGCCCCCGCGAAGTACGCCTCGACCTGACGTATCGCCTCGGCGAGCAGCGGGGAGCCGGGTGCCTCGACGGGCTCGGTGCCCAGCCGCGACGCCAGTCGCTCGACCGCCCGGTCCCGCACCGCGTCCGTGGCATGGAACACGACGTTGACCAGGCCGTCCCGGCTCGCGGCCAGCAGCAGCGGCCCGATCCCGCTCTCGACGACCGCCCACACGACCCGCGGCTCGTCCTGCCCTTGGCTGTCCATGCGCCCACCGTAGGACCCGCCACTGACAACGCCGCCCCGGCGGGACGCCGGATCAGCCGCCCACGGCCTGCCGCACCACATCCGGCCTGTTGGTGATGATCCCGTCGACGCCGTACGCGGCGGCCCGGTGGGCCGTCCTCGCGTCGTCGACCGTCCAGGCGAAGACCTCCATCGGCCGGCCGTGCGGTCCGTCGAACGCCTGCACGGAGGAGACGTACGCCGGGGAGAGCGAGCTGTACGAGGGGTTGATCTGGTCGACGAACTCCGCGCACTCGAGCAGGTCCGACACCCGTGGCGTCCCCAGCAGGCCCGTCTTCACGCCCGGCTTCAGCTCGTGCACCGTCCGCACGCTGTCCGCGCTGAAGCTCTGCACGATCAGCCGGCCCGCCCGATGCGGCCGGTCGAGCCAGCCCTCGTTGCTGAGGACCTTCAGCGTCTGCCGCTCGATGCCCGGGTACAGCTCCGGGTTCTTGATCTCCAGGAGAAGCTTCTGGTGATGACGCTCCAGGCGGTGCACGAACTGCTCCAGGGTCGGCACGCGCGCGCCCGCGTAGGCGGGTGAGAACCAGCTGCCCGCGTCCAGCCGGGCGATCTCCGCGGCGGTGAAGTCCTTCACCTTCCAGGGAGCCCGGCCGGGGAAGACCTCCTCGGCGTCGGTGGTGCGCCGCAGGTTGTCGTCGTGGATGACGACCAGTTCCCCGTCCCTGGTCCGCTGCACGTCGTTCTCCACCCAGCGGATGCCCAGCTCCGCCGCTCTGTCCACGGAGGCCAGGGTGTTCTCGGGCGCGTAGGCGGAGGCACCCCGGTGCGCGATGACCAGCGGGGGCGCGCCGCCACTCGCGGCCCGCGCGGCGGAGGCGGGGAACAGGAGAGCGGCGGTCCCCAGGAGTGCGGTGGTCGAGGCGGCGACAGCGCGCGCATGCATGCGTACTCCTCGCGACGAGTGATCGACGACATCACGGACAGCACAACTGTGACAGCAGAGGGTCAACACGAGAGGGGTACAGGATGGCCACACCTTGAACGGAGTCGGCCCAACTCCGCTCACTGGTACCGCACAACTGCGGCAAGGCCGTGTTTCTTTGCCGGAAAGTCGTTCGACCATTCCGGTGGGGGTCATACTCTCTGCGTCAACCCTGACCGCTCGTGCGGTCCTGGGAGGGGGCGCACATCAGGAATTCCGGGACGTACGAGGGCGGGAGAGGCAGCCGCGCATGCAGGGCACGGTCGACGGATTCAGCTATGGCCTGGTCACACCCCTGGTGGCCTATTTCATGGCCTGCCTGGGCGGCGCACTGGGCCTGCGGTGCACCACGAGATCCATGCTCGTCGCCCAGTCCTGGCGCCCCGGCTGGCTCGCCCTCGGCTCCGCCGCCATCGGCTCCGGCATATGGACCATGCACTTCGTCGCGATGATGGGGTTCACGGTCCGAGGGACCCCGATCCACTACGACAAGGCGATGACCTTCGCCAGCCTCGCCGTCGCGATCATCATGGTCGGCATCGGGATCTTCATCGTCGGCTACAAGGGAGCCCGCGGTACGGCCCTGTTCACCGGCGGCACCATCACCGGCCTGGGCATAGCGTCGATGCACTACCTCGGCATGGCCAGCATGAGCCTGGACGGGAAGCTGCAGTACAACACCGCCACCGTCGCCGTCTCCGTCGTGATCGCCATGTGCGCCGCCACCGCCGCACTGTGGGCGGCCGGCCAGGTCAGGGGCTTCCTCTGGAGCGTGGGCGCCAGCCTCGTCATGGGACTCGCCGTCAGCGGGATGCACTACACCGGCATGGCCGCCCTCACCGTCCACCTGCACGGCACGGCCGAACCCGCCACGGGAGAGTCGCCCGCGACCCTGCTCGCCCCCATGCTGGTCGGCCCGCTCGCCTTCCTGCTCCTGGCCGGCGTCGTCGTCATGTTCGACCCGCTCATGGTCATGGGGAAGCCCACCGTCGTCCCCGTCGAGCAGAAGCCCGGCATCCCCGCCCACGCCCACGTCCAGCACTCCGCCCACCGCCTGCGGTTCCGTCCCCGGCGCACCGTGGAGCACCGAGGGTCCCGGACCCCGCAGAACCGCTGATCAGAGCCCGTTGTCAGTGCGGGGTCGTACCGTGGATGCCATGCGGCCCGTTTCAAAGATCGAACGCACGGTGGCGCCCTTCGAGGTCGTCAGCCCCTACCAGCCGAACGGCGACCAGCCGACGGCCATCGCCGAGCTCGCCCGGCGCATCGAGGCCGGTGAGAAGGACGTCGTGCTGCTCGGCGCGACCGGCACCGGCAAGTCCGCCACCACCGCGTGGATGATCGAAAAGCTCCAGCGCCCCACGCTCGTGATGGCGCCGAACAAGACGCTGGCCGCCCAGCTGGCGAACGAGTTCCGCGAGCTGCTCCCGAACAACGCCGTCGAGTACTTCGTCTCGTACTACGACTACTACCAGCCCGAGGCGTACGTCCCGCAGTCGGACACCTACATCGAGAAGGACTCCTCGATCAACGAGGAGGTCGAGCGCCTGCGCCACTCCGCGACCAACTCGCTGCTCACCCGCCGCGACGTCGTGGTGGTCGCCTCGGTCTCCTGCATCTACGGCCTGGGCACCCCGCAGGAGTACGTGGACCGGATGGTCCCCCTCCGCGTCGGCGAGGAGATCGACCGCGACGAGCTGCTGCGCCGCTTCGTGGACATCCAGTACACACGCAACGACATGGCCTTCACCCGCGGCACCTTCCGCGTCCGCGGCGACACCATCGAGATCTTCCCGGTCTACGAGGAGCTCGCCGTCCGCATCGAGATGTTCGGCGACGAGATCGAGGCGCTGTCCACCCTGCACCCGCTCACCGGCGAGATCATCAGCGACGACGAGCATCTCTACGTCTTCCCGGCCTCCCACTACGTCGCAGGACCCGAGCGCCTGGAGCGGGCCGTCAACGACATCGAGAAGGAGCTGGGCGAGCGCCTGACGGAGCTGGAGAAGCAGGGCAAGCTGCTGGAGGCCCAGCGCCTGCGCATGCGGACCACGTACGACATCGAGATGCTGCGCCAGATCGGCAGCTGCTCCGGCGTCGAGAACTACTCGATGCACTTCGACGGCCGCTCGCCCGGCTCCCCGCCCAACACCCTGCTGGACTACTTCCCGGACGACTTCCTGCTCGTCATCGACGAGTCGCACGTCACCGTCCCGCAGATCGGCGCCATGTACGAGGGCGACGCCTCCCGCAAGCGCACCCTCGTCGACCACGGTTTCCGGCTGCCCTCCGCCCTGGACAACCGCCCCCTGAAGTGGGAGGAGTTCCAGGAGCGCATCGGCCAGACGGTCTACCTGTCGGCCACCCCGGGCACCTACGAGATGTCCCGCTCGGACGGCTTCGTCGAGCAGATCATCCGCCCCACCGGCCTCGTCGACCCCGAGGTCGTGGTCAAGCCCACCGAGGGCCAGATCGACGACCTGGTGCACGAGATCCGCACCCGTGTGGAGAAGGACGAACGCGTCCTGGTCACCACGCTCACCAAGAAGATGGCCGAGGACCTCACGGACTACTTCCTCGAGCTGGGCATCCAGGTCCGCTATCTGCACAGCGACGTCGACACCCTGCGCCGCGTCGAACTGCTGCGTGAACTGCGCGCGGGCGAGTACGACGTGCTGGTCGGCATCAACCTCCTGCGCGAGGGGCTCGACCTGCCCGAGGTGTCCCTCGTGGCGATCCTGGACGCCGACAAGGAGGGCTTCCTGCGCTCCGGCACCTCCCTGATCCAGACCATCGGCCGCGCAGCGCGCAACGTCTCCGGCCAGGTCCACATGTACGCCGACAAGATCACCCCGGCGATGGAGAAGGCCATCGACGAGACCAACCGGCGCCGCGAGAAGCAGATCGCGTACAACACGGAACGGGGCATCGACCCCCAGCCGCTGCGCAAGAAGATCAACGACATCGTCGCCCAGATCGCCCGCGAGGACATCGACACCGAGCAGCTGCTCGGCTCGGGCTACCGCAAGGCGAAGAAGGACGGCGGGGGCACCAAGGCGCCCGTGCCCTCCCTCGGCAAGGCGGCCAAGTCGGCCAAGGGCAGGGGCAAGGCCGAGGAGACGGTGCCGACCGACCGCCCCGCGGCCGAACTGGCCGGGCAGATCGAGGAGCTGACCGCGCGGATGCGGGCCGCCGCGGCGGAGCTGCAGTTCGAGATCGCGGCCCGGCTGCGCGACGAGGTCTCCGAGATGAAGAAGGAACTGCGTCAGATGAAGGAGGCGGGCCTGGCCTGACAGCGTGCCGCGTACGCGCAGTGTTGCAAGACCGACACAAAGTGCGGACGGGGGTACGTCACTGTCAGTGCCCCTGCGTAGGGTTCTGGTCAACCGCGACCACGCGGTAACAGGGGACGTTCGAGAGGGGAATCAGCGCGTGACCGTCAACATGACCAAGGGTCAGGCCATCAGTCTGCAGAAGAACGACGGTGGCAGCCTGACCGCGGTTCGCATGGGTCTCGGCTGGCAGGCGGCTCCCCGGCGCGGCCTGTTCGGCTCGCGCACGCGGGAGATCGACCTCGACGCCTCCGCCGTCCTGTTCGCGGACAAGCAGCCGGTCGACGTCGTCTTCTTCCGCCACCTGGTGAGCGACGACGGCTCGGTGCGCCACACCGGCGACAACCTCGTCGGCGGTGTCGGCCAAGGCGGCGACGACGAGGCGATCCTCGTCGACCTCGCGCGGGTCCCGGTCCACATCGACCAGATCGTCTTCACCGTGAACTCCTTCACGGGCCAGACCTTCCAGGAAGTGCAGAACGCGTTCTGCCGCATCGTCGACGAGACCAACGGCCAGGAGCTGGCCCGCTACACGCTCGCAGGCGGCGGCCAGTACACGGCTCAGATCATGGCCAAGGTCCACCGCGCGGGCCCCGGCTGGACGATGACGGCCCTCGGCAACCCCGCCAACGGCCGTACCTTCCAGGACCTGATGCCGGCGATCCTGCCGGTGCTCTGACGCACCCCGGGCCCGGCACCGGCGGGCCCTGCGGGCAGCACACGACACCACACAACGACACAGGGGGACGAAGGCGATGACGGCCGAGCTGGTGCGGGGGCAGAACCATCCGCTCTCCCAGGCCCGTCTCGAGATCCGGATCTCGGCCGGTACGCCGATCGTGGCCGTGGCCGCGCTCGGTGACGAGAACGGCCGGATCCACGGCGTGGAGTGGGTGGCCCACCCGGGCGCACCCACCCAGCCGGGTCTCGAGGTCTCCCGGCAGGCCGCCGCCGACCACCGCCTCGCGGTGGACCTGGACGCCGTGCCGGAGGCCGTCCACCGTGTCAGTGTGCTGCTCGCCCTGCCCGTCGCCGGGACGGGCCCGGTCCGTTTCGGCGCGGTGGCGGCCCCCTTCGTCGCCGTCACCGGCCTCGACGGGGGAGAGGTCGCCAGCTACACCATCACCGGCCTGGAGGCCGAGTCGGCCGTCGTCGCCCTGGAGCTCTACCGCCGGCAGGGCGCCTGGAAGGTGCGCGCCGTCGGCCAGGGCTACGCCGGCGGTCTCGCCGAACTCCTCACCGATCAGGGGTTGCCGCAGGCCCACCAGCTCGCCGGCGGCATCAACGACGCGGTGGCCCGGGGAGTGGCCCGTTCGGTGCAGGCGCCCCCGCCCCGCACGGCGGACGGCGACCGCTCCCGGCAGGCGGCGGCCCCGGCCCTCGGCCCGGACCAGGGCGGCACGGCACCTCAGCCCGGTTCTGTGCCACCCCTGTCCCCGTACGGCGACCAGACGCCCGGCGGCCCGGGGCAGCCCACCCCGCAGCAGCCGTCGTACCCCGGCGGCGCGCCCGACTCCAACGCCGTCACCCAGCCGTCCGCGGCCACGGCCGGCGGCCCGATCGACTACAGCCACCCGCGCCGCCAGAACGCCGCTCCGCCCCCGCCTCCGCCGACCGCGCCCCCGGCCGCACCCGGACAGCCCGCCCAGCCCGTCGCGGGCGACGCGACCGGCTGGTCCATGGAGGAGCGGCTCTACAACCAGGTGTGGGGCATGTTCGAGGACCTGGCCCGCACCACCGCCGCCTACCGCAGCGCCGTCGACTTCGCCGAGTCACGCATGGACAAGGAGCTGGAGCAGGTCCTCTCCGACCCGCGCAGCAGGATCGGTGGACAGGGCGACGCCGCCCGCGAGGCGGCCCGGGCCCGGCACGCCCAGCTCGTCGCCCAGGCCCGGGAGGCCCTCGACCGGGACCTCGCCCAGCTCGCGGCCGAGGCCGACATCGTCGAACCGGCCCTTCCGGCGGCGTACGCCCGCTGGGACAACCCCGTCTGGCACGCCTACCGGGTGCCGATGGAGATCCCCATGGCCCTGCGTCTGGGCGACCTGCATCTCCCCGAGGCGGACCAGATCCGCATCCCGATGCTGGTCCGGCTGCCGCTGGAGCGCGGCCTGTGGATCGACAGCGGAGCGGCCGGATCGTCCGACGGTTCGTTCACCGACTCCCACGCCATGAGCCGTCTCGGCATGGAGACGGCGGTCGCGCACGCGGCCAGGCTGCTGGCCGTTTATCCGGCGGGCGAGTTCACTGTCCATGTCATCGACCCGGCCGGCTCGGGAGCGCAGTCGCTGGCGCCCCTGGTGCAGACGGGCGTGCTCGCGGCCCCGCCCGCGCTCGGCGCCGCCGGGGTGGCGGACGTGCTGGGCCGGCTCACCCAGCGGGTCGACCTGGTGCAGATGGCGGTGCGGGGCGGCGTCGCCGACTCCCTCCCTCCCGGCTTCGACACCTCCCAGCAGCTCCTGATCGTCAACGACTTCCCGCACGGCTTCGACGACCGGGCGGTGAACCAGCTGCGTTACCTCGCCGACGAGGGCCCCGCCTTCGGTGTCCACCTGATGATGGTCGCCGACCGGGAGGAGTCCTCCGGGTACGGGCCTTTGCTCGATCCGTTGTGGCGTTCGCTGCTGCGACTGACACCGGTGGCCGACGACCACCTCGCCGACCCCTGGGTCGGTCATGCCTGGACGTACGAGCCGACGCTCGTGCCGCCCGGCAGCCAGGTCCTCCAGCAGGTGCTCGCCCAGGTCGCCGCCGCCCGTACCAAGTTCATGTAAAGCGCCTTGACCAGGGAATTTGGCCTTTCTTTTGCCAAGCGCTTTACCTGTTCTTGGTGATTGGGTACTGTTGACGGCACGGAGGGGAGTACTCCCTGTCTGCTGCGGCGTACCCGTCAATACGGATCAGGCCAGATCCCGGGGCGTCGGCCCATCGTTGGGTGGAAGAGACCTCCGGCAGCGACGACGCTGACATTTGCCGTTACGACTGCCGGAGGCGCAGTGGATGTTTCCATGACCCTATGGGTCCTGACGATCGTGGGCCTTGCCGCCCTCATCGCGGTCGACTTCTTCATCGGCCGCAAGCCGCACGACGTGTCGATCAAGGAAGCCGGGATCTGGACGGTCGTCTGGATCGTGCTGGCCGCCCTCTTCGGGCTGGGTCTGCTTCTGTTCGCCGGCGGTCAGCCCGCCGGTGAGTTCTTCGCCGGCTTCATCACCGAGAAGTCACTCAGCGTCGACAACCTCTTCGTCTTCGTCCTGATCATGGCGAAGTTCGCGGTGCCGTCGCAGTACCAGCAGCGGGTGCTGCTGATCGGTGTCCTCATCGCCCTGGTCCTGAGGGCGATCTTCATCGCCGCCGGTGCGGCGATCCTCGCCAGCTTCTCCTGGGTCTTCTACCTCTTCGGCGCCTTCCTCATCTGGACCGCCTGGAAGCTCATCCAGGAGGCCCGGGCGGACGAGGAGGACGAGGACTGGGAGGAGAACAAGCTGCTCAAGGCCGCCGAGCGCCGCTTTGGCGTGGCCGACCGGTACCACGGCACCAAGTTGTGGATCCAGGAGAACGGCAAGCGGGTCATGACCCCGATGCTGGTCGTGATGCTGGCCATCGGCACCACCGATGTGCTCTTCGCTCTCGACTCCATCCCCGCGATCTTCGGCCTGACCCAGGACCCGTACATCGTCTTCACGGCCAACGCGTTCGCCCTGATGGGTCTGCGCCAGCTGTACTTCCTCATCGGAGGCCTGCTGAGGAAGCTGGTCCACCTCAGCTACGGCCTGTCGATCATCCTCGGCTTCATCGGCGTGAAGCTGGTGTTGCACGCACTCCACGAGTCGGGCGTCCACGTCCCCGAGATCAGCATTCCGGTCTCGCTCGGCGTGATCTGCGCCGTCCTGATCGTCACCACGATCACCAGCCTGCGAGCTTCCAAGAAGCAGGCGGCGGCCGAGGCGGCGCAGGGCAAGAGCGGAGGCGCTCCGAAGGACAGCATCGACGTCTGACCGCGTCGGACGTAGGAACAACCATCACCGGGACCGGTGGTCGGCGAATTGCCGACCACCGGTCCCGGTGCTTGCTTTGTTACCTGAGCGCGCCCCCCGGGCCGGGGGGCGCCGGGGCCGGCTGGAGGTGCCATGAAGTTCGTGCAGATCATCGAGTTCGAGACCGAGCGTCTGGAAGAGATGCAGCAGGTGCTCGAAGAGGCAGGGCAGCGCGACACCGGCCGCGCGGGCGGCCCGACCCGCAGCATGCTGCTGAAGGACCGGGACAAGCCCACCCGCTATCTGGCGCTGATCGAGTTCGAGTCGGTCGAGGAGGCCATGCGCAACAGCGACGACCCCGAGACGAGCGCGATGGCGGAGCGGCTGAACGCGCTCAGCATCGGCGACCGGGTGTACACCAACTGCGACCTCTTGGACGTGCGTGATCTCAAGTAGCCCGGCCGAGAGGCCTTGAGGGGCCCGGCGCGACCGGAGTGCGGGGCCCCTTCACCTCTGCGACGATCACTGCATGATCGCTCGGCGCATGCGGCTCGCGGCGCAGTGGACGACCCTGGTGCCCTTGCTGGCGGTCGTGCTCCTGGTCCTGACCTGGGGACGGGATCTGCCCGTCGCGGCGGTCGCGCTGGTGACCCTGGTCCTCGCGGGAGCCGTCCTGGCCGCCGTGCACCACGCGGAAGTGGTGGCCCACCGGGTCGGTGAACCGTTCGGTTCCCTCGTGCTCGCCGTCGCCGTCACGATCATCGAAGTCGCCCTCATCGTCACCCTGATGGCCGACGGCGGGGACAAGAGCTCGACCCTGGCACGGGACACGGTCTTCGCGGCCGTGATGATCACCTGCAACGGCATCGTCGGGCTGTGCCTCCTGGTGGCCTCGCTGCGGCACGGCACCGCCGTCTTCAACCCGGAGGGCACCGGCGCCGCACTCGCCACCGTCGCGACCCTGGCCACGCTCAGCCTGGTCCTGCCGACCTTCACCACGAGCAAGCCCGGACCGGAGTTCTCCACCGTCCAGCTGACCTTCGCGGCGCTGTCCTCGCTCATCCTGTACGGCCTGTTCGTCACCACGCAGACCGTGCGGCACCGGGACTACTTCCTGCCGATCACCCAGCACGGCGAGGTGATCACCACCGAGGAGCACGCCGAGGCGCCGACCACCGGCACCGCCCGGATCAGCCTGGGCATGCTGGGGCTCGCCCTGATCGGCGTCGTCGGCCTGGCCAAGGGTGTCTCGCCCACCATCGAATCCGGGGTGGAGGCCGCCGGGCTCCACCACGCCGTCGTCGGTGTGATCATCGCGCTGCTGGTGCTGCTCCCCGAAACCATCGCCGCGCTGCGCTCCGCCCGCCGCGACCGCGTGCAGACCAGCCTGAACCTCGCCCTCGGCTCGGCGATGGCCAGCATCGGCCTGACCATCCCCGCCGTCGCACTCGCCTCCCTCTGGCTCTCCGGCCCGCTCGTCCTCGGCCTCGGCGCCACGCACATGGTGCTGCTCGCCCTGACCGTGGTGGTGGCCTCGCTGACCGTGGTGCCGGGCCGGGCCACACCGCTCCAGGGCGGCGTCCACCTGGTGCTGTTCGCGGCGTACCTGGAACTCGCGATCAACCCGTAGGCGGTCGCCCGCACCGGCGCGCGTAAACGCTCACGCAAGCGTGTACGCACACCGTCGTGCCAGCGGCACGTCGGGCGGCGCCGCCGCGGCGGGTGCACCCGCCGCACCCCGGGACTCATCCGGCAGCGGCCTCCGCAGCCGCCCCCGCAGGCATCGGACGCGTCTCCGGCAGCATCGCGAAACACCCGAGGCTGATCAGCGCGATCGCCGTCAGATAGGCGGCCACGCCCCACGGCACCCCTCCGCCCTGATCGGCCAGGGCCGTCGCCACGATCGGTGTGAGCGCGCCTCCGACGACCCCGCCGAGGTTGTAGCCCACGGCGGCGCCGGTGCAGCGCACCCGCGGCTCGTACAGCTCCGGCAGATACGCGGCGATCACGGCGAACATCGTGATGAACGCCAGCATCGCCCCGAGGAAGCCCAGGAACATCGGCAGCGGCGCCCCGGTGGCCAGCAACGCGACCATCGGGAACATCCACAGAGCGGCGGCCGCACAGCCGGCCAGACACAGCGGCCGCCGGCCGTAGCGGTCCCCGAGCAGCGCCACCAGCGGAGTGAGCGCGCCCTTCACCAGCACCGCGCCCATGATGCAGGTGAGCATGACACCTCGGCTCACCCCGAGCCGCTCCGTGCCGTAGGCGAGGGACCAGGTCGTCACCGCGTAGAAGATCGCGTAGCCGATCGCGAGCCCTCCGCCGGTCAGCAGGAGGAGCCGCCAGTGGTCGCGGACGACCTCGGCGAGGGGCACGCGCGCGTGGTCGCCGATCTCGAGGAAGCTGGGGCTCTCGGTGAGCGACGAGCGCAGCCACAGTCCGGCCACGGCCAGCACCCCCGCCGCCCAGAACGGCACCCGCCACCCCCACGCGGCGAACTGCGCGTCGGTCAGCGTCGAGGACAGCCCCAGCACCACACCGTTGGCGAGCAGGAACCCCAGTGCGGGCCCGACCTGCGGGAAGCTCGACCACAGCACACGTCGTTCGGCCGGCGCGTGCTCCACGGCCAGCAGGACCGCCCCACCCCATTCCCCGCCGAGCCCCAGCCCCTGGAGGAAGCGCAGCACCAGGAGCAGCAGGGGAGCGGCCACGCCGATCGCGTCGTACGTCGGCACGCAGCCGACCGCGACGGTGGAGGCCCCGGTCAGCAGCAGAGAGGCGAGGAGCACCGGCCGCCGCCCCCGCCGGTCCCCGATGTGCCCGAACAGCACCGATCCGAGCGGCCGGGCCACGAAGCCGACACCGAAGGTGGCGAAGGCGGCCAGCGTCCCGGCCACCGGGGAGAAGGTCGGGAAGAACAACGGCCCCAGGATCAGGGCCGCCGCGGTGCCGTAGACGAAGAAGTCGTAGAACTCGATGGCCGTGCCGGCGAGGGAGGCGGCCGCGAGGCGCGGCATGGAGGGTGCCCTTGCGGTGCGTACGTCGTGCATGCCGCGTCAACCACCCACCGTGATCGCCGGTTACGGGGGCGCGCGGAGGGCTCGGGGCCCTCAGTACGTGACCGTGATGCGCCGGGCGGGCCCGTCCACGCGCACGGTTCCTCCGTACGGGATGACCAGTTGCGGATCGGTGTGCCCGAAGTCCACGTCGAAGACGATCGTGGTGCCGGGGGCGTAGGTCCGCATGGCGCGCAGGACGGCCTCGCGTTGGTCGGCCGCGTAACGGGCGGCCTCCTCGGGGGTGTTGGGCTGCTCGAAGGACCAGGTCTTCGGCCGGCCCATGAGCAGGGCCGAGAAGCGTCCCAGCAGCCCGCGCTCGCCCATGTTCCGCAGGGTGCAGAAGACCTCCGTGGCGCTCGGCATGCCCTCGGAGGTCTCCAGGAGCAGCACGCCGCCGTCGTACTCGGACAGGTCGCGTGCGATCTCCCGGTCGGCCATCAGCAGCCAGCCGAGGATCTCCAGGCAGCCGCCCCAAGTGCGGCCCTCGATCACCCGGTCGGGGTTCACCCAGGTCCAGCCGGTCCCGGGCCGGGTCTCCGGCTCCGCGTCGAAGGTCGCCGGGTCGGCCCAGTCCCGGTCGATGTCGCGCCACCGCTCGGCGGGCTTCAACTCGTACGGACCGGAGGTGAACAGGGCCGCCCGCAGGGACTCGGCGGTCTGCGGGTGCATGGCCCCGGGGCGGCCCAGCTCGCACATCACGCTCCCGCCGTGGAAGGCCACGATGCCGCAGGTGCGCAGGAACGCGAGCAGGTTCGTGTTGTCGCTCATCCCGAAGAACGGCTTCGGGTTCGCCCGGATCAACTCCCGGTCCAGGTAGGGCAGTACGGTGATCTGGTCGTCCCCTCCGATCGACGCGACGACCGCCTTGATGTCCGGGTCGGCGAAGGCGGCGTGGATGTCGTCGGCCCGTTCCCGGGGTGTGGAACCCATCGCGCGGGTCGCCGGGTACTCGACCGGCTCCAGCCCGTACTCCTCGCGCAGCCGTTCGAGGCCCAGCTCGTAGGGGAGCGGGAAGAGTCCCGGCAGGCCGGAGGAAGGGGAGATCACCGCGATGCGGTCACCGGGCGACGGCTTGGGCGGGCAAGTCGGGCTGGTCAGGCTCGTCATGCCGGGAGACTACGGCCCGCCGGGCCGCGGCGCACCGCGATAAACCGGCTGTGAGCACCGAGGGAGGCCGACCGCGCGCACCGTGATAGACCGGCTGTGAGCAGCGGTCCGCCACGGGCCGCGACCCTGAACGGACCGGAGGAACCGTGCCCCGCACCCTGGCCAACGCCCCGATCATGATCCTCAACGGCCCCAACCTGAACCTGCTCGGCCAGCGTCAGCCGGAGATCTACGGCTCCGACACCCTCGCCGACGTCGAGGCCCTGTGCGCCAAGGCGGCGGCCGCCCACGGCGGCACGGTCGACTTCCGCCAGTCCAACCACGAGGGCGAGCTGGTCGACTGGATCCACGAGGCGCGGCTGAACCACTGCGGCATCGTGATCAACCCGGGGGCCTACTCCCACACCTCCGTCGCCATCCTGGACGCCCTCAACACCTGTGACGGCCTGCCGGTACTGGAGGTCCACATCTCCAACATCCACCAGCGCGAGACGTTCCGGCACCACTCCTACGTCTCGCTGCGCGCCGACGGGGTCATCGCGGGCTGCGGCGTGCAGGGATACGTGTTCGGAGTGGAGCGCGTCGTGGCGCTGACCGGGGCGGCGCGGGCGGACGCGTAGGCGACACCGGCCATGCAAGCCCCGCCGCGCATGGCGAGCGCCTCTTACCGCCGCCCCGCTGCTAGAGCCGCCCCGCCTCCACGATCCGCCGCAGGAAACGCCGCGTGCGCTCCTGCTGCGGATCCCCGAAGACCTGCTCGGCGGTGCCGCGTTCCAGGACCACGCCGCCCTCCAGGAAGCACACCTGATCGGCGACATCCCGCGCGAAGCTCATCTCATGAGTGGCCAGCACCATGGTCATGCCCTCGTCCTTCAGGCCGCGGACGACGGTGAGCACCTCGCCCACCAGCTCCGGATCGAGGGCGGCGGTGACCTCGTCGAGCAGCAGCAGCCGGGGGCGTACGGCCAGGGCGCGCGCGATCGCGACGCGCTGCTGCTGCCCACCGCTCAGCCGGTCCGGGTACTCGCCCGCCTTCCCGCCGAGCCCCAGCCGCTCCAGCAGCTCACGCGCGCGTGCCTCGGCCTCGGCCCGCGGCACCCCGTGCACACGCCGCGGGGCGAGCGTGATGTTCTCCAGGACCGTCATGTGCGGGAACAGGTTGTACGCCTGGAAGACCACGCCGATCCGGCGGCGTACGGCGTCCTGGTCGGCGCGCGGGTCGGTGATCTCCTCGTCGTCCAGCCAGATCGCCCCGTCGTCGATCTCCTCCAGCAGGTTCGCGCACCGCAGCAGCGTGGACTTGCCGGAGCCGGAGGCGCCGATCAGCGCGGTCACCGTGTGCGGCGCGACCTCCAGGTCGACGTCCCGCAGCACGACCGAGTCGCCGAAGGTCTTGCGGACGGACTCCATGCGCAGCACGGGTGTCTCGCTCATATGGCTCCTCCCTGGGCCTGCCGGCGGTCCATCCGGGCCGTCACCCAGTCCGTGAAGCGGGTCATGGGGATGGTCAGCGCGACGAAGACCAGACCCGCAACGATGTACGGGGTGTAGTTGAGGCTGCGGCCCACGATGATGTCGGCGGCCCGCACGGCGTCCACCGCACCGCCGATCGAGACGAGCCCGGTGTCCTTCTGCAGGGACACCAGGTCGTTCAGCAGCGGCGGCACCTGGCGGCGCACCGCCTGGGGCAGCACCACGTACCGCAGCGCCTGCCGGTTGCTCAGCCCCAGGGAGCGTGCCGCGGCGCGCTGCGAGGGGTGCACCGACTCGATGCCGGCGCGGAACACCTCGGCCACATAAGCCGAGTACGTCAGGGTGAGCGCGGTGCCGCCGAGGAGCACCGGGTCGACGGTCACCCCCTGGAGCCGCAGCGCCGGGACGCCGAAGACCACGATCATCAGGTTGATGATGAGCGGCAGCCCGCGGAAGAAGTCCGTGTACGCGGCGGCAAGGAAGCGCAGGGGGAAGAACACCGGGCCGCGCAGCGTACGGGCGACGGCGATCAGCATGCCGAGGACGAGCACCGCGGCTCCGCAGACCAGCAGCAGCCGGACGTTCAGCCACAGCCCTTCGAGGACCTTCGGGAACGCCTCGCGTGCGTACCCCGGGTCGAAGAAGGTCTCCTTCGTGCGTGCCCAGCCCGGCGCGTTGACGACGACCAGGTAGAGGAGGGCCGCGGTGACGAGGGTCGACAGCGCGCCGATGGCCGTCGCGCGCCGGGCCCGGGCCCGGCGGTGGCGTTCGCGCTCCAGGCGCCGCTGCGACGGGACGTAACCGTCTGCCGCCTCGTGCTCGCCGGAGCCCGGCTCCTCCTTGTTCACCGTCACTTGAGCACCGGCGCGTCGACGGCGTCCGACAGCCACCGCTGCTCGATCCTCGCGAGGGTGCCGTCCTCGCGCAACGCGTCCACGGCCCGCGAGACGCAGGAGGTGAGCGCGCTGCCCTGGTCGAGCACGAGACCGAACTGCTCCGGCGTGCCGCCCTGGTTCTCGAACTGACCGACGATCGTCGCGTCGGTGACCTCGGCCCCGGTGATGTAGAACGCGGTCGGCAGGTCCACGACGATGGCGTCGACCTGGCCGTTCTTCAGCGCGGACTTGGCCTGGTCGTTCTTGCCGTACGCGGCGGCGGCCCGGGTGGGGCGGACCACGTCGTTGATGTAGTCGAGGCTGGTGGTGCCGACCTGTGCTCCCAGGCTCATGCCCTTCAGATCCGCGATGCTCTTCGCCTTCGCGGCCTTGGAGCCCTTCAGCGCGACGACGGCCTGACGCACGTCGTAGTAGCCGGACGAGAAGTCCACGGCCTTCTGGCGTTCCTCGCTGATGGACACCTGGTTGATGTCGAAGTCGAAGGTCTTCTCGCCGGGCGCGAAGGCCTTGTTGAAGGGGACGGTCTGCCAGGTGACCTTGTCCTTGCCGTAGCCGAGCCGTTCGGCGACGGCGTAGGCGACCGCCGACTCGAAGCCCTCGCCGCCTGCGGGGTCGTCGTCCTTGAACCAGGGCTCGTAGGCGGGCTGGTCGGTGGCGATGGTCAGTGTGCCGGACGTCCGGGTCGCCAACTTGCCCTTGTCGCAGGTGCCGGCCGATGCCGAGGACCCGCCGGACGCCTCCGGTTGCGGAGCGCAGCTCACGGCGGCGGCGAGGAGAACGACGGCGGCGGCAGCGCGGCGCAGGGCACGCGGGGCAGGGTGCATGGCGGGACATTGACAGTCGACGGTCCCGTTTGTCGAGGTCACGGCAACATCTGTCCGGATAGTGGGAACGGGTGTTGCGTTCATGTGAACGGGTCCCGAAAGCCGCCGTCTTCGGCATGGGCCGGGGCCGCCGGCCGAGGGCGGGGATCGACAGGCCGGCGGCCCATCCGCTCAGGAGCCGTCATCCTGCGCGGGGCTGATACCAGTTGACTGCGCAACCAAGGAGGAGGGGAGCGCCTGTACGGCGCCGGTGTGTGCGAACGATTCACACGGGGCGCGTGCGCGGCTCACCACTCCACACGTTCGCGCCCGGCGCAGTCACGCACCACTCCGGCGCGTTCCTCACCACCCGCGCGCGTGCCACTCCGGCAGGTGCGGGCGCTCCGCGCCCAGGGACGTGTCGTTGCCGTGCCCCGGGTAGACCCAGGTCTCGTCCGGAAGGGCGCCGAAGATCTTGGTCTCGACATCGTGGATGAGGCTGGCGAACGCCTTCGGATCCTTGTGGGTGTTACCCACACCGCCGGGGAAAAGGCAGTCCCCCGTGAACACATGGGGGTGCCCGTGCGGGTCGTCATAGACGAGAGCGATCGAACCGGGCGTGTGCCCGACCAGGTGGCGGGCGGTGAGTTCCACGCGGCCCACCCGGATGGTGTCGCCGTCGTCGACCAGCACGTCGGTCCGCACGGGGATGCCCTCGGCGTCCTCCCGGCCGGCGTACGTGCGGGCGCCGGTGGCCGCCACGACCTCGGCGAGCGCCTGCCAGTGGTCGCCGTGCCGGTGGGTCGTGACGACGGACGCGATGCCGTCGCCGCCGATCATGCCGAGCAGCGTCTCGGCCTCGTTGGCGGCGTCGATCAGCAACTGCTCGTCCGTGGCCCGGCAGCGCAGCAGATAGGCGTTGTTGTTCATCGGACCGACCGCGATCTTCGTGATCATCAGGTCCTTGAGCTCGTGCACATCGGCCGGTCCGCCGACCGTCACCTCTCCGCTGTACGTCATGTCCGCCAGCCTATAGCGGGGGAGCGGCCACGGTCCCGCACCCGGGAGGCGGCCCTACAGCGGGGGCAACGCCGGGAGCGGGCCCCCGTCCACCTTCAGCGCGGCCCCCGTACGGCGGCCGGCGAGCCAGCCCAGCAGGTCCGCCGGAGGCCCCGTGACGGTCACCTCCGGACCGCCCTGGGTCTGTCGCCCCGTGCTCCACGCGCGCGTGCCGTCCGTGAGGCGCGTGGGCGGTACGTCGGGGTGCCCGGCGAACCGGTCGGCGAGGAAGCCGATCTCCCGCTCGGTGAACTCCGCCGGAAGATCCTCCAGCTCGTACCCGATGCCCAGGTCCACGTGGTGCAGCTCCACCTCGATCCATCGCCGGAACGGCACCCGGGACGCGGAGTCCGTGACCCCGTTGCGCAGCTCCACCGTGCGCGCCCAGTCCGCCGGAGCGCTCCCGGCCTCCTGGAAGCGGGCCGCGCTCTCGCGCAGGTCGGCGAGCTGGACGTCGAGGCCGCGCGGGGCGTCCCGCTCGATGTCGGCGTCCCGGGCCGTGCCGGAGACGTACATGGGACGTCCTTCGAGCACGTTCACAAGGGCGTCCGCGTTGCGGGCGAGGTGGGCCAGGACATGGCCGCGGCTCCAGCCGGGCAGCCGTGACGGGTGGGTCACAGACGCGTTGTCCAGTTTGCCGACTGCGGTCAGCAGCCGTTCCGTCGCGTCACGTACAGACGCCAGGTCATGAGCGTGATCAATCATGCTGCTGACCTTAGCTCCGCCACTCCTTCGGGTGAAGGTGGTGAAGCAGTGCCGTAAATCGAAAGCACGTGCTATATGGTCGGACGTGGCGTCGGGCATGCTGGAGAGCCGGGGTTTGTTGACAACCCGTGAATCCGTCCGGCGTTGTCAGTGGCTCCCCCTAGTCTGAGAACGACGGGGGCCCCGCCCCTGTCACTTCTCTCAAGAAAGGTGCGGACCGGCGTGGCCGACCGTCTCATCGTCCGTGGAGCGCGCGAGCACAACCTCAAGAACGTCTCGCTCGACCTCCCGCGCGACTCGCTCATCGTCTTCACGGGCCTGTCGGGGTCGGGCAAGTCCTCGCTGGCCTTCGACACGATCTTCGCCGAGGGGCAGCGGCGCTACGTCGAGTCGCTCTCCTCGTACGCCCGGCAGTTCCTCGGCCAGATGGACAAGCCGGACGTCGACTTCATCGAGGGCCTGTCCCCGGCCGTCTCCATCGACCAGAAGTCGACCTCGCGCAATCCGCGCTCCACGGTCGGCACCATCACCGAGGTCTACGACTACCTGCGCCTGCTCTTCGCGCGCATCGGCAAGCCGCACTGCCCGCAGTGCCGCCGCCCGATCACCCGCCAGTCGCCGCAGGCCATCGTCGACCGGGTCCTGGAGCTGCCCGAGGGCAGCCGCTTCCAGGTGCTGTCGCCGCTGGTGCGCGAGCGCAAGGGCGAGTTCGTCGACCTCTTCGCCGACCTCCAGACCAAGGGCTACTCCCGCGCGCGGGTCGACGGCGAGACGATCCAGCTGTCGAACCCGCCCACGCTGAAGAAGCAGGAGAAGCACACCATCGAGGTGGTCGTCGACCGCCTCACGGTGAAGGACGGCGCCAAGCGCCGCCTCACCGACTCCGTCGAGACCGCCCTCGGTCTGTCCGGCGGCATGGTCGTGCTCGACTTCGTCGACCTCCCCGAGGACGACCCCGAGCGCGAGCGCATGTTCTCGGAGCACCTGTACTGCCCGTACGACGACCTGTCCTTCGAGGAGCTGGAGCCCCGCTCCTTCTCCTTCAACTCGCCCTTCGGCGCCTGCCCGGACTGCACCGGCATCGGCACGCGCATGGAGGTCGACCCGGAGCTGATCGTCCCGGACCCGGACAAGAGCCTCGACGAGGGCGCCATCCACCCCTGGTCCCACGGCCACACCAAGGACTACTTCGGCCGCCTCATCGGAGCCCTCGCCGACGCGCTGGGCTTCCGCACGGACATCCCCTTCGCGGGGCTGCCGCAGCGCGCCAAGAAGGCCCTGCTCCACGGCCACAAGACCCAGGTCGAGGTCCGCTACCGCAACCGCTACGGCCGTGAGCGCCGGTACACCACGGCCTTCGAGGGTGCCGTCCCGTTCGTCAAGCGCCGGCACAGCGAGGCGGAGAGCGACTCCAGCCGCGAGCGCTTCGAGGGCTACATGCGCGAGGTGCCCTGCCCGACCTGTGAGGGCACGCGCCTGAAGCCGATCGTCCTCGCGGTCACGATCATGGACAAGTCCATCGCCGAGGTCTCCGCGATGTCGATCAGCGACTGCGCGGACTTCCTGGGCGAGCTGAGGCTCACCGCCCGCGACAAGAAGATCGCCGAGCGCGTGCTGAAGGAGGTCAACGAGCGGCTGCGCTTCCTGGTCGACGTCGGCCTGGACTACCTCTCGCTGAACCGCGCGGCCGGCACCCTGTCCGGCGGCGAGGCCCAGCGCATCCGCCTGGCCACCCAGATCGGCTCCGGCCTGGTCGGCGTGCTGTACGTCCTCGACGAGCCGTCCATCGGCCTGCACCAGCGTGACAACCACCGGCTGATCGAGACCCTGGTCCGGCTGCGCGACATGGGCAACACCCTCATCGTCGTCGAGCACGACGAGGACACGATCAAGATGGCCGACTGGGTCGTCGACATCGGCCCCGGCGCCGGCGAGCACGGCGGCAGGGTCGTGCACAGTGGCTCCCTGAAGGAGCTGCTGGCCAACGACGAGTCGCAGACCGGGCAGTACCTGTCCGGCAGGAAGGCCATCCCGCTGCCCGACATCCGGCGCCCGCTGGATCCGTCCCGGCAGCTCACGGTGCACGGCGCCCGGGAGAACAACCTCCAGGACATCGACGTCTCGTTCCCCCTGGGCGTCTTCACCGCCGTCACCGGTGTCTCCGGCTCCGGCAAGTCGACCCTGGTCAACGACATCCTGTACACCCACCTGGCCCGCGAGCTGAACGGCGCGAGGAACGTGCCCGGGCGGCACACGCGCGTGGACGGCGACGACCTCGTCGACAAGGTCGTGCACGTGGACCAGTCGCCCATCGGCCGCACCCCGCGCTCCAACCCGGCCACGTACACCGGCGTCTTCGACCACATCCGCAAGCTGTTCGCCGAGACCACCGAGGCGAAGGTCCGCGGCTACCTGCCCGGCCGCTTCTCCTTCAACGTCAAGGGCGGCCGCTGCGAGAACTGCGCGGGCGACGGCACCATCAAGATCGAGATGAACTTCCTCCCGGACGTCTACGTCCCCTGCGAGGTCTGCCACGGCGCCCGGTACAACCGGGAGACCCTGGAGGTCCACTACAAGGGCAAGTCCATCGCCGAGGTCCTCAACATGCCGATCGAGGAGGCCACGGAGTTCTTCGAGGCGGTCCCCGCGATCGCCCGGCACCTCAACACGCTGAAGGACGTCGGTCTCGGCTACGTCCGCCTCGGCCAGGCCGCGACCACCCTGTCCGGCGGCGAGGCGCAGCGTGTGAAGCTCGCCAGCGAGCTGCAGAAGCGCTCCACCGGCCGTACGGTCTACGTCCTGGACGAGCCGACCACCGGTCTGCACTTCGAGGACATCAGCAAGCTGCTGACGGTCCTGTCCGGACTGGTCGACAAGGGCAACACGGTCATCGTCATCGAGCACAACCTCGACGTGATCAAGACCGCCGACTGGATCGTCGACATGGGCCCCGAAGGCGGCGCCGGCGGCGGCCTGGTCGTCGCCGAGGGCACGCCCGAGCAGGTGGCGGGGGTCCCGGCCAGCCACACCGGCAAGTTCCTGCGGGAGATCCTCGACGCCGACCGCATCAGTGACGCGTCCTCGGTGAAGGCACCCCGCAAGACGGCGGCCCGCAAGACGGTCGCGGCCAAGACGGCCTCGGCCCGCAAGACCGCCACCAAGACGGTCGGCGGCACGGCCGCCAAGAAGACGACGGCCAAGACCACCAAGGCCGCCGCGAAGAAGACGACCCGGACCAGCAAGGGCTGACTCCGGCCGAACGCGCCGGGCCCCACAGGCGACGTCCTGTGGGGCCCGGCGCGTTCCGTGTGCGGTCAGGCGCCCTCCGGCTCCACGAACTGCATGTCGAGCTGGATCTTGACCACTTCGCCGAGCAGACCGGGGGCGAAGTCGAGCCCGAACTCGCTGCGCCGGATCTCACCCGTCGCCTCGAACCCGGCATGCCGGCTGCCGTCCATCGGCACCTCGACCAGCCCGCCGAACTCCACGGCGAGCGTCACCGGGCGGGTCACGCCGCCGATCGTCAGCTCGCCCTCCATGGTCCAGTCCTCGCCCGCGCCCGACACCCGCGTCGAGCGGTACGTCATCGTCGGGCGCTTCTCCACGTCGAGCAGGTCGGAGGCGAGGACGTGCGCGTCCCGGTCGGGGTTGCCGGTGTTGACCGAGGCCAGGTCGACCGTCGCGGAGACCCGCACGTCCTCGACCCGCTCCCCGACGAACAGTTCGGCCTCCAGCCGCTCGAAGCGCCCCCGCACCTTGGCGATGCCCAGGTGCCGGATGGTGAAGTTGACGGAGGAGTGGAACGGATCGAGGGCCCACTGACCGGGAGCCAGCGGCAGGGCGGTGGTGGCGGTGTCATTCGTCATGCCCTCCACCCTGAGGGCCGCGCGGCCCGGAAGGGAGACCGGCCGGAGCCTGGTAGTGAGGGGGCCACCCTCCGCGCCCGCGCGCCCGGTACGTTCGGCGGGTGAGCGACAACGAGTTGGGCACGTTCCTGCGCACCTGGCGTGAAGCCGTCACTCCGGCCGAAGCGGGTCTTCCCGCGGGGCCCCGGCGCCGTACGCCGGGCCTGCGGCGCGCCGAACTGGCCACGCTCGCCGGCGTCAGCGTCGAGTACCTCACCCGGCTGGAACAGGGCCGCGACCGCAACCCGTCCGCCCAGGTGCTGGGCGCCCTGGCCGACGCCCTGAACCTCTCCCTGCGCGACCGGATGCTGCTGCGCCGCCTGACCAAGGAGGCGGACGGCGGCGACCCCCTGCTCTGTGCGGCGGCCCCGCCGCTCAGCCGCGCGGCGCGCCCCACCGTGCGGGCCGTGCTGGACCGCCTGGAACCGGCTCCCGCGCTGGTGGTCAACTGGATCGGCGACGTCCTCGCCCACACGGCCGGGTACGAGCGGCTGGTCGGTCCCCTCGGCCTGCTCGACGACGAGCGGCCCAACCTGCTCCGGTACCTGTTCACCGACGAGCGGGCACGCAGCGCCTACCGCGAGTGGGACCGCGTGGCCGACGATCTCGTCGCCCGGCTCAGGCACGGCGTCCCCTTGAGGGACCCGTACCTCGCCGAGCTGGCCGACGAGCTGACGGTGACGGCGGGCGCGGACTTCGCCGACCGGTTCGCCGACCTTGCCATGACACCGCGGCGGACGGGCTCCCAGGACATCGAACACCCCGAGGCCGGTTCCCTGCGGCTGCTGGTCGAGACGCTCGCGCTTCCCGACGAGGGGCAGCAGGTCGTCATCCACCTGCCCGCGGACGACGCCACGGCCGCCGCCCTGGACCGCCTCAACGGCCGCCGCCCCGGCGCACTGCGAGCCGTCGCGAGGGGGGAGACCGGCTGAGGCCCCTCGGTCCACCGCGCGGCCTCCTGCCCGGGTCAGCCCGGCAGCTCGTGCGCGTAGGGCGGTTCCGCCCCGGCCCGTGAGCAGGTGACGGCCGCCGCGCGGGCTGCGAAGCCCAGCAGTTCCGTCCAGCCGTCGGGGCCCAGGGCGGCCGCCGCGCGCCGGCTGAGGGCGTCGCGTACCGCGAGCCCGTGCAGCAGGGCCGCGTTGACCGTGTCACCCGCGCCGATCGTGTCCACGACCGCCACACGCTCGCCCGGCACCGTGTACTCGCCGTCGGCGGTGAAAGCGGTCAGACCGTCCCCGCCCCGGGTGATCACGACCGCCGCCGGACCGGCCGCCAGCCATTCCTGAGGCGTCCCGCCCAGCCACGCGGCGTCCTCCTCGGACAGCTTCAGCAGGGACACCGACGGCAGCCAGTTCTTGAACCGCGCCCGGTAGGCGTCCGCGTCCGGGATCAGCCCGGGCCTGATGTTCGGGTCCAGCGCGGTGAACACACCCTGCGCGGACGCCCGGAGCATCAGCTCCTCGTATGCGCTCGCTCCCGGCTCCAGCACCAGCGAGCAGGTGCCGAAGGACACCGCCCGGGTGCCGGACGGCAGCGCTGAGGGCGCCGAGAACAGCCGGTCCGCCGTCCCGTCGACGTAGAAGGAGTACGCTGCCGAACCGTCCGTGCCGACCGTGGCGACGGCGAGGGTCGTCGGCTCGGCGCCCCGCTGCACCGAGGACACATCGACCCCGCTCTCGCGCAGCCGGTCCAGCAGGGCCTCCCCGAAGGCGTCGGACGACACCCGGGAGCAGAAGGCGGCGCAGGAGCCGAGGCGGCCCAGCGCCACAGCCGTGTTGAACGGGCCGCCGCCGAGCGCCGGCTGCAGCGCCGCCAGGGCACCCGTGCCCTGCGGTACCAGGTCGATCAGTGCCTCACCGGCGACGACGATCACGACGGGGTTCCTTCCTCGGACGGGCTGGGGCAGCCGCAGGACGTGCGGTGGACGAAGGCGCAGGGCAGGCGTACGGTCCGGGCGGGCCGGTCCGGCTCGGCGAGGCGCTCCAGGAGCACGCCCACGGCCCGGGCGCCGATGTCCTTGCCGGGCTGCGCGATCGCGGTGAGCCGGGGCGAGAACAGATCCGCCCAGGCGAAGTCGTCGAAGCAGCACAGCGCGATGTCACCCGGTACGGACAGGCCGTGCGCGCTCAGGGCACGCAGCACGCCGATGGTCATGGCGTTGTTGCCGGTGACCAGGGCGGTGGGCGGCACACCGAGGGACAGCAGGGCCTCGGTGGCCTGCTCGGCGCCGGCCGACTCCGAGTCGCCGTGCACCAGCAGCCGCCCGTCGTACGCCAGCCCCGCGAACGCGAGACCCCTGCGGTAGCCGGTGATCCGCTCGCTCGTGGTGCTGAGCCCGGGCCGCCCCGCCACCAGCCCGATCCGCCGGTGACCGAGGCCGGCGAGATGGCTGACCAGCCGGGACATCGGTTCGGCGTTGTCGGCGCACACCTGGTCGAAGCGCGGACCGCCGGCGTCCCCCGGCGTGTCCACCAGCCGGTCCAGGAACACGGCTGGCACGTCGTGCCGCCCCAGGTAGGCGAGCAGCTCGCGGGGGTCGGCGGAGGGCGCGACGATCATGCCGTCCACCCGGCGCTCGTGCAGCAGCTGGACCACCTTGCGCTCGTGCTCCGGGTCGTCGTGCGGATCGGCGATCAGCAGGCTGTAGCCGGCTTCCAGTGCGGCGGCCTCGACGCCCTGGAGGATCTCCGTGAAGTACGGGTTCCTGATCGCCGACACCGCCAGTCCGATGGACCGGGTGCGGGACGTCACCAGGGAACGGGCCAGCGTGTTGGTGGTGTATCCGAGCTCCTCCACGGCGTCGAGGACCGCCTGGCGGGTGTGCGGCAGCACCGGCCGGGTGCCGTTCAGCACGTGCGAGACCGTCGCCACGGAGACACCCGCGCTCCGTGCGACGTCGGCCATCGTCGCCATGCCGCTCTCTCCTCCGCACTCGGGTCCCGGCGGGGAACGTACCGCATCAGGAGGGCATACGTAAACGCTTACGCAAGCGTTTACGACAGGTGAAAGGCCGCATCATCGACGGTGGGCCGCCGCTGCCCCGCGAGCCGCTACTCCCAGTCCCAGCCGATCCCCAGGAACCCCGCCCGCACCCGCGGCTCGACCAGGTGCACCGACCGGTGCCGGCCGCTCAGCGCCAGGTCCTGGCATCCGCTGCGCGGCGCCGCCGCCGAGTGCTGGGCGAAGCGGTGGCAGCGCATCGGGAGGGCCGCCGCGTCGAAGCAGACCTGGAGGGCGTACTGGCCGCCGGGGGAGTCGAAGCCGCGGACGTACTCGAGGGACACGCCCGCCGTGCCGTCCTCGACGCCGTAGCGGAACAGGAAGGTGTCCCCGGCCCGCAGCCGGGTGTCGAAGAGCAGCTCGGCCGCGAGCACCCCCGTGTCGCGGTGCCAACGAACGCGCCCGGTACGGCAGTTCTCCAGGGCGTGCACCCGCATGCGCTCCGGCGCGGCTCCCCGGTCGCCGTGGTGGACGGCCACGAAACGGTCGATGCCGTCCCGATGGGCGCGCACGATGTGGTGCGACTCCCGCTCGGCCAGTTCGCGCCGGGCCCCGATCCGGAGCCGTTCGTGGTGGCCCAGGGTGTGCAGACCCCCGTCCGGCGGGCAGCCCAGCTCGGCCAGCAACTGGTCCAGGACCCCGGAGGCCTCGACGAGGGAGCGGTAGGAGCGGGCGGCCGGCCGCAGCCCGGACGGGCTCTGCCCGGACTCCGCGAGCAGCCGGATCAGCGACTCCTCGGGCAGCTCCAGGATCTCCTCCAGGGCGCGCACGGCCCGCAGCGACTCCGGGCGCTGTGGGCGCCGGGCCCCCTGCTGCCAGTAACTGAGGCTCGTGACGCCGACCTTCACACCGTGGCGGGACAGATGGTGCTGCACGCGTTGCAGGGGCAGGCCGCGGGCGGCGATCGCGGCGCGCAGGGCGACGTGGAAGGGGCCTCCTCGCAGGGCCGAGTCCAGTTCCGCGGTGGCGACGTCCGCGTGCTGTGGGGCGTGCGGCATGCAGGGGCCTCTCTGTGAGTCGGCGACGGCTGGTCAGACCGTCGGCGCGGGCCGCCCGGGGCCGTCCCGTCTCGGCGCCAGGGAGGTCTTCACATCCGTACGCCGTCGTTCAGGGTCCCGAGTTCCCCCGCATTGAAGCGTGTTGACCTGGTCCCGACAACACCTGATGCCGGACAGTGACGTACCCGCTCCAGCCGGCTCCGTCCGGACATGCGAACGCCCGGGGCAGTGCGCCCCGGGCGTTCGCAGTGGACGTGGGCTTCTAGGAGCGGTCGCTTCCGCCCTGTTCCCGGAGGGCCAGGCGCTTGGCCCGCGCGATGTCGGGATCGCGCGGGTCCAGGGCGTCGCGCAGCGCCAACGGCTCGTCCGTGTACCTGCGGGCACGGACCGCCCGCCGGGTTTTCTCGATCCGCATCCGCTTCATGTGCGCAGCCCTCCGACCCGTGGCCCGCCCGCTCCGCACCGGGAACGACGGTCCGCACCGACAACCTGTGCCTGCACCGGGACCGGTTCCGTCCGCCGGACGTCGCCTTGTCCCGTGGGTGAGCCCCATTCCCGCTCCCGGGGGGCCGTAACCCCGGGGCGGGACATGCCGTTGGAAACTGCCCTGCCGCCGGGGCGTGATCGCGCCCTGCGTCCGCGCCGGACTGTCGGTGCCCGCCAGTAGGGTGTGAGACATGGCCGACCCCTCCAGCTACCGCCCCAAACCGGGTGAGATCCCCGACTCACCGGGGGTGTACAGGTTCCGTGACGAGCACCGCCGGGTGATCTACGTCGGAAAGGCGAAGAGCCTGCGCCAGCGCCTGGCGAACTACTTCCAGGACCTGGCGGGCCTGCACCCGCGCACCCGCTCCATGGTCACCACGGCCGCGTCCGTGGAGTGGACGGTGGTGTCCACGGAGGTCGAGGCGCTCCAGCTGGAGTACTCGTGGATCAAGGAGTACGACCCCCGGTTCAACGTCAAGTACCGCGACGACAAGAGCTACCCGTACCTCGCGGTGACGATGAACGAGGAGTACCCGCGCGTGCAGGTGATGCGCGGTCACAAGAAGAAGGGCGTTCGCTATTTCGGGCCGTACGCGCACGCGTGGGCGATCCGCGACACGGTCGACCTCCTGCTGCGCGTCTTCCCCGTGCGCACGTGCTCCGCGGGTGTGTTCAAGAACGCCGCCCGCACCGGCCGCCCCTGCCTCCTCGGTTACATCGGCAAGTGCTCGGCCCCCTGTGTGGACCGTGTCTCCGCCGGCGAGCACCGAGAACTGGCCGACGAGTTCTGCGATTTCATGACCGGCCGCACGAACACGTACATCCGCCGCCTGGAGAAGCAGATGGGCGAGGCGGCCGAGGACATGGAGTACGAGCGGGCGGCCCGGCTGCGTGACGACATCGAGGCCCTGAAGAAGGCCATGGAGAAGAACGCGGTCGTGCTCGCCGACGCGACCGACGCCGACCTGATCGCGGTCGCCGAGGACGAGCTGGAGGCGGCCGTCCAGATCTTCCACGTGCGCGGCGGGCGGGTGCGCGGCCAGCGCGGCTGGGTCACCGACAAGGTGGAGGAGATCACCACCGGTGCCCTCGTGGAGCACGCGCTGCAGCAGTTGTACGGCGAGGAGACGGGGGACGCCGTCCCCAAGGAAGTCCTGGTCCCGGCCCTGCCCGACCCCGTCGAGCCCGTCCAGGAGTGGCTCACGACGCGGCGCGGTTCGGGTGTCTCGCTGCGCATCCCGCAGCGTGGCGACAAGAAGGCCCTCATGGAGACCGTGCAGCGCAACGCGCAGCAGGCGCTCGTGCTGCACAAGACCAAGCGCGCCTCCGACCTGACCACGCGCTCACGCGCCCTGGAGGAGATCGCCGACGCCCTCGAGCTGGACAGCGCCCCGCTCAGGATCGAGTGCTACGACATCTCCCACCTCCAGGGTGACGACGTCGTGGCGTCCATGGTCGTCTTCGAGGACGGGCTCGCACGCAAGAGCGAGTACCGCCGCTTCCAGATCAAGGGCTTCGCCGGGCAGGATGACGTCCGCTCGATGCACGAGGTGATCACCCGCCGCTTCCGGCGCTATCTCGCCGAGAAGGAGAAGACGGGGGAGTGGGCCGACGGCGAGGCCGCGGGGAGCGCCGAGAACGGTGAGACCGCCGAGAGCCAGGGTCCCCTCACCAGTACGGACACTCTCACCGGCCCGGACGCCCTCGCCAGCGCGAACACCCTCACCGAGGACGACGGCCGTCCCAAGAAGTTCGCCTACCCGCCCCAGCTCGTGGTTGTGGACGGCGGCGCCCCCCAGGTCGCCGCCGCCCGGCGCGCCCTGGACGAGCTCGGCATCGACGACATCGCCGTGTGCGGCCTCGCCAAGCGCCTGGAGGAGGTCTGGCTGCCCGGCGACGACGACCCGGTGGTCCTGCCCCGCACCAGCGAGGGCCTGTATCTCCTCCAGCGGGTGCGGGACGAGGCCCACAGGTTCGCGATCAGCTACCAGCGCACGAAGCGGTCCAAGCGCTTCCGCTCCAGCCCCCTGGACGACGTCCCCGGTCTCGGGGACACGCGCAAGCAGGCACTGCTGAAGCACTTCGGCTCGTTGAAGAAATTGCGATCCGCCACCATCGACCAGATCTGCGAGGTCCCCGGCATAGGTCGCAAGACGGCCGAGACGATCGCCGTGGCACTCGCCCGGTCGGCCCCGGCCGCACCCGCCGTCAACACGGCGACTGGAGAGATCATGGAGGAGGAACCCGGCACCATGGGTTCCAGTGGGGAACCCGTGACGACGGGAGCCCCGGACGAACGACGGGGGCAGGAGACATGAATGTGAACGAGCACCACGGGCAGCAAGAACAGACCGGAGACGGAGCACAGGTGAGTACGGGCACGCCCAACGAGAAGGCCCCGGTCCCGGAAGCGGCCATCCCCGAGTTGGTGATCATCTCCGGCATGTCCGGAGCCGGGCGGTCCACGGCGGCGAAGTGCCTGGAAGACCTCGGCTGGTTCGTCGTCGACAACCTGCCGCCCGCGCTGATCCCCACCATGGTGGAGCTCGGCGCCCGCTCCCAGGGCAACGTGGCGCGGATCGCCGTCGTCGTCGACGTGCGCGGCCGCCGCTTCTTCGACAACCTCCGCGAGTCCCTCGCCGACCTGGAGGCGAAGAACGTCACCCGGAGGATCGTCTTCCTGGAGTCCTCCGACGAGGCCCTGGTCCGCCGCTTCGAGTCGGTGCGCCGCCCGCACCCCCTCCAGGGCGACGGCCGCATCGTCGACGGCATCGCCGCCGAACGCGAGCTGCTGCGCGAGCTGCGCGGCGACGCCGATCTGGTGATCGACACCTCCAGCCTGAACGTGCACGAGCTGCGCGCCAAGATGGACGCCCAGTTCGCCGGCGAGGAGGAGCCGGAGCTGCGGGCCACGGTGATGTCGTTCGGCTACAAGTACGGCCTGCCAGTCGACGCCGACCTCGTCGTCGACTGCCGCTTCCTGCCGAACCCGCACTGGGTCCCGGAGCTGCGCCCTTACACGGGCCTCAACGAGGAGGTGTCGGGCTACGTCTTCAACCAGCCCGGCGCCAAGGAGTTCCTCGACCGCTACACGGAGCTCCTCCAGCTCGTCGCCACCGGCTACCGCCGTGAGGGCAAGCGCTACGTGACCATCGCCGTGGGCTGCACGGGCGGCAAGCACCGCTCGGTCGCCATGTCGGAGAAGCTCGCCGCCCGGCTCGCCGCCGAGGGCGTGGAGACGGTGGTCGTACACCGGGACATGGGACGCGAATGACACGACGTACTCCGCGGCTGAGCCGGCTGCGCCGGGTGGTGCCCGAGGGCAACACGGGCGGCAAGGGCGGCCGGCCCGCCGAGGCCCGGGGCGGCAGACCGCGCCGCCGGGGCACCCAGCCCAAGGTCGTCGCCCTCGGCGGCGGCATGGGCCTGTCCGCCTCGCTCGCCGCGCTGCGCCGGATCACCGGTGACCTCACCGCCGTCGTCACCGTGGCCGACGACGGCGGCTCCAGCGGCCGGCTGCGCGACGAGCTGGGCGTGCTGCCGCCCGGCGACCTGCGCAAGGCGCTGGCCGCGCTGTGCGGTGACGACGACTGGGGCCAGACCTGGGCCCGGGTCATCCAGCACCGCTTCCAGTCCAAGGGCGACCTGCACGAGCACGCGGTCGGCAATCTGCTGATCGTCGCCCTGTGGGAGCAGCTCGGCGACCATGTCCAGGCCCTCGACCTGGTCGGACGGCTGCTGGGCGCCCAGGGGCGGGTGCTGCCGATGTCCGCCGTGCCGCTGGAGCTGCAGGCCCTGGTCAAGGGCCACGACCCGGCCCGCCCGGAGGAGGTCGACACGGTCCGTGGCCAGGCGACCGTCGCCCTCACCCCGGGCGAGGTGCAGTCCGTGCACCTGGTGCCGTGCGACCCGCCGGCCGTGCCCGAGGCGGTCGCGGCCGTCCTCGACGCGGACTGGGTGGTGCTCGGCCCCGGCTCCTGGTTCTCCTCGGTCATTCCGCACCTGCTCGTGCCCCAGTTGCTGGACGCGCTCTCGCAGACGAAGGCCCGCCGGGTACTCTCCCTGAACCTCGCGCCGCAGCCCGGAGAAACCGAGGGCTTCTCCCCGCAGCGTCATTTGGAGGTTTTGGGACGACACGCCCCTAAACTCGCCCTGGACGTGGTGCTGGCCGACGAGGCCGCCGTGCCCGACCGTGACTCCCTGACCGATGCCGCCAAGCGGTTCGGGGCCGCGGTCGAGCTGGCGCCGGTGGCCCGGCCCGACGGCACCCCGAGGCACGACCCGGAGCTGTTGGCCGCCGCGTACGACCGTATTTTTCGGATGCATGGAAGGATCGGCCCATGGCGATGACGGCAGCGGTGAAGGACGAGATCTCCCGGCTCCCCGTCACCCGGACCTGCTGCAGAAAGGCGGAGGTCTCCGCCATTCTGCGGTTCGCCGGCGGCCTTCACCTGGTGAGTGGTCGGATTGTGATCGAGGCGGAGCTGGACACGGCGATGGCGGCCCGCCGGCTCAAGCGGGACATCCTGGAGATCTTCGGGCACAGCTCCGAGCTGATCGTGATGGCTCCGGGCGGGCTGCGCCGCGGTTCGCGCTACGTGGTGCGTGTGGTGGCGGGCGGCGACCAGCTCGCTCGCCAGACCGGCCTGGTCGACGGGCGGGGCCGCCCGATCCGCGGCCTGCCCCCGCAGGTGGTCTCGGGGGCCACCTGCGACGCCGAGGCCGCCTGGCGCGGCGCGTTCCTGGCGCACGGCTCGCTCACCGAGCCCGGCCGCTCCTCCTCCCTGGAGGTGACCTGCCCGGGCCCCGAGGCCGCGCTCGCCCTGGTCGGCGCCGCCCGGCGCCTCCAGATCCCCGCGAAGGCCCGCGAGGTCCGCGGCGTGGACCGGGTGGTCGTCCGCGACGGTGACGCGATCGGCGCCCTGCTCACCCGCCTCGGCGCGCACGAGTCGGTGCTGGCCTGGGAGGAGCGCCGGATGCGCCGCGAGGTGCGTGCCACGGCGAACCGGCTCGCCAACTTCGACGACGCCAACCTGCGCCGCTCGGCCCGCGCGGCCGTCGCCGCCGGTGCCCGGGTGCAGCGCGCCCTGGAGATCCTCGCCGACGACGTGCCGGAGCACCTGGCCGCCGCCGGCCGGCTGCGGATGGAGCACAAGCAGGCCTCCCTGGAGGAGCTGGGCGCGCTCGCCGACCCGCCGCTGACCAAGGACGCCGTCGCCGGCCGGATCCGCCGCCTGCTGGCCATGGCCGACAAGCGAGCCTCCGACCTCGGCATCCCGGGCACGGAGGCCAACCTCAGCGAGGACCTGGCCGACCATCTCGTGGGCTGATGTCACCGACCTGATCCCACAGACCGTCATCACACCGGTGCCGACGCCCACTTGGGTGGTCGGCACCGGTGTTTGCGTGTCGGTGAGGCGCCCTTGACTCGATCATGGTCTGTCATGAGCCTGGCATCTGTTCGCTGCTGTGGCGGACCCACGCTAGGGGGGTTCATGAGACGTAGAGCGAGATCGATCCTCGCTGTCGGCGCGCTCCTGATCGGCGGAGCGAGCTTCGCACCCATTGCCCAGGCAGAACCGGGTGGTTCGACCCCGTCCGACCCGGACGAAGTCAAGGTCTTCCGCGCCGACGTCACCCGCAAGCAGGTACCCCTGCTGCTGGCGGCCGGCCAGGACGGTCACGAACTGAGCGAGCGAGTGCCCGAGAAGGGCACCGCGACCGTCGAGGTCTACCTGACGGACCAGCAGGCGAAGAAGCTGGAGAAGCAGGGCGTCGACCTCACCGTGCATGAACTCTCCACCCGGGCCGAGGCCCGCGTCGAGGACGCCGCCGAGGGTGTGTTCCGCCCGTACAGCGGCAAGGGCGGCCTGCGCGAGGAACTCCTGCGCACCGCACAGGAGAACCCGGACCTCACCAAGGTCGTCTCCATCGGCAAGACCATCAAGGGCCAGGACATCCTCGCGCTGAAGCTCACCAAGGGCGCGAAGAAGACGAAGGACGGCTCCAAGCCCTCCGTCCTCTACCTGTCCAACCAGCACGCGCGCGAGTGGATCACGCCGGAGATGACACGGCGTCTGATGCACCACTACCTGGACAACTACAAGAAGGACCGGCGCGTCAAGAAGATCGTCGACTCCACCGAACTGTGGTTCCTGCTGTCGGCCAACCCCGACGGCTACGACTACACCTTCGCGGACCCGGCGAACCGCCAGTGGCGCAAGAACCTGCGGGACGTCAACGGCGACGGCACCATCACCACCGGCGACGGCGTCGACCTCAACCGCAACTTCGCCTACAAGTGGGGCTACGACGACGAGGGGTCGTCCCCCAACCCCACCAGCCAGACCTACCGCGGCGGCGGCCCGAACTCCGAACCGGAGACCCAGGCCCTGGACGCCTTCCAGAAGCGGATCGGCTTCACCTACGGCATCAACTACCACTCCGCCGCCGAACTCATCCTCTACGGGGTCGGCTGGCAGGTGGCCACGCACACCCCGGACGACGTCCTGTACGAGGCGCTCGCCGGCACGCCCGACAACTCCGCGATCCCCGGCTACCACCCGCAGCTCTCCTCCGAGCTGTACACCACCAACGGCGAGGCGGACGGCCACGCGGCGAACGTCAACGGGCTGGCGATGTTCACCCCCGAGATGTCGACCTGCCAGACCGTCTCGGACCTCGACCCGAACGACGAGTGGAAGGCGGCCGACTGCCAGTCGGTCTTCACCTTCCCGGACGACGAGAGGCTGATCCAGCAGGAGTTCGCCAAGAACGTCCCGTTCGCGCTCTCCGTCGCCGAGTCCGCCGCCCGTCCCGACCGGCCGTCCTCGTCGGTCGGCCTGAACGCCGCCGACTTCACCCCGGCCGCGTTCACCACGTCGTACTCCCGCGGCGCCGACCAGGAGGTCTCCGTCGTCGTACGCAAGGCGGTGCGCGACAAGGAGCTCAAGTACCGCGTCAACGGCGGCCGCACCCTGGACATGGCGCTCAAGCCCTGGAAGGGCGGCGAGACCTACGGCGGTGAGGACAACCTCTACTTCGACGAGTACCGGGCCAAGGTCAAGGACGGCGAGCCGGGCGACAAGGTCGAGGTCTGGTTCACCGGCGAGGCGAAGGACGGCAAGAAGCTCTCCAGCGAGCGCTTCACCTACACCGTCGCCGAGCGGCCCCGGGCGAACACCCTCGTCGTCGCCGAGGAGGGCGCGGCCGCCACGCAGGCGCAGACGTACGTGGACGCGCTCAAGGCGAGCGGCCGCAAGGCGATCGTCTGGGACGTCTCGAAGCAGGGCGCACCCGACGCGCTGGGCGTGCTGAGCCACTTCGACACCGTCGTCCACTACACGGGCGCGAGCGTCCCGGGCATCGCCACCCAGCTCCAGCTGCGGGCCTTCCTCAACGAGGGCGGCCGGCTCATCGAGGCCGGTGAGCAGGCCGGCGGCAACGTGGACCTCGGCGGCGGCGCGCTGTCGAACGACTTCAGCCAGTACTACCTGGGCGCCTACACCCGTACCGCCACCCCCGGTGCGACCGGCTTCACCGGCACCGGCGAGCTGGGCGGCGTCACCAGCCCGCTCGGCGCGGCCCCCGGCAACCCGCTCGACAAGGCCGGCACCTACAGCGTGACCTCGGACGAGCTCGGCACCGACGAGTTCCCGCAGTTCGCGAGCAAGGGCGCCGGGCGGTTCGCCGGCACGGTCAACCCGTACGGCCCGTTCGCGGGCTCGTCGATGGCCGCCGCCGTCCACACCGACGACGCCTACAAGCGCCTCACCCGCACCGTGGACCTCACCGGTATCACCGCGGCCGACAAGCCCACCCTGCGTACCCAGCTGCTGTGGGACACGGAGTCCGGCTACGACCACGCCATCGTCGAGGCCCACACCCCGGGTGCCGACGACTGGACCACCCTTCCCGAGGCGGGCGGCGCCACCAGGAGCGCCGTGCCCACGGAGTGCCAGGGCGGGTTCTACGTCAACGAGCACCCCTGGCTCAAGCACTACCTGACCGTGGCGGCCGACGGCTGCACCGCGACCGGCACCACCGGCACGTGGAACAGCCTCACCGGCGCCTCCAGCGGCTGGCAGCAGGTGAACTTCGACCTGAGCGCCTACGCCGGCAGGACGGTGGAGGTCTCGATCGCTTACGTCACCGACCCGGGCAGCGGCGGGCACGGCGTCCTCGCCGACAACGCCTCGCTCGTCGTCGGCGGCACGGCGAAGGACACCGAGGGCTTCGAGTCCTCGCTCGGCGCCTGGAAGGTGGCCGGACCGCCCGAGGGCAGCCCGGCCGTCCTCAAGGACTGGGCACGCACCGGCGCCCTGTTCCAGACGTACGGCGCCGTCACCACGGACGACACCGTGCTGCTGGGCTTCGGCCTGGAGCACGTCGGCGGCGCTGCCGACCGGGCGGCACTGATGAGGAAGGCGCTCGCTTCCCTGGACGGGTGATTTCCCTGGTCAACAGGGAACACGTCCCCCGGCGACATCGAGTGGTCCCGCTCTCGGTGGTGGGCGGTCCGTACCCCTACTGGCGGGTACGGACCGCCCTGCCGTGTATGAGGCATCTGGATGTCACTACCAGGGCTTGCGAGAGGTAGGGTCGTAGGCGGTCGGGGACATCCCAAACAGAGCTCGCCGGCACCTCGTGGCCGGCGTACCAACGAGGAGATCGGTTCGTGACGATCCGCGTAGGCATCAACGGCTTCGGTCGTATCGGTCGCAACTACTTCCGCGCGCTGCTGGAGCAGGGTGCAGACATCGAGATCGTGGCTGTCAACGACCTGGGTGACACCGCGACCACCGCCCACCTGCTGAAGTACGACACCATCCTGGGCCGTCTCAAGCAGGAGGTCACGCACACCGCCGACACGATCACGGTCGACGGCAAGACCATCAAGGTGCTCGCCGAGCGCAACCCCGCCGACATCCCGTGGGGCGAGCTGGGCGTCGACATCGTCATCGAGTCGACCGGCATCTTCACCAAGAAGGCCGACGCCGAGAAGCACATCGCCGGTGGCGCGAAGAAGGTCCTCATCTCGGCTCCGGCCAAGGACGAGGACGTCACCATCGTGATGGGCGTCAACCAAGACACGTACGACCCGGCGAACCACCACGTCATCTCCAACGCCTCCTGCACCACCAACTGCGTGGCGCCGATGGCGAAGGTCCTCGACGAGAACTTCGGCATCGTCAAGGGCCTGATGACGACGGTGCACGCCTACACCAACGACCAGCGCATCCTGGACTTCCCGCACAAGGACCTGCGTCGCGCGCGTGCCGCCGCCGAGAACATCATTCCGACCACCACGGGTGCCGCCAAGGCGACCGCGCTGGTCCTGCCGCAGCTCAAGGGCAAGCTGGACGGCATGGCCATGCGCGTCCCGGTCCCGACCGGCTCGGTCACCGACCTGGTGCTGGAGCTCGGCCGCGAGGTCACCAAGGAAGAGGTCAACGCCGCCTTCCAGAAGGCCGCGGAGGGCGAGCTCAAGGGCATCCTCGAGTACACCGAGGACCCGATCGTCTCCTCCGACATCGTGAACGCCCCGGCGTCCTGCACCTTCGACTCCTCCCTGACCATGGTCCAGGAGGGCAAGAACGTGAAGGTCATCGGCTGGTACGACAACGAGTGGGGCTACTCCAACCGCCTCGTGGACCTTACGGTCTTCGTCGGCAACCAGCTCTGATCAACCGAGCAGGCACGGCCATGTGACAGCAGGGCTCGGGCGGCGCGAGGATGCGCCGTCCGAGCCCTGAGTCACGTACAGATCAGAGCTGTTCGATCAAGAGCGCTTTCGAGCGATCACGAGCTCTTTCAGGAGAGTCCCCTCATGAAGACGATCGACGAACTCCTCACCGAAGGGGTCGCAGGCAAGCGGGTCTTCGTCCGCGCCGACCTGAACGTGCCGCTGGACGGCACGCGCATCACCGACGACGGCCGCATCCGCGCCGTGCTGCCCACGGTCAAGGCCCTCGCCGACGCGGGCGCCCGGGTGGTCGTCGCCTCTCACCTGGGCCGCCCCAAGGGCGCCCCGGACCCGGCCTTCTCCCTCGCCCCGGCCGCCGCGCGCCTCGGCGAACTTCTCGAGGCGGACGTGGCCTTCGCGACCGACACGATCGGCGAGTCCGCCCGTGCCACCGTCGCCGGTCTCGCCGACGGCCGGGTCGCGGTCGTCGAGAACCTGCGCTTCAACGCCGGCGAGACGAGCAAGGACGACGCCGAGCGCGGCGCCTTCGCCGACGAGCTCGCCGCCCTCGCGGACGTCTACGTCGGTGACGGCTTCGGCGCGGTGCACCGCAAGCACGCGTCCGTGTACGACCTCCCGGCCCGCCTGCCGCACTACGCCGGCTACCTCATCGCCACCGAGGTCGGCGTCCTGAGGAAGCTCACCGACGACGTCAAGCGGCCCTACGCGGTCGTCCTCGGCGGCGCCAAGGTGTCCGACAAGCTCGCCGTCATCGACCAGCTGCTCGGCAAGGCCGACCGCCTGCTCATCGGCGGCGGCATGGTCTTCACCTTCCTCAAGGCCAAGGGCCACGAGATCGGCACGTCCCTGGTGCAGGAAGACCAGCTCCCCGTCGTCCGGGAGTACATCGAGCGCGCCGAGAAGAACGGCGTCGAACTGGTCCTGCCCGTGGACGTCGTGGTCGCGCCGGAGTTCCCGGACCTCAAGACCAAGGCTCCGGCCAGGCCCAGCACCGTCGCCGCGGACGCCATGCCGGCCGGCCAGATGGGGCTGGACATCGGCCCCGAGTCCCGCAAGCTGTACGCCTCGAAGATCGTCGACGCCGCCACCGTCTTCTGGAACGGCCCCATGGGCGTCTTCGAGCACCCCGATTTCGCCGAGGGCACCAAGGCGGTCGCCCAGGCCCTCCTCGACTCCCAGGCCTTCACGGTGGTCGGTGGTGGCGACTCCGCCGCGGCCGTGCGCATCCTGGGCTTCGACGAGAACGCATTCGGCCACATCTCGACCGGTGGCGGCGCCTCCCTCGAATACCTCGAGGGCAAGACGCTCCCCGGCCTCGCCGCACTGGAGGACTGACCTACATGAGCACGCGCACGCCGCTGATGGCGGGCAACTGGAAGATGAACCTCAACCACCTCGAGGCCATCGCCCACGTCCAGAAGCTCGCCTTCGCCCTGGCCGACAAGGACTACGAGGCCGTCGAGGTCGCCGTCCTGCCGCCCTTCACCGACCTGCGCTCCGTGCAGACCCTGGTCGACGGCGACAAGCTCAAGATCAAGTACGGTGCCCAGGACATCTCGGCGCACGACGGCGGTGCCTTCACCGGCGAGATCTCCGGCCCCATGCTGGCCAAGCTGAAGTGCACGTACGTCGCCATCGGCCACAGCGAGCGCCGCCAGTACCACGCCGAGACCGACGAGCTGGTCAATGCCAAGCTGAAGGCCGCCTACAAGCACGGCCTGACGCCGATCCTGTGCGTCGGTGAGGAGCTGGAGATCCGCGAGGCGGGCAACCACGTCTCCCACACCCTCGCCCAGGTCGAGGGCGGTCTGAAGGACCTCCCGGCCGAGCAGGCCGAGACCGTCGTGATCGCCTACGAGCCCGTCTGGGCCATCGGCACCGGCAAGGTCTGCGGCGCCGAGGACGCCCAGGAGGTCTGCGCGGCGATCCGCGGCAAGATCGCCGAGCTGTACTCGCAGGAGCTGGCCGACAAGGTCCGTATCCAGTACGGCGGCTCGGTCAAGGCCGGCAACGTCGCGGAGATCATGGCCCAGGCCGACATCGACGGTGCCCTGGTCGGCGGCGCCTCACTGGACGCCGACGAGTTCGTCAAGATCGTGCGCTTCCGCGACCAGTGAGTATGCGGTAGCGGCGATCCGTCGTACCCTTGCGGGGTCCAGCGCTGTGCTGGGCCCCGCGTCGTCCGTCCGAATCCGAGGAAGTTGGTCCAGCCGTGGTTTTGGGGTTCTCGATCGCCCTGATCGTCTTCAGCCTGCTGCTGATGCTGCTGGTGCTGATGCACAAGGGGAAGGGCGGCGGCCTCTCCGACATGTTCGGTGGCGGCATGCAGTCCTCCGTCGGCGGCTCCTCGGTCGCCGAGCGCAACCTCGACCGGATCACCGTCGTGATCGGTCTGCTGTGGTTCGCGTGCATCGTCGTGCTCGGCATCCTGATGAAGGTGAACAACTGACCGAGCCGCAATCCGCACGGAACTCGTACGTAAGGCCCCATGTTCGGTACGCGCAGCTGAGCGCGGCCTATCATGGGGCTTGCGTCTAGGTGTGAGGGTTGTAACTCCAATCACTGGACGCGCGTTGGGCCTTACGTAGACTGAGGCGCTCGCAGCGAAGCGGAACGCCGACTCGCTTCGCGGCACCATCACGCAGGGAGTTACGACCGTGGCAAGTGGCAACGCGATCCGGGGAAGCCGGGTCGGGGCGGGGCCGATGGGCGAGGCCGAGCGCGGCGAGTCCGCGCCGCGGCTGCGCATCTCCTTCTGGTGCTCCAACGGACACGAGACCCAGCCGAGCTTCGCCAGCGACGCGCAGGTGCCCGATACCTGGGACTGTCCCCGCTGCGGCTTTCCGGCAGGCCAGGACCGGGACAACCCGCCGGACCCGCCGCGCACCGAGCCCTACAAGACGCACCTGGCGTACGTACGGGAGCGGCGCAGCGACGCGGACGGCGAGGCGATCCTCGCCGAGGCGCTCGCCAAACTGCGGGGCGAGATCTAGACATCGAGACCGGCCGGGCACCAGCGGGTGCCCGGCCGGAGTCGCCTCCCCGCCTTCGCCGCCGACCGATTGTCAGTGGTGCCCCCTACGGTTTGTGCATCGGACGAACCACGAGGGGGAGCGGTGGCGGCGGTCGAGGTGGGGAGCAGGTGCGCGCCCGCGTGGCGCGGGGGCTTCGGACGGTTGTGGAGCGCCGCCGTGCTGTCCAGCTTCGGCGACGCGCTGCGGACGGCCGCGCTGCCCCTGCTGGCCGTCACCCTGACCGACGATCCGCTCCTCATCGCCTCCGTCACGGCCTGCGGCTATCTGCCCTGGATCGTCTTCGGCCTGCTCGGCGGGGCCGTCGCCGACCGGGTGGACCAGCGGCGGGCCATGTGGACGGTGGACGCATTACGCGGGCTGCTGGTCGCCGCCTTCGCGGTGGCCGTCGCGCTCGGACACGCCTCGATCGGCCTGCTCATCGTGCTGGCCGTCGCCCTCACCACCCTCCAGACCCTCTTCGACAACGCCGCCACGGCGCTGCTGCCCGCCCTGGTCGACCGGGACGCGCTCGGCAGCGCCAACGCCCGCCTGATGACCGGTCAGCGCATCGCCGGCGGACTCGTCGGCGGGCCCGTCGTGCCCCTGCTGCTGGCAGCCGGGACGGCCGTGCCGTTCGCGGCCGACGCCGTGACCTTCCTCGTCGCCGCCGCGCTGATCGCCTCCCTGCCGGCCGCCGGGCCCGACCGGAAGCCGAGACCTACGGGCAGCACGCTGCGCCGGGAGATCGCGGAGGGGCTGCGGACCCTGTGGCGCGACCGTGCCCTGCGCGCCCTGTGCGCCGCCACGGCCCTGTGCAACATCGGCATGGGCACCCAAATCGCCATGCTGGTCGTCCTCGTCACCGACTGGCTCCGAGCCGGCCCCGCCGGATACGCGGCGGCGGGCGCCGCCTTCACCCTGGGCAGCCTGGCCGGGGGAGTGGTGAACGGCCGGCTGGTGGCGCGGCTCGGCCGGCTGCGGTCGGTGCTGCTCGCCGGCTCGGTGCAGACGGCGCTCCTCGTCATCATGGGCACCGTACGCAGCCTGGCCGTGCTGGTGGGTGCTCTGGCCGTCTTCGGGCTCCTCGGCATGGTGTGGAACGTCAACACGACGACCCTCATGCAGGAGCGCAGCCCCGCCGGGCTCCTGGGCCGGGTCAGCTCGGCCTTCCGCACCCTGGCCTTCGCCGGAGTACCCCTCGGCGCGCTGCTGGGCGGAGCCGTCGCCGCCGCCTGGGGGCCGAACACCCCGCCCTTGCTGACGGCCGCCTTCTTCGTCCTCGCCGTCATCGCGCTGATACCCGTGCTCAAGGTGAACGTATCTGTTGTCGAGCCGGAGGACGGCGCCACGACAGCCGATGCCACGCGCTGATCAATTAGGTTGGGAGCGGCAGCGGGGCAAGGTACGCAGGCAGGACAGGAAAGAAGGCTGAAGTCCGAGATGAACGCAGACGGCCGCACCAGGCTCAACCAGACGTCCGAGTGGGCGGCACTGGCCAAGCACCGTGAGGAACTGGGCGAAGTCGGGTTGCGCGAGCTGTTCGCCGCCGACTCCGGCCGCGGCACCGCGTACACCCTCCGGGTGGGCGACCTGTACATCGACTACTCCAAGCACCTCGTCACCGACGACACCCTGCGGCTGCTGCGCGAACTGGCCGCCGCCACCGACGTCTTCGGGCTCCGGGACGCCATGTTCCGTGGCGAGAAGATCAACACCACCGAGAACCGGGCCGTGCTGCACACCGCGCTGCGCGCCCCGCGGGACGCCGTCATCGAGGTCGACGGCGAGAACGTGGTGCCGGATGTGCACGCCGTGCTCGACAAGATGGCGGACTTCGCGAACCGGGTGCGTTCGGGCGAGTGGACCGGCCACACCGGCAAGCGGATCCGGAACATCGTCAACGTCGGCATCGGCGGCTCCGACCTCGGTCCGGCGATGGCGTACGAGGTGCTGCGCGCCTTCACCGACCGCTCGCTGACGGTGCGTTTCGTGTCCAACGTGGACGGCGCCGACCTGCACGAGGCGATCCGGGACCTGGACCCGGCACAGACGCTGTTCGTCATCGCCTCCAAGACGTTCACCACCATCGAGACGGTCACCAACGCCACCTCCGCCCGCTCCTGGCTGCTGGACGCGCTCGGTGACGACGCCGCCGTCGCCAAGCACTTCGTCGCGCTGTCGACGAACGCCGAGAAGGTCGCCGACTTCGGCATCGACACGGCCAACATGTTCGAGTTCTGGGACTGGGTCGGCGGCCGCTACTCGTACGACTCCGCGATCGGGCTGTCCCTGATGATCGCGATCGGCCCGGACCGCTTCCGGGAGATGCTCGACGGGTTCCGGATCGTCGACGAGCACTTCCGCACCGCGCCCGCCGAGTCCAACGTGCCGTTGCTGCTGGGCCTGCTGGGCATCTGGTACGGCAACTTCCACGACGCCCAGTCGCACGCGGTGCTGCCCTACAGCCACTACCTCTCGAAGTTCACCGCCTACCTCCAGCAGCTCGACATGGAGTCCAACGGCAAGTACGTCGGCCGGGACGGGCGCGAGGTGGAGTGGCAGACCGGGCCGGTGGTGTGGGGCACGCCGGGCACCAACGGGCAGCACGCCTACTACCAGTTGATCCACCAGGGCACCAAGCTCATCCCGGCCGACTTCATCGGCTTCGCGCGGCCGGTCGGCGAGCTGAGCGGGCAGCTCAAGGCGCAGCACGACCTGCTGATGGCCAACTTCTTCGCCCAGACGCAGGCGCTCGCCTTCGGCAAGACCCCGGACGAGGTGCGGGCCGAGGGCGTGCCGGAGGAACTGGTGCCGCACAAGACGTTCCTGGGCAACCACCCGACGACGACGATCCTCGCTCCCGAGCTGACGCCGTCCGTCCTCGGCCAGTTGGTCGCCCTCTACGAGCACAAGGTGTTCGTGCAGGGCGCGGTGTGGAACATCGACTCCTTCGACCAGTGGGGCGTGGAGCTGGGCAAGGTCCTCGCCAAGCGCGTCGAGCCCGCGCTGACCGAGGGCGCGGAGGTCGAGGGCCTGGACGCCTCCACCGAGGCCCTGGTCGCCACATACCGGGAGCTGCGCGGACGGCAGTGACCATCGCGGACGGAAAGCGGGCGGCAACGCGCCGTCCGCTTCCCGTAGAATCCCGGTCGATCATCACGGCGAGTGCTCGGGGGAGCGCGAAGTGGCACGCACACGCGGAAGTTGGACCGGCGGCACGCTGACGGCCCGGTCCCTGCTCAAACCCCAGGACGTGGCGCGGGCGGTGTTCCACCCCGCGTGGATTCCGCAGCCGCTCGATCCGTCGGTGGAGCGGCTCAAGAGGCTCCGCGTCATCGCCGGGGCGGTCGCGTCCCTCGGGGTCTTCACTTTCATCGAGGGCGGCTTCGACTTCACGGAACTGCTGGAGAACGCGATGACGGCCTCCGTCGTCCTGCTCTTCCTCACCCCGCTGACGGTCGGGGCGATGCTCTGGGTCTGGCGGCGCGGCGGCACCGTAGGGCAGTTGCGGGTGCCGCTCCTCAACTCCCTCAAGTTGCTCCTGCTGTTCGTCGGCTGTGTCGCGGCGCTGCTGTTGCTGGTGCGGACGACGAACGCGGCCGGCAGCATGGTGATGATCCTGACGGTCGGCCTGACCATGATGTGGATGCTCATCTTCACGGCCTACGGAGCGGTGCGGGTCTCCGGCAACTTCTTCGGCACGGCTGCCGTGCACCGGTGCCTGCCGCCGCTGCTCGCCGTGGTGACCAGCTGGCTGATGGCCATCCCGGACCTCGTCACCGGCGATCTGCACGGTCTCAGCCTCACCCTCGGCATCGTCTTCATCCTGGGCGCGCCGGTGACGGTCACCGCCATCTCGCTGCTGGAGATGGGGCGGCTCAAGCGGCGCTACGGGATCCGGCTGAAAGCCCATCCCGCCACTCTGGCACCGGCGCCCGGGCCGGTCCCGCCGATGCCTCCGGGCATGCCTCCGGCGGGAGCGCCGTACCTGCCCCCGCAGGGGAACCCGTACGGCCACCCGTATGCGCCGGGCGCGCAGCACCCGTACGCCCCGCACCCGCAGCCGACGTACACCCCGCAGCACCCCTACGGCGGCTGACCGGCGCGAGGTCAGGCCACGGCGCTCAGCGTGTCCGCGAGCCGCCGCCGTGCCGCCCGCGCGGCGGGCACGGCGGCCAGGGCCGCCGCGCAGAGCACCGCTGCCGCGCCGAGCAGCAGCATGAGCACGGGGGACGGGCCCTGGGCGATTCCGGCGCCGATGCCGCTGGATCTTCCCTGGGCGTCGATCAGCCAGTGGGCGAGCGGCAGCCCCAGGGCGGTGGCGGCGAGGACGGCCGCCAGGGCGGTGAGGCCGGTGGCCGTGACCGTGATCGCCGTGATCTGCCGGGGAGACAGGCCGATCGCCTTCAGGGCCAGCAGATCCCGTTCGCTCTCGCGGACGGTGCCGCCGATCGCGGTCAGCAGCTCGATGAGCCCGATGAGGGCGAGCACGGCGATCAGCCCGGCCACGACCGCGCGCAGCGGGGACAGCCCGTCCGCCGGATTGGTCACCGTGTGCACGTCGAGGTGGCCGCGCCCGGCCGTGGTGAGCCGGTCGGCGACCTCCCGCGGGTCGGCGCCGGGGTCCAGGCGGAGCTCGTAGAGGGTGGGGCCGAGTGCGGGGTCGTTCGCGCGGAGCGTGTCGAGGGACGTGGAGATGACCCGGCCGGCGTTCTCCGGCTCGATGCTGCGGCCCACGATGTGCAGGATCTGCGGCTGGTCGCCGACGGTCATCCGGACCCAGTCGCCGACCCGTACGTCCAGCAGGTCGAGCAGCCCCTGCCCGGCCACGGCCTCGTCGGCGCCGCGGGCGGGGCGGCCCTCGGCGAGGGTGTACGGGTAGGGGTCCTGGTCGGTGCCGAGGCCACGCAGTGCGATGGTCGCCGTCTGGCCGGGCACCAGGGCGGCCGTCTCGACGCCCGGGTAGGCGGCGGCCACCTCCGGGTCGCGTTCCAGCAGTGTACGGGTCTGCTCCTCGCCGCGGCCGGTGTCGGCGCGGACGCTGAGCGTGGTGGGCAGGCCGATGCGCTCGGGCTCGCTGTGGAAGCGGTCGATAGTGGTCCAGGCGCTCATCGCCACCACGATCAGCAGCAGCGGCAGCGCCAGGCGGGCGACGGTGGCCAGGGACCGGGGGCGGCGGGTGAACGCCTTGTGCCAGCCCAGCACCAGCGCGGGCGGGACGCGCACTCCCAGGGCCCGGCGTGCCACGCCGGACAGCCGCCCGCCCGAGGTCGCGGCCGGCCTCGGCACCGGCACCGGCGGCACGCGCCCGGCCCGCCAGGCGGCCAGCCCGGTGGTCGCGCCGATGAACAGCACCGCGCCCGCGGGGACCACGAGCAGCGCCACGGTGTGTCCGGGCAGCCCCTGCCACACGCCCACCGCGTCCCCGAGCCGCCCGGGGATCCGGCTGCCCAGGGCCTCGGCGAGACCGGCGGCGGCCACGGCGCCCAGCAGGGCGTACGCGAGGTGCTGGAGCAGGAAGATCCGGACCACCTGGCCGGGGGTGAAGCCGATGGCCTTCAGGACGGAGAGGTCCCTCAGGTGGCCGCGGATACGGGTGCCGATCGCCCCGTGCACGGCGAACCCGGCCGCGACCAGCGCGCCCAGCCCGAACAGGCCCAGCACCTGACCGAGCAGCCGGTTGTCGCCCTGCGCCTCGGCGCGAGCCTGCTGCCAGGTGGAGACCTCGCCGATCGCCCCGGACCCCAGCACGGTCACGGCACGCTGGACGAGGTAGGAGGTGTCGCCCGGGTCCGTCAGCCGCAGCCCGATCACCTGGCCGCCGGGGTCCGGCACGGCCGACGGCAGTGCCCAGACCAGGCCCGGCTGCTCACCGGGCCGGTAGCGCGGCTCGGCGCTGTCGGCGAGGCCCACGACGGTCAGCTCGCGGGCGGTTCCGGGCACCGTGAGGGTGTCGCCGGGCTCGGCCAGCAGGGCGCGGGCGAGGCGGCTCTCCAGGACCACGCCGTTCGGGGCCGAGGGGTCGAGCCAGTGGCCGGAGACGATCGGGGGGCGGCCGACGGAGGGCCGCTCGGGGGTGGCGCGCAGCTCGACGGAGGCGCGGCTGCCGCGCGAGGAGACCGTGGTGGAGGCGGTGGGGTAGGGACCGGCAACAGAGTCGACGCCGTCCAGCGCGGCCAGCCTCCCGGTGTCGGCCGCCGCGTCGGTGTGCAGCCACACATGTGCGCCGTGCGACTGTGTGAAGACGCGCTGCCAGGGGTTGGTCGCGTAGCCGAACAGGGCCGTGGCCAGCAGCAGCGAGGCGACGATGCCCGCGGTGGCGAGGACGAGGAACAGTGCCTCGCCGCGGTGCGTGCGCAGATCGGAGTGGGCCCAGCGCAGGGTGGCTCGCATACGGGTCAGCCCTTCCGGGGATCGTCGTACACCCGCATGTCAGTCCTTCAGCTCCAAAACACCGGATATCCCGGAGCGGCGCGGGGGAGTGGCGGTGCCGTCGAGTTCCGCGTCGTCGGCGATCCGGCCGTCGAAGAAGCTGATCACCCGGTCCGCTGCGCTCGCCAGCCGGGCGTCATGCGTGACCAGCACGATCGTCTGCCCGCGCTGGTGGAAGCGGGTCAGCAACCGCATCACCTCGCGGGTGCCCTTGCTGTCGAGGCTGCCGGCGGGCTCGTCCGCCAGCAGCAGCGGCGGGTGGTTGACCAGGGCCCGGGCCAGGGCGACGCGCTGCTGCTCACCACCGGACAGCTCGCCCGGCATGCTGCGCTCCTTGCCCGTCAGGCCCAGCTCGGCCAGCAGCGCCTCCCGCTCGGCGCGCGCCTGCTTCGGCGGGGTCCCGGCGAGGAGGGCGGGCAGCTCCACGTTGTCGGCGACGGACAGGTTCGAGACGAGGTTGAAGAACTGGAAGACGATCCCGATCCGCTTCCTGCGCTCGATCGCCCAGCGGGCCTCGCTGTAGGTGTCGGTGGACTCGCCGTCGAGCCAGATGTGGCCCGCGTCCGGCCGCTGGAGCCCGCCCAGCAGATGCAGCAGTGTCGACTTGCCGGCGCCGGACGGGCCGGTGATCGCCACGAACTCGCCGGGCCGGACGCACAGGTCGACCCCGCGTACGGCGTGGGCGGGCGCGCCCTCGCCGTGGTGGGTCTTCACCAGCCCCTCGGCGCGCAGCACAGGAGCGGGGCGGTCGTCGCTCACTCCAGCTCCTCCAGCTCTTCCTGGCACCGTTCCAGCCAGTCGAGGTCGGCCTGCAGGTGCAGCATCGCGCCTTCGATCAGCAGGTGGGCGATGCGGTTGTCGCGGTCTTCGGCGGCGGCCAGCCTCGACAGCTGCCGCATGGTGTTCAGGTACTGGCGCCGCTGCTGGTTGATCAGGGTGATCTGCTCGGCGAGGCCGGTCTGCGGGGCGAGCGCCAGTTTCATGAAGAACTCGTCCCGTACCCGCGGCTCGTCCTCGGGCGCCTCGAACCAGGCGCGCAGCGCCTCCCGCCCGGCCTCGGTGAGGTGGTAGACCTTTTTGTTGGGCCGGCTGGACTGTGCCACGTCCTCGCCCTCGATCAGTCCCGACTTCTCGAGGCGGCCGAGGGTCACATAGATCTGGCCGACGTTCGGCTGAGGGTACGCGGAGCCCAGCAGTTGCTCAAGGTCCTGCTTGAGCTCGTAGCCGTGGGCGGGCCCGCGGGCGAGGAGGGCCAGGAGGGGCAGGCGCACGCGTGCAGTCCTCCTGTCTGGTCCAATGTGCTCCAGGCCCTAGTATCGCCCATACCTAACAGGTATACATGGCCTCGGATTCCGGGCAAGGGTGCCCAGCGCCGGTGTACAGGGAGGAACCTATGCGGTGGATCCATGCCGCGGGTAGGGGCCTTCTCGTTCTCGTCGTGGTCCTGACCGGGTATGTCGCCGCCGGAGCGCAGGCGGGCGAGCCCTCCGGGGGCGCCCGGGGGCCGCTCACCCTGGCCACCGCCGGAGACCTCACCGGGTACCTCGGCCCCCTCCTGGAGGGCTGGAACCGTACGCACCCCGGGGAGAAGGTCGATCTCGTCGAGCTGCCGGACTCGGCCGACGAGACGCAGGCCCAGATGGCCACCGATCTGCGCGACGGCGACCGCAGCCGGTTCGACGTGCTCAACATCGACGTCAACTGGACGCCGGAGTTCGCCGCGGCGGGCTGGATCCGCCCCCTGCCCCGGGACCGCTTCCCGCTGAAGACCTTCCTCCAGCCGGTCGTGGACACGGCGACCTACGACGGGCAGCTCTACGCCGTCCCGTACGTCACCAACGCCGGCCTGCTCCTGTACCGCAAGGACGTCCTGGCGAAGGAGGGCGTCGAGCCGCCGCGCACCTGGGCGGAGCTGGAGCGGTACGCGAAGACGATCGCCCCGAAGCACGGCCTCGACGGGTACGCCGGACAGTTCCTGCCCTACGAGGGCCTCACCGTGAACGCGGCCGAGGCGGTCTACTCGGCGGGCGGCTCGATCCTCGGCGACGAGGGCGAGCGCGTCACCGTCGACTCGGCGGCGGCTCGCAGGGGCATCGGATTCCTGGCGCGCGGGGTGCGCGAGGGCTGGATCCCGAGGGAAGCGCTGACGTACAAGGAGGAGGAGTCCAAGCAGGCCTTCCAGGACGGCCGGCTGCTCTTCCTGCGGAACTGGCCGTACGCCTACGTCGGCGCCTCCGCCCCCGGCTCCAAGGTCGCCGGGAAGGTCGGCGCCGTGCCCCTGCCCGGGCCCGACGGGCCGGGGACGAGCGTCCTCGGCGGCTCCAACCTGGCCGTCAGCGCGCACACGCGGCACCCCGACTCGGCGGCCCGCCTGATCGCGTACCTCACCAGCGAGCGCGTCCAGCGCCAGGTCCTCACCCGCGGCGCGCTGCCGCCCGTACGGGCCGATCTCTACAAGGACCCCGCGCTCATCCGCCGGTTCCCGTACCTGCCGACCCTGCGCACGAGCGTCCTCGCGGCCGAGCCGCGCCCCAAGAGCCCGCGCTACGACCAGGTGAGTCTGGTCGTGCAGGCGGTCGTGCACGACGCGATGGCGGGGCACCAGACGCCCGCGGCGGCGGTGCGGCGGCTGGCGCGGGAGCTCGCGCTCGTCTCACGCCGGTAACGCAGACGCGCTCGGCGGCGGTCTCCCTACTTACTTGTTAGGTAACGCAGGGGTCTCATCTTGCTTGATTGTGCCCGGTAAGTCCTGATTAGGGCACCTCAACCTGCGGGTAGCTTCTGCCTTTTCATTGACACCCTCTCGACACGCCTACTTAACATGCATGCATAACCGCTGCCCTCCTCAGAGACAGGTCGATGGGTTGAACAGGCACCACTGGTGGCGTGACGCAGTGATCTATCAGGTGTACGTCCGCAGCTTCCTCGACAGCACCGGCGACGGCGTCGGCGACCTCGCCGGCGTCCGGGCCGGACTGCCGTACCTGAAGAAGCTCGGCGTCGACGGGATCTGGCTGAGCCCCTTCTATCCCTCGCCGCAGCACGACCACGGCTACGACGTGGCCGACTACTGCGACGTCGACCCGCTCTTCGGCGACCTCGGCGAGTTCGACCAGCTGGTGGGGGCCGCGCGGCGGCTCGGCGTCAAGGTGCTGCTCGACATCGTCCCGAACCACTGCTCCAGCGAGCACCCCTGGTTCCGCGAGGCGCTCACCTCGGCTCCCGGCAGCCCGGCCCGCGCCCGCTTCCACTTCGCCGACGGCCGCGGCCCGGACGGCTCCGAGCCGCCCAACAACTGGCACGCCATGTTCGGCGGCCCCGCCTGGAGCCGGGTGACGGAGCCCGACGGCCGGCCCGGGCAGTGGTACCTGCACATGTTCACGCCCGAGCAGCCCGACTGGAACTGGCGCAACCCCGAGATCACCGCGGAGTTCGACCGGATCCTGCGCTTCTGGCTGGAGCGGGGCGTCGACGGTTTCCGCATCGACGTCGCCGCCGGCCTCTTCAAGCACCCGCAGCTGCCCGACTCCGACGACCCGGAGGCCGACGCCCGCACCCGCGACTCGGTCAACCCGCTCGCCTGGAACCAGCCCGAGGTCCACGACGTGTGGCGCCGCTGGCGCTCCATATGCGAGGAGTACACCGAGCGCGACGGCTGCGAACGCCTCCTCGTCGGCGAGGTCTCCGTCCCCACCGCCCGCGAGCACGCGCGCTACGTCCGCCCCGACGAACTGCACCAGGCCTTCTTCTTCGACCTGCTCAGCGCGCCCTGGGACCCGGACGCCTTCCGCAAGGTCATCTCCGAGGCCATGCAGGACATCGCCGGCACCGGCTCGACGGTCACCTGGGTCCTCAACAACCACGACCAGGTCCGCACCGTGACCCGCTACGGCGAACCGGCCACGGACGGCAGCGGCCTCGGGGCCGCCCGCGCCCGCGCCGCCGCGCTGCTGATGCTGGCGCTGCCCGGCGCCGCGTACATCTACCAGGGCGAGGAGCTCGGCCTGCCCGAGGTCGTGGACCTGCCCGACGACGTCCTCACCGACCCGATCTTCCGCCGCACCGGCAGCCGGGCCCGCATCCGCGACGGCTGCCGGGTTCCGCTGCCCTGGTCGGGCCAGGCCTCGCCGTTCGGCTTCACCCCGGGCGCGGAGAGCGCCAAGCCGTGGCTGCCGCAGCCCGAGTACTTCGCCGAGTACGCCACCGACCGCGCCCTCGCCGACACCCGCTCCTTCTGGCACCTGTACCGCGACGGTCTCCAACTGCGCTCCGCCCTGCCCCAGTTGGGCGAGGGCACGCTGCGCTGGCTGGACACCCCGCCCGGCGTTCTGGCCTTCGAACGCGGCGACCTGGTGTGCGCCGTCAACTTCGGTACCGCCCCCACCCCCGCGCCGGTCCCCGGCTCCCCCCTGCTCGCCAGCGGCCCCTGCCCGCCCGGAGTGCTCTCCGGCTCGACGGCCGCCTGGTGGATCCGTACCTGAACGCCCCGCAAGTCAACTCCCCGAAGGGACATCAACGATGATGCGACGACGTACCACCCTGCTCACCGGCTGCACCACCCTCGTCCTGGCGCTCGGCGCGACCGCCTGTGGCGGCGGACCCGTCTCGGCCGGCGGCGGCGACAAGGCGCTCAGCGGCCAGTCGATCACCGTGGCCGGCGTCTGGTCCGGCACCGAGCAGAAGAACTTCCAGAAGGTGCTGGACGCCTTCACCGAGAAGACCGGCGCCAAGACGCAGTTCGTGTCCACCGGCGACAACGTCTCCACCGTCGTCGGCAGCAAGATCGAGGGCGGCAACGCCCCCGACGTCGTGATGGTTCCGCAGGTCGGCGTGCTCAAGCAGTTCGCGCAGAACGGCTGGCTCAAGCCGCTGTCGAAGAAGACCGAGCAGGCCGTCGACGCGGGGTTCGCCCCCGTGTGGAAGAAGTACGGCAGCGTCGACGGCACCCTGTACGGCCTGTACTTCAAGGCCGCCCACAAGTCGACCGTCTGGTACAGCCCCGAGGCACTCGAGCAGGCCGGGGTGAAGCCCCCGAAGAGCTACGACGAGATGCTGAAGGCCGGGCAGACCGTGTCCGACTCCGGTCTCGCCGCGTTCTCCGTCGCCGGTCAGGACGGCTGGACCCTCACCGACTGGTTCGAGAACGTCTACCTCTCCCAGGCCGGGCCCGAGAAGTACGACGCCCTCGCCGCCCACAAGCTGAAGTGGACCGACGCGTCCGTCGTCGACGCCCTCACCACGCTCGGCAAGCTCTTCAAGGACAAGCAGCTCATCGCCGGCGGCCAGAAGGGCGCCCTGAACACCGACTTCCCCGGCTCGGTGGAGAAGGTGTTCGGCCCGGAGCCCGATGCCGGCATGGTCTACGAGGGCGACTTCGTCGCGGGCGTCGCCAAGGACCAGTTCGGCAAGAAGGTCGGCGAGGACGCCGACTTCTTCCCGTTCCCGGCGGTCGGCGGCGGCGAGGCGCCGGTCGTCAGCGGCGGTGACGCCGCCGTCGTCCTCAAGGACGGCAAGAACCAGAAGGCCGCCCAGGCCCTCCTGGAGTACCTGGCGACCCCCGAGGCCTCGGCCGTCTGGGCCGAGGCGGGCGGCTTCCTCTCCCCGAACAAGAAGCTCGACCTCGCCTCCTACGGTGACGACGTCACCCGCGCCACCGCCAAGTCCCTCGTCGACGCCGGGGATTCGGTCCGCTTCGACATGTCCGACCAGGCCCCGGCCGCGTTCGGCGGCACGAAGGGCACCGGCGAGTGGAAGCTGCTCCAGGACTTCCTGCGCGACCCGTCCGACCCGAAGGGCACCGCGGCGAAGCTGGAGGCCGCGGCGGCCAAGGCGTACCAGGACTGATACGCCATGACAGCCACCCTCGTGAAGGACACGAGCTCCCCACCGCCCGGCCCGGTCGCCGACCGCACCCGGCGACTGCGCCGGCGCGGGAAGATCATCGCCCTGCTGTTCGTGCTGCCCGCACTGCTGCTGCTCGGCGCGCTCGTCGTCTACCCCGTGCTGTTCAGCATCGGCCGCAGCTTCTTCGACGCCTCCGGGACGAGCTTCGTCGGCGGCGACAACTACGCCGAGATGTTCCGCGACCCGGCGACCCTCAAGGCCGTCCGCAACACGGCCGTCTGGGTCGTCGTCGCCCCGGCCCTGCTCACCGGCCTCGGACTGATCCTCGCCGTGCTGGTGGAGAAGGTCCGCTGGGCCACGGCCTTCAAACTGCTCCTCTTCATGCCGATGGCGGTCTCCTTCCTCGCCGCCGGCATCATCTTCCGGCTCGCCTACGACGAGGACCCCGACAAGGGCGTGCTCAACGCCGCGGTGGTCTCCGTCCACGACGCCTTCAAGGGGGAGTCCTCCTACCCGACGGCCCGGGCGCGTGACGGCCAGGGCCTGACGAAGGACAAGGACGGTTCGTACCGCACGAGCGCGAGCGCGTCCCCCGGGGACGCGATGACGCTGGGCCTGGTCGGCGTCCAGCCCGCCGACCTGCCCGGCGGCGCCCGGCCCGCCTTCGCGGCGGCGGAGCGGAAGGCCGGCCCCGACGAACTGCGCGGGGTCGTCTACCTGGACTTCGTGCCCGGCGGGGGAGGGGAGCAGGGCAAGGTCGACCGGGGGGAGAAGGGACTGCCGGAGATGAAGGTCGAGGCGGTCCGCGACGGCGAGACGATCGCCACGACCACCACGGCCGCCGACGGTTCCTTCCGCTTCGAGGGCCTCGCATCGGGCTCCTACCAGGTGAAACTGCCGTCGTCGAACTTCGCCCAGCCCTACGAGGGCGTCTCCTGGCTCGGCCCGGCGCTGGTCACCCCGGCGATCATCGGCGCCTACCTGTGGATCTGGACCGGCTTCGCCATGGTGCTGATCGGCGCGGGACTGTCGACGCTGCCGCGGGACGCCCTGGAGGCGGCGCGGATGGACGGCGCGAACGAGTGGCAGATCTTCCGGCGGATCACGGTGCCACTGCTGGCCCCCGTCCTGTCGGTCGTGTTCATCACCCTCGTCATCAACGTGATGAAGGTCTTCGACCTCGTCTACATCATCGCCCCCGGGCCCGTGCAGGAGGACGCGACCGTGCTCGCGACGCAGATGTGGCTTGTGTCGTTCGGCGGCGGCAACAACCAGGGGCTCGGCAGCGCCCTCGGCGTGCTGCTCCTGCTGCTGGTCGTCCCGGCCATGGTGTTCAACGTCCGCCGTTTCCGAAGGGGGCAGCGATGAACGCGGTTCGGCGCGGACTGGGCAGCGGGGTCGTCCAGGCCTTCCTCGTCCTGGTGGGCCTCGTGTGGATGACGCCGCTGGCGGGGCTGTTCCTGTCCTCGCTGCGCTCCTCCGAGGACACGGCGAAGGGCGGCTGGTGGACGGTGTTCTCCAGCCCCGGGCAGCTGTCCCTCGACAACTACTCGTCGCTGCTCGGGAACGCCGGCATCACCCAGGCGTTCTGGAACACGGTGCTGATATCGGTTCCTACGACGGTGCTGGTCGTGGTGGTCGCGGCCCTCGCGGGGTACGCCTTCGCGTGGCTGGACTTCCCCGGGCGGGAGGCGATCTTCCTGGTCGTGGTCGCGCTGCTGGTGGTGCCGGTGCAGATCGGTCTGCTGCCGGTCGCCAAACTCTTCGGGCAGCTGGGCCTGTTCGGCACGATCCCCGGCGTCGTGCTCTTCCACGTGGCCTACGGTCTTCCCTTCGCGGTGTTCCTGCTGCGGAACTACTTCGCCGAGATGCCGAAGGAGATGCTGGAGGCGGCGCGCATGGACGGCGGCACCGAGTGGCGCATCTTCACGCGGCTCGTCCTGCCCGTGGGACGGCCCGCGATCGCCTCCCTGGCCATCTTCCAGTTCCTGTGGGTGTGGAACGACATGCTGGTGGCACTGCTGTTCGCGGACAGCGCGTCACAGCCGCTGACCGTGGAACTCCAGTCGCAGATCCGCCAGTTCGGCAGCAACATCGACGTCCTGGCACCCGGGGCGTTCGTGTCCCTGGTCGTCCCTGTCGTCGTGTTCTTCGCGTTCCAGAGGCACTTCGTGCAGGGCGTGATGGCGGGGTCGGTCAAGTAGCCGCCGCCCGTACACGACGAGAGGGCTCCGCCCCGAACCCCACCTGCCGGGGGTCGGGGCGGAGCCCTCTGCGCTGCCTAGGCCGAAGCCGGCGGGTACAGGGAACGCGGCAGCCCGGAAGCCGCGGCGGCGTCCAGCAGCCACAGCGTTCGGCTCCGGCCGTACGCGCCCGCCGCCGGGGCCTGGATCTCGCCCGCGCCCGAGAGGGCGATCGCCGCCGCCCCGGCCTTGTCCTCGCCGGCGGCCAGCAGCCACACCTCACGAGCCGCACGGATCGCCGGCAGGGTCAGCGTCACCCGGGTCGGCGGCGGCTTGGGCGCGCCGTGGACGCCGACCACCGTGCGGTCGGTCTCCCTGACCGCCGGCAGTTCCGGGAACAGCGACGCGACGTGCGTGTCCGGGCCCACGCCCAGCATCAGCACGTCGAACGTGGGCACGGGCCCGTGGTTCTCCGGGCCCGCCGCCGCTGCCAGCTCCTCCGCGTACGCGGCGGCCGCCGCGTCCACGTCGGTGCCGTAGGGGCCGTCCGACGCGGGCATCGCGTGCACCCGCTTCGGGTCGAGCGGCACCGAGTCGAGGAGAGCCTCCCTCGCCTGGGTGACGTTGCGGTCCGGGTCCCCCTCGGGCAGGAACCGCTCGTCACCCCACCAGAGGTCGAGCCGGCTCCAGTCGATCGCGTCCCGGGCGGGCGCCGCGGCCAGGGCGGCCAGCAGGCCGTTGCCGTTGCGGCCGCCCGTCAGGACCACGGACGCCGAGCCCCGGGAGGCCTGCGCGTCCACGATCCTGGTGATCAGCCGGGCCGCCGCGGCCTGCGCCATCAGCTCCTTGTCGCGGTGCACGACCAGCTGCGGTGCCGTACTCACTTCACCTCCGCCTTCCGGACCGGCTCCAGCGCGGGCGGTTCCTGCTTCACCGGTGCCTGCGCCGTCGCTTCCGCAGCGGGTGCTTTCGCAGCCGCTTCGACGGGAGCGGGGAGGGCGAGTCCTGCTCGCCCCTCACTTTTGGGCACCGAGCCCGAGGACTTCAGCCGGTCCACCCCGTAGCGCAGGGCGGACGCGTACGTGTCGTCCGGGTCCAGCCGCCGCAGCTCCTCCGCCATCAGCTCGGCGGTCTCCCGGCGCTTGAGCGCCACCGCCCGGTCCGGCTGGCCCTCGATGGAGAGCGTCGCGAGGGAGCCGTCGGCACGGTCCAGCTTGATGGGGCCGCAGTTGGTGTCCATCCGGACCGCCGTCAGGCCGGGGCCGCCGGACAGCGAGCGCTTCACGGGGACGTCCAGCCGGTCCGCGAGCCACATCGCCAGCAGCTCACAGCTCGGGTTGAACTCCTCGCCCTCCACCTCGACGGCCCGGACCTCGCAGGCCACCTGGTCCAGGGCCGCCGCCAGCATGGAGCGCCAGGGCGTGATGCGGGTCCAGGACAGGTCCGTGTCGCCGGGGGTGTAGGTCCCGGACCGGGTGGCCAGGTCCCGTACCGGCTGCTCGGAGGCGTACGTGTCGGTGACGCGGCGCTGGGCGAGGGCACCCAGGGGGTCCTTCGCCGGGTCGAGCGGCGCGTTCACCGGCCACCACACCACCACCGGGGCGTCCGGCAGCAGCAGCGGCAGCACCACCGACTGGGCGTGGTCGACGACCTCGCCGTACAGCCGGAGCACCACCGTCTCGCCGGAACCCGCGTCAGCGCCGACCCGGACCTCCGCGTCGAGACGGGACTGCGTACGGTCGCGGGGCGAACGGGAGACGCGCTTGATGACCACGAGCGTGCGGGCGGGATGCTCGTGCGAGGCGTCGTTCGCGGCCTTCAGCGCGTCGTAGGCGTTCTCCTCGTCCGTCACGATGACCAGCGTGAGCACCATGCCGACCGCCGGGGTGCCGATCGCCCGGCGGCCCTGCACCAGCGCCTTGTTGACCTTGCTGGCCGTGGTGTCCGTCAGGTCTATCTTCATGGCCGGCGCCAGCTCCGTCCGTGTCGCTCGAGCATTTCGTCCGCCTCGACGGGCCCCCAGGTACCGGCCTGGTACTGGGCGGGCTTGCCGTTCTTGTCCCAGTACTCCTCGATCGGGTCGAGGATCTTCCAGGACAGCTCGACCTCCTCGGTGCGCGGGAAGAGGTTCGAGTCACCGAGCAGAACATCCAGGATGAGACGCTCGTACGCCTCCGGGCTGGACTCCGTGAAGGACTCGCCGTAGGCGAAGTCCATCGACACGTCCCGGATCTCCATCGACGTGCCCGGCACCTTCGAGCCGAAGCGGACCGTCACGCCCTCGTCCGGCTGGACGCGGATGACGATCGCGTTGGAACCCAGCTCCTCGGTGGCGGTGGAGTCGAAGGGGGAGTGCGGGGCCCGCTGGAAGACGACCGCGATCTCCGTCACCCGGCGGCCCAGCCGCTTGCCGGTGCGCAGGTAGAAGGGGACGCCCGCCCAGCGGCGGTTGTCGATCTCCAGCTTGATCGCGGCGTACGTGTCGGTCTTCGACGAGGCGTTGATGCCGTCCTCGTCGAGATAGCCGATCACCTTCGCGCCGCCCTGCCAGCCGGCCGAGTACTGGCCGCGCACGGTGTCCCGGCCCATGTCCTTCGGCAGCTTCACGGCGCCGAGGACCTTGGTCTTCTCGGCGGCCAGCGCGTCCGCGTCGAAGGAGGCCGGCTCCTCCATGGCCGTCAGGGCCATCAGCTGGAGCAGGTGGTTCTGGATGACGTCACGGGCGGCGCCGATGCCGTCGTAGTAGCCGGCCCGGCCGCCGATGCCGATGTCCTCGGCCATGGTGATCTGCACGTGGTCCACGAAGGACCGGTTCCAGATCGGCTCGAACATGGTGTTGGCGAAGCGCAGCGCCAGGATGTTCTGGACGGTCTCCTTGCCCAGGTAGTGGTCGATGCGGAAGACCTGGTCCGGGGCGAAGACCTCGTGGACGACCTTGTTGAGCTCCTCGGCCGAGGCGAGGTTGTGGCCGAACGGCTTCTCGATGACCGCGCGGCGCCAGGAGCCGCCCGTCTGGTCGGCCAGCTGGTGCTTCTTCAGCTGCTGGATGACCACCGGGAAGGCCGACGGCGGAACCGAGAGGTAGAAGGCGAAGTTGCCGCCCGTGCCCTGTGCCTTGTCGAGCTCGTCGATCGTGGAGCGCAGCCGCTCGAACGCGTCGTCGTCGTCGAAGGTGCCCTGCACGAAGCGCATGCCCTGGATGAGCTGCTGCCAGACCTCCTCGCGGAAGGGCGTGCGGGCGTGCTCCTTGACCGCGTCGTGCACTTCCTGCGCGAAGTCCTCGTGCGCCCACTCGCGGCGGGCGAAGCCCACCAGCGAGAAGCCCGGCGGCAGCAGACCCCGGTTGGCGAGGTCGTACACGGCGGGCATGAGCTTCTTGCGGGACAGGTCGCCCGTGACGCCGAAGATGACCAGGCCCGACGGCCCCGCGATACGCGGGAGCCGTCGGTCCGCGGGGTCACGCAGCGGGTTGCTGCTCGACACCTGTTCAGCCCTCCGAAGGGGCGAGGCGCTTGAGCTCGGCCTCGGTCGACTTCAGCAGGTCGGTCCAGGACGCCTCGAACTTCTCGACGCCCTCCTCCTCCAGCAGCCGGACCACGTCGTCGTACTTGATCCCGAGCTTCTCGACCGCGTCGAGGTCGGCCCGGGCCTGCTCGTAGGTGCCGGCGACGGTGTTGCCGGTGATCTCGCCGTGGTCCTCGGTGGCGAACAGGGTCGCCTCGGGCATGGTGTTCACCGTGTTCGGCGCGACCAGGTCGGTGACGTACATGGTGTCGCTGTACGCCTTGTCCTTCACGCCGGTCGACGCCCACAGCGGACGCTGCTTGTTGGCGCCCGCCTTCTCCAGCGCGTTCCAGCGGTCCGAGGAGAAGACCTCCTCGTACGCCTGGTAGGCCAGACGGGCGTTGGCGACGGCGGCCTTGCCACGCAGCGCCTTGGCCTCGTCGGTGCCCAGCGCGTCGATCCGCTTGTCGATCTCGGTATCCACGCGGGACACGAAGAACGACGCCACGGAGTGGATCTGCGACAGGTCCAGGCCGCGCTCCTTGGCCTTCTCCAGGCCGGTCAGGAACGCGTCCATGACCAGGCGGTAGCGCTCCAGCGAGAAGATCAGCGTGACGTTGACGCTGATGCCCAGGCCGATGGTCTCGGCGATGGCCGGGATGCCCGCCTCGGTCGCCGGGATCTTGATGAGCGTGTTGGGCCGGTCCACCAGCCAGGCGAGCTGCTTGGCCTCGGCGACCGTCGCCCGCGTGTTGTGCGCCAGGCGGGGGTCGACCTCGATCGAGACCCGGCCGTCCTTGCCGCCGGTGGCGTCGAAGACCGGGCGCAGCACGTCGGCGGCGTCACGGACGTCCGCCGTCGTGATCATGCGGATGGCCTCTTCGACCGTGACCTCGCGGGCGGCGAGGTCGGTCAGCTGCGTGTCGTAGCCGTCACCCTGCGAGATCGCCTTCTGGAAGATCGACGGGTTGGTGGTGACGCCCACGACGTGCTGCTGGTCGATCAGCTCGGCGAGGTTGCCGGACGTGATCCGCTTGCGCGACAGGTCGTCCAGCCAGATCGCCACGCCTTCCTCGGAGAGGCGCTTGAGTGCGTCTGTCATGGAAATTCCATCTCCTACGTGTCGTATATGAGCGTCAGCGCTGGGCTGCGGCGATCGATTCCCGCGCGGCGGCGGCCACGTTCTCGGCGGTGAAGCCGAACTCGCGGAAGAGCACCTTGCCGTCGGCCGAAGCACCGAAGTGCTCCAGGGAAACGATGCGGCCGGCGTCCCCCACGTACTTGTGCCAGGTGAGGCCGATACCGGCCTCCACCGCGACACGGGCCCGGACGGACGGCGGCAGGACGCTGTCCCGGTACCCCTGGTCCTGCTGCTCGAACCACTCCACGGACGGCATGGACACGACGCGCGTGGGCACGCCGGCGCCCTGGAGCTGCTCGCGCGCCTCGACGGCGACGTGCACCTCCGAGCCGGTCCCGATGAGGATCACCTCGGGTTCGCCACCCTCGGCCTCGAACAGGACGTAACCGCCCTTGGCCGCGTCCTCGTTGGGCTCGTACGTCGGCACGCCCTGCCGGGTCAGCGCCAGGCCGTGCGGCTGGCCCTTGCCGAACTCCTTGGTCCAGCGCTTGAGGATCTCGCGCCAGGCGATGGCGGTCTCGTTCGCGTCGGCCGGGCGCACGACGTTCAGGCCCGGGATCGCGCGCAGCGAGGCGAGGTGCTCGACCGGCTGGTGGGTCGGGCCGTCCTCGCCGAGGCCGATGGAGTCGTGCGTCCACACGTACGTCACCGGCAGGTGCATCAGCGCCGACAGCCGCACCGCGTTGCGCATGTAGTCGGAGAAGACCAGGAACGTGCCACCGTAGATCCGGGTGTTGCCGTGCAGCGCGATGCCGTTCATCTCGGCGGCCATCGCGTGCTCGCGGATACCGAAGTGGATCGTGCGGCCGTACGGGTCCGCCTCCGGCAGCGGGTTGTCCGCCGGGAGGAAGGAGCTGGTCTTGTCGATGGTGGTGTTGTTGGAGCCGGCCAGGTCGGCCGAGCCGCCCCACAGCTCGGGGATGACTCCGCCGAGCGCCTGGAGGATCTTGCCGGAGGCGGCACGCGTGGCCACGCCCTTGCCGACCTCGAAGACCGGGATCTTCTCCTCCCAGCCGGTGGGCAGCTCACCCTTGGCGACGCGGTCGTACTCCGCGGCGCGCTCGGGGTTGTTGTCCCGCCACTGCTGGTACGCCTTCTCCCACACCGCGCGGGCCGCCTGGCCCCGCTCCAGCGCCCTGCGGGTGTGCGTGATGACCTCGTCGGAGACCTCGAAGCTCTGCTCCGGGTCGAAGCCCATGACCCGCTTGGTCGCCGCGACCTCGTCGTCGCCCAGCGCCGAGCCGTGCGCGGCCTCGGTGTTCTGCGCGTTCGGGGCCGGCCAGGCGATGATCGAGCGCATCGCGATGAACGACGGCCGGTCCGTGACGGCCTTGGCCTTCTGGACCGCCTCGAAGATCGCGGCCGGGTCCAGGTCGCCGTTCTCCTGCGGCTCCACGCGCTGCACGTGCCAGCCGTAGGCCTCGTACCGCTTCACCGTGTCCTCGGACACGGCCGTCTCGGTGTCACCCTCGATCGAGATGTGGTTGTCGTCCCACAGCAGGATCAGGTTGCCGAGCTTCTGGTGGCCCGCGAGGGAGGACGCCTCGGCGGAGATGCCCTCCTGGAGGCAGCCGTCACCGGCGATGCAGTAGATGAAGTGGTCGAAGGGGGACTCGCCCTCGGCGGCCTCCGGGTCGAACAGACCGCGCTCGTAGCGGGCGGCCATCGCCATGCCCACCGCGTTGGCGACACCCTGGCCGAGCGGGCCGGTCGTCGTCTCCACACCGGTCGTGTGCCCGTACTCGGGGTGACCGGGGGTCTTCGAGCCCCAGGTGCGGAAGGACTTCAGATCGTCCAGCTCCAGGCCGAAGCCGGCCAGGTACAGCTGGGTGTAGAGGGTCAGGGACGAGTGGCCGGCGGACAGCACGAAGCGGTCCCGCCCGACCCAGTCGGCGTCCGCCGGGTCGTGCCGCATCACCTTCTGGAAGAGGGTGTAGGCGGCAGGTGCCAGGCTCATCGCCGTACCCGGATGGCCGTTACCGACCTTCTGTACGGCATCGGCGGCCAGGACACGCGCGGTGTCGACGGCCCGCTGGTCCAACTCGGTCCACTCGAGGTCTGTGGTGGTCGGCTTGGTGCTCACCCTGGGTCAGGGCTCCTCTCCACATGTCGGATGCCGGTGTATCGGGGCGCCCACCGGCCGCAGTCGAGCCTACCCCCGTCGGACGTGCGTTTTTGCGGGTCACTCCAGAGTGCCGGGACTGATCCCGGTCCGCCTCCTGACTGGGCCGTACCGCATTCGACAGGTGAATACGGAGCCGCTCATCCGGGTGCTCAATCGAGCTTCGGCGCGCCCTTCGGAAGGTGCCCGCCAACACGAGTGGACCCCCGCGAATGTCCGAGTCTGGGCAACGTCTAAAGTGGCGTGGTACGCGCGAGCCTTTACCGGGACTTCACAGGGTGAGGCTTGCTGGGATGTCTCTGTAGGGGTGTGCGTGACGGCCGTTGAATCCCGTCCAGCGGGGATGATCGGGGCGGACCAGAGCCCGGCCCACCGGCCGTTCGGGGCCCGTGTCAAGGCGTTCGTGGCTCTCACCAAGCCGCGGATCATCGAGTTGCTGCTGATCACCACGGTGCCGGTGATGTTCCTGGCGCAGCAGGGCGTGCCCGACCTGACCCTGGTGCTGCTGACGTGCCTGGGCGGATACATGTCCGCGGGCGGCGCCAACGCGCTCAACATGTACATCGACCGCGACATCGACGCGCTCATGGACCGCACCTCGCAGCGCCCGCTGGTGACCGGCATGGTCAGTCCGCGCGAGTGCCTGGTCTTCGGCATCACGCTGGCCGTCGCCTCGACGCTGCTGTTCGGTCTCACGGTGAACTGGCTGAGCGCCTGGCTCGCCCTCGGCGCGCTCCTCTTCTACGTCGTCGTCTACACGATGATCCTCAAGCGCCGTACCTCGCAGAACATCGTGTGGGGCGGCATCGCGGGCTGCCTGCCGGTGCTGATCGGCTGGTCCTCGGTCACGAACTCGATGTCGTGGGCGCCGGTCATCCTCTTCCTCGTCATGTTCTTCTGGACGCCGCCGCACTACTGGCCGCTGTCCATGAAGGTGAGGGAGGACTACGCACGCGTGGGCGTGCCGATGTTGCCGGTGGTCGCCTCCAACAAGGTGGTCGCCAAGCAGATCGTGATCTACAGCTGGGTCATGGTCGCCGTCTCGCTGCTGCTGACCCCGCTCGGCTACACCGGCTGGTTCTACACGTCGGTGGCGCTGCTGGCGGGCGGCTTCTGGCTCTGGGAGGCGCACGGCCTGCAGAACCGCGCGAAGGCGGAGGTGACGGGCGCGAAGCTGAAGGAGATGCGCCTGTTCCACTGGTCGATCACGTACGTGTCGCTGCTGTTCGTGGCCGTCGCGGTCGACCCGTTCGTTCCCGCCCTGACCCACTGACACCCTGACGTACGTCACAGGCCCCTGGCCTCGCCAGTCGATCTACTCGTGAGTAGCATCCTGGCCATGGCAGACACGCAGCAGGTTGACCCGAAGGCCGAGCGCAAGGTGGCCCGGCTGGCCAAGCAGATCTCCTCCTTCTCCAAGGCCCACGGCGGCGCCGAGGGCCAGGTCGCCTACCTCGGCGAGCGCGGCGCCCGCATCGTCCTGGTCGGCGAGGACGGCAACTGGGGCGACCTGGTCGCCCCCTCGTACGAGATCGCCGAGAAGGCCGTGGAGAAGTCGGGCATCACGGCCCACGAGTCCTTCGACGGCGAATTCGCCGCCAAGGTCAAGACGGGCCGCTACGAGTGGTCGCGCATGGCGGGAATCCAGGTCGGCGGCCCCAAGAACGGCTGAGCAACCGGCCTTCTTGTGTCTGGGGGCGCGGGGCTGTGTCGATGTGCGGCTCCGCCGCACGGGCGCGATCAGCCACCGACAACCCGTGGCCGCCAGAACACCCGCACCCCCCGTCGCGACCGCGACCTGAACCCGGTTCACCCGTTAAGACCTCTGGAACAACAGGGTCCACACCGGGAGGCCCGGATGATCGAAACGCCGTCCCTAGTGGACCAGTACTGCCACGGAGTGCTGCGCACAGAGCTGGGCCTCGGCACCTTCGAGGCCCACCTCAGCCGCAGCGAGGGCCCACCCGCCCCCGGCACCACCCTCTTCGACACCCAGACCGGCTTCGCCGTCAGGCGCTGGTGCCCACCCCTGCTCGGCCTGGAACCCCACTGCACGCCCGCCCGCTATCTGGCCCGGCGCCGTGAACTGGGCGTCCTGGAGTCCGGCCGCCGGCTCCTGCGCGGCAGCGGCATCACCACGTACCTGGTCGACACGGGGCTTCCCGGCGACCTGACGGAACCGGGCGAGCTGGCCTCCGCGGGAGCCGCCGAGGCCCGCGAGATCGTGCGCCTGGAACTCCTCGCCGAGCAGGTCGCCGACACCTCCGGCACCGTCGAGTCCTTCCTCGCCAACCTCGCCGAGTCGGTGCACGCGGCCGCCGCCGACGCCGTCGCCTTCACCTCGGTCGCGGGCGTACGGCACGGCCTCGCGCTCGCACCGGAGCCGCCCGGCCCGGGGGAGGTGCGCGGGGCGGCCGGCCGCTGGCTCGCCGGGCGCGGCGTGGGCGGGGAGCTGAGCGACCCGGTACTGCTCCGGCATCTGCTGTGGAGCGCGGTCGCCTCGGGGCTGCCGCTCCAGCTGCACGCGGGGCTGGGCGCCCCCGGTCTGCGGATCGACCGTACGGACCCGGTGCTGCTGACGGACTTCGTGCGGGCCACGGCCGGCCTGGGCACGGACCTCGTCCTGCTGCACGGCTACCCGTACCACCGCCACGCCGCCCATCTCGCCGGTGTCTTCCCGCACGTCCACGTCGACTGCGGCGCCGCCCTGGTCCGCACGGGCGCCCGGGCCTCGACCGTCCTCGCGGAGATCCTGGAGCTGGCCCCCTTCGGCAAGATCCTGTTCTCCACCGGCGCGCAGGGGCTGCCCGAACTGCACGTGGTGGGCGCCCGGCTGTTCCGCGAGGCCCTGGGGCGGGTGCTCGGAACCTGGGTCGCCGAGGGGGCGTGGTCCCTGGCCGACGCCCAGCGGGTGGCGGGCCTGCTGGCGTCGGCAAACGCGCGGCGGGTCTACGGGCTCGACTAGGCCTTGGCGGACCGGGCCTTGCCAGGCTAGGCCTTCGTCAGGCTCGCCTCGGCGGCCGGGCCGGGCACGTCGGCCGTCGGCTCCGGCCGTTCGCGCAGCGACAGCACCACCCGCAGCACCCAGATCCACATCACGGCCGAGCCGAGCATGTGCAGGCCCACCAGGACCTCGGGCAGGTCCGTGAAGTACTGGACGTAGCCGATGACGCCCTGCGCGAGCAGGATCAGGAACAGCTCACGGGTGCGGTTCAGCGGGTGCCTCGGCGCGTCGACCGCCTTGAGGACGAACCACAGGGCGAACGTCAGCGTCACCACGATCCACGCCAGCACGGCGTGCAGCTTGCTCACCGTCTCCCAGTCGACCGGCATCCGTTCGACCTCGCTGGAGTCCCCCGCGTGCGGGCCCGCGCCGGTGACGACCGTGCCGACCAGGATGAGCAGGACGGCCGCCGCGATCAGGAACCACACCAGCTGCTGCACGGCCTTGCCGACCAGCGGGCGCGGGGCCGCGTCGCCCTCCCGGGTGCGCTGCCACATCACCGTGGCCACCGCGATGAGCGCGGACGTCGCCACGAAGTGGGCCGCGACCGTGTACGGGTTGAGACCGACCAGCACCACGATGCCGCCGAGCACCGCGTTGCTCATCACGATCCAGAACTGTGCCCAGCCCAGCCGGACCAGGCCGCGCCGGTACGGCTTCTGCGAGCGCGCGGCGATGATCGCCCAGCCGACGGCGGCGCACAGCACGTACGTCAGCATGCGGTTGCCGAACTCGATGGCACCGTGGAAGCCCATCGCGCTGGTGGCTGTGAGCGAGTCGGCGGTGCACTTGGGCCAGGTCGGGCAGCCCAGGCCCGAGCCCGTCAGCCGTACGGCGCCGCCGGTGACGACGATGATCACCGACATCAGGAGCGCGGAGAGCGCCGCGCGCCGGACCGTCCGGGGTTCCGGGGTCCAGCGCTCGGCGATGAAGGCGAGCGGGTTGCGCACCACCGCTCGGGAGTCGGCGCGGGTCAGCTTTGGCACGCGCACCATCGTAGGGGTCATGCTTGTGCACGAATTCACGTGGGGTCGTCAACGTACCGTTTCACCTGGTCAGCGCCCGCTGGGGGGAACCGTCAGGGCGTCCAGCCGTTCCCGCGCCGCGGCGGTGAGCGGGTGCCCGGGACCATACGCCCGCTCATAGCACGCCACGGCGGCACCGAGCATCTCGACGCCCCGCTCCCGATCGCCCTGCGCCACCAGGGTCTCCGCCAGGTCGCACTCGGCGTCGGCTACGTACGGGTGCTCCACGCCCATTGCGGCGGCCGCCATCCGGCGGGCCTCGACGAGACTCTCGCACGACTCCTCCAGCGCACCCGAGTCGCGGTGCAGCCGGCCCAGCCGGATCAGCGTGCCGACGACGTCCGGGTGGTCGCCGAGCGGGCCGCGAACCGCGAGGGCGTGCCGAAGCGCCGTGTGCGCCTCGCCGAGGCGGTCGAGTCGTCGCAGCGTCTCCCCGAGATGGTTGTCCACGTCGGCGACGGCCGGGTGCGTCTCGTCATGCGCGGCGGTGAGCAGGGCGCGGGCTTGCACCAGCCGGTCATGGGCCCTGCTCGGCTCGTCCTGGTCGAGGGCGATGAGCGCCAGATGCTTGTGGGCGGTGGCAAGGTCGATGGGGCGCGTGCCCTCGGTGCCCTCCCGAACCGTGAGGGCGCGGCGGTAGCAGTCCCGTGCCGCGTCGAGGTCCCCGCGGCGCCGCTGAGCGTCGCCCAGGACCATCAGGCAGTCGGCAGTGTCGGGGTGCTCCTCGCCGTGCGCGAGGACGGTCACCTCCAGAGCCCGGTGGGCGGTCTCCAGGGCCTGCCCGAACCGGCCCTGCTCCCGCTGGATACGGCTCAGCAACAGCAGCGGCCGGACCACCCGCGGATGGCCCGGGCCGTAGACGTCGGTGAGCAGCCGCACGGCCCGCTCGGCGGAGTGGTGTGCGTCTCCCAGGGCGGCGAGCGCGTACTGCGTACGGCCGAGTGCGGTCATCACGTCGGCGAGGCGGGCGCGGTCGCCGTTCCTCACCGCCTCATGGGCCTCCAGGGACTGGCGCAGCAGCTCCACAGCGTGGCCGTAGTCGCCGCGCACGTGCAGGTAGTTGCCCGCGCGGTGCAACAGGCGGCCGAGTGCGGCGGACTCGCCGGTACCGCTCGGGCCGCTGCCGTGCCGCACCGCCGACAGCACATGAGGGAGCAGCCGGGCACACTCGGGCCTGCTCTCCGGGTCGGTGGGATCGGCGGGGAAGGCGGACTCCACCAGCAGAACGGCCGCGTCTGCGTAACGCCGGTGCCCGGCCGGGTCCAGGGTGGAGCGCAGATAGTCCTGGACCTGCCGGGAGACGCCCAGGTCACCGTGGTCGTCGGCCCGGACCAGCGAGAAGGACAACAGGGGGCGCAGCAGTGCGTTGACCGTGAGGCCGCCGCTCAGCCGCTCGCCCAGAGGCGGCGGCAGGGCACCGGCGTGCTGCTCCGACAGCAGCGCGCGCGGAATGCGGTCGGCGGCGAGGAAAGCGAGCAGCAGCGCGAGCGAGCGGGCGTCCGGCTGCTGCTCGCACGCCCGCTCCAGGGACATGCCCCAGGTCGCCGTCATCTCGGGCCGGTACCAGGACTCCTGCGACAGCAGGGGCGCCGCGGAGGGCTGCCGGTGCAGCACCCGTTCGAACTCGGCGAGGGTGGTGCCGCTCTCCTGCGTGTAGGCGGCGGCCTGTTCCAGTACGAGGGGGAGGCGGCCGAGCGCGCGGGCGACGGTCCTGACGGTGGCCGCGGGAGTCCGGTGGTCGTTGCTGCGTCTGCGCAGGAACGCGACGGCGTCCGCCTCGTCGAACACGTCCAGAGCGAGGACGTCCGTGATGCGGCCCCCGTGCCAGGTGCGCACGTACGAAGTGAGCAGGACGTCCCCGTTGGTGAGAGGCGGCCAGCAGGCGTCCAGGTCGGCGGCGTCCACGGCGTTGTCGAACACCAACAGCCAGCGACTGCGAGCACCCAGCGCCCGCCACAGGGCGCCGAGGGTCACGCCGGGATCTTCGTCCACGGGCACGCCGAGGCGGCGGGCGAGCAGCGTCAGCGCGTCGATGACCTGCACTCGCGATTCCGCCCTGATCCACCAGATGACGTCATAGTGCGAGGCGTAGCGGTGTCCGTACTCGACTGCCACCTGCGTCTTGCCGATGCCGCCGACACCCACCACGGCGCAGGAGCGCGGCGCGGTCAGCGGGTGCGGCCCGAGAAACAGGGCGCCGATGTGGTCCATGACGTCGGCGCGGCTGGTGAACAGCACGTTGCGGGGCGGCAGGTTGGTGACGGCCGAGTCGAGGCCGGGGCACGGCGGCAGCTCCGGACGGTCCGCCGGCCCGTCGGCCGGAGCGAGCGCGTCAAGGCGGTCCAGTAGGCGGCCCGCGACGGCCTCCCGAGGGAGTCCGACGAGACTGAGCAGGCTTTCCTCCGCCGAGCCGTCCGGGACGGCACACTCCTCCACCTGTACATACAGGTGCGGACCGGACGGCGCGAGCAGCGTCGGCCAGGCGGCGGTGGCGGCGGAGACGATCACTATGATCAGCGCGGCCTGGCGCGGACCAGGCGGCCGCTCGTCCCACTGCTCCCACACCGCCTGACGTCCCGAGCGCTCCAGGACATCCGTCAGCCAGGCCGCCCAGGTCGTGTCACCGGCCGCGGCGCGCACCACCACGCGGGGGCGCGGTGCGGCGTTGGTGGCTGGCGGACGCGGCGCCTGCCGCGCGTCGTCCCGGGGCAGGGTGAACACGATGGCACCGGCCGCCGCAACGGCGGAGGCGGCGGCCGCCGGATAACGCCACCACTCTTCTCCGGGAAGGGTGGCGAGCGCGGTCGCGTAGCTGCCCAGTGCGGCCGGAAGACCGATCAGCCACGGCCACCCCCGCCGCCACAACCGGCTCCGCGACGGATCCCCGGCCGTGCCCGTCTCCCCCATGGCGCTCCCCTCAACGTCCCGACTGCACAGGGGGATTGTCCCGGATTCCGGTCAGTGCGCCACCCAGTGCCGAAGGTCGGGAAGCAGATCGGGATCGAGCGGAGCCGACACCCGGAACTCGCGAACCACGGCGGCCGAGCCCGCCGCTACCAGGCGCAGCAACGCGATGAGGCGGTGATTCCCGTCGAGCACCAGCCGCCGTTCCTCGCCGAGGTCGAGGGTGGGAAGACAGAGCGGCAGCGGACGTCCGGCGAGGGCCTGTTCGAACCGGCCGACCCGCAGGCGCTGCTCCTCGGTCAGGCCCCGGCCGGTCACGGCCAGCTCCGCGCTGTTCAGCGGGCGGGCGTCGAGGGCCCGGTAGTCGGTGGGCCGGCCGGCCGGGTCCGCGTACCAGGGGGCGTAGTAGGCGCGTGGCGGCGGCAGCCGGTCCAGGGTGACGTCCTCACGGACGACGCGTGCGGCATCGGCCTGGTGCAGCGCGGCCAGCCGCGGCCAGTCGAGGGCCACCCGGATGCCGCCCTGTCCGGGGGCGAACAACCGCCTGAAGGCCGGCCAGGAGACCGCGCGCGATGCCATGCCCTTCCCCCTCCGTACGTCAGCGCCGTTCGCCGACTCCGCTCACTCCCAGCGGAAGAACTTCCCGGCCGCCGCCAGCCCCACGACCGCCCAGACGGCCAGGATCCCCAGGTTGCCCCAGGGCATCCCGGCGCCGTGCTGGAGCACGTCCCGGAGTCCGTCGGACAAGGCCGAGATCGGCAGCAGGCCGAGCACGTCCTGCACGCCGGAGGGGAACTTGTCGAGCGGCACGATGACGCCGCCGCCGACGAGCAGCAGCAGGAACACCAGGTTGGCCGCCGCCAGCGTCGCCTCGGCCTTCAGCGTCCCGGCCATCAGCAGGCCCAGGCCCGAGAAGGCCGCCGTGCCGAGGACCAGGAGCAGCACGACGGCGACCGGGTTGCCCTGCGGCGACCAGCCGAGCGCGAAGGCGATCGCCGTCAGCAGGATCACCTGGAGCACCTCGGTGACCAGGACGGACAGGGTCTTCGCCGTCATCAGGCCCCAGCGGGGCAGGGGCGAGGAGGCCAGCCGCTTCAGCACGCCGTAGCGGCGCTCGAAGCCGGTCGCGATGGCCTGGCCGGTGAACGCCGTCGACATCACGGCGAGCGCGAGGATGCCGGGTGCGAGGAAGTCGACCGCCTCGCCGGCGCCGGTGTCGACGATGTCCACGGTGCTGAACAGCGCCAGCAGCAGGGTCGGGATCACCACCGTCAGCAGCAGCTGCTCCCCGTTGCGCAGCAGCATCTTGGTCTCGAGCGCGGCCTGGGCCGCGATCATGCGGTGGAGGGGCGCCGCGCCGGGCTTCGGCGTGTACATCCCCGTGCCGGTGGCGGTCACGAGCGCAACTCCTTGCCGGTGAGCTCCAGGAAGACGTCCTCCAGGGTGTGCCGTTCGACCGAGATCTTCTCCGGCATCACGCCGTGCTGGGCGCACCAGGAGGTGACCGTCGCGAGCAACTGGGGGTCGACCTTGCCGACGACCCGGTAGGAACCCGGTGTCAGCTCGGCGGCCGAGCAGTCGGCGGGCAGGGCCTTCAGCAGCGAGCCCACGTCCAGGCCGGGCCGGCCCGAGAAGCGCAGCGTGTTCTCCGCGCCGCCCCGGCACAGCTCCTCCGGGGAGCCCTGGGCGATGACCCGGCCCGCGTCGATGATCGCGACGTCGTCGGCGAGCTGCTCGGCCTCGTCCATGTAGTGGGTGGTGAGGATCACCGAGACGCCGTCGGCGCGCAGATCCCGGACCAGGTCCCAGGTGGCGCGGCGGGCCTGCGGATCGAGTCCGGCGGTCGGCTCGTCGAGGAAGACCAGTTCGGGTCGCCCGACCACGGCCATGGCCAGCGCCAGCCGCTGCTGCTGACCGCCCGACAGCCGCCGGTACGTCGTACGGCCGCAGGAGCCGAGCCCCAGTCGCTCGATCAGCGCGTCCACGTCCAGGGGGTGCGCGTGCAGCTTCGCCACGTGCCGGAGCATCTCGTCGGCGCGGGAGCCCGAGTAGACGCCGCCGGACTGGAGCATCACGCCGATGCGGGGCCGCAGGCCGGCGGAGTCCGCGACCGGGTCGAGACCCAGGACGCGCACCGTGCCGGAGTCCGGCTTCCGGTACCCCTCGCAGGTCTCGACCGTGGTCGTCTTGCCCGCCCCGTTGGGGCCGAGCACGGCGGTCACACCCGCCCGGGCCACCAGGTCGAGCCCGTCCACCGCGGTCTTCGGGCCGTACCGCTTCACCAGGGCCTGGACCTGGACCACGGGCTCACTTCGCATGGGTCCAGAGTCTAGGTACGCGCGCGGTGGCCCGGACCACGGGGTGCGGCTACTCCTCCTCACGCGGCCGGTGGACCGCCAGCCACCGCTCGGCGAAGGCGACCGCGTCCGCCACCGGGAACAGCCGCGCCTCGGCCGCGCCCACCTTGCCGCGGACGACGGGACGGTCCCGTTCGAAGTCGTAGCCCAGCTCGTCGAAACGGTCCGAGCTGATCGACACCTCGGTCACGGTCTCCCAGCCGTCCGGACCCGGTCGGCCCACCGCGACGCGCGGGGAGGGTATCCGGTACTCGGCCAGGTGGAAGCTCGTGCAGGAGGCGTAGCCGGCGCCGAGCAGCAGCACGCGGGCGCCCATCGCCTCCAGCTTCGCCAGCGGGCTGCGCTCGCCGAGACGGCAGTCGGGCGCATGCCCGTCGAGGATGTCCGCCGCGCGCGGGCCGAGCGCCGCGAACGAGGTCTGCGGATGCGCGCTGCGCAGCGCGCCGGGCCACGTGCGCACAGTCTCCGGGAGGACGCCGACCCCGCGGGCGGGCGTGATCCGCGGGTCGTAGGCGGGCATGGTGGCGCGGATGGCCGTCCACCACTGCGGGGGCACGGGCGGGTTGCTCCACAGGGCCGGGTCGGAGAGGTCGCCGGTCTGGGTGGGGACCACGAGGGTGCCCTCCGGGCCGAGGGCGTCGAGCAGTCCTTGTACCACCGCTACGGGGCCGCCGTTGACCCAGCCGAGGGCGCTGAGGGAGGAGTGCACGAGGAGGGTCTCGCCGGGGCGTACGCCGAGGTCGCCGAGCTGCGTCCGGAGCGTCTCGCGGGTGACAAGAGGGCCGGTCGGAGGGGGTGTGGGCATGGTTCCGGAGTGTCCCCGAAGCGGCTGCCCCATGCCACCGGTTTGATCGATCAGAGATCGTTTCCGCAGGTCAGATTAGGTATGCCTAAGTGACGTAGGGCACCGTCGGATGGACGCGGGCGGCTTGCCCGGTCCGGAGGAATTACGCAACAATGGCGTTGTGAAAAACGTCGGCGAGGCACCTCACGAGGAGCTGGCGACCGGGGAGCGGTCCACCCGCAACCGCGTCGCGCGGTCCATCCTGGACCACGGCCCCTCGACCGTCGCCGAGCTCGCCGAGCGGCTGGGCCTCACCCAGGCGGCCGTGCGCCGGCACCTCGACGCCCTCGCGGGTGACGGTGTCGTGGAGGCACGCGAGCAGCGGGTGTACGGCGCGCGCACCCGAGGCAGGCCGGCCAAGGTGTTCGCCCTGACGGACTGCGGCCGGGACGCCTTCGACCAGTCGTACGACAAGCTCGCGGCGGACGCCCTGCGCTGGATCGCCGACCGCGAGGGCGGCAACGAGGCGATCGCGGCCTTCGCCCGCGCCAGGATCGCCGCGCAGGCGGGCGCCTACCGCCGCGCGGTCGAGACCGCCCCGCCCGAGAAGCGGACCGAAGCGCTGGCCAAGGCCCTGAGCACCGACGGGTACGCTGCTACGGCGCGCAGTGCGCCCCACCCCCAGCTGGGTGAACAGCTCTGCCAGCACCACTGCCCGGTCGCCCACGTCGCCGAGCAGTTCCCGCAGCTGTGCGAGGCGGAGACGGAATTTTTCGCGGAGCTGCTCGGTACGCACGTTCAGCGGCTCGCCACCATCGCGCACGGCGACGGCGTCTGCACGACGTTCATCCCCAAGATTTCCCACAACGCATCTGCAAGCACGGCCGGGAGGAACCCCGCATGACTCTCCCCACGGAGACTGCCCACCCCGAGCTCGAGGGCCTGGGCAAGTACGAGTACGGCTGGGCCGACTCCGACACGGCCGGCGCCTCTGCCAAGCGCGGCATCAACGAGGACGTCGTCCGGGACATCTCCTCCAAGAAGAACGAGCCGGAGTGGATGACCAAGCTCCGCCTCAAGGGCCTGCGCCTGTTCGAGAAGAAGCCCATGCCGAACTGGGGCTCGGACCTCTCCGGCATCGACTTCGACAACATCAAGTACTTCGTGCGCTCCACGGAGAAGCAGGCGGAGTCCTGGGAGGACCTGCCCGAGGACATCAAGAACACGTACGACAAGCTCGGCATCCCCGAGGCGGAGAAGCAGCGCCTCGTCGCCGGTGTCGCCGCGCAGTACGAGTCGGAGGTCGTCTACCACCAGATCCGCGAGGACCTGGAGGAGCAGGGCGTCATCTTCCTCGACACCGACACCGCGCTGAAGGAGCACCCGGAGCTCTTCAAGGAGTACTTCGGGACCGTCATCCCCGTCGGCGACAACAAGTTCGCGTCGCTGAACTCCGCCGTGTGGTCGGGCGGCTCCTTCATCTACGTGCCGCCGGGCGTGCACGTGGAGATTCCGCTCCAGGCCTACTTCCGCATCAACACGGAGAACATGGGCCAGTTCGAGCGGACCCTGATCATCGTCGACGAAGGTGCCTACGTGCACTACGTCGAGGGCTGCACCGCCCCGATCTACAAGTCGGACTCGCTGCACTCCGCGGTCGTCGAGATCATCGTCAAGAAGAACGCCCGCTGCCGCTACACGACCATCCAGAACTGGTCGAACAACGTCTACAACCTGGTCACCAAGCGCGCCGTCGCCTACGAGGGCGCGACCATGGAGTGGATCGACGGCAACATCGGCTCCAAGGTGACGATGAAGTACCCGGCCGTCTACCTCATGGGCGAGCACGCCAAGGGTGAGACGCTGTCCATCGCCTTCGCGGGCGAGGGCCAGCACCAGGACGCGGGCTCCAAGATGGTCCACATGGCGCCGAACACGTCGTCGAACATCGTGTCGAAGTCCGTGGCGCGCGGCGGCGGCCGCACCTCCTACCGCGGTCTCGTCGAGATCGGCGAGGGTGCCCACGGCTCGAAGTCCAACGTCCTGTGCGACGCGCTGCTCGTCGACACCATCTCCCGCTCCGACACCTACCCCTACGTGGACGTCCGCGAGGACGACGTGTCCATGGGGCACGAGGCGACCGTCTCCAAGGTCTCCGAGGACCAGCTCTTCTACTTGATGAGCCGGGGGCTGAGCGAGTTCGAGGCGATGGCGATGATCGTGCGCGGCTTCGTCGAGCCCATCGCCAAGGAGCTCCCCATGGAGTACGCGCTGGAGCTCAACCGGCTGATCGAGCTGCAGATGGAGGGCGCGGTCGGCTGACCCGCCCCCTCGACAGCAGACGTCCCACTCAGGAAAGAGAGCACTACGACAGCCATGGCTGAGGCCCAGAACATCCCCGTGGGGTCGACGACCGCGGGTTCGATCGCGGTCGCCGCGGAGTCGACCGTCGCCACGCGCATGAGCGCGCCGCCGTCCTTCGACGTGGCGGACTTCCCCGTCCCGCACGGCCGCGAGGAGGAGTGGCGCTTCACCCCGCTGGAGCGCCTGCGCGGCCTGCACGACGGCACCGCCGTCGCCACCGGCAACGGCGTGAAGGTCGACGTCCAGGCCCCCGAGGGCGTCACCGTCGAGGCCGTCGGCCGCGACGACGCGCGGCTCGGCAAGGCCGGCGCCCCGGTGGACCGCGTCGCCGCCCAGGCCTACTCGGCCTTCGAGAAGGCCTCGGTCGTGACCGTCCCCAAGGAGACCGTCCTCACCGAGCCCATCCGCATCGCGGTGCACGGCGAGGGCGGCACGGCCTTCGGCCACCAGGTGATCGAACTGGGCGCCTTCGCCGAGGCCGTCGTGGTCATCGACCACACCGGTGACGCGGTGCTCGCCGCCAACGTCGACTACCTCCTGGGCGACGGCGCCAAGCTCACCGTCGTGTGCGTCCAGGACTGGGACGACAAGGCCGTCCACGTCGCCCAGCACAACGCGCTCGTCGGCCGCGACGCCTCCTTCAAGTCCGTCGTCGTCACCTTCGGCGGCGACGTCGTCCGGCTGCACCCGCGCGTGCGGTACGCCGGGCCCGGCGGTGAGGCCGAGCTGTTCGGCCTGTACTTCACCGACCGGGGCCAGCACCAGGAGCACCGCCTCCTGGTCGACCACAACGTCCCGCACTGCAAGTCCAACGTCGTCTACAAGGGCGCCCTCCAGGGCGACGACGCGCACGCGGTGTGGATCGGTGACGTGCTCATCGAGGCCGCGGCCGAGGGCACGGACACGTACGAGATGAACCGCAACCTGGTCCTCACGGACGGGGCGCGCGTGGACTCCGTACCGAACCTGGAGATCGAGACCGGCGAGATCGTCGGCGCCGGCCACGCCTCGGCGACCGGCCGCTTCGACGACGAGCAGCTCTTCTACCTCATGGCGCGCGGCATCCCGGAGTACGAGGCCCGCCGCTTGGTGGTCCGCGGATTCTTCGCCGAGCTGGTCCAGCAGATCGGCCTCCCCGACATCGAGGAGCGCCTGCTCGCCCGGATCGAGGAGGAGCTGGAGGCGGCCGTCGCATGACCTTCGTACGCGTCTGTGGACGGGGCGAGCTGGAGGAGGACACCCCCAAGCGGGTGGAACTCGACGGCACGCCCGTGTCCATCGTGCAGACCGAGGGCGAGGTGTTCGCGATCCACGACATCTGCTCGCACGCGAACGTCTCCCTGTCGGAGGGCGAGGTCGACGACTGCCACATCGAGTGCTGGCTGCACGGCTCGCGCTTCGATCTGCGCTCCGGCAAGCCCGACGCCCTCCCGGCGACGCGCCCCGTCCCCGTATACCCCGTAAAGATCGATGGGGACGACGTGCTCGTCTCCCTCACCCAGGAGTCCTGAGGCATCCATGGCAACGCTTGAAATCCGAGACCTGCACGTCACCGTCGAGGCCGACAACGCCACGAAGGAGATCCTCAAGGGCGTCGACCTCACCGTGAAGCAGGGCGAGACGCACGCCATCATGGGCCCCAACGGCTCCGGCAAGTCGACCCTCGCCTACTCCCTCGCGGGTCACCCGAAGTACACGATCACCGGCGGCACCGTCACCCTCGACGGCGAGGACGTCCTGGAGATGTCCGTCGACGAGCGCGCCCGCGCGGGCCTGTTCCTCGCCATGCAGTACCCGGTCGAGGTCCCGGGTGTCTCCGTGTCGAACTTCCTGCGCACCTCCGCCACCGCCGTCCGCGGCGAGGCCCCCAAGCTGCGCACCTGGGTGAAGGAGGTCAAGGAGGCCATGGAGCGCCTCAACATGGACCCCGCCTTCGCCGAGCGCAACGTCAACGAGGGCTTCTCCGGCGGTGAGAAGAAGCGCCACGAGATCCTCCAGCTGGAGCTCCTCAAGCCGAAGATGGCGATCCTCGACGAGACCGACTCCGGCCTCGACGTCGACGCCCTGCGCGTCGTGTCGGAGGGCGTGAACCGCGTCCGCGAGACGGGCGAGGTCGGCACCCTGCTGATCACCCACTACACGCGCATCCTGCGCTACATCAAGCCCGACTTCGTCCACGTGTTCTCCGCCGGCCGGATCGTCGAGTCCGGCGGCGCCGAGCTCGCCGACAAGCTGGAGAACGAGGGCTACGAGGGCTATGCGAAGCTCGACGGAGTCGACACGAAGGGTGGCGTATCCGCGTGACACTGCTGCCGGGCCTCCTCGACACCGAGGCGATCCGCAAGGACTTCCCCATCCTGGACCGCCAGGTCCACGAAGGCCGGAAGCTCGTGTACCTGGACAACGCGGCGACCAGCCAGAAGCCGCGCCAGGTGCTGGACGCCCTGAGCGAGTACTACGAGCGCTACAACGCCAACGTCCACCGCGGTGTGCATGTGCTCGCCGAGGAGGCCACGGCGCTGTACGAGGGCGCGCGCGACAAGGTCGCGGAGTTCATCAACGCGCCTTCGCGCGACGAGGTGATCTTCACCAAGAACGCCTCGGAGTCGCTCAACCTCGTGGCGAACATGCTGGGCTGGGCCGACGAGCCCTACCGCGTGGACTCCGAGACCGAGATCGTCATCACGGAGATGGAGCACCACTCCAACATCGTGCCGTGGCAGCTGCTCGCGCAGCGCACGGGCGCGAAGCTGAAGTGGTTCGGCCTCACCGACGACGGCCGCCTGGACCTGTCGAACATCGAGGAGGTCATCACCGAGAAGACGAAGATCGTCTCCTTCGTGCTGGTCTCCAACATCCTCGGCACCCAGAACCCCGTCGAGGCGATCGTGCGCCGCGCCCAGGAGGTCGGTGCGCTGGTGTGCATCGACGCCTCCCAGGCCGCGCCGCACATGCCGCTGGACGTCCAGGCCCTCCAGGCCGACTTCGTGGCCTTCACCGGCCACAAGATGTGCGCCCCGACCGGCATCGGCGTCCTCTGGGGCCGCCAGGAGCTGCTGGAGGACCTGCCCCCGTTCCTCGGCGGCGGCGAGATGATCGAGACGGTGTCGATGCACTCCTCGACCTACGCCCCGGCGCCCCACAAGTTCGAGGCGGGCACACCCCCGATCGCCCAGGCGGTCGGACTCGGCGCGGCGATCGACTACCTCAACTCGATCGGCATGGACAAGATCCTCGCCCACGAGCACGCCCTCACCGAGTACGCGGTCAAGCGGCTGCTGGAGGTGCCCGACCTGCGCATCATCGGCCCCACCACGGCCGAGGAGCGGGGCGCGGCGATCAGCTTCACCCTCGGGGACATCCACCCGCACGACGTGGGCCAGGTCCTCGACGAGCAGGGCATCGCGGTCCGGGTCGGACACCACTGCGCCCGGCCGGTCTGCCTGCGGTACGGAATTCCTGCGACCACGCGAGCGTCGTTCTATCTGTACTCCACGCCGGCCGAGATCGACGCACTGGTCGACGGCCTGGAGCACGTACGGAACTTCTTCGGCTGAGGGGCGTGCTGAACGGTGAAACTGGACTCCATGTACCAGGAAGTCATCCTGGACCACTACAAGAACCCGCACGGGCGGGGCTTGCGGGATGGCGACGCCGAGGTGCACCACGTCAACCCGACGTGCGGTGACGAGATCACACTGCGCGTGAAGTACGACGGCACCACGATCGAGGACGTCTCGTACGAGGGCCAGGGCTGTTCGATCAGCCAGGCGAGCGCGTCCGTACTGAACGACCTCCTCGTCGGCAAGGACCTCTCCGACGCGCGGAAGATCCAGGAGACCTTCCTGGAGCTGATGCAGTCCAAGGGGAAGCTCGAACCCGACGACGCGATGGAGGACATCCTGGAGGACGCGGTCGCGTTCGCCGGGGTGTCCAAGTACCCGGCCCGGGTGAAGTGCGCCCTGCTGAGCTGGATGGCCTGGAAGGACGCTACGGCCCAGGTGCTGGGCGGAGCCGACGCCGAGAAGGAGACGACGGCATGAGCGAGACCGTTGAGATGAAGCCGGCCTCGGAGGAAGAGGTCCGCGAGGCGCTGTACGACGTCGTCGACCCCGAGCTGGGCATCGACGTCGTCAACCTGGGCCTGATCTACGGCATCCACATCGACGACGCGAACATCGCGACGCTCGACATGACCCTGACGTCGGCGGCCTGCCCGCTGACGGACGTCATCGAGGACCAGGCGAAGTCCGCCACGGACGGCCTCGTGAACGAGCTGCGCATCAACTGGGTCTGGATGCCGCCGTGGGGCCCCGACAAGATCACGGACGACGGGCGCGAGCAGCTGCGGGCTCTCGGGTTCAACGTCTGAGATCCACGGACACACAGGAGGGCGGCACCCTTTGCGGGGTGCCGCCCTCCTGTGTGTGTCAGCTCAGCCCGGCCACCATCCGGAACGACACGTCCGAGCGGTACTGGTGGCTGTTCTCGTAGGGGTCCAGGCGGAGCTGGAAATCACGGTGGCGCAGGAAACGGCCCGGGTAGTTGACCGATTCCAGCGCGAGCGCGCCCGACGGGGACCAGGAGCGGGGGCAGAACGTGGCGTCCTGGCGGAAGAGGGACGAGCCGTCGTTCGTGTTCGCGACCAGGACGAAGCTGCGGTGGCGCAGATAACGGCCGTCGGCGGTGGTGAAGGAGTAGCAGGAGGAGTCGGCGAGGCCGGTGACACGCTGGAAGGTGGCGTCCTCGCGCTGCTCGGGGCCTGAGCCGATCCGGTCCAGGCGCACGTAGCCGTCGCGCACCCGCCAATAGCGGTCGGGGAAGTTGACCGAGCGTATGGATGTGCCGTGCGAGGCCGGCGTCTTCGGGGGCTTCGACGAGCCGGAGGACGGTTTCGGCGGCTTCGGCGACTTCTTCGCGGGCTCCGGGCTCGGGGCGGCGCTGGATGCGCTGGTGGTGGGGGTGGGGCTGGGGGACGAGTGGACGCGGCCCGCCCCGGCCTCATGGGTGCCGCCCTTGGAAGGCGTCGCGAAGGAGATCAGGCCGCCCGGGGCCGAACCGCTCAGGGTGGTCGGCTCCGCCGCCCGGTGTTCCGGCTCGCCCGACTCGCTGTTCATCACGGTGATGGCCGTGGCGCACGCGGTGATCGTCGCCAGGGCCAGCGCGCCCGCCAGCCAGAGTCGTCGGGTCCCCGGTGCCCGGGTGGTGTCCGGGCCCCAGCCGCTCTCCCAGGGGCGGTCCTGCGGCGGCCGGGACTTCTGTTCTGACATGCGCTGTTCCTCCGGCGGGGCACCCTTGACGGCGGCGCAGTTGTGGTGGCCCGGTGTGTGATCGGTGACACCGTAGTGGACACGTGGGGCGGCTGGGACGCGTTTTGTGAGAGCGGTTTCTCACCGATATCCAGGACCGTGCTGTGTACGGGTGTACACATGATGTGTACGCTCGTACACATGGGTTATCTGCTGCTGGCCGGGGCCATCGCCGCCGAGGTGGGCGCGACCACTGCCATGAAGTACAGCGACGGCTTCAGCAGGCTCGGGCCGTCACTGCTGACGGTCCTCGGCTACCTCGTCTCCTTCGGGCTCCTCGCGCAGACGCTGAAGACCGTCTCGGTCGGCACGGCCTACGCGATCTGGGCCGGGGTCGGCACCGCCGCCATCGCCGCGATCGGCATGGTCTACCTCGGGGAGGGGATGACCGTCGCCAAGGCCGCCGGGATCGCGCTGATCATCCTGGGGGTCGTGGTGCTGAACCTGGGCGGTGCCCACTGATGCCCCGGCGACACGACCCCGAGCGGCGGCAAAGGATCATCGACGCGGCGATCCGGGTGGTGGGGGACAAGGGCATCGCCGGGCTGAGCCATCGCACGGTCGCCGCCGAGGCGGACGTGCCGCTCGGCTCGACGACGTACCACTTCTCGACCCTCGACGAACTGCTCGTCGCCGCGCTGCGGCAGGCCAACGAGGGCTTCGCCAAGGTGGTCGCCTCGCGGGGCGGCCTGGAGGACCCCCGTACCGATCTGGCCGCCGAACTCGCCGCGTGGATGGGGGAGTGGCTCGCGGGCGACCGTACGGGGGTGGAGCTGGAGTACGAGCTCTACCTGGCCGCCCTGCGCCGGCCCGCCCTGCGCCCGGTCGCCGCCGAGTGGGCCGAGGGTCTCGCCGAACTGCTGTCCCGGCGTACCGACCCGGTGACGGCCCGGGCCCTGGTCGCGCTGCTCGACGGGATCTGCCTGCAGGTGCTGCTCACGGAGGCACCGTACGACGAGGCGTACGCGCGCGAGGTGCTGCGCCGGGTGATCCCGTGAGGTGACGTCGCGGCGGACCGGTACCACGGTCCTGCGACCTGCCGGACCCGCCGTGAACTCTTCGGCGAGCAGCGCCGCGACGGGGTGGTGGTCGGCGGCAACGCGTACCTGGCCAGGACGGTGGTGGACGGGGCCGGACAGCGGTCCTGACCCCGGCCCGGCGGCGACAAGGTGAGGCCGACGGTGGTGGTCGCCCCCGCCACGAGGGGAGCACGGGCGGCCGCCGAGCCGTTTCCGCAGGGCCCGGTCGACCGGCTTGTCGCCGAGGGCGTCGTCCTCGCCGATGTGGCGCGCAGAGGTGCGCCGGGGCCTCGGCCGAGCAGGGCGGGGCTCCGCCGTTCCGTGCGCACCCCGGCCTGGTGGCTCGCACCCTGAGACGCCCCGCGCCCGAGTTAGCCCCGACGCGCCCCGGCCGGTTAGGTTGCCCTCATGACCGACACGACTGCTCCTCGCACCACCGGCGCCGTGGCCGCCGGCCTCGCCACGATCGCCGCCGACGGCACCGTTCTGGACACCTGGTTCCCCGCGCCCGAGCTGGCCGACCAGCCCGGCCCGTCCGGCACCGAGCGGCTCTCCGCCGAGCGGGCCGCGGAGCTGCTCGGCGGTGGCGCCACCGCGGCGATCGGCCCGGACGCCCGCCGGGGCGTCGAGGTGGTCGCGGTCCGCACGGTCATCGCCTCGCTCGACGAGAAGCCGATCGACGCGCACGACGCCTACCTGCGTCTGCACCTCCTCTCCCACCGCCTGGTCAAGCCGCACGGCCAGAGCCTGGACGGCATCTTCGGCTTCCTCGCCAACGTCGCCTGGACCTCGCTCGGCCCGGTCGCCGTCGACGACCTCGAGAAGGTCCGGCTGAACGCGCGCGCCGAGGGCCTGCACCTCCAGGTGACCTCCGTGGACAAGTTCCCGCGCATGACGGACTACGTGGCCCCCAAGGGCGTGCGGATCGCCGACGCCGACCGGGTCCGCCTCGGCGCGCACCTCGCCGAGGGCACCACGGTCATGCACGAGGGCTTCGTCAACTTCAACGCCGGCACACTCGGCACCTCGATGGTCGAGGGCCGCATCTCCGCCGGTGTCGTGATCGGCGACGGCTCGGACATCGGCGGCGGCGCCTCCACGATGGGCACCCTCTCCGGCGGCGGCAACGTCATCATCTCCGTCGGCGAGCGCTGCCTCATCGGAGCCGAGGCGGGCGTGGGCATCGCCCTCGGCGACGAGTGCGTCGTCGAGGCCGGCCTGTACGTCACCGCCGGCACCCGCGTCACGATGCCCGACGGCCAGATCATCAAGGCCCGCGAGCTGTCCGGCGCCTCCAACATCCTCTTCCGCCGCAACTCGGTCACCGGCACGGTCGAGGCCCGGCCGAACAACGCGGTGTGGGGCGGCCTGAACGAGATCCTGCACAGCCACAACTGACCTCCGGGCCGTCCCGTACGGATGACCCGGCGTGACCTCGCGGTGGTTTCGGCAGATGAACGGGTGGACGCAGTGTCCGATCAGACGCCGAACCGACGAAATGAGGACCGGGGCATGAGGAACGATCGGGGGCGGGCCGTGGCACGCCGGCTGGCCGGGGTGGTCGCGGCGCTGGCGGTGTGCTGGCTGCCCGCGGGGGCCGCGCACGCCGACGAGACCAACACGGGCTCGCACAACGGCCACCGGGTCGGTCTGATCAACGTCAACGTCGGCCAGATCGACGACCCGGCGGAGGACGTCCTGGAGCACACGCTGCTGTTCGGCGACGGGTACGCCTGGAACTGAACAGACAGAACAGAAAGAGCAGACGGGACGGCCCGTGACGCAGGCGACTGCGGCACGGGCCGTCCCGTCTCGTCCGGAGCGCCGTCCGTTCCCGTGCCGCGCGCTTCAAGGTTCGTGGTGCGGTGATCAGGTCCCGGTGAGGGCCGCGTGGAGCGACAGCAGGGTGTCGGTCGTGGCCGGGCCGGCGGGCCGGAGCGGGGCGCGGACCGGGCCGGCGGGGAGGGCCAGGGCGTTCAGCAGTGCCTTGGCCGTGACGGTGCCCGGCAGGCCCGCCGCCATGATCGCCTCGATGAGGGGCGTCGCCTCGTGCTGGAGGCGGGCCGCCCGGGCCGTGTCGCCCGCGTCGAACGCGTCCAGGACGGCCCGGAGACGGGCCGGGATCACGTTCGCGACCGTGCTGACGTAACCCGTGCCGCCGACGGCGTACAACGCGAGGTTGTGTTCGTCGCACCCCGCGTAGTACGCCAGGTCCGTGCGGGCCAGTACCTTCTGGGCGCCCAGGAAGTCGGACGAGCAGTCCTTCACCGCGACGATCCTGGGATGTCCGGCGAGGCGGAGGACGGTCTCCGGTTCGATGCGGACGCCGGTGCGGGCCGGGATGTCGTAGAGCATGAGCGGGAGTTCACAGGCGTCCGCGATCTCCCGGAAGTGGGCCTCGATCGCGTCCTGTGGGGGCCTGCTGTAATACGGCGCCACCACCAAGAGGCCGTCCGCGCCCGCCTTTTGCGCCTCCCTGGCCAGTTCGACGGTGTGCCGGGTGTCGGGCGTGCCGATGCCGGCGACGACCTTCGCGCGGTTGCCCACCGCCTCTCTCACGGCAGCGACGAGGGCCGACTTCTCGGCGTCCGTGGTGGTGGGTGACTCGCCGGTCGTGCCGGAGAGGACCAGGCCGTCGCAGCCGTTGGCCACCAGGTGGGCGGCGAGGTGCTGGGCGCCGTCGAGGTCCAGGGTTCCGGAGGGCGTGAAGGGAGTGATCATGGCGCACAGCGCGCGGCGGAAGACGGGTGCGGGTGGTGGGGTCATGGGGGTAGTGTCGGCGCGCCAATTGTGTAGCTCCACTTAATTTTTCTTACGGGTATCTGTAAGTTTTGTTTAGGTGTCCGAGCGAGGGTCGGCGGGCCGGTGTGCTCGCAGTCCTTGCCGGGGTCGCGCGGTCGCAGGCCTGGGGGCCTCGGGGGAGGCGCGGGGGTAGCGGGCGGGCGGTCCGGGTACCCGGGTGTTCCTGACTTCGAGAGGAGGCGGAACACGTGACCGGGACCATGGATCACCGGGCCGTGCACGACGAGCGCCACTCCGTGGGCGAGCTCGTCGGGCAGGCCGCAGAGCAGCTCTCCACACTCGTACGGCAGGAAGTGGCTCTCGCCAAGCAGGAGCTGGCCGAGAAGGGGCGGCGAGCCGGGCGTGGCGGCGGGCTGCTCGGGGCGGCGGGCGCCGTCGGGTACGCCGGGCTGCTCGCACTGGCCGGTACGGGTGTCGCCGCGCTCTCGCTGGTGCTGCCCGTCTGGGCCGCGGCGCTGATCGTGACGGCGGTGCTGTTCGTGATCGCGGGGGTGCTGGCGGCGATGGGGCGGGGGCAGCTGCGGAAGGCCGCACCGCCCACGCCCGAGAAGGCTCTCGGCAGTGTCAGGGCGGACGTGGAGGAGATCAAGGAGAGGGCGCATCGATGACGGACGCGACGAGTGGGGCGAAGGGGCCCGATGAGCTGCGGCGGCAGATCGAGCGGACGCGCGGTGAACTCGGCAACACGGTGGAGGAGCTGGCGGGGAAGGCGGACGTGAAGGGGCGTGCGCTGGCGCGGGCGGCCGATCTGCGGGACAAGGCCGGGGCGATGACGGTGCAGTTGCGCAGCACGGCCGCGCAGGCGGGGCACACGGTGCACGACAAGGCGACGCACGCCGGGCCTCGCCCCGTGCGGACCGTGGTCCAGGCAGGGATGCGGAACCCGGGACCGGTGCTGGTGGCCGGGGCGGCAGGGGCCGTCGTGGCCGTCGGCGTGTTGCGGTGGAGGCATACGCACGGGCACCGCTGAATGGAGCACTCCGCGGGGTGCCCTTTCGTGGTGCGGGTTTCGGTCGTCGGCGTGCGGGTTGCCGCGCCTGCGCGCCGCTGGGTCGGATCCGCCCGCTCCGGTAAGTCGCCGTGCACGGGACCCCCTTGACCTCAAGTTTGGTCGAGGTTGAAAGGTGGGGTGTGTTCGTGACCGGCGCTACGACTGGAGTGTTCATGAGCCGTCGAACCGAGCAGCACCCCGACCTCACCGACCCGCGTGCCGGTGCTCCCTTCTTCAGCACCTGGCGGGTGGGCACCCCCGAGCGGCAGTGGCAGACCGTGGAGGCCATCGGACGCACCTGGGAGCGGCGGCCCTGGCCGGCCGGGGATCTGCTGGCGTATCACGTGTACGTGGGGGACGACGGGTCCACCCTGATGCACTACTCGCAGTGGACCGGCGAACAGGCCTACGAGTCTTTCGTCAAGGTGCACCGGCAGGAACGCGTCGACGAGATCGACACCGCCGTGCCGGGGATCGAGCGGGTAGGACTCGGGCGGTACCGGCGCTACCGGAGCCGTGAGCGCGCTGCCGGGGACACACGGGCGCCGGGCCTGATCGTGACCGTACGGGTCGACTTCGAGGGCGGGGCGGAGGGACGCCGCGAGGAGTGGGTCGACCTCGTGCTGAAGGCCCTGGACGGCGACCCGGAGGGGCACGCCGGGCTGGTCTCCGCGCACTTCCACCTCGGCACGGACGGCGGGCACGTACTGAACTACGCGGAGTGGGAGAGCGCCGAGGCCTATGACCGGGCGCTGACCGCCCCGACGAGCGAAATATGGGAACGGGTGCGGGCGCACCCGGGAGTGAAGGGGAGCGCCGGCAGCCGGTACGAGCACGCTCTGGGGCTGGTGCCGGACTGATCGGCATGTGGGGGGGCGGGCGGGCCCCCCGGGCCGCCCGCCCCCCCCCCCCCGGGGGGGGGGGGGGGGGCCGGCCCGGGGGGGGGGGGGGGCGGGGGGGGGGGGGGTGGGGAC
>NZ_JBIBEQ010000009.1:0-317194 GCF_042955215.1 Streptomyces sp. NPDC012466 | reverse complement strand
GCGGCTGCTCGCGCGTGCCCTCCGAGCGCGGGAAGAACTCGTACCACGAGCCGTACAGCGCCCGCTCCCGCTCCACCAGCAGCGGCAACGGCTCGCTGCTGGTGACGAGATCCCGCAGCGGATGCCGGGCCAGGACCGCGTCCACCTCCGGCGTCAGCGCCGCCGCCAGACGAGACGCCGCGGGACGGCTCTCGTCCCGCAGGGCATCGACGGCGGTGAGGATCACGTCGCGCAGTCCCTCCTCCTCGGGCACACCGGCGGCCGCCCGCTCGTACAGACGCGCGCCCTCCTCCAGAACGACGTCCGTGTCCATGCCCGCCGGGATCTTGATCCGGGCATGGTGGCGCCAGGTACTGACCGGGTCCCCCCAAGCCTCGACGGTGAACGTCCACAGGCCGGGTTCCCCGGCGGTGACCGTGGCTCCCCACCGGTCCGTCCCCGGGACCAGCTCCCGTAGGGGCGTCCACGGACCGGGGCGGCCCTCGGGGTCCTTCAGGACGACATTGGCGGCGACCGCGTCGTGCCCCTCCCGGAACACGGTCGCCGAGATCTCGAAGCTCTCACCGGTGACGGCCTTGGCCGGCCGGCGGCCGTGCTGGACCACCGGGCGGACATCCAGGACGGGTATGCGCCCGACCGCGGTCGTCTCGCTCACGGGTGGTGGTGGCGAGGCCGGCGGACCGGCGTCGGCCGGGCGCGCGGGGCGTGCTTCGCCGCCGGGTGCGCGCGCCCCGGTGGTGCGGCGGTTCGGGGGTGCTGGCGAATGGTGCTTGGCGGGCATGACCGCTCCTGTCCGCGTCAACGTGGGTAGGCGGATGTCTGTGGGGAGGTGGGTCCTGCGTGGTGCTCCTGAGAGGGGTACCCGCAGGAGCCTTCCCACCCTATTCGGGTGGGCAATCCGGCACTTTGTTAACTACTCACGCGTATGTCGACACACAAGACCGGCCTCGTCCACGACGGACGAGGCCGGCCCCCCGGCGTGGCTGCTCCTTCGCCCTACCCGCGCGGCACCCGCAGTAACTTGTCCGGCGAACCGATGCCCCGGCCGGAGACCTTCCCGGTCGCCGCCGCGGTGGTCAAGGCCCTCCCGACCTGCGCCGGAGTCGCCTGTCGATGATCGGCCAGATAGAGCGCGGCCACACCCGCGGCATGCGGAGACGCCATCGAGGTACCCGAGTAGACGGCCCGCGCGGTGTCGCTCGCGGCCGACGCCGAGGTGATGGCGACGCCCGGGGCGAACAGATCGAGGGCGGCACCGTCGTTGGAGAAGGCCGGTTTCGTATCCCCCCGGTCGGTCGCGCCGACCGTGACGGCCTGCTTGACGCCGCCCGGGGAGTACAGGCCGGCCGGCATGCCGTCGTTGCCCGCGGCGACCGTGTAGGTGACGCCGGAGGCGATGGAGGCACGGACCGCGGCGTCCAGCCGGTCGTTGCGCGGGCCACCCAGGCTGAGGTTGGCGACCGCGGGCTTCCTCGCGTGCCGGGTCACCCAGTCGATCCCGGCGATCACCCGGGCCGTGGTGCCCCCGCCCGCGGCGTCGAGGACGCGCACGGAGACGATCCGGGCCTTCTTGGCGACGCCGTGGACCGTCCCGGCGACGGTGCCGGCGACGTGCGTGCCGTGGCCGTTGGCGTCCGAGGCGACCCGGTCGTTCCCGACGAAGTCCCAGCCGTGGCTCGCCCGGCCGGTGAAGTCCCTGTGAGTGGTCCGGACGCCGGTGTCGATCACGTACACCGTCACTCCCGCACCGGCCGGCCCCGGCCAGGTGTAGCTCCCGTCCAGCGGAAGCTTCGGCTGGTCGACGCGGTCCAGCCCCCAGGACGGCGGGTTCCGCTGGGTGCCGTCCAGCCGCACCCGGGTGTCCTGGACGACCGAGGCGACCCGGGGATCGGCGGCCAGCCGCCCGGCCCGTCTCTTGTCCGCCCGGATCGCGTAACCGTTCAGGGCCGCGCCGTAGGTGTGGCTGATCTCCACCCCGTACTTTTCGGCGAGGCCCTTTCCGGCCGCCGACCGTGCCCCCGTGCCCTCCTTCAGGGTCACCAGGTAACTACCGTGCACGGAGCCGGGTGATCCGGCGCCGAGTATCCGCCCCTCCGGTACGGCGTGCGCGGGCAGGGTGGTGGCCGAAAACGCAGCGGCGCAGAGCACCGCGGTCAGGCCCCCCGTCCGGCGCAGACGCCGCTCGCGCGTCCGAGCCATGGTCCGAGTTCCCCTCCTCGACTCGGCGTACGGCTGCCGCGCGGCGCCGCGAGCGGCGGGTGCGGGCCGGTACGCCAGAGGCAGCCTCTCGTGACGGCTGAAGCACCACAAGGACGCCTATGGGGGTGGAATCGGCCATATCCGCGGATGGTGCTGTTCAGGCCGATCGGGGGTGCCGTGGCGGAGCTTCAGCGGAGGGGGCGCCGACGCCGGTACTGTCGTAGGAGACGTCGTCGAAGCCCTGCGAAATCCAGCGAACGCGCCGAGGTGGAACCCGTGAAGGCGATCCGTCGATTCACCGTCCGACCCGTTCTCCCCGACCCCCTCCGGCCCCTCAGTGATCTGGCCCGCAACCTGCGCTGGTCGTGGCACGCGGAGACCCGTGACCTGTTCCGGTCCGTCGACCCCGAGCGCTGGGCGGCCTCGGGCGGCGACCCCGTCCGGCTGCTCGGCAGCGTGCCGCCGGCGCGGCTGGCGGAGCTGGCCCAGGACCGCCCGTTCCTGCGCCGCCTCGCCGCGGTCGCGGGCGATCTGCACGACTACACGACCGGCGACCGCTGGTACCAGACCCAGCCCGAGGAACTGCCCGCCGCGATCGCCTACTTCTCACCGGAGTTCGGCATCACGGCCGCCCTGCCCCAGTACTCCGGCGGCCTCGGCATCCTGGCCGGCGACCACCTCAAGGCGGCCAGCGATCTCGGCGTCCCGCTGATCGGCGTGGGCCTGCTCTACCGGCACGGCTACTTCCGCCAGACCCTGTCCCGGGACGGCTGGCAGCAGGAGCACTACCCGGTCCTCGACCCGAACGAGCTGCCCGTCGCCCAGCTCGAGGAGCCCGACGGCACCCCCGCCCAGGTCGCCCTCGCCCTGCCCGGCGGCAAGCAGCTGCACGCCCGGATCTGGCTGGCGCAGGTCGGCCGGGTCCCGCTGCTGATGCTGGACTCCGACGTCGAGGAGAACGACCTCGGCGAGCGCGGCGTGACCGACCGGCTCTACGGCGGCGGCAGTGAGCACCGGCTGCTCCAGGAGATGCTCCTCGGCATAGGAGGGGTCCGGGCGGTACGGACGTACTGCCGGCTGACCGGCCACCCCGAACCGGAGGTCTTCCACACCAACGAGGGGCACGCCGGGTTCCTCGGCCTGGAGCGCATCGCGGAACTCTGCGACGAGGGGCTGGACTTCGACTCCGCGCTGGAGTCGGTCCGCGCCGGGACGGTCTTCACCACCCACACCCCCGTCCCGGCCGGCATCGACCGCTTCGACCGCGCGCTGGTCGCCCGCCACTTCGGCCCCGACGCCGAGCTGCCCCGCATCGACGTCGAGCGCGTCCTGCGGCTCGGCATGGAGACCTACCCCGGCGGGGAGCCCAACCTGTTCAACATGGCCGTCATGGGCCTGCGCCTGGCCCAGCGCGCCAACGGCGTCTCCCTGCTGCACGGCAACGTCAGCCGGGAGATGTTCGCCGGGCTGTGGCCCGGCTTCGACGCCGACGAGGTGCCGATCACGTCCGTGACCAACGGGGTGCACGCGCCCACCTGGGTCGCCCCCGAGGTGTTCCGGCTCGGCGCCCGGCAGATCGGTGCCCAGCGCGCCGAGGACGCCCTGACCGTCGGCGGCTCCGACCGCTGGGACGCGGTCGCCGACATCCCCGACCAGGACATCTTCGAGCTGCGGCGGGTGCTGCGCGAGCAGCTCGTGACCGAGGTGCGCGAGCGGCTGCGGGCCTCCTGGCGGCAGCGCGGCGCCCATACGGCCGAGCTGGGCTGGATCGACGGCGTGCTCGACCCGGACGTCCTCACCATCGGCTTCGCCCGGCGCGTCCCCTCGTACAAGCGCCTGACGCTGATGCTGCGCGACCGGGACCGGCTGATGGACCTGCTGCTGCACCCCGAGCGGCCGATCCAGATCGTCGTGGCGGGCAAGGCGCACCCCGCGGACGACGGCGGGAAGCGACTGGTGCAGGAGCTGGTGCGGTTCGCGGACGACCCGCGGGTGCGGCACCGGATCGTGTTCCTGCCGGACTACGGCATGGCGATGGCGCAGAAGCTGTACCCCGGCTGCGACATCTGGCTGAACAACCCGCTCAGGCCACTGGAGGCCTGTGGCACCTCCGGCATGAAGGCGGCGCTCAACGGCTGTCTCAACCTGTCCGTGCTCGACGGCTGGTGGGACGAGTGGTTCCAGCCCGACTTCGGCTGGGCCATCCCCACGGCGGACGGCGCCGGGACCGACCCGGACCACCGTGACGACATAGAGGCCGCGGCGCTGTACGACCTGCTGGAGCAGCGGGTGACGCCCCGCTTCTACGAGCGCGGCAGCAGCGGCCTGCCCGACCGGTGGATCGAGATGGTCCGGCACACGCTGAGCCTGCTCGGGCCGAAGGTGCTGGCGGGGCGGATGGTCCGCGAGTACGTGGAGCGGCTCTACGCGCCGGCGGCCCTCGCCCACCGCTCGCTGGAACCGGACTCCGCGCGGGAGCTCGCCGAGTGGAAGGGGCGGGTGCGGGCGGCGTGGCAGGAGGTCACGGTCGACCACGTCGAGACGTCGGCCTCGGCGGCCCTGGCGGAACTCGGCACGACACTCGCCCTGCGGGTGCGGGTCGGGCTCGGGGATCTCGGGCCGGACGACGTCGAGGTGCAGGTGGTCTCCGGCCGGGTGGACGAGCAGGACCGGATCGGCGACGCGACGGTTGTCCCCCTGAAGCCGGTGGGGTCACCCGACCAGGACGGGCGCTGGGTGTACGAGGGGCCCTTGTCGCTGGATCGCACCGGGCCTTTCGGGTACACGGTGCGGATCCTTCCCGCGCATCGGCTTCTGGCTTCGAGTGCGGAGTTGGGGCTTGTGGCCGGGCCGTCCGAGGAGCTGGTGGAGGCCGCGGGGCTGTTGATGCGGTGAGTGCGTCGTCTGCGGGTGCGTGGGGGACTGCCGTTCCCCGCGCACCTAGGCCGGCTCACCACCCCGCGTCGCCAGGTTCCGCAGGACGGTGCCGCAGCGGCGTGCGTAGGCGTGTTGCAAGCCTCTGGTCGCCGGGCCTCCGGCCCTCGCGTACCACTTGGCCGCACGGCTGAAGGCGCTCACCGTCAGCCAGACGGTGCCGTCGCCCGTGCGGTCGACCACGAAGGACTCCTCGCCGGACTCGGGGTGGCCGGTCAGCGTGCCGTAGGCCCAGCCCGCCCGGCGGGGTTCCTCGACCGTCCAGACCACGCGGCAGGGGGCCTTGATCATGCCGGCCAGGGTGACGGTGACGTCGACACCGGGGGCGGCTCGGTCCGCGCCCGCGTCGAGGCCCACGCCCATCGCGCGGTGCATCTCCCAGGTGAGGACCGCCTCCGAGGCCCGGCGGAAGACCTCCTCGCCCTCGCCGAGACGGGTGCGGACGTTCATGAGGTGGAAGCCCGGCGGGCAGAAGCCCTGGTCGCGGGTGGCGCCGACATCGGCGTAGGTGAAGTCTTCCGAAGACATGGTCACCAAGAGTAGGACGGTACCCGGACCTGCCTTCGTTCCGGGTACCGCCCAGGGGCCGTGCTTCGGTCAGCCGACGTTCACGGCCGACCAGGCGGACGCGACCGCCTTGTACTCGGTGCTGGAGGCGCCGTACAGCGCCGAGGCCGCGTTCAGGGTCGCCGTACGGGCCTGCGCGTACTTGGTCGTCGACGTCATGTACGTCGTCAGCGCCTTGTACCAGATCTGCAGCGCCTTGGTCCGGCCGATGCCGGTGACCGTGGAGCCGTTGGAGGTGGGCGAGTTGTAGGTCACGCCGTTGATCGTCTTCGAGCCGCTGCCCTCGGACAGCAGGTAGAAGAAGTGGTTGGCGGGACCGGAGGAGTAGTGGACGTCCACGCCGCCGAGGCTGGAGGACCAGCTGTCCTTGGACGCGCCGTCCTTGCTGGGCTTGTCCATGTAGCGCAGCGGGCTGCCGTCGCCGTTGATGTCGATCTCCTCGCCGATGAGGTAGTCACCGACGTCGGAGGAGTTGTTCGCGTAGAACTCGGCGCCCGCGCCGAAGATGTCGCTGGTGGCCTCGTTCAGGCCGCCGGACTCCCCGCTGTAGTTCAGGCCCGCCGTGGCCGACGTCAGGCCGTGGCTCATCTCGTGCGCGGCCACGTCGAGCGAGGTCAGCGGGTGGGTGTTGCCCGAGCCGTCGCCGTAGGTCATGCAGAAGCAGCTGTCGGACCAGAAAGCGTTGACGTAGTTGTTGCCGTAGTGGACCCGTGAGTAGGCGGCCTTGCCGTCGTTGCGGATGCCGCTGCGGCCGAAGGTGTTCTTGTAGAAGTCCCAGGTCACCTGGGCGCCGTAGTGGGCGTCGGCGGCGGCGGTCTCCAGGTTGGAGGGGTTGCCGGTGCCCCAGACGTCGTCCGGGCCGGAGAAGAGGGTGCCGGTGCCGGAGGTGCCGCGGTTGAGGTTGTACGTCTTGTGGCCGCCGCGGGTGCCGTCCGTCAGGTTGTAGGCCGACCCGGACTTGGTGGTGCCGAGGGTGACCTGGCCGCTGTACGTGGTGTTGCCGGTGCCGGTCTCGATGCCCTGGTACTCGTAGAGCTTCTTGCCGGTGGCGGCGTCGGTGACGACGTGCAGCTCGTTCGGGGTGCCGTCCTCCTGGAGGCCGCCGACGACGGTCTCGTAGGCGAGGACCGGCTTGCCGCTCGCCGCCCAGATCACCTTGCGGGGAGCGGAGTTCGCCTCGGTCTTGGCCGAGCCGGCCGCCTTCGCGAGGGTCATGGCCTGCTTCTCCGCCTTGGCGGCGGTGACCGCGGGTTTGAGCGAGGCGACCTTCAGGGCCGCCTTGGTGGCTCTGGTGACGCCCTTGGCCGCGCCGGACTTCGACTCGTGCACCACGAGGTCACCGCCGAGGACGGGCAGGCCCGCGTAGGTGCGCTCGTAGCGGGTGTGGACCGAGCCGTCGGCGTCCTTCACGACGTCCTTGACGACCAGCTTCTCCTGGGCGCCGAGGCCTATCTCGTCGGCGGTCCGCGTGGCGTCCGCCTGCTGCTCCTGGATGAGCGCCGTGCGGGCGGGCGCCGAGAGCAGCACGGGGGCGGCGGCGAGGGCCGGCTTGCTCGCGGAGTCCGCGGCGACGCTGCTGCCGGACGTCAGTCCGGTGGTGAGCAGGGCGCCGGCGGCGACGGCGGTGGCGATGGCGAGCGTGGCCCGCTTTTGACGCGCGTAGAAAGGGGTGGACACACGAGCTCCTCGTTGTGGGGGAAGTGCTGCGGTGCTGTGCGGCGTGGGGGAAGAGTGGCACCAAGGGCGCGTACATGTCAGGAGTGGGACGTGATGTTGGCCAGAAATCGACGACCAGATGTACGCGAGGACAGCTGAAACGGACGCCGCCCCGGGGGATTTGAACCCACCGGGGCGGCGCCCTGACTCAGGGGGCCTACGGGAACGTCAGCTTCCAGCTGTTGATGTAGCCGGTGTCGGCAGCCGCGTTGTCCTGCACCCGCAGCTTCCACACGCCGTTGGCCACCTCGGAGGAGGCGTTCACCGTGTAGGTGGTGTTGATGTTGTCCGCGCTTCCGCCGGTGCCGTACCCCTTGAGGGTGTACGCCGTGCCGTCGGGGGCGACCAGCTCCACCTTGAGGTCACCGATGTAGGTGTGGACGATGTCCACCGCGACCTGGAGGTTGGACGGCGCGTTGCCCGTCCGGCCGGACACGGTGACCGACGAGGTGACGGCCGCGCCCCGGTCCGGGATCGCCACGTCGGCGGTGTTCTCGAAGGACGTGCCGCCGCCGCCTCCGCCGCCGGAGCGGCTGCCGACGTTGATGCCCGCCCACGCGTCCTGGACCGCCTTGTACTCGGCGCTGTCCGTGCCGTAGAGCTCACCGGTCGCCGCGAGGGTGCCGGTGCGGGCCCCCGCGTAGTTGGTGGTCGAGGTGAACTTCGTGGTGAGCGCGCGGAACCAGATCTTCTCCGCCTTGTCCCGGCCGATGCCGGTCACCGGAAGGCCGTCCGAGGTGGGCGAGTTGTAGGTGACACCGTTGATCGTCTTGGTGCCGCTGCCCTCGGAGAGCAGGTAGAAGAAGTGGTTCGCCGGGCCCGACGAGTAGTGCACGTCGATCGAGCCGATGCCCGAGTACCACGCGTCCTTGGACGAGCCGTCCTTGCTCGGCTTGTCCATGTAGCGCAGCGGCGTGCCGTCGCCGTTGATGTTGATTTCTTCGCCGATGAGGTAGTCACCGACGTCGGAGGAGTTGTTCGCGTAGAACTCGACCGTCGATCCGAAGATGTCGGAGGTGGCCTCGTTCAGACCGCCGGACTCGCCGCTGTAGTTCAGACCGGCGGTGTTCGAGGTGAGCCCGTGGGTCATCTCGTGCGCGGCCACGTCGATCGACGTCAGCGGGTTCGCGTTGCCCGAGCCGTCGCCGTAGGTCATGCAGAAGCAGCTGTCCGACCAGAACGCGTTGACGTAGTTGTTGCCGTAGTGGACCCGGGAGTACGCGCCCGCGCCGTCCCCGCGGATGCCGGAGCGGCCGTGCACGTTCTTGTAGTAGTCCCAGGTCAGCGCGGCACCGTAGTGCGCGTCGGCACCCGCGGACTCCAGGTTGGACGGGCTGCCGTTGCCCCACACGTCGTCCGGGCCGGAGAAGAGGGTGCCGGTGCCGGAGGTGCCGCGGTTGAGGTTGTACGTCTTGTGGCCGCCGCGGGCGCCGTCGGTGAGGTTGTACGTCGACCCGGACTGGGTGGTGGTGAGGTCGACCGTGCCGGAGTACACCGTGTTGCCGGTGCCGGTCTCGATCGCCTCCCACTCGTACAGCTTCGCGCCGGTGGTGGCGTCGGTGACGACGTGCAGTTCCTGCGGGGTGCCGTCGTGCTGGAAGCCGCCGACGACCGTCTCGTAGGCCACGACCGGCTTGCCGCTCGCGGCCCAGATCACCTTGCGGGGCTCGCGGTTGATGCCGGGGCTCTTGGCCTCGTCGGCCTTGCCGGCGGTCAGCGCCTGCTGCCGGGCCTTCGCGGCGGGCACCGCGGTCTTCGTCGTGGCCGGCTTGACGGCGGCGCGGGTGGCCTTCACGACGGCCGCCGTGGCGTCCGCCTTCGTGCTCTCCACGACCAGGTCGCCGCCGAGGACCGGCAGACCGTCGTAGGTGCGCTCGTAGCGCGTGTGCACGGTGCCGTCACGGTCCTTCAGGACGTCACGGACGACCAGCTTCTCCTTGGCGCCGAGGCCCAGGTCGCGGGCCGTCCGCGCCTTGCCGGCCTCGGCCTCGCGGATCAGCGCGGCGCGCTGCGCGGGGCTGAGCTTGACCGATTCCGAGCCGGGGATCGCCTTGCTCGCGGCCGACGGTGCCTTCTCCGGGGCTGCGACGGCGGTGCCGCTCTGGACGGCGGCGGCGATCAGCGCGGCGACGCCGGCGAGGGCCACGGCCGCGGTGCGGCGGGTGGTGTGGGGAGTGCGTCTGTGGGAGGTGCCTCTACGCGAGGAACTGCTTCTCAACACTGACTCCTTCTGCGGGACCGGGGGTCGCCCGGCCTGGGGAGGTGGAGGTGTTGCTGTGGGGTTCCTGTGGAGCAGTCGTGGGAAGCGTGGCAGGGGAGTGCGCTTACTGTCAGGACCGCGTCAAAACTATGGCCGGAAACGGTTCGTTGTCCGGAAGTTCATGTTCGCTATACGGACGCTTCGCTGTTCCCGGGCAGATCCCCGTGCCAGGAGTGCCACAGCGCCGCATAGGCCCCCCCGGCCGCCACCAGCTCGTCGTGCGTGCCGAGTTCGGTCAGCCGGCCGTCCTCCATCACCGCCACCCGGTCGGCGTCGTGCGCGGTGTGCAGCCGGTGCGCGACGGCGATGACGGTGCGCCCTTCGAGGACGGCGGCCAGGGCCCGCTCGGTGTGCCGGGCGGTCGTCGGGTCGAGCAGCGCGGTCGCCTCGTCGAGGATCAGCGTGTGCGGGTCCGCCAGCACCACCCGGGCCAGGGCGAGTTGCTGGGCCTGCGAGCCGTCGGTGCGGCAACCGCCCTGGCCCAGCACGGTGTCCAGTTCCTGCGGCAGCTCCCGCACCCACGCGTCGGCGCCCACCACGGCCAGCGCCTCCCACAACGCGTCGTCGCACGCGGCCGGTTCGGCGATGCGCAGATTGTCGCGGACCGAGCCGAGGAACACATGGTGCTCCTGGGTGACCAGGACGACCTGACGGCGCAGCCGCTCCGGCCCCAGTCCGACGACCGGCACACCGCCGACCGTCACCGAGCCGGAGGTCGGCGCGTCGATGCCCGCCATCAGCCGGCTCAGCGTGGTCTTGCCGGCGCCCGACGGCCCGACCACGGCCAGCCGCTCCCCGGGCCGCACCGTCAGGTCGACGCCACGCAGCACCTCGACGCCCCCCTCGTACGCATAGCGCACCCCGGTGACGTCGATGCGGTCACCGTCCGGATCCGGACCATCGCCCTCACCGGCCGCCCGCGGCGCCCGGGCCAGCCCCTCCACCCGGGCGAACGAGGCCCCGCTGCTCTGCAGTTGCTCGACCCGGACCAGGATCTCGTCCAGCGGGTTGCTCAACTGGTGCAGATACAGGGCCGCCGCCACCACCGCGCCGAGACTCATGGCGCCCGAGGAGTGCAGCGCGCCGCCGATCAGCAGCACACCGGCCACCGGCACGACGTACGACACCTCCACCGCCGGGAAGAACACACTGCGCAGGTGGAGCGTGTGGAAGCGGGTGCGGCGGGAGGTCTCCAGGGCGTCCCGGCTCGCGGCCGTGCGCCGCGTTTCCAGCCGGAACGCCTCGACCGTACGGGCGCCGGACGCGGTCGCCGCGAGGATCTCCGCGACGTCCGAGGTGGCCGCGCCCTCGGCGAGATAGCCGTCCCGGGCCCGGCGCAGGTACCAGCGCAGCGCCGGCCGGATCGGGGCCAGCCCGAGGACGCCCAGGGCGCCGAGCAGAGGGTCCAGGAGGAACACCGCGCCCACCAGGAACAGGCACTGGACGAGGTTGATGAGCAGGATCGGGCCCGCGTCGCGCAGGGTGTTGCCGACGGTGGTGACGTCCGAGGTGCCGCGGGCGGTCAGGTCGCCGGTGCCGGCTCTCTCGACCATCGAGGCGGGCAGGGCGAGAGCGCGGTCCACGAACCTCTCCCTGACGCGGGCCAGAGTCCGTTCGCCGAAGCGGTGGCCCACGTAGCGGGCCCAGCGGGCCAGGAACAACTGCGCCAGGGCGCACAGGAGGAGGACGAGGGCGAGCCGGTCGACGGCACCGACGCCCTGGCCCGCCCGTACGTCGTCGATCATCCGGCCGAGCAGCCAGGGCCCCGCCAGACCGGCCAGGGCGGCCAGGGCGTTGAGGCCGAGGACCATGCCGAAGGCCCGGGTGTCCGCCCGGACGAGGTCCAGCACCGCGCGCCGGACGTCCGTCCGTGCGGCGACGGGCAGGTGGGTGCGGGTCATCCCAGGGCCTCCTCGGTGTCCCTCGCCTCGGTGTCCCTCGCCTCGGGGTCGCTCGCCTCGGTGTCCCTCGCGACGACGGAGCGGTAGCCGGGGGTGGTGTCGAGGAGTTCGTGGTGGGGGCCGGTGGCCGTGACCTTGCCGTCCCGCACGAAGTGGACGGTGTCCATGTGGTCGAGGACCAGGGGGGAGGTGGTGGTGACGACCGTGGTGCGGCCTTTTCGGGCCGAGCCGAGCCGGGCCGCGACGACGGCTTCCGTGTGCGCGTCCAGGGCCGAGGTGGGCTCGACGGTGAGCAGGATCTCCGGATCGGCGAGAAGGGCTCGTGCCAGGCGGATGCGCTGGCGCTGGCCGCCGCTGAGATTGCGGGCCTGGGCGGTCATCGGCGATTTCAGGCCGTCGGGAAGGGCCTGGACGATGTCGTCGGCCGCGGCGGTGTGGAGCGCCGTTCGAAGGGCCGGGTCCTCGCCGTGGGCGGGGGACGCGCCCTGGGCGCCCACCATGTGCTCCAGGCTCCCCGCGAACAGGTCCGCCTCGTGGTCCGCGAGCAGGATGCGGGCCCTGACCTGGTACAGGGCGATCTCGTCCAGGCGGGTGCCGCCCCACATCGCGTCCGACGGGGCATAGCGGGCCAGGCGGTCCAGGATGACCGCGGCGTCCGCGGGATGCTCCGCGACCAGGGCCGTCAGGCGGCCCGGCCGGATCCGTACGCCCGACTCGGGGTCGTACAGCACCGACGGTTCGGACGGGGCGTCCCGGGTGCCGGTGTCGGGCATCGGCTCCAGGCGCAGGAAGCGCACGACCCGCCGGGCGCACACCAGGCCGCGGCTGATCTGGTAGCCGCACTCCACCCAGAAGGACACCGGGCCCACCAGGACAGCCACGTAGCCGTAGACCGACACCAGCTCGCCCACGGTGATGTGCCCCTGTGCGGCCAGGCGGGCCGCGAGCCAGGTCACCGCCGCGAGGAACAGGGTCGGCAGGCCGATGCCGAGGGCCTGGACCCAGCTGGTCACCGCACCGACGCGGTAGCCCTGCTCGCGCAGCCGCCGGGAGTCCCGGCGGAAGGCGTCCGAGACCAGACCCTTGCCGCCCAGGCCGGCGAGGACCCGCAGCCCGCCGGCGAGGTCGCCGATCCGGGCGGTCAGCACGCCCTGGCGTTCGCGGTACTCCGCCTCCGAGCCCTGCAGCCGGCCGAGCAGCGGGCCGACCAGCAGGACGATGGCCGGGATGCCGAACAGGACGACCACGGCGATCAGGGGGGAGACCGAGATCAGCAGGGCGGCCACGACCAGATACGCCACGACCGCGCCGACGCCGGGGCCGACGACCGTCAGGGACTGGCTGATCGTCTGCACGTCGCCCACGCCGATCGTGACGACCTCCCCGGCGCCCATCTGCCGCGACAGCGAGGAGCCGAGCCTGACCGCCTGGCCGACGACGACCTTCACCGTGCGGAAGTTGGCGTCCATGCGGACCCGGGTCATGGTGCGGTGCCGCATGATGCTCAGCCAGGCGTTGAAGGCACCCACCGCGAAGAGCGCGCCGCTCCAGAGCGCCAGCGCGCTCATGTCACCGGGCTCCAGACCGTCGTCGATCGCCCGGGACATCAGATACGGCGTCGCCGCCAGCAGCACCATCCACACGCTGCCGAACATCGCCCCGGCGGCGCACCGCCCCGGCTGCCGGGTGACCAGCCACCACAGGTAGCGGGCGCCGCTCCGGTCGTCGGGTGTGCCGGGGTCCTCGTACGCGTCGATCATCCGCCCGCCCCTCGCCGCCGCTCTACGCCAGACTGTCCCGCCAGGCCCGGTGCAGGTCCGCGAACCTGCCCGTGCCCGCGATGAGTTCGCCCGGTTCGCCGTCCTCCACGATCCGGCCGTGCTCCATCACCAGAACCCGGTCCGCGATCTCCACCGTCGACAGCCGGTGGGCGATGACCACGGCCGTACGGCCCTTCAGCACCGTCGTCATGGCCCGCTGCACCGCGCGCTCCCCGGGGACGTCCAGCGAGCTGGTGGCCTCGTCGAGGATCAGCACGGCCGGGTCGGCCAGCAACGCCCGGGCGAAGGCGACCAGTTGCCGCTGCCCGGCGGAGATGCGGCCGCCCCGCTTGCGCACGTCGGTGTCGTAGCCGTCGGGAAGGGCGCTGATGAAGTCGTGCGCGCCGATCTCCTTCGCCGCCTGCTCGATCTCCTCGCGGGTGGCGTCCGGGCGGCCGATCGCGATGTTGTCGGCGACCGTGCCCGAGAAGAGGAACGCCTCCTGCGTCACCATGACCACTCCGCGCCGCAGTTCGGGCACGGCAAGGTCGCGCAGGTCGACGCCGTCCAGCAGCACCCGGCCGTCGGAAGGGTCGTAGAACCGGGCCAGCAGTTTGGCCAGCGTCGACTTTCCGGCGCCCGTGGAGCCCACGACCGCGACCGTCTGCCCGGCCGGGAGGGTCAGGTCGAAGGCGGGCAGCACCTCGCCGCCGGTGCGGTAGCCGAAACGGACGCCGTCGAAGACCACCGCGCGTCCGGGGTGTTCGCTCTTCGGCGGCGGGAGCTGCCGGGGGGTGGCCGGCTCGGGGACCGACGGGGTCTGCGCGAGCAGGCCGGCGATCTTCTCCAGGGAGGCGGCCGCCGACTGGTAGGAGTTCAGGAACATCCCGAGCCGGTCGATGGGGTCGTACAGCCGCCGCAGGTACAGCACGGCCGCCGCCAGCACACCGAGGGCCAGCGTGCCGTCCGCGACCCGGTAGGCGCCCCACAGCACGATCGCCGCGACCGCCGCGTTGGCGACCAGCCGCGAACCGGTGACGTAGCGGGCCATCTCCAGCAGCGCGTCGCCGTTGACCCGTTCGTGCCGCCGGTTGAGCACGCCGAAGTCCGCGTCGTTGACGGCCTCGCGACGGAAGGCGCGCACCGGGCGGATGCCGTTCATGGTCTCGACGAACTTGACGATGACGGCCGCGATGGCCGTCGACCGGGCCCGGTACACCCGGCCGGCCCGCCGCTGGTACCACCGCACGAGGGCGTAGAGCGGCACCAGGGACGCCACCGCCACGCCCCCGAGGCCCAGGTCCAGCCAGAGCAGCATCACCGAGATGTAGACGAAGGAGAGGATGACGGTCACGAGCTCCTGGAGGCCCTCGTCCAGCAGTTCGCGCAGCGACTCCACGTCGGTCGTGGAACGGGAGATGAGCCGGCCCGAGGTGTAGCGCTCGTGGAAGTCGACACTCAGCGCCTGCGCGTGGCGGAAGATCCGGCCCCGCAGGTCCAGCAGCACGTCCTGGCTGACCCGGGCCGCGGCGCCGACGAACGCGAACTGCAGCCCGCCCGCGGCCAGCGCGCACGCCAGGTAGCCCACGCCCACCGCGATCAGCGGCCCGTGGTCCTGCGCCCGGAACGCCGGTACGGCACGGTCGATGGCGTACGCCACGAGCAGCGGACCCGCCTGCACGACCGCCTGCTGGAGCAGCAGCAGGACCGTCGTGACCGTGACCCGGGCCTTCAAGGGCGCGAGCAGGGAGCGGAGCAGGGCTTTGGTGGCGCCCGGCGGGGTGGGCAGGACGTCCCGGTCGAAGGGATCGCCGGTGGCGGCCGGCCGATCGTCGGGTCGGTCGTCGGGTTGATCGTCGGGTTTGCTGCCGGCCGGTGTGCTGGTGGCCGCCGTCATCGTGCGCCCTCCTCTTCCCCTGACATCAGATGCGCGTACTCGGCGTTCGTACGCAGCAGTTCGTGGTGGGTGCCGACCGCGGCGATCCGGCCGCCGGACAGCAGGGCGACCCGGTCGGCGAGCAGCACGGTGGACGGGCGGTGCGCCACGATCAGGGCGGTGGTGTCCGCGAGGACCTGCCGCAGGGCGGCCTCCACGGCGGCCTCGGTATGCACGTCCAGGGCCGACAACGGGTCGTCGAGGACGAGGAACTCCGGCTGCCCGACGACGGCCCGGGCGAGCGCGAGGCGCTGGCGCTGGCCGCCGGAGAGGCTGAGGCCCTGCTCGCCCACCCGGGTGTCCGTCCCCTGGGGCAGGGCGTACACGAAGTCGGCCTGGGCGACGGCGAGCGCACGCTCCAGATCGGCCGTGCCGGCGGTGTCCTTCGCGCCCATGAGAACGTTGTCGCCGACCGCGGCCGAGAACAGCGTCGGCTCCTCGAAGGCCACGGCGACCTTGGCGCGCAGCGCTTCTCTGGAGAGGTCGGTGACGTCGACGCCGTCGAGGGTGATGCGACCCGAGGTCAGCTCGTACAGGCGGGGGATGAGCGCGGTCAGGGTGGTCTTGCCGCTGCCGGTGGCGCCGACCAGGGCCATGGACTCGCCCGGGCGGATGTGCAGGTCGATGTGCTGGAGGACGGGCGGGGTGCCGGGCGGGGCGTCCGGGTAGCGGAAGCGCACCCCGTGGAAGCGGAGTCCCTTGTCCCGGACGTCCACCGTGCCGGTGCCGGTGCCGGTGCCGGTACCGGTGCCGGAGACGTTGCCTGTGCCTGTGCCTGTGCCTGTGCCTGTGCCTGTGCCGGAGACGTTGCCTGTGCCGGAGGCGGTGGCGGGGGCCGCGGTGGTGGCGATGGCGGTGGTCCCCTCCGGGTCCCCCTCCGCCGCTCCCTCCGTATCCCCCTCCACGTCCTCGTCCATCACCTCGAAGTACCGCTCCGTCGCCGTCGCCGCCTCCTGACTCATCGCCAGCAGGAACCCGATCGACTCCACGGGCCACCGCAGCGCCAGCGCCGTCGACAGGAACGCCACCAGCGTGCCCGCCGACAGGGCGCCGTCGGCCACCTGGACGACCCCCACCACCAGCGCCGCCCCGATCGCCATCTCCGGCAGCGTCACGATGACGCCCCAGATCGCGGCCAGCAGCCGCGCCTTGCGCAGTTCCGTGCCGCGCAGCCTCGCCGACAGGTCCCGGAAGGCCAGCGCCTGGCTGCGGTGGCGGCCGAAGCCCTTGATGATGCGGATGCCGAGCACGCTCTCCTCGACGACCGTCGTCAGGTCGCCGACCTGGTCCTGGGCGCGCCGGGCCATCGCGGCGTAGCGCTTCTCGAAGATCACGCAGGTGACCACGACGGGCAGGGCCGGCCCGAGGATGACCAGCCCCAGCGTCCAGTCCTGGAGCAGCATGATGATCACGCCGACGAGGATCGTCACCCCGTTGACCAGCAGGAACGTCAGCGGAAAGGCGAGGAACTGGCGCAGCAGCATCAGGTCCGTCGTCGCCCGGGACAGCAACTGCCCCGAGGCCCACCGGTCGTGGAAGGACACCGGCAGCCGCTGGAGGTGCCGGTACAGACCCGCCCGCATCGATGCCTCGACGTGGGAGAGCGGACGGGCCACCAGCCACCGCCGCAGCCCGAACAGCAGGGCCTCGGTGAAGCCGAGCAGCAGCAGGTACAGCGCGCCGAGCCACACCCCGGCCGGGTCCCTGTCGGCGATGGGCCCGTCCACCATCCACTTCAGGACGAGCGGGATCACCAGGCCCACGCAGGAGGCGAGTATCGCGACGAACGCGGCGCCGGACAGCCGCGCCCGCACGGGCCGCACATACGGCCACAGGCGCAGCAGCGTACGCACGGCGGAACGGTCCTGGGCGGGGGCGGGTGTCGTGGCCATCAGCAGCGAGCCTACGGATCGCCACTGGCACTGCCCACCGAGTTTCCGCCGGACCCGGACCGGCCGTCGGTCCTACGACCTGGGGGTTCGGCAGATCGTACGGCGGGACCGGCCGGGTCGTACGGCCGCATCAGCCGATCGGTCGATGCCTGTTCGAGCGCGACGGCCGATGTGGCGGACCCCGCCTCGCCGGGACCCTCGTCGTATGCCGACCGCACCCGTCATAGAAGTCACCGCACTGCGCAAGAGCTACGCCGGCCGTCCCGCCGTGGACGACGTCTCCTTCACCGTGGAGGAGGGCGAGATCTTCGGGATCCTCGGCCCGAACGGCGCCGGGAAGACCACCACCGTCGAGTGTGTCGAGGGGCTGCGCGTACCCGACTCGGGCCGCGTCCGCGTGACCGGCCTCGACCCCGTCACCGACCACGAGCGGGTCGCCCGGGTACTCGGCGCCCAGCTCCAGGAGAGCCAGTTGCAGCCGAAACTCACGGTCCGTGAGGCGCTGGAGCTGTACGCCGCGTTCTATCCGCGGCCCGCCGACTGGCGTCCACTCGCCGAGCGGCTCGGGCTCCGGGACAAGCTGTCCACCCGGTTCGCGAAGCTCTCCGGCGGCCAGAAGCAGCGCCTGTTCATCGCGCTCGCCCTGATCGGCGACCCCAGGGTCGTGGTCCTGGACGAGCTCACCACCGGCCTCGACCCGCGGGCCCGCCGGGACACCTGGCAGCTCATCGAGGACGTCCGGGCGCAGGGCGTCACCGTGCTGCTCGTCACGCACTTCATGGAGGAGGCGCAGCGGCTGTGCGACCGGATCGCGGTGATCGACCGGGGCCGGGTGGCCGCCCTGGACACCCCGGCCGGTCTGATCCGCCGCTCCGCGGGCGCCACCGTCATCGGCTTCACCCCGTCCGGGCCGCTGGACGACCGTGAGCTGAACGAGCTGCCCGCCCTGGTCGCCATCGACCGAAAGGACGGCCGGATCACGCTGTCCGGCACGGACGACACGGTCAACGCCGTGCTGTCCCTGCTCGCCCGCCACCACATCACCGCCCACCAGCTCCGTGTCACCGACGCCACGCTGGACGACGCGTTCCTGGACCTGACGGAGGCCTCCGCATGAGCACCGCCCTGATCAACCCCGCTGTGCTGAAGGCCGAGGCGCGTCTCTTCCGCCGCGAGCCCGGCAGCCTCTTCTGGGTCCTGCTGTTCCCGAGCCTGCTCCTGGGCATCCTGGGTTCCGTGCCGTCGTTCCGCGAGGCGCAGGACGGGCTCGGCGGGCTGCGGACCGTCGACGTCTACGTCCCCGTGAGCGTCCTGATCGCCCTGATCATGGCCGGCGTGCAGGCGATGCCGCCGACCCTCACCGGCTACCGCGAGAACGGCGTGCTGCGGCGGCTGTCCGCCACCCCGGTCCGGCCCGCGTCGCTGCTGGCCGCGCAGATGCTGGTGAACGGCCTGGCGGCGCTGGCCTCGGCGCTGCTCACGCTCACGGTCGGACGGCTCGCCTTCGGCGTACGGCTGCCCGGACAGCCCGTCGGCTACCTGCTCGCGCTGCTCCTCGCCGTACTCGCCGCGCTCTCGCTGGGCGCGGTCGTCTCGGCCCGGGCCCGTACGACGAAGATCGCCACCGCGATCGGGACCGCCGTGTTCTTCCCGATGATGTTCTGCGCCGGGGTGTGGGTGCCGGTGCAGGCCATGCCGGACGTGCTGGCCCGTGTCGTCCGGAGCACACCGTTCGGTGCCGCCGCGCGGGCCCTGGACCAGGCCGCCGCGGGCGACTGGCCGTCCTGGGGGCACCTCGGTGTGCCGGCGGCGTGGACGCTGGTGCTCTCGGCGTCGGCCGCCCGCTGGTTCCGCTGGGAATGACCGGAGCCGGGGGAGGGTGCGGGGCGGTGGCCGAGACTGGTGGCATGACGGACCTTGCGGGTGTCGAACAGCGGTGGGCGGCGTACTTCCGCTGGGGACCGTACGGGATGCTCGCGGCCGGCTCGTTGCTCGCCCTCGCCACCGTCGACGTGGTCGACATGAGCACGAGGGAGCGGTACACCGCCGTCGTCCTGGTCGGCGCCGCGATGGTCCTGCAACTGGCCTGGGGGTGGTGGTCCCGCGGCCGGCCCCTGGCGCCGTCGGTGCCGGGCGGCTGCTACTACTTCGCGCGCTGGGCGCTCGGCTTCGCGCTCAGCTGGTGCAACCCGTTCTTCGCCTTCTACGCCGCCGCCGGTTTCGTCGGCCCCGACCGGCTGCTGCGTGGCCGCGCCCTCAAACTCGGCCTGCTGGGCACCGCGGTGACGATCGCCGGATCCCAGGCCGGCGGCATGCCCCTGCACGGCGCACTGAACTGGGCGGTGTTCGGCGGGCTGCTCGGCATCCACATCGGACTGCTGATCGTGTTCGGTCAGCTGGCCGCGCGCGAGGAGGAGCGCAGCCGCATCCAGACCGCCACCATCGCCGAACTGGAGCGCACGAACGCGGCCTTGCAGCAGGCCCTCGACGAGAACGCCGCCCTGCACGCCCAGCTCCTGGTGCAGGCGAGGGAGGCCGGCGTCGCCGACGAGCGCCGTCGGCTGGCCGCGGAGATCCACGACACCATCGCCCAGGGACTGACCGGCATCATCGCCCAGCTCCAGGTCGTGGCGAACACCCCGGACCCCGGCCTGGCCCGCGAGCACGTGGCACGGGCGACGGACCTGGCCCGGCACAGCCTCGGCGAGGCCCGCCGCTCCGTGCACAACCTCGCCCCGGTCGCCCTCGCGCACGACGGCCTGCCCGAGGCCCTGGAGAAGACCGCGGCGCAATGGGCCGAACGCACGGGCGTGCACGCGCGGTTCACCGTCACGGGCACGGTCGAGCAGCTCCACGACGAGGTCGCGGCCACCCTGCTGCGCATCGCCCAGGAGGCCCTGTCCAACACTGCGCGGCACGCGCACGCCACCCGTGTCGGTGTCACCCTGTCCTTCATGGGCGACGAGGTCAGCCTCGACATCCGCGACGACGGCCGCGGCTTCGACCGGACCGCCGTACGGGAACGCACCGGCACCGGCGGTTTCGGTCTGCCCGGCATGTGCGCCCGCGCCGAACGCATCGCCGGATCCCTCACGGTCGAGTCCGAGCCGGGTCACGGTACGGCGGTGTCGGCTCGCGTACCGTTGGTCCGCCATGACTGAGGACGCCGCGACGGGGGACGCCCCCATCACCCTGCTCATAGTCGACGACCATCCCGTCGTCCGGGACGGTCTGCGCGGCATGTTCGAGTCCGCGCCGGGCTTCCGTGTCCTGGGGGAGGCGTCGAACGGCGTCGAGGGGGTTGCGCTCGCCGCGGGCCTCGGCCCGGACGTGATCCTGATGGACCTGCGGATGCCGGGCGGCGGGGGAGTGGACGCCATCCGCGAACTGACCCGTACCGGCGCCCGCGCCCGGGTCCTCGTCCTCACCACCTACGACACCGACTCCGACACCCTCCCCGCGATCGAGGCGGGCGCGACGGGCTACCTCCTCAAGGACGCCCCGCGCGAGGAGCTGTTCACCGCGGTACGAGCTGCCGCGGAAGGCCGTACGGTGCTGTCCCCCGCGGTGGCCTCCCGCCTGGTCTCCGCGGTCCGCACGCCCAGGGCCCCCGGCAACGAGTCGCTCTCCGCCCGCGAACGCGAGGTCCTCGCCCTGGTCGCCAAGGGCACGTCCAACCGCGAGATCGCCCGTGAGCTGTTCATCAGCGAGGCCACCGTGAAGACGCACCTGACCCACCTCTACGCCAAGCTCGGCGTCAAGGACCGCGCGGCGGCGGTGGCGGTCGGATACGACCGGGGCATCCTCGGCTAGCCGGCCTCACCCCGCCACCCGCAGCAGCAGTACCGCCCGCGCCGGCATCGTGATCTCCGTGCCCGCGCGGTACTCCACCCCCGGCGCCTCCGCCTGCTCCTCCAGGCTCGTGTCCACGACGACCTCGTAGCGCTCCGCCCAGGGCGGTCCCGGCAGCGTGAAGGTGACCGGTCCCTCGCCCGCGTGCAGCACGGCCAGGAAACTGTCGTCGACGATCTGCTCCCCGCGCTCGTCCCGGCCCGGAATGTCCCGGCCGGACAGGTACATGCCCAGGGTGGCGGCGGGCGCGTACCAGTCCTGCTCCGTCATCTCCGTGCCCCGGGAGGTGAACCAGGCCAGATCGCGCAGCCCGTCCGCGGTCTGGGCCCGGCCCGAGAAGAACGCCCGGCGCCTGAGCACCGGGTGGCGGTGGCGCAGCGCGATCAGCCGGGACGTCAGCGCGAACAGGGCCTTCCAGCCGGGGTCCTCCAGCAGCTCCCAGTCCAGCCAGCCGATCTCGTTGTCCTGGCAGTACGCGTTGTTGTTGCCGCACTGGGTGCGGCCCAGCTCGTCGCCGGCGACCAGCATCGGCACGCCCGTGGACAGCAGCAGGGTGGTCAGCAGGTTCCTGAGCTGCCGCCGCCTGAGCGCCCGTATCCCCTCGTCGTCGGTCTCGCCCTCGGTGCCGCAGTTCCAGGCCCGGTTGTCGTCCGTGCCGTCCCGGTTGCCCTCGCCGTTGGCCTCGTTGTGCTTGCGCCCGTAACTCACCAGGTCGCGCAGGGTGAACCCGTCGTGGGCGGTGATGAAGTTGACGGACGCGTACGGCCTGCGCCCGCCCCAGGCGTACAGGTCGCTGGAGCCCGACAGGCGGTAGCCCATCTCCCGTACGTCCGGCAGCGCGTGCCGCCAGAAATCCCGTACGGCGTTGCGGTACCGGTCGTTCCACTCCGTCCACAGCGGGGGGAACGCCCCCACCTGGTAGCCGCCCGACCCCACGTCCCACGGTTCGGCGATCAGCTTCACGCGGCGCAGCACCGGGTCCTGGGCGATGACGGCGAGGAACGGGGAGAGCATGTCGACGTCGTGCATGGAACGGGCCAGCGCCGCCGCCAGGTCGAAGCGGAAGCCGTCCACGCCCATCTCGGTGACCCAGTAGCGCAGCGAGTCCGTGATCAGGCGCAGCACATGCGGCTGGACCACGTGCAGGGTGTTGCCGCAGCCGGTGTAGTCGGCGTAGCGGCGGGCGTCGTCCTGGAGGCGGTAGTAGCCGCGGTTGTCGATGCCCTTCAGGGAGAGCGTCGGGCCGAATTCGCCCGCCTCCGCGGTGTGGTTGTAGACCACGTCGAGGATGACCTCGATCCCGGCCGCGTGCAGGGCGCGCACCATGCGCTTGAACTCGCCGACCTGCTGGCCGGTCGTGCCGGAGGCCGCGTAGGCCGCGTGCGGGGCGAAGTAGCCGATGGAGTTGTAGCCCCAATAGTTCTTCAGGCCCCGGCGCAGCAGGTGGTCCTCGTGCGCGAACTGGTGCACCGGCAGCAGCTCCACCGCCGTCACGCCCAGCTGGACCAGGTGCTCGATCGCCGCCGGGTGCGCGAGGCCGGCGTAGGTGCCGCGCAGCTCCTCGGGGATGCCGGGGTGCCGCTGCGTGAAGCCCTTGACGTGCAGCTCGTAGATCACCGAGTCGGCCCACGGCGTCTTCGGGCGGCGGTCGTCCGCCCAGTCGTCGTCATCGTGGACGACGACGCCCTTCGGCACGTGCGGCGCCGAGTCCCGGTCGTCGCGCACGGTGTCGGCGACGTGCTGCTGGGGCCAGTCGCGGACGTGCCCGTACACCTCCGGCGGCAGGCTGCTGTAATCATTCCCCTCGGCGCCGTCGACCGCCCGCGCGTACGGGTCGAGGAGCAGCTTCGCCGGGTTCCAGCGGGCGCCGGTCCACGGGTCCCAGCGGCCGTGCACCCGGTAGCCGTAGCGCTGGCCCGGCAGCACGCCCGGGACGAAGCCGTGCCAGATCTCGTGGGTCAGTTCGCCGAGCCGCACCCGCGACTCCTTGCCCGCCTCGTCGAAGAGGCACAGTTCGACACCCTCCGCCCCGCCCGCCCACAACGCGAAGTTGGTGCCCGCCACCCCGTCCGGGCCGACCCGGAACCGGGCGCCCAGCGGGGTCGGCGCACCCGGCCACGCGGGCACGGTGGGCGGCGGCGCGGCCCGCCGTGCGCCGTTCACGGCGGCGGCCTGGCGCCCGTTCCCGGTGGCCTGATGACCGGCCACCGCCTCCTGCTCGGCTGCGCTGGACACCTGTCAGCCTCCCGCGGCTCGTGGAACGACGGGGGACAGAGGGGTGCGGCCCCGTGCTGCGGCCGGGTCGCGGCTCCCCTGCGCGTCGTCCTCCCCACTGTTCTGCCCAGAGCGTGGGTCGCACTCACGTTTCCCCGGGGGCGGGCATGGTCGTTTCCCGGGGACACGGCCGGTCGTTGGGCACCCCGTGAGGCACGTACAAGGGCGCGCGCGGCGCGCGAGGGCCGCGCTGGCCGCCGTAGTGACATGGGCAGGGCTCCTCGCCGGGGCCACGGGCTGTACCTCGGACGACGCGGGCGGGATCACCGGGGCGTTCGGCGCGCCCCCGGCGCCCGAGGACGTCATCAAGGTCGCGCCCGAGGACGGCAGCAGGGGAGTGCGCCCCGGGAAGAAGCTGCGGGTGCGCGTGCCCGACGGCCGGCTGGAGAAGGTGAGGGTCGTCCGGTCGCAGGACGCGCAGGAGACCCCGGTGCCCGGGCATCTCTCCGCCGACCGCCTGACCTGGGAACCCGACGACCAGCGGCTCGCGCTGGCCGCCAAGTACACGATCGACGCGGTGGCCGTGGACGGCGACGGACGCCGCTCGGCCCGGCACACCACCTTCACCACCTACGTCCCCGAGGAACGCTTCATCGGCTACGTCGCCCCGGAGAACCGTGCCACCGTCGGCACCGGCATGATCGTCTCCCTGGAGTTCAACCGGAAGATCGCCGACCGCGCCGCCGTCGAACGCGCGGTACGGGTCACCGCCCGCCCCGCCGTCGAGATCCGCCCGCACTGGTTCGGCAGAACCCGCCTCGACTTCCGCCCCGAGGACTACTGGAAACCCGGCACCCAGGTCACCGTCGACCTGCGCCTGCGCGACATCGAGGGCGCCCCCGGGGTCTACGGCCTCCAGCACAAGACGTTCTCCTTCACCGTCGGCCGCAGCCAGATCTCCGTGGTCGACGCCGCCGCGCACTCCATGGAGGTCCGGCGCGACGGCGAACCCCTCGCCACCGTGCCCATCACGGCGGGCACGCCGAAGAACACCACGTACAACGGCAAGATGGTGGTCACCGAGATGCTCGACGTCACGCGGATGAACGGCGCCACGGTCGGCTTCAAGAAGCGCGACGGCAAGGGCGAGTACGACATCCCGGACGTCCCGCACGCCATGCGCCTGACCGACTCCGGCACCTTCCTGCACGGCAACTACTGGGCGCACCACACCGTCTTCGGCCGCACCAACGTCAGTCACGGCTGCATCGGGCTGCGCGATGTGAAGGGCGGCGGTTCGGACACCCCGGCCGGCTGGTTCTTCGACCGCAGCCTCATCGGGGACGTCGTCGAAGTCGTCAACAGCAATGACAAAAAGGTCTCTCCCGACAACGGGCTCGGAGGCTGGAATATGGGCTGGAATGCATGGAAGGCGGGCAGTGCGGTGAAGTAGCCGGACAGGGGGGCGGGTTGACCCGGCGCCGCGTTGGGACCGAACAGTGACAATCGCGGGCGGCCGGGGCCGTCCCCCCTGTGGTTACTATTCGCCGACGCGCGGGGGACGCGCGAGGTGTGGGCCTGACCAGGCCCTGGGAGGGGAGAACCACTTGAACGGGCGACCGATATCGGGGGCGTCGGTTGGGCGCGGGAACGGACTGCTCGCGCTGATACTCGGCGTGCTGCTCCTCGCCGTCACGGCGTGCGGCGGCGGGGGGACCGGCTCCGGTTCCGGCGGGGGCGACACCAAGGGCGAGGACTCCGGCGCCGCGCAGAGCGAGCAGTCCGAGGCGGTCGTCGGCATCACCCCCAAGGACGGGGCCAAGGCCGTCGACACGAGCGGTGCGCTGAAGGTCACCGCCACGAAGGGGAAGCTGACCGAGGTCGAGGTCAAGGACGCCGAGGGCAAGAAGGTCGACGGCGAGATATCCGGGGACGGCGCCAGCTGGACGCCGTCCACCCATCTGGCCGGCGCCACCAAGTACACGGTCCACGCGGTCGCCAAGGACTCCGAAGGCCGCACGGCCGCGGAGGACGCCGGCTTCACCACGCTGACCCCGGAGAACACCTTCACCGGCACCTTCACTCCCGAGGACGGCTCCAAGGTCGGCGTCGGGATGCCGTTCTCCATCCGCTTCTCGCGGGGCATCACCCACCCGGAGGACGTCGAGAAGGCCATCCGCATCAAGACGGAGCCGGCCGTCGACGTCGAGGGCCACTGGTTCGGCAACGACCGTCTCGACTTCCGCCCCGAGAAGTACTGGGAGCCCGGCACCAAGGTGACCGTGGACCTGAACCTCGACGGCGTCGAGGGCCGCTCCGGCGTCTACGGCGAGCAGGACAAGAAGGTCGAGTTCACCATCGGCCGCAACCAGGTCTCCGTCGTCGACGCCAAGAAGCTCACGATGAAGGTCATGCGCGACGGCAAGGTCATCAAGACCATCCCGGTCACCACCGGCCAGCCCGGCATGGAGACCTGGAACGGCCAGATGGTCATCAGCGAGATGCTCACGGTGACCCGCATGAACGGCGAGACCGTCGGCTACGGCGGCGAGTACGACATCAAGGACGTCCCGCACGCCGTCCGCCTGACCACGTCCGGCACCTTCCTGCACGGCAACTACTGGGCGAGCGGCGCCTTCGGCAACTACAACGCCAGCCACGGCTGCATCGGCCTGCGCGACGTGCGCGGCGGCTGGGACAAGAAGGTGCCGGCCGCGTGGTTCTTCAACCACTCGATGATCGGCGACGTGGTGGTCGTCAAGAACTCCGAGGACCGGATCGTCGACCCGGACAACGGGCTCAACGGCTGGAACATGTCGTGGGAGAAGTGGAAGAAGTAGCTCCCCGCCGACCGACGGGCCCCGGTGCGACCGACCGCACCGGGGCCCTCGCCGTCGGTCCCCGCGCTGTGCCTGCCCGTCGGCAGCCGGGGCCGAATCCTGTAAGCCCCCGTGCTGTGTCTGCCCAGGGGCGATCCCCGGACCCCCGGCCGGTGTGACCCACCGCACCGGTGCGCATCCCGTCAGCCCCCGTGCTGTGTCTGCCCGGGGGCGACCCCCGGACCCCCGGCCGGTGTGACCCACCGCACCGGCCCGAATCCCGTTAGCCCCCGTGCTGTGTCTGCCCGGGGGCGACCCCCGGACCCCCGGCCGGTGTGACCCACCGCACCGGCCCGAATCCCGTTAGCCCCCGTTAACCTGCTGCCTATGACCGTCTCTCTCGAAGTCGCTGAAGGCGTCGGCACGATTCGTCTCGACCGCCCGCCCATGAACGCGCTGGACATCGCCACGCAGGACCGGCTGAAGGAACTCGCGGAGGAGGCCACGCGCCGCGAGGACGTGCGGGCCGTGGTGGTCTACGGCGGCGAGAAGGTGTTCGCGGCCGGCGCGGACATCAAGGAGATGCAGGCGATGGACCACACCGCGATGGTCCTGCGCGCCCGCGCCCTGCAGGACTCGTTCACGGCGGTGGCCCGGATCCCCAAGCCGGTCGTCGCGGCCGTGACGGGCTACGCGCTGGGCGGCGGCTGCGAACTCGCCCTGTGCGCGGACTTCCGGATCGCCGGCGAGAACGCCAAGCTCGGCCAGCCGGAGATCCTGCTCGGCCTGATCCCCGGCGCCGGCGGCACCCAGCGCCTGGCCCGCCTGGTCGGCCCGTCCAAGGCCAAGGACCTCATCTTCACGGGCCGCATGGTGAAGGCCGACGAGGCGCGCGAGATCGGCCTGGTGGACCGGGTCGTGCCCGCCGACGAGGTGTACGCGCAGGCGCACGCCTGGGCCGCGAAGCTGGCGCAGGGCCCGGCGCTCGCGCTGCGCGCCGCCAAGGAGTCGATCGACACGGGTCTGGAGACGGACATCGACACGGGCCTGGCGATCGAACGCAACTGGTTCGCCGGACTGTTCGCCACCGAGGACCGCGAGCGCGGAATGCGCAGCTTCGTGGAGGAGGGGCCGGGCAAGGCGAAGTTCCTCTGAACATGCCTCCAGGGGCTTGCAATTGACACCGTGTCTGACCCGGGGTCCCTCGATGGGGCGGTTTATGTCACCCTTAAGCCAACCTTAAGCGTGTCTGGTCGATGGAGCTCGCCCCGTGCTCCGGAACGAGCAGTTCCGGCAGGTCAGACGGGGTGTGAAGGTCTTCGAAGTGCCGTTGGCATATGACGGACGACCGTCGGTTCACCGCCCGTTCCCCGGGGCGTATTCCCCGGGAACGGCCCCGTCGGGCGCTCCGGGCGGCCATGATGGGGGCATGGCGGGGCTGGAGGGTATGGGACAGCCGCGGGGACACGCACATGCGGCCGCGGCGCGCTGGTCGCCGACCGTCGAGGACGAACACGCTCTGAAGGCGCTCGAGTTGTACGGCAACCCGACGGAGGCAGAGGTTCCACTGCCGTCCCGCCCCGAGTCCGCGGCCACCGCGAGACGGCTCACCCAGGTCGTGATCCTGCGTCACTGGGGGCTCACCCCCAAGACCACGGAGGACGCGGTCCTGCTCGTCTCCGAACTGGTCGGCAACGCCGTACGCCACACCGGTGCCCGTGTCTTCGGACTGCGTCTGCACCGGCGCCGCGGCTGGATCCGCGTCGAGGTCCGCGACCCCTCCCGGGGGCTGCCCTGCCTGATGCCGGTCCAGGAGATGGACATCAGCGGCCGGGGCCTGTTCCTCGTGGACAAGCTCGCCGACCGCTGGGGGGTCGATCTGCTGCCCCGGGGCAAGACCACGTGGTTCGAGATGCGGGTCGCCGACCGCTGAGGGCGCGCGATGCCTCACCCGGTCGCCGGACGGGCGAATCACGGGTTTCCCTTCCGCGCGCCCATTAAATGGTGCAATGCACCGCCATCTCGTCAAGAGCGCCCTGGCCGCGGGTGCCGCCCTCGCCGTCCTCGCCGCCTGTGGCACCGGGAGCGGGGAACGGACCTCGCAGGCGCGCGCCACCAAGGCCGCCGTGCCCGCCCCGCCCGAGAAGAAGCCCGTGAAGGGCCTGCCCGGCATGCCGCCCGTCCTGGACCCCGAGGACGTGTACGCCGCCGACCGCCCGAACAAGCTGTCCCCGGTGGTCAAGGGCTTCCCGTCCCGGGTCTACGTCCCCAACACCGAGTCCGACACGGTCTCCGTGATCGACCCGAAGACCTACGAGATCGTCGAGACGATCCGCGTGGGCCGGCAGCCCCAGCACGTCGTGCCCTCCTGGGACCTGAAGACCCTGTGGGTCAACAACAACCGCGGCCACACCCTCACCCCGATCGACCCGAAGACCGGCAAGGCGGGCAAGGCCGTCGAGGTCCACGACCCGTACAACCTGTACTTCACACCCAACGGCAGGTACGCCGTCGTCATGGCCTCCCTCGACCGCGAGCTGGTCTTCCGCGACCCGCACACCATGAAGGTCGAGAAGACCGTGCCGGTCTCCTGCTACGGCGTCAACCACGCCGACTTCTCCCTCGACGGCCGCTACTTCATCGTCTCCTGCGAGTTCAGCGGCGAACTGCTCAAGGTGGACACCGAGAATATGAAGGTCGTCGGGCAGCAGCGCCTGCCGTTCCAGGGCGCCATGCCGCAGGACGTGAAGGTCTCGCCCGACGGCAAGCGGTTCTACATCGCCGACATGATGGCCCACGGCATGTGGGTCCTGGACGGCGACAAGTTCACCGAGCCCACCCTGATGCCCACCGGCAAGGGCTGCCACGGCCTGTACGTCAGCCGGGACTCGCGCGAGATGTACGTGACCAACCGCGGCGAGGGCACGATCTCCGTCTTCGACTTCACCCAGGGCAAGCTGACGAAGAAGTGGCGGCTGCCCGACGGCGGCAGCCCCGACATGGGCGGCGTCTCCGCCGACGGCAAGGTGCTGTGGCTGTCGGGCCGCTACGACGCCGAGGTGTACGCCATCGACACCCGCACCGGCACCCAGCTCGCCCGCATCCCGGTCGGCAGTGGCCCGCACGGCCTCGCGGTCTACCCGCAGCCCGGCCGCTACTCCCTCGGCCACACCGGCGTCTTCCGGTGACGCCCCTCCGCCGTCCACCCCGGGGGGAGTCGACCCGCCCTGACCGGGTGAGGGCCCCGCAGCCGCACGGGGATCATGAGCGAGCGCGAGAGCGGCCCGCACCACGATCCCCGGCGCGGAGGAGCAGCACCTCCGAGCCCACGGGCCGGTAGCCGGCCGCCTGGAACGCCCGCAGGCTGCGGGCGTTCCCCGCCGACACCTGCGCCCACACCGGCGCGCCCCCGGCCAGCTGCCGCGCCGCCGTCACCAGCCGCCGCCCGACCCCGCGGTGCCGTGCCCCCTCGTCCACCTCGACCGCGACCTCCCACCGCCCGGCCACCCCACGGCCCAGCACGAGCACCCCGCCGTCCGCCGTCCACACCCGCACACCGTCACGCCGCCTGCGGGCGGACACCACGCGCGGATGGCCGGGGTCGTCGACCTCCGTCAGCGCGACCGGCGGCTCCCCGGGCAGCGCGGCACCGGTCAGCAGCACGTCGACCGTGTCGGACGCACGCCCCGTACGGTCCATGAGGGCTGTCAGGAAGCGGGCGTTCATCGTGGCCGCGAGGGCGTCGCAGTCGGCGCGGGCCAGGGCGCCGCGCACCCAGTCGGGGTCCTCGTCGGTGAAGACGACCGAGTGGGCCGTGAAGGCGAGGACCCCCGCGTCCCGGGCAGAGGGCTGGGGCACGATCGTCGTACCGCCGTCCGCCGGCGGGAAGACGCCCCGCGCCGCCGCGTCGAGTATGTCCCCGAGAGTGTCCGTCACGACTGCTCCTTGAGTCTCCACCCGCTGGAGGGTCCAGACTCGCAGACATGATCGAGGACGGCACCGGACTGCTCACCATCGGCGAACTGGCCCGGACCACCGGCCTGACCGTGCGCACCATCCGCTACTGGTCCGACGAGGGCGCCCTGCCCCCGGTGGCCCGGTCCGCGGGCGGCTACCGGCTGTACGACGCGGCGTCCGTGGCGCGGCTGGAGCTGATCCGCACCCTGCGCGAGCTCGGCCTGGGCCTCGCGGACGTCCGCCGGATCCTGGCCGGTGAGACGACGGTCGCCCAGGTCGCGGCCGCGCACGTGATCGCCCTGGACGCGCAGATCCAGGCCCTGAAGGTGACCCGCGCGGTGCTGTCGACCGTCGCCCAACGTGGTTCCGGCACGGAGGAGATGACCCTCGTGAACCGACTGGCACGCCTGTCGGCGGCCGAGCGGCGGCGGATCGTGGAGGACTTCGTGGACGAGGTGTTCCACGGGCTGGACACCGCGGACCCGGTGATCCGCGAACGCATGCGCGGCACGGCCGCCGACCTGCCCGAGGAGCCCACCCCCGAGCAGGTCGACGCCTGGCTGGAGCTGGCCGAGATGCTCCAGGACCCGGACTTCCGGGCCGCGATGCGCAAGGTGGCCGAGTTCAACGCGGCAGACCGCGGTCATGACGCGCCCGCCGGGGCGTCCCTGTGGTTCTCCCGGCGGCTCGTGCACCTGGGAGCCCGGGCCCGCGCACGCGGGATCGCGCCCGATTCGCCGGAGGCGGCCGCGGTGCTGCGCGAGCTGCTGGGAGACGCCGACCCCGCCACCGTGCTCGCCCGGCTGCGGTCACACGCCACCCAGCAGGTCGCCCGCTACCGCGAGTTGCTCGCCGTCGTGAAGGGCGCCGGGCCCGAGGCGGCGTACCGCGAGGAGTTCACCTGGGTGGTCGCCGCGCTGGAGGCGCGCACGGCCGGTTAATCTGACCTGCGTCAAACCTGCGTCAGTACGACGTACAGCACGAGATGAGGGGCGGATCGGTGGCGGACATCGAGGAAGCACGCAAGCAGTTCGAGCGGATCGATACGGACGGTGACGGCTTCATCACCGCTGCCGAGTTCAAGGCCGCCCTCGCCCGGTCGGGCGACTGGAACGTCACCGAGTCGGTCGCCGAGGTCGTCATCAAGACCCGCGACCTCGACGGCGACAAGCGGCTGAGCTTCGACGAGTTCTGGGCCTACCTGAACAAGTAGGCGCCGGCTCGCCGGGCGGTGGGGCCCGGTCCGCGATCACGGACCGGGCCCCACCGTCATGCCCGCCGGCGGCTCCCTCGGGAGGCCCCTTCCCGGACTCGGAATAGCCCGCCCGCCCCGGAGGTTGACCCCGGTCACGAAGGCCGCACGAGGCGCTGTTCATCTCCGGAAGGGCAAGGCGAGGACATGAAGATCGGCATCATCGGAGCCGGCAACATCGGAGGCAACCTGACCCGGCGGCTCACCGCCCTCGGGCACGACGTCTCCGTCGCCAACTCCCGGGGGCCCGAGACGCTCACGGCCCTGGCGGAGGAGACCGGCGCGACGCCCGTGACGGTGGGGGAGGCGGCCCGCGGCGCCGAGGTCGTCGTCGTCACCGTCCCGCTGAAGGCGGTCCCGGACCTTCCCGCCGGTCTGTTCGACGGTGCGGCGGACGGCCTCGCGGTCATCGACACCGGCAACTACTACCCCCGGCAGCGCGACGGCAGGATCGCCGCGATCGAGGACGACGGCCTCACCGAGAGCCGCTGGACGGAACGCCAGATCGGCCACCCGGTCGTCAAGGCCTTCAACGGCACCTACGCCCAGGACATCCTGGACCGACCGCTCCCCGCCGGCGACCCCGGCCGCATGGCCCTCCCGGTGGCCGGCGACGACGAGGCGGCCAAGCGCAAGGTACGGGACCTGATCGACGCGCTCGGCTTCGACACCGTCGACGCGGGCGGCCTCGACGACTCCTGGCGCCAGCAGCCCGGCACCCCGGTCTACGGCCTGCGCGGCGGCGTCGAGGCGGTCACGAAGGCCCTGGCGGAGGCGTCCCCGGAGCGCACGCCGGACTTCCGCGGCTAGGGCCTGTCGTCTGGATCAGGTCGCAGGAAAGGGACCGTGCTGTTCAGCGCCGGTGAGCGGGGTCTGGTGCGTGCAGCTGCAAGGCGGAGGAGGGCGTCGACGCGGAGCGTCGGCAACCGACGACAACGCGGCAGATGCGCGTGCCAGACCCCGCGTCTGCGGCGTGAGCCAAACGACAGGCCCTGGGTCAGGCGCCCCCGGCCCACTCGCGCAGGGCGGCCCTGCTCCCGAAGTCGGCCACGTTCTTGTCCAGGGGGTCGTCGGTGTACTGGTGGAAGCGCCACTTGGCCTTGATGCGGGGTTTGCCCGCCGAGACGTAGTCGGCGATCCACAGGCCGTCGCCCGCGAAGGACGTCGTGTCCATGTTCAGCCAGAAGTGCCGGTTGCAGTAGAGCACCACCCGGTTGTCCGGCCGCAGTTCCTGCACCTTCCGGATGAACCGGTCCTTCTCGGCGTTGCTCGCGTGCGTGCCGTCTCCGGTCGTCTCCCAGTCGACGGCGAGGATGTCGCCCGCCCGGTCCGGGGCCTTGCTCACGAAGTACTCGGCCTGGGCGGTGAGGTTGCCGGGCCACAGGAAGTGGTAGAAGCCGACGACCAGCCCGGCGTCCCGGGCCCGCTCGGTCTGGGCGGCGAGTTTGGGATTGACGTAGGAACGCCCCTCCGTCGCCTTGACGAAGACGAAGGAGAGGCCGTCGGTGCCGTAGGAGGAGGACTGATACGCGCTCACATCGATGCCGCGCAGCATGGGGGCTCCCTGAAGTGCTGTGGGGGAGGGGAGTTGATGCCCCACCACCATGGCACGGGCCGCTGTGACCTGACGGGGAAACGTCAGGTTCGCCGAGCCGTGGGGCTCCGGCCGCGCCCGCGCCCCCGGCTCAGCACTCGATGATGTTCACCGCCAGGCCGCCCCGGGCCGTCTCCTTGTACTTCACCGACATGTCCGCGCCCGTGTCCTTCATCGTCTTGATGACCTTGTCCAGGGACACCTTGTGGGAGCCGTCGCCGCGCATCGCCATGCGGGCGGCGGTGACGGCCTTGACCGCGGCCATGCCGTTGCGTTCGATGCAGGGGATCTGGACCAGGCCGCCGACCGGGTCGCAGGTGAGGCCGAGGTTGTGCTCCATGCCGATCTCGGCGGCGTTCTCGACCTGCTCGGGCGAGCCGCCGAGGACTTCGGCGAGGGCGCCCGCGGCCATGGAGCAGGCGGAGCCGACCTCACCCTGGCAGCCGACCTCGGCGCCGGAGATGGAGGCGTTCTCCTTGAAGAGCATGCCGATCGCGCCCGCGGCGAGCAGGAAGCGGACCACGCCCTCCTCGTCGGCGCCCGGCACGAAATTCATGTAGTAGTGCAGGACCGCCGGGATGATGCCGGCGGCGCCGTTGGTGGGGGCGGTGACGACCCGGCCGCCCGCGGCGTTCTCCTCGTTGACCGCCATGGCGTAGAGGGTGATCCACTCCATGGACAGGGCCAGCGGGTCGCCCTCGGAGCGCAGCTTGCGCGCGGTGTTCGCGGCCCGTCGGCGCACCTTGAGACCGCCGGGCAGGATGCCTTCCTGGGACAGTCCGCGCGCCACGCAGTCCCGCATCACCTGCCAGATCTCCAGCAGGCCCTCGCGGATCTCCTCCTCGGTGCGCCAGGCCCGCTCGTTCTCCAGCATGAGCGCGGAGATCGACAGGCCGGTCTCCTCGGTCAGGCGCAGCAGCTCGTCGCCGGTGCGGAAGGGGTACTTGAGCACGGTGTCGTCGAGCTTGATGCGGTCGGCGCCGACCGCGTCCTCGTCGACGACGAAGCCGCCGCCGACCGAGTAGTACGTCTTGGTCAGCAGTTCCGCGCCCGAGGCGTCGTAGGCCCACAGCGTCATGCCGTTCGCGTGGTACGGCAGGGTTTTGCGGCGGTGCAGGACCATGTCGTCGTCGAAGGAGAACGCGATCTCGTGGTCGCCGAGCAGGTTCAGCCGGCCGCCGGTCCTGATCGCCTCCACCCGCTGGTCGGCGTTCGACACGTCCACCGTGCGCGGTGAGTCGCCCTCCAGGCCGAGCAGCACCGCCTTGGGGGTGCCGTGGCCGTGCCCGGTCGCGCCGAGCGAGCCGTACAGTTCCGCGCGGACCTTCACGGTCGGCTCCAGCAACTCCTCGTTGCGCAGCCGCCGGGCGAACATCCGGGCCGCCCGCATCGGGCCGACGGTGTGGGAGCTGGACGGGCCGATGCCGATCGAGAACAGGTCGAAGACCGAGATGGCCACGGGTGGAACTCCTGACTACGGGGGTGGTGCAGAGGGGCGGGTGCCGCGCCCGCTTGTGGCCGGCGCGGCGCCCGAAAGGTTTCTTCGCGGCCGTTGCGTGCCGCTTGTTACTTGTTCAGACCCGGGTACAGCGGGTGCTTGTCGGCCAGGGCCTTCACCCGGGCCTTGAGGGCGTCCGCGTCGTAGGACGGCTTCAGCGCCTCGGCGATGACGTCCGCGACCTCCGCGAAGTCCTCGGTCCGGAACCCGCGGGTGGCCAGGGCCGGCGTGCCGATCCGCAGACCGGACGTCACCATCGGCGGACGCGGGTCGTTCGGGATCGCGTTCCGGTTGACGGTGATGCCCACCTCGTGGAGGCGGTCCTCGGCCTGCTGGCCGTCCAGCTCCGAGTGGCGCAGGTCGACCAGGACCAGGTGCACGTCCGTGCCGCCGGACAGGACGTCCACGCCCACGGCCCGGACGTCGTCCTTCACCAGACGCTCGGCCAGGATGCGGGCACCCTCCAGCGTACGGCGCTGGCGCTCCTTGAAGTCCTCCGAGGCGGCGACCTTGAAGGCGACGGCCTTGGCGGCGATCACATGCTCCAGCGGCCCACCCTGCTGACCGGGGAAGACGGCGGAGTTGATCTTCTTGGCCAGTTCGGCCGTGGAGAGGATCACACCGCCGCGCGGGCCGCCGAGGGTCTTGTGGGTCGTGGTGGTGACCACGTGGGCGTGCGGCACCGGGTTGGGGTGCAGCCCGGCCGCGACCAGCCCGGCGAAGTGGGCCATGTCGACCATGAGGTACGCGCCGACCTCGTCCGCGATCCGGCGGAACGCGGCGAAGTCCAGCTGGCGCGGGTACGCCGACCAGCCGGCGACGATCAGCTTCGGCTTGGACTCCTTGGCGAGGCGCTCGACCTCGGCCATGTCGACCCGGCCGTCCTCGCCCACGTGGTAGGCGACGACGTCGTAGAGCTTGCCGGAGAAGTTGATCTTCATGCCGTGGGTCAGGTGCCCGCCGTGGGCGAGGTTCAGACCCATGATGGTGTCGCCCGGCTTGAGCAGCGCGAACATCGCGGCCGCGTTGGCCTGGGCGCCGGAGTGCGGCTGCACGTTGGCGTGCTCGGCGCCGAACAGCTCCTTGATGCGGTCGATCGCGATCTGCTCGACCACGTCGACGTGCTCGCAGCCGCCGTAGTAGCGGCGGCCCGGGTAGCCCTCGGCGTACTTGTTGGTGAGGACCGAGCCCTGCGCCTCCATGACCGCGACCGGCGCGAAGTTCTCCGAGGCGATCATCTCGAGCGTGGACTGCTGGCGGTGCAACTCGGCGTCGACCGCCGCGGCGACGGCCGGGTCGAGCTCGTGCAGGGGTGTGTTCAGGACGGACATGGGGCTACGACTCCTCAGCCGGCGGAGAACGCGGTGTACTCGTCGGCGGAGAGCAGGTCGCCCGGCTCGTCCGTGACGCGCACCTTGAACAGCCAGCCGCCCTCGAAGGGGGCCGAGTTCACCAGCGACGGGTCGTTCACGACGTCCTCGTTGACCTCGGTGACCTCCCCGGACACGGGGGAGTACAGGTCGGACACCGACTTGGTCGACTCCAGCTCGCCGCAGGTCTCGCCGGCGGACACGGAGTCACCGACCTCGGGAAGCTGGACGAACACGACATCGCCGAGCGCGTTGGCCGCGTGCTCCGTGATGCCGACCGTCGAGACGCCGTCCTCGGCGGCCGACAGCCACTCGTGCTCCTTGCTGTAGCGCAGCTTTTCGGGGTTGCTCATGGCCTGGATTCTCCTGTACGCGCGGGAGTGCTGTGAAAGGGGGGACTACTGGTGAGCTGGGACGACGGGCAGGGGGTCGCTGCCGCGGCCCTCCGGCCAGTGTCTACTTCTGGCGCTTGTAGAACGGCAGCGCCACGACCTCGTACGGCTCGTGACTGCCCCGGATGTCCACGCCCACGCCGCTCGTGCCGGGCGCGGCATGCGCGGGATCGACGTACGCCATCGCGATCGGCTTGCCGAGGGTGGGGGAGGGGGCACCGGAGGTGACCTCGCCGATCACCTGGCCGCCGGCGACGACCGCGTACCCGGCGCGCGGGACCCGCCGGCCCTCGGCGACGAGGCCGACCAGGACCCGCGGGGGGTTCTGCTCGGCCCGGGCGGCCGCCTCGCGCAGGGCCTCGCGCCCCACGAAGTCGCCCTCCTTCTCGAACTTCACCACCCGGCCGAGCCCGGCGTCGAAGGGGGTCAGGGAGGTCGACAGCTCGTGCCCGTACAGCGGCATGCCCGCTTCCAGGCGCAGCGTGTCACGGCAGGACAGCCCGCACGGGACCAGGCCGACGCCCTCGCCGGCCTTGGTCAGGGCCTGCCACAGCTCGACCGCGTGCTCCGGCTTCACGAACAGCTCGAAGCCGTCCTCGCCGGTGTAGCCGGTGCGGGCGATCAGGGCCGGGACGCCCGCGACCGTGCCGGGCAGACCGGCGTAGTACTTCAGGCCGTCCAGGTCGGCGTCCGTGAGCGACTTCAGGATGCCGGGGGACTCAGGGCCCTGCACGGCGATCAGCGCGTAGGCGTCGCGGTCGTCGCGCACCTCGGCGTCGAAACCGGCGGCGCGCTCGGTCAGCGCGTCCAGGACGACCTGGGCGTTGGAGGCGTTGGCGACGACCATGTACTCGGTCTCGCCCAGCCGGTAGACGATCAGGTCGTCCAGGATGCCGCCGTCGGCCCGGCAGATCATGGTGTAGCGGGCGCGGCCCGGCTTCACACCACCGATGTTGCCCACCAGGGCGAAGTCGAGCAGGGCGGCGGCCTGCGGTCCGGTGACGGTGATCTCACCCATGTGGGAGAGGTCGAACAGCCCGGCCTTCGTGCGCACGGCGGTGTGCTCGTCGCGCTCGGAGCCGTAGCGCAGGGGCATGTCCCAGCCGGCGAAGTCGGTCATCGTCGCGCCGAGCGAACGATGCAGGGCATCGAGCGCGGTGTGACGGAGTTCTCCTGTACTGCTCACAGTCGGTCGTCTCCAAGGGCAATGACGGGCGAGGTCGTTCCTCCCCATCTGTCATCGGAACCTGAGAGGTTCGCCATGACCGCGCCGGTCCATGGCTTGCACCTTGGGTGGGGCCACGCCCTGCCGAGACAGGGGAAGGCCCGCTTTTCAGATGTGCCTCGCCCGCGCGGTAACGGGGCCTGAGAGATTCAAGGGAGGGACTTGCTCCTTCGGCGCCCCAGCTCTTGCGGTGCTGGGGACTCTCCCGCGCGGATTCAAACGGCCGGTATGCAGTTGGCGCGCACATCATTGCACGCATCCTTCCGGTGCGGCAGGGGGACCTTTCACAGGGAGTGCACGAGTCCCGCCCGCCGGACTCCGCGACCTGTAGCAGCCCTGTTGCAGGACGCGGACGCAAATGAGAGGCCTGCGGCATTACCTTCTCTTTACACTCGGCGGGGATGGGACTCCGTACCTGGCCCCAGGGGAGGACGATCACGGTGAACAGGACCACCGCGTACGCGACGACGGGCATCGCGCTGCCCGAGCAGCCGGCCGCCGCTCCGGTCCGGGCGGTCCGCGCCCCGGTGCCGGCGCCGGTCGTCCGCGATCTGCGCGACCGCGCCGGACGCGGCCCACGCGCGCTGCTGTTCGGCCCCCGCGACCTCGTCGTGGTCACGGGCCTGCCCGGCAGCGGCAAGTCCACGCTGATGCGGCGCACCGTGCCGGACCGGCGGATCGACTCCCAGGACACCCGCGACCGCTGGGAGCGCCGCATGCCGCGCGCCCTGCCGTACGCGCTCTACCGCCCGCTCGTCCGCCTCGCCCACTACGCCGGGCTGCGCCGCGCCCTGCGCACGGGCGAGGGCCTCGTCGTGCACGACTGCGGCACCCAGGCCTGGGTCCGCCGCTGGCTGGCCCGTGAGGCCCGACGCCGGGGCGGCATGCTCCACCTGCTGCTGCTCGACGTCACCGCCGAGCAGGCGCTGGCCGGCCAGCGCGACCGGGGCCGCGGCGTCTCGCGCTACGCGTTCCTGCGCCACCGCGCGGCGAGCACCCGCCTGCTGCGCGCGGTGGAGCGCGGCGACCTCCCCGCCGGCTGCGGCTCGGCCGTCCTCGCCGACCGGGACGCGGCCGACACCCTCCGCAGAATCGGCTTCACCGGCTGACGGGCCGGGAGACGGGGCGCGGGGGACCGGGGGCGACGGGGTGTACGTGCGCCGGCGGCCCCGCCCCGGGCCCACCCCACGCTCCACGGCCCGACCACCCCGCGCCCCCGAGCCGTTAGCCTTTTGAGCCACAGCAGTGGTTCCAGGCAGGCGGTAGGCAGATGGACTTCCCGGCGGAATTCTCCGCGGACTTTCCGGCGCAGACGCAGACCCACCCGCACGGCGGTTGGCCCGGCAACGAACTGGAGGAGGTGCTCTCGGCCTCCCTCGGCGCCGGTCCGGCGGCCGGCGGGCGGATCGTCGAGGTGCTCGGCCGGAGCTTCGTGTGGATCCCGCTGGCCAGCGGCGGCGGTCCGCACAGCGGCCCCCTCGACCTGCCCGGCATCGAGATCGACGGCCAGGCGTTCGTGCCGGTGTTCAGCTCCGAGGAGCAGTTCCGCCAGGTCGTCGGCTCCCACATGTCGTACACCATCGCCCCCGCCGTGGAGTTCGCCCGCGGCCTGCCCCCGCACGCGGGGATGGTCATCAACCCGGGCGGTGTGGTGGGCATCCCGCTCCCGCCGCCCGCCGTGGCGGAGCTGTGCCGGGCCGGCCGGACCCCGCTGGACGGCCCCGCGAGCGGCGGCCGGGTCCGTCTCTTCGAGCCCGACTGGCAGGACGACCCGGTGGATTTCCTGGCCGCTGCGTCCGCCGAGTTCGAGGCCACCGGCGTCGTCGTCACGGCCCGCCGTTGTCTCGCCGCCATCGAGACCGCCGAGCCCGTGATGTTCGTGGGCGTCGAACTCTCCCAGTGGGAAGGCGACGTGCGCGCACTCCCGCTGGAGGCCCTCACCCGGGCCGTCACCGCCGTCCCGGCCCCCTGGCCGGTCAACCTGGTGCTGCTGGACGTGACGGAGGACCCGGTGGGCAACTGGATGAGGGAGCGGGTCCGGCCCTTCTACCAGCGGTAGGGCGAGGGACCCAGGGGCGCGGGCTGTGACACCCTGCGGCTCCGCCGCGTGGGCGCGACACGCCACGGCCGGGCCGCACTCGCCGCACGAGGGCAAGTCCCGAGTCGGCGTGCGGGCTTAAGCTAGGGCACCGTCGAGGCGTTGTACGAAGGGGCGGTAAAGGTGAGCGCGAGCGGCACGGCCGCGGCCGGACAGGTCGAGCACATGCTGCGCCAGGTCACGCCCGGGCGCTACGACGCCTATGAGGCACTCCTGCGCGCGCTCGCGACCCCGCACAGCGGCCAGATCTGGATGCTCCTGTGGCACGGGCAGGCCGGCTCCCCGGACGCCCAGTACGGGAACATGGACGTCGACGGCCACGGCTACGCCCCCTGCGTGACCTCCGCCCAGGAGCTCTCCGCCAGCGGCTGGAACCGCTCGTACGAGGTGGTCGACGGGATCGACGTCGCCCGCGCCCTCTACCCCGACCACTACGGTCTCTGGCTCAACCCGCACGCCCCCGGCGGGGGCGTCGGCATTCCCTGGCTCGACCTGCGCCGGATCGCCACGGGCCTGGACCGCCAGCCCGCCGGCCCCCTGCGCCTGTCCGAACCCGCCATCGAGATCCCGCAGTTCTACGCCCTGCTCGCGCAGAACGCCCACCGCACCCCGGCCGTCCGCTCGCTGCGCCGCGCCTGGGTGCAGCCCGCGCTCGGGGCGCCGTACCTCGCCATCGGACTGGATGTGTACGACACCTCGCCGCCGGCCGTGGACTCCGTGCGCGCGATGATGCAGCAGTCCCTCGGCGCGGTACCCGACGGACTGCCCGTGTCGACCGTCGCCATGTCCGACGAGCACGACCCGGTCGCGATGTGGCTGCGTGCGAAGGCCCGCCCCTTCTACGACCGCGAGGCGCACGCCACGGCCCCCGTCCAGGCCCCGGCGTCGGGCTACGGATATCCTCCGGCTCAGGGCCGGTACTGACCGGCTCGAAGTCGTCCTCGGAACCCCTTCCGCACCGCCCGGCGAAACGCGACGATCACTCTGCTCTCCGCGCGTAGATAGGGGTGAAGTGCGCGCGTATGTCCTAAAATGCCCCTATCCCGGCCTGTCCGACCCCCGTTACCCGCTGTCCGGATAACGGAACCCCGCAGACAGCATCACGTTTACGCATCCTTTCATCGCCAAGTCTGGCAACAGATCGCCAAAGCGTTGAAGACTCCCCGCAAGACACGGGCCGGGTCGGTCTCGTGTACGAGACAAACAAAACCGCTACAGCGGCAGCCAGGGGCTCGGCGATCGCCGGCCCGAGAGGGGTCAATCGCACCGTGACCGCACCGATCGAGACCACCGGGGCGGAAGCCGGAGCACAGCCCGAGGCCGTGCTCTCCGGGGTCAAGAAGAGCCAGATCGAAGGGCGCTCGCTCACCCAGATCGCCTGGATGCGCTTCAAGCGGGACAAGGTGGCGATGGCGGGAGGCGTCATCGTCATCCTGCTCGTGCTGATGGCGGTGTTCTCCAAGCCGATCCAGTGGATCTTCGACCTCGATCCCAACAAGTTCAACCAGGACCTGATCGACCCCGCGCTGCTCGCCCCCAAGGGCGGCTGGGGCGGAATGAGTTGGGACCACCCGCTCGGCGTGGACCCCCAGTACGGGCGGGACATGCTCGCCCGCATCATCGACGGTTCCTGGGTCTCCCTCCTGGTCGCGGGCGGCGCCACGCTGCTGTCCGTGTGCATCGGCACCGTGCTCGGTGTCATCGCCGGGTACTACGGCGGCTGGATCGACAGCGTGATCAGCAGGCTCATGGACACGTTCCTGGCCTTCCCCCTGCTGCTGTTCGCCATCTCGATCTCGGCCTCGGTGCAGGACGGGTTCTTCGGCCTCGAGGGCCTGTCCCTGCGCATCAGCGTGCTGATCTTCGTGATCGGCTTCTTCAGCTGGCCGTACATCGGCCGCATCGTGCGCGCCCAGACGATGACCCTGCGCAAGCGGGAGTTCATCGAGGCCGCCACGAGCCTCGGGGCACGCGGCCCGTACGTCCTGTTCCGGGAGCTGCTCCCCAACCTCGTCGCGCCGATCCTCGTCTACTCGACGCTGATCATCCCGACGAACATCCTGTTCGAGGCCGCGCTGAGCTTCCTCGGCGTCGGTATCGCTCCGCCGCAGGCCTCCTGGGGCGGCATGCTCAGCAACGCTGTGGATCTCTACACAGCTGATCCGCAGTACATGTTCGTGCCCGGACTGGCGATCTTCATCACCGTCCTGGCCTTCAACCTGCTGGGTGACGGGCTGCGTGACGCCCTCGACCCTCGCAGCAAGTGATCCATCGAATGAGGGAGCTTCCTCAGGTGAAGACGAGAAGGGTGACCGCCGGCGTTGCGTCGGTCCTGGCACTGTCGCTGGGTGCTGCCGCGTGCGGCGGCGGAGGTGACGACAACGACGGGGGAGGCAACGGCAAGAAGGACGCCGCGCTGAACTCGATCGTCAACGCGTCGGACAAGAAGGGAGGGACGGTCACGTACGAGCACTCGGACGTGCCGGACTCCCTCGACCCGGGCAACACGTACTACGGCTGGGTCCAGAACTTCTCCCGCCTCTACGGCCGGACGCTCACCACGTTCAAGCCGGCCGCGGGCAAGGAAGGCCTGGAGGTCGTGCCGGACCTCGCCGAGGGACTCGGCAAGTCCAGCCCGGACGCCAAGACCTGGACGTACAAGCTGCGTGCGGGTGTGAAGTTCCAGGACGGCACCCCGGTGACGTCCAAGGACGTCAAGTACGCCATCGAGCGCTCCAACTTCGCGCCCGAGGCTCTGTCCAACGGCCCGACGTACTTCAAGGCGTACCTGGAGGGCGGCGACAAGTACAAGGGTCCCTACAAGGACAAGTCCGCCGAGGGCATCAAGTCCATCGAGACGCCGGACGACCGGACGATCGTCTTCAAGCTGAAGCAGCCGTTCGCCGACTTCGACTACCTCGCGACGTTCTCGCAGACGGCCCCCGTGCCGCAGGCGAAGGACACCGGTGCGAAGTACGTCCAGGCCATCCAGTCCTCCGGCCCGTACCAGTTCCAGTCCTACGAGGAGGGCCGCGGCGCCACCCTCGTGCGCAACAAGCAGTGGGACGCCAAGACGGACCCGATCCGCAAGGCCCTGCCGGACAAGATCACGATCAAGTTCAAGGTCAACCCGGTCACGGTCGACAACAACCTGCTCTCCGACAAGATCACGGCTGACGCGGCCGGCACGGGTGTGCAGCCGCAGACCCAGCCGAAGGTGCTGCGCGGCAAGTACGCCAACCAGACGGACAGCTCCTACGCGGGCGCCACGCAGTACATCGCGCTCAACGTGAACGTGAAGCCGTTCGACAACGCCGACTGCCGCAAGGCCGTGCAGTGGGGCCTCGACAAGCAGTCGGTGCTCGACGCCATGGGCGGTTCGCCGAAGGGCGACGTGGCGACCACGCTGCTGCCGCCGTCGGTGAACGGCTACACCAAGTTCGACACCTACGCGACCGACGGTCACAAGGGTGACGTGGCCAAGGCCAAGGCGGCGCTCAAGGCGTGTGGCAAGCCGAACGGCTTCAACACGATCCTGACGGCCCGCTCCGACCGCCCCGCCGAGATCGCCGCGGCGACCGCCATCCAGGCGTCGCTGAAGAAGATCGGCATCAACATCGAGATCAAGCAGTTCCCCTCCGGCAAGTACTTCTCCAACTTCGCCGGTGTCCCGAGCTACGTCCACGACAACAAGCTCGGCATGCTCTCGATGGCGTGGGGTGCCGACTGGCCGACCGGCTACGGCTTCCTCGACCAGATCATCAACGGTGCCGCCATCAAGCCCTCGGGCGGCAACAACCTGATGGAGCTGGACGACCCGAAGATCAACAAGGCCCTGACGGACGCGATCGCCAACACCGACGACGCGGCCCGCACCAAGGCCTGGGGTGACATCGACAAGATGGTGCTCGACAACGCCTCGGTCGTCCCGCTGGTCTACCGCAAGAACCTGCTGCTCCGGCCGGCGTCCGCCAACAACGTCACGGTCACGCAGGCCTACCTCGGCATGTACGACTACCTGCTGATGAGCTCCTCGAAGTAATTCAGCAGGCCGGATCCTTTCGAAAGGCAGGTGAAGGCACCGGGTGGCCGCGGCGGACGACCCCGCCGCGGCCACCCGGGGCCGTACAGCTGTGGCTGCGTACATCCTCCGACGCGTCATGGGCGCAGTGCTGTTGCTGCTGGTGGTCAGCGCAGTCACCTTCGCCATCTTCTTCCTGGTCCCCCGCATCGGGGGACAGACGGCCGACCAGTTGGCCACCCAGTACGTCGGCAAGGACGCGAACCCCGCTTCCGTCGCCGCGATCAAGGAGAACCTTGGGCTGGACCAGCCGGTCTACGTTCAGTACTGGGAGTTCATCAAGGGCCTCGTGGTGGGCGCCGACTACAAGTTCGGTCCCGACGCGACGCACTGCAGCGCACCCTGCTTCGGGTACTCCTTCAAGAGCCACATCGAGGTGTGGCCGCAGTTGGAGCAGCGGATCCCGGTCTCCTTCTCGCTGGCCGTCGGTGCGGCGGTGATCTGGCTGGTCTCCGGCGTGACGACCGGTGTCATCTCGGCACTGCGCAAGGGCAAGCCGATCGACCGCGCCGCCATGTTCATCGCCCTCGCCGGCGTCTCCCTGCCGATCTTCTTCACCGGCCAGATCCTGCTCGCGCTCTTCGTCTACGAGATCCCCGTCTGGGAGAGCATCGACTACGTCCCGTTCACGGAGAACCCCGCCGAATGGGCCTGGCACCTGATGCTGCCCTGGGTCAGCCTCGCGTTCCTCTTCTCCGCGCTCTACGCCCGGCTCACCCGGGCGGGCATGCTGGAGACGATGAGCGAGGACTACATCAGAACGGCCAGGGCCAAGGGTCTGAAGGAGACCACGGTCGTGGCCAAGCACGGCCTGCGCTCCGCCCTCACCCCCATCGTCACCATCTTCGGCATGGACTTCGGCACCCTGGTCGGCACCGCGGTGCTCACCGAGACCGTCTTCTCCCTCCAGGGCATCGGCGCCTACTCGGTCCAGGCCATCAAGGACAACGACCTGCCCATCGTGATGGGCGTGACCCTGGTCGCCGCGTTCTTCATCGTCTTCTGCAATCTGATCGTCGACCTGGTGTACGCCGCCATCGACCCCCGGGTGAGGTACTCGTGAGCAAGCTCGACAAAGCCGCGCTCGGCGAACCGGACACCACCGCCGCGTCCGTCCCGGACGACGTCTTCCTGTCCGTCCGTGACCTGCGCATCCACTTCGACACCGACGACGGCCTGGTCAAGTCCGTCGACGGCGTCAGCTTCGACGTGCGCAAGGGCAAGACCCTGGGCATCGTGGGCGAGTCCGGTTCCGGCAAGTCGGTCACCTCGCTCGGCGTGATGGGCCTGCACCGCTCGGCGCGCGCCAAGGTCTCCGGCGAGGTCTGGCTCGACGGCCAGGAACTGATCGCGGCCGACCCCGACGACGTGCGGCGGCTGCGCGGCCGGAAGATGGCCATGATCTTCCAGGACCCGCTGTCGGCGATGCACCCGTACTACACGGTCGGGCAGCAGATCGTGGAGGCGTACCGGGTCCACCACGACGTCAGCAAGAAGGCCGCCAAGCAGCGGGCGGTCGAGATGCTCGACCGCGTCGGCATCCCCGAGCCCGCCAAGCGCGTCGACGGTTACCCGCACGAGTTCTCCGGCGGTATGCGCCAGCGCGCCATGATCGCCATGTCGCTGGTGAACAACCCCGAGCTGCTCATCGCCGACGAGCCGACCACCGCCCTGGACGTCACCGTGCAGGCGCAGATCCTCGACCTGATCCGGGACCTGCAGAAGGAGTTCGGCTCCGCGGTCATCATGATCACCCACGACCTGGGCGTGGTCGCCGAGATGGCCGACGACCTGCTGGTGATGTACGGCGGCCGGTGCATCGAGCGCGGCCCCGCCGAGGACGTGTTCTCCGAGCCCCGGCACCCCTACACCTGGGGCCTGCTCGGCTCGATGCCGCGTCTGGACCGCGAGGAGACCGACCGGCTCATCCCGATCATGGGCGCGCCGCCCTCCCTCATCAACCTCCCGTCCGGCTGCGCCTTCCACCCGCGCTGCCCGTACGCGGACATCCCGAAGGACAACGTCACCCGCACGGTCCGCCCCGAGCTGACCGAGGTCGGCGGCTCGCACTGGGCCGCCTGCCACATGACGCAGGAGCAGCGGGAGCGTATCTGGACCGAAGAGATTGCGCCGAAGCTGTGAGCGACGACAAAACGGTGAGCACACCGGACACGAGCGGGAGCACCCTCACCCAGGGCACCACCGCCGACGGCGAGGTCCTGCTGAAGGTGACCGGCCTTCAGAAGCACTTCCCGATCCGCAAGGGCCTGCTCCAGCGGCAGACCGGCGCGGTGCGCGCCGTCGACGGCATCGACTTCGAGGTGCGCAGGGGCGAGACGCTCGGCGTCGTCGGTGAGTCGGGCTGCGGCAAGTCCACCATGGGCCGGCTGATCACCCGGCTGCTGGAACCGACCGACGGCTCGGTCGAGTTCGAGGGCAAGGACATCACGCACCTGAAGCCCGGCGAGCTGCGCCCCATGCGCCGCGACGTGCAGATGATCTTCCAGGACCCGTACTCCTCGCTGAACCCGCGCCACACGATCGGCACGATCGTCGGCGCCCCCTTCCGGCTCCAGGGCGTCGAGCCCGAGGGCGGTGTGAAGAAGGAGGTCCAGCGGCTGCTGTCGGTGGTCGGTCTCAACCCCGAGCACTACAACCGCTACCCGCACGAGTTCTCCGGCGGCCAGCGCCAGCGCATCGGCATCGCCCGCGCGCTCGCGCTCAACCCCAAGCTGGTCGTGGCGGACGAGCCGGTCTCCGCGCTGGACGTGTCGATCCAGGCGCAGGTGGTGAACCTGCTGGACGACCTCCAGGAGGAGCTGGGCCTGACGTATGTGATCATCGCGCACGACCTGTCGGTCGTCCGGCACGTCTCGGACCGGATCGCGGTGATGTACCTCGGCAAGATCGTCGAGCTGGCGGACCGCGACAAGCTGTACAAGTCGCCGATGCACCCGTACTCCAAGGCCCTGCTGTCGGCCGTGCCGATACCGGATCCGAAGCGCCGGGGCGTCAAGAGCGAGCGCATCCTGCTCAAGGGCGACGTGCCCTCGCCGATCGCCCCGCCGAGCGGCTGCCGCTTCCACACCCGGTGCTGGAAGGCGACGGAGATCTGCAAGACGACCGAGCCGCCGCTGGTGGAGCTGCGGGCCGGTCAGCAGGTCGCCTGTCACCACCCGGAGAACTTCGAGGACCAGCAGCCGCAGGACACCAAGCTGCTGTCCTCCGCCCACGAGGTGGTCGTGGAGAAGGGCGTCGACAAGACCGCCGGCAACGACACGGCGCCCGTCCAGAAGTAGGCCCCGCCGAGCCCCCGCCCTCGCACATCAGGGCGGGGGCTCACCCGTGGGTGAAAATGTTCGGGTGCTCCAGCAACTCTTCAGCCCGTCCGTCCAGCACACGCTCGACCTGATCGGCATCTTCGTCTTCGCGATCTCCGGCGCCCTGCTGGCCGTGCGCAAGAACTTCGACGTGTTCGGCATGGCCGTCCTCGCCGAGGTCACCGCGCTGGGCGGAGGGCTGTTCCGTGACCTGGTCATCGGGGCCGTGCCGCCCGCCGCCTTCACGGACCTGGGGTACTTCCTCACCCCGCTGCTCGCCACCCTCCTGGTCTTCTTCCTGCACCCCCAGGTGGAGCGCATCCAGGTCGCGGTGAACGTCTTCGACGCGGCCGGCCTCGGCCTGTTCTGCGTCGCCGGCACGACCAAGGCGTACGAGTACGGGCTCGGCCTGACCGCCTCCGCCGGTCTGGGACTGACCACCGCCGTGGGTGGCGGTGTGCTGCGGGACGTCCTCGCCAACGAGGTGCCCTCGCTGCTGCGCTGGGACCGCGACCTGTACGCGGTCCCGGCCATCGTCGGCTCCGCCCTGGCCGCCCTGTGCATCCGCTACGACGCCCTGAACCCGGTCACGAGCGGCCTCGCGGTCATCACCGCCTTCGTACTGCGCCTGCTCGCGATGCGGTACCACTGGCGAGCTCCGCGGGCGTGGCACCGGCGGTCGACGGTGAGCGAGGAGGAGCAGCCGGTCCTGCCGTGACGCCGGCGCCCATCTCCTCGGTCAGCCAGCGGAACGCCGGGACGACCTGCGGCCGCCACAGCGCCATGTTGTGGCCGCCCGCGCTCTTCGGGATGTAGATCACGTGCACGGTCGTCGGCGCCTTCGCGGTCTGCTCCAGGGCCACGGCGGCCTCGTAGCCGTCGTGCGGCTGGCCGGAGAGGTACAGCGCGATCCGCGGCGGGACGGGCGCCCTGCGCAGCATCAGATACGGGTTGTTCTCGGAACGCAGGGTGGGGTTCTGCGCGGTGAGCGAGTCGCGTTCACCGATCGGGTCGTTGTAGCCGGACATGCTGACGGCGGCCCGGTAGCGGTCGGGGTGGGCGACGGCGAGCCTGGTCGCGCAGTGCGCCCCGGCCGAGTAGCCGGCGACGGCCCAGCCCTGCGGGGCCGACTGGGCGCGGAAGTTGTCCATGACCATCTTCGGCACGTCGACGCTCAGCCAGGTGTCGGCGTTGACCGTGCCCGGGATGTTGGCGCACCCGGTGTCGACCCCGGCCAGCAGGTTGGTGCGAGGAGCGACCAGGATGAACGGGGCCACCCGGCCGTCGCGCATCAGCGGCTCCAGCTGCTCGTGCGCGTGCAGCGAGCCGAACCACGCCTTCGCCGAGCCGGGGTAGCCGGGCAGCAGCTCCACGACCGGGAACCTGTGGTGCCGGTAGGCCGGTTCGCCGTACTGCGGGGGCAGCCAGACGTAGACCTCGGCGTTCACACCCGACACCCGGCCCTTGAGCTGGGTCACCCGCACCCCGCCGGCCGCGCCCATCCCGGGGCCGGTGGCGGGCGTGAAGCTCTGGCGCACCTTGGGCAGCCGCTTGAGCGAGATCCCGCCGGTGCCGTCGGTGCCCAGATCGGCCGCCTGCTGCACATGGTCGCCGGTGCCGAGCAGATCGGCCCAGTTGTCGTACAGGTTGTTGGCGTTGTTGACCAGCGTGAAGACCAGGGCCACGGCCGTCCCCTGTGCGAACAGCAGCATCAGCGCCCGTGCCGCGGCACGCAGGACCCGGGGACCGCGGAGGCGCGACCACAGGACCAGCGGCAGGACGAGTGCGGCGACGGACAGTACGACCAGCGTGCAGAGGAACGGTGTCCCGGTGAGGCTCATGCCCCTACAGAGGACGGGAAGGGCCGCGGGGTTTACGGACGAGTCGGACACTTACCGAGAAATTGCCCGTGTCTCACCAAGGCGTGACCCGGGTCGCCGTCCAGGGCGACAAGTAGAAAGCTACCGCTTAGTAGTAAGTTCTTGTACTGTTCAGCCATGCCAGAAGCAGCCACCGCCCCGGCCGCCCGGGCCACGATCGGCGACAGCGAGTTCGACCGCGACACCGCGCTCACCCGCCGCGCGCCGGGCGTCTACGACATCGACCTCTCCGCCGGCTGGACGATCATCAGCGCCGTCAACGGCGGCTACCTGCTGGCCGTCCTGGGCCGCGCCCTCGCGGACGCCCTGCCGCACGCCGATCCCTTCACGATCTCGGCGCACTACCTGACCGCGTCCCAGCCCGGCCCCGCGGTCGTCCGCACGGACGTCGTCCGCACCGGCCGCACCCTGTCGACCGGTCAGGCCTCCCTCTTCCAGTACGACGATGAGGGCCGCGAGGTCGAGCGCATCCGCGTCCTCGCCTCCTACGGCGACCTGGACACCCTGCCCGACGACGTCCGTACGACGGCCCGGCCGCCCGCGATCCCGCCGCTGGAGGGCTGTTTCGGCCCCGAGGACGGGCCCGCCCCCGTCGACGGCAGCTCGGCGATCACCGAGCGCCTGATGCTCAAGCTCGACCCGTCCACTCTCGGCTGGGCCCTCGGGCAGCCCTCCGGCAAGGGCGAGATGCGGGCCTGGTTCGGCCTCAAGGACGGGCGCGATCCCGACCCGCTCTCCCTGCTGCTTGCGGTCGACGCCCTGCCGCCCACGGCCTTCGAACTCGGGCTGAAGGGCTGGGTGCCGACCGTCGAGCTGACCGTGCACGTCCGGTGCCGCCCGGCGCCGGGTCCGCTGCGGGTGTCGATCGTCACGCGCAACCTCGCCGGCGGCTTCCTGGAGGAGGACGCCGAGGTGTGGGACAGCGCGGACCGGCTGGTGGCGCAGTCCCGGCAGCTGGCGCGGGTCCGGCTGGGCTGAACTCTGCCTCGTCGACAGGCAGGTCACAGGGCGGCCCCAAGGGAGGCCCAGGCGGCGTTGGTTGAGTACTCGCCTCAGGACTCCCTCATCTTCCCTGGAGCTGTCTCTCATGAAGCGTGCGTGTCTCCTCCCCGCCGTGGCCCTGCTGGCGCTCTCTTCTCTGGCCCTGGCGGCCTGCGGGTCGGGCGACTCCTCGTCGTCCTCGAACAGTGGGGGCGGGTCGGGGCGCCAACAGTCCTGTCAGGCGCCGTCGGGGGCGGCTTCGGGGGCTCCTTCCGGCGCGCCCTCGGGGGCCCCGTCGGGCGCCGCCTCCGCGGGATCCATGCCGGCCGGTAAGCCGTCCGGGGCCCCCTCGGGGATGCCCAGTGGTGCGCCGGGCGGCGGCCAGGGTGGTCTCGGTGGCGGTCACGGCGGCGGCTGCGGCGGTCCGGGAGGCGGCGGCGGTCAGGCCGCGGGCGGGCAGGGGGAGGGCCGGCAGTCTCAGCAGTCGCAGAAGGAGCAGTAGGTGCGACAGGAGCAGTAGGCGCAGGATGCCGACTCGGCTCCACCCGGGTCGGCATGCGGCAGAGGCGGCGCGTCCGGCGAACGGGCGCGCCGCCCCTGTGTGTTGTCCGGGGGTGTCAATCCAGCCAATGCCGGCGGCCGAGGCCGATCAGCCTCATCTGGCGGGTCGCCAGCTGTGCGACGCGCCGGGTCCGGTCGGGGCGCTCCTCCTCCGGCCCCTCCAGGGCTTCCAGGAACAGCGACGCCGTGCTCAGCATCTGGTCCACGTAGAGATGCGCGAGCATCAGCAGGTCGTCCTCGCTCCAGCCCTCGGACACCGGGTCCTTGGCCAGCTCGTCCTTGACCTCCTGGGCGAACCGGGCGAGTTGTTCCCGTATGGCTTCCCGGACCGGCAGAACTCCGCCATGTCGTTCACGGGCGATGAAGCGGACATGGGCGGGGTACCCGTCGACGTGACGGGCGATCAGTTCGATGGCGCGTGTGATGCGTTCCTCGTGGTCGCCCGTCGTGGACACCGTCGTCCGGATCATCGGGTGCAGGCTGCCCAGCGCCTCCTCGACCAGGGCCACGCCGAGATCCGCCGTGGAGCGGAAGTGGCGGTAGAAGGCGGTCGGGGCGACACCGACGGCGCGGGTGACCTCGCGCAGTCCCAGGCTGCTCAGACTCTGCCCCTCCAGCAGCCCGAGGGCCGCGTCGAGGAGTGCCTGCCGGGTCTTCTGCTTCTGGGCCTGCCGGATGCCGAGGGTGTGACTCATACCATGCAGTTAACAACTGTTCTCTGGAATTGGAAAGTCATGAGAGGCGTTAGGCTGGGAAGTCAGTGAACAACTGTAACCACAACCGTTCACCGAACTCTGGGGGCTGATTCCCGTGCTGTTCATCGTCGCCGCACTCCTGCTGCTGGGTGTCGTCCTGGGCACCGTGGCCCACGCGCCGCTCACCTTCTCCGTCGCCGTCGGCGCCGTCATCGCCGTCTGGCTCGGCATCTTCGCCCTCCGCGAGCGCGGCCGCCGCCGCCACACGCAGGCCCACTGACACCGACCACCACCCCTTCGATCCGCATCCAGGAGTCGATCACCATGCAGCTCACCGCTCCGGCCTCGCGCCGCACCGGCATCCGCGACACCGACGGCATGGCCGTTGCGTCCTTCATCCTCGGCCTGCTGGGCCTGCTCGTGCTCAACCTCTTCCTCGGCCCGATCGCCATCGTGCTGGCGAGCGTCGCCCTGTGGCGCGGAACCGAGCGCCGCGGCCGTGCGCTGCTGGGCCTGGGCCTGGGCGTCGCCGACCTGCTGGTCCTCGCGGCCTTCATGGAGTTCGACAGCACGATCTCGTGGAGCTTCTGAGCCGCCGTCGGACAGCCGTCCGCCGGTACGCCGCGGCCGGGCCCGTGGACGACGGGCCGTCGCCGCGCCGGGAAGCGGTTCACGTTCGGCCAGCCTTGATCTGAGGCCGGTGGAAGGGGAGCCGTAGAATCGGGCTCACCATGGCTTACCTCGACCACGCCGCGACCACCCCGATGCTCCCGGAGGCGGCAGAGGCACTCACCGCCCAGCTGGGTGCCACCGGCAACGCGTCCTCCCTCCACGCATCCGGCAGGCAGGCCCGCCGCACTGTCGAGGAGGCCCGCGAGACCCTCGCCGAAGCCCTCGGCGCCCGCCCCAGCGAGGTCGTCTTCACCTCGGGCGGCACGGAGGCCGACAACCTCGCCGTCAAGGGTCTCTACTGGTCACGCCGCGACGCCGATCCGGTCCGCACCCGCGTCCTCGCCAGCCCCGTCGAGCACCACGCGGTCCTCGACGCCGTGCACTGGCTCGGCGAACACGAGGGCGCCACCATCGAGTACCTGCCGGTCGACTCCCACGGCCGCGTCCACCCCGACGCCCTGCGCGAGGCGATCGCCCGCAACCCCGACGACGTGGCCCTCGCCACCGTCATGTGGGCGAACAACGAGATCGGGACGATCCTGCCGATCCGCGAACTCGCCGCCGCCGCAGCCGAGTTCGGGGTCCCGCTGCATTCGGACGCCGTCCAGGCCTTCGGCCAGATCCCCGTGGACTTCGCCGCCTCCGGCCTCGCCGCGATGACGGTCTCGGGCCACAAGATCGGCGGCCCCTACGGCATCGGCGCGCTGATCCTCGGCCGTGAGCACACCCCGGTCCCGGTGCTGCACGGCGGCGGCCAGGAGCGCCATGTGCGCTCCGGCACCCTCGACGTGCCCGCCATCGCCTCCTTCGCCGTCGCCGGGCGGCTGGCCGCCGAGCAGCGCGAGTGGTTCACCCGCGAGATCGGCGCCCTGCGCGACGCCCTCGTCGCCGCGGTCCGTTCGGCCGTGCCGGACGCGATCCTCGGCGGCGACCCGGACCCGGAGGGCCGGCTCCCGGCCAACGCGCACTTCACCTTCCCCGGCTGCGAGGGCGACTCCCTGCTGCTCCTGCTCGACGCGCAGGGGATCGAGTGCTCCACCGGCTCCGCCTGCACCGCCGGCGTCGCCCAGCCCAGCCATGTCCTGCTCGCCACCGGCACCGACCCCGACCTGGCCCGCGGCACCCTGCGCTTCTCCCTCGGCCACACCTCCACCGAGGCCGACATCGAGGCCCTGGCGAAAGCCATCGGCCCGGCGGTGGAACGGGCGCGGGCTGCCGGACTGACGTAGGGCGAGCGGCCGGACCGACGGAGAGGCGGCGCGGACGGGCCCTGCGATCACGCCGGTGTCGTACGCGCCCGCCGTATCAGGCGCATGTACTTCTCCCAGTCCCAGTGCCGCCCCGGGTCCGTGTGGTCCGTGCCCGGGACCTCCACGTGGCCGATGATGTGCTCGCGGTCGACGGGTATGTCGTAGCGGGCGCAGATCCGGGACGTGAGACGGGCCGAGGCCTCGTACATCTCGTCCGTGAAGTCCTGCGGGCGGTCCACGAAGCCCTCGTGCTCGATGCCGACACTGCGTTCGTTGTAGTCGCGGTTGCCCGCGTGGTAGGCCACGTCCAGCTCGCGGATCATCTGGGCGACCCGCCCGTCCTGCCCGACGATGTAGTGTGCCGCCGCCTTGTGCCCCGGGTCCTGGAAGGCCTTCACCGCGCTGTCGAAACTGCCCTGCGTGACATGGACGACCACCATGTCTACGCCGTAGTCGTCGGGGCGGTCCGCACGGCGCCAGTTGGCGTCCGACGCCGCCACCCAGCGCGCCCCCGCGTAGTCGACCTCGCCCTCCTTGCGCGGCTTCTCGACGCCCGGAGCACGCCACCACAGACGCGCCAGCTCGTCCCGGGCCAGCGCGGCGGAGCCCGCCGCGGCCACCGTGCCGCCGATCAGCAGCGCGCGGCGGCCGACCTTCCGGTCGCCGTCCTTCGAAGCCTTCCGCTCTCCCATGTGATCGTCAACGGATACCCGGCGGTCCTGGTTCCCGCGCCCCCGTACCCTGGAAGGGTTATGACTGAGACCCCGCAGCGCCCCCGCCCCCTCCGCGTCCTGGCCGCCATGTCCGGCGGAGTCGACTCCGCCGTCGCCGCCGCCCGCGCGGCCGAAGCGGGCCACGACGTGACCGGCGTCCACCTCGCGCTCTCCGCCAACCCCCAGTCGTTCCGCACGGGCGCGCGGGGCTGCTGCACCATCGAGGACTCGCGCGACGCCCGCCGCGCCGCGGACGTCATCGGCATCCCGTTCTACGTGTGGGACCTCGCCGACCGCTTCCGCGAGGACGTCGTCGAGGACTTCGTCGCCGAGTACGAGGCCGGCCGCACCCCCAACCCCTGCCTGCGCTGCAACGAGAAGATCAAGTTCGCCGCCCTCCTCGACAAGGCGCTCGCACTCGGCTTCGACGCGGTCTGCACCGGCCACTACGCCCAGGTGATCGTCCGCGAGGACGGCACCCGCGAACTGCACCGCGCCTCCGACATGGCCAAGGACCAGTCGTACGTCCTCGGCGTGCTCGACGACCGGCAGCTCGCCCACGCGATGTTCCCGCTCGGCGACACCGTCACCACCAAGGACGAGATCCGCGCCGAGGCCGAGCGCAGGGGCCTGGCGGTGGCCAAGAAGCCCGACTCCCACGACATCTGCTTCATCGCCGACGGCGACACCCAGGGCTTCCTCGCGAACCGGCTCGGCCGCTCCGAGGGCGACATCGTCGACGAGTCCGGCAACCGGCTCGGCACCCACGAGGGCGCGTACGGCTTCACCATCGGCCAGCGCAAGGGCCTGCGCATCGGCACCCCGGCCCCCGACGGCAAGCCGCGCTACGTCCTCGACATCTCACCGGTGGACAACACGGTGACCGTCGGCCCGGCGTCCGCCCTGGACGTCAGCGCCCTCACGGCCATCAAGCCCCGCTGGTGCGGCGCCGCCCCCGCCGGCCCCGGCACCTACACGGCCCAGCTGCGCGCCCACGGCGGCGAGACCGAGGTGACCGCCGAAGTCGTCGACGGCTCCCTGGAGGTCACCTTCACCGAGCCGGTCCGCGGCGTCGCCCCCGGGCAGGCGATCGTGCTGTACGACGGCACGCGCGTGGTGGGCTCGGCGACGATCGCCTCGACGACCCGCGCGGCGGCGGGCGTGGCCTGACCCCGCCGCGGGACCAGGGGCCCGGCTCCACACGCGCGTGGAGCCGTACCGCCCCTCTCAGCCCCGGCTGAAGAACTCCGTCAGCACCGGCGCCAGCACGTTCGGCTCCACCATGTGCGTCTGACCCTGGAGCGTGCGGTAAGTGCCCTCGGGGACGGAGTCCGCGATCGCCCGGGCCGCCTCGCGCAGCCACTCGGGGCTCGCGTCGCCCGCCACCGCCAGGACCGGGACGCCGACCGAGCCCAGCCGGGAGCGGGGGACCGTGCCGTCGCCCATCACGGCGTCGTCGTAGGCGAGGCTCGGGGCCATCGCCTCCATCCCGGCCCACATGGGGGACTGGCGGGCGCCCTGGATCATGCCCTCGGCGAGACCCGTCAGCCGCAGGAACAGCTCGACCGCGTCCCCGCGCCGCCCCTCGCCGAGCGCCTCCGTCAGCCGCTCGGTGTACCGCGCCCGTTCCCCGGCACCCTCCTCGGACATCGCGAAGGGCACCTCGTAGACGGCCACGCGCCGCACCGGCAGTCCGCTCGCCGCCGCCTCCAGCGCGAGGGCCCCGCCCGAGGAGATGCCGTACAGATGCGCCTCGCCGCCCACCGCCTCGATCACCGCGGCCAGGTCCTCGACCTCACGCTCCACGGCGTACGGAGCCGTGTCCGCACTCGCGCCGCGGCCCCGGCGGTCGTACACCACGGCCTGGAAACGCTCCGAGAGGGACACGGCCAGCGGCGCCAGCGTGCCGCCGGTCGACATCGCGCCGCTCACGAGGACGACCGCGGGGCCGTGCCCGGTGCTCTCGTAGGCGATGCGGGTGCCGTCGCGCGAAAGAGTCTTCTTGTCCATGCTCATGCAGACTGCCGCACGCCGGGGTGTTCATCGATGAGGCGGGCGGCGCGTCAGCCGATCAGAACACTTCCACTTCGTAGAAGCACAGGTGGTCCTTGATGTCGACGACGTCCGGCTTGGGGTCCGGATACGCCCAGACGAGGTCCGCCGCGTCCGGCAGCGACCAGTAGGAGGCGGTGCCCTTGAACGGGCAGTGCGTCCGTGTGCCGGACGGCGTCAGCAGGTCCAGGCGCACGTCCTCGGCCGGGATGTAGTACCGCTCGGGACAGCCCGTCTCGCGCAGGACCAGCGACCGGTCGCTCTCCGCCAGCACCTGCCCGCCGTGCACCACGCGCACGTGCCCGCCGCTCCGTTCGATGGTGATGCGATGTCCTGTGGTCACGATCGCCCCTCCTCGGGTAGCCGACTCCTCGGGTACAGCGCAGGCTGAAGCGGAGTTCTTCCCTCGCCGCAGGAGGAGGCCCCCATGCGCGCCACGGAACCGGCCGGAAACCGCTCCAGCCTGCTGCACCAGGTCCGGTACGCCCTGCGCCACCCGGAGCGGGTGCCCGCGCACGCCCGGCGTGCGGTGCGGGACGCCTGGCTGCGGCTGCGCCACCCCGACCACATCGCCTACTACCGGGCGGTGATGGCCTCGGACGCGGCCCGCAGCACCGAGGCCGCGGTGGGGCACAACCCCTCGCGCGAGCAGTGGGCGCGCATCGGCCGCATGCAGTTCGACTACCTGGTGGGCCACGGCCTCCGGCCGCACCACCGCCTCCTGGAGATCGGCTGCGGCAATCTGCGTGCCGGGCGGCTGTTCATCGACTACCTCGACACCGCGCACTACTACGGCATCGACATCTCGCCCCCCATCCTGCTCGCCGCCCAGGACACCCTCGTGGCCGAGAAGCTCCAGCCCAGACTGCCCTATCTGGTGCTCGCCGACGACCTCACCTTCGCCTTCCTGCCGGACGCGCACTTCGACGTCGTGCACGCGCACAGCGTCTTCTCGCACTCGCCGCTGCACGTCATCGAGGAGTGCTTCGCCCACGTCGGCCGGATCCTCGCACCCGGCGGGTTCTTCGACTTCACCTTCGACCGCACCGAGGGCCGGGAGCACCAGGTCCTGCACGAGGACTTCTACTACCGGACGCGGACCCTCACCGACCTCGCCGCGCGGCACGGCCTGTCCGCCCGGTTCATGGACGACTGGGAGCGCCTGCCCCACCGGCAGTCCAAAATGCGGGTCACCGTCACGGTGGACCGGGCCCGTACGGTGGGCTCATGAACATCTGTGTCTTCCTGTCCGCCGCCGACCTCGACGAGCGCTACACCCGCCCCGCGCGGGAGTTCGCCACGCTGCTGGGCAAGGGCGGCCACACGCTGGTGTGGGGCGGCTCCGACGTCGGCCTCATGAAGGTGGTCGCCGACGGGGTGCAGGAGGCGGGCGGCCGGCTGGCCGGCGTCTCCGTGCAGTTCCTGGCGGCCAAGGCCCGCCCGGGCGTCGACGAGATGGTGATCGCCAAGGACCTCGCCGAGCGCAAGAAGCTGCTCCTGGAGCGGGCCGACGCCGTGGTGATCATGGTCGGCGGGACGGGCACGCTCGACGAGGCGACCGAGATCCTGGAGCTGAAGAAGCACGGCCACACCGACAAGCCGGTGGTCCTGCTCAACACCGCGGGCTTCTACGACGGCCTGAAGGAGCAGTTCCGCCGCATGGACGCCGAGGGCTTCCTGCCCCGGCCGCTCACCGACCTGGTGTTCTTCGCCGAGGAGCCGGTGGGGGCTCTGGCGTACCTGGAGGAGAGCCGGGGCATCGAGTGACCCGGCCCTGATGCGAGCATGGCGGCATGGCTACTCATGTGATCACCGGAGCCGGCTCCGGCATCGGCGCGGCCGTGGCCCGCCGCCTGCACGCGCGCGGGGACGACCTCGTGCTGCACGCGCGCGACGCGGGCCGCGCGAAGGAGCTGGCGGCCGAGTTCCCCGGGGCGAAGACCCTGGTCGGCGACCTCGCCGACCCCGACAAGCTGTCCTGGGCCTTCTCCCACCAGTCGCTGCCGGACCGCGTCGACTCGCTGCTGCACATCGCCGGCGTCGTCGACCTCGGCCCGGTCGGCGAGCTCACCCCGAAGACCTGGCGTCACCAGCTCAACGTCAACCTGATCGCCCCCGCCGAGCTGACCCGCCACTTCCTGCCCCAGCTGCGCGCCGCCCGCGGGCACGTGATCTTCGTCAACTCCGGCGCCGGCCTGAGCGCTCATGCCGGCTGGTCCGCGTACGCCGCCTCCAAGCACGGCCTGAAGGCCCTCGCCGACTCCCTGCGCCACGAGGAGCACGCGGGCGGCGTCCGCGTCACCTCGGTCTACCCCGGCCGCACGGCCAGCCCCATGCAGGCCAAGGTCCACCAGCAGGAGGGCAAGGAGTACGACGCCTCGAAGTGGATCGACCCCGAGTCGGTCGCCACGACGATCGTCATGGCCCTGGACCTGCCGAGGGACGCAGAGGTCAACGACCTGACGGTGCGCCCGGGAGGCTGACCCCGGTCACGGCGCTGCGTAGGCTTCTCCGGTGAGCGAAAACAGCCAGTTCAGGTTCGGCGCCGCCACCGGTGTGGGATCCATGCCGGGCGGCGACGCCCGTGAGGCCGCCAAAACCGTCACCGGCACCTTCGAGGACTTCCCCTTCCTGCCCGAACTGCCCGCCCGGGGGCCCGGCGCGGACATGATCGGGCGGACCGCCGGCATGCTCGTCGAGCTCTACGCGCGCGTGGAGCCCAGCGGATGGCGGCTCGGGGACCGGCCGGGGCGCGACACCAAGAGGGCCCGCTCCTGGCTCGGCGAGGACCTCGACGCGCTGGAGGAGTTCACGCAGGAGTACCAGGGGCCGCTGAAGGTGCAGGCCGTCGGTCCCTGGACCCTCGCGGCCAACCTGGAGCTGCGCAACGGGGAGGCCGTCCTCTCCGACGCCGGTGCCTGCCGCGACCTCGCCGCCTCCCTCGCCGAGGGCCTGCGTCTGCACCTCGCCGAGGTGCGGCGGCGGATCCCCGGCGCGCAGCTCGTCCTCCAGCTCGACGAGCCGTCCCTCACCGCCGTCCTGCGCGGCCAGGTGAAGACGGCCAGCGGCTACCGCACCCACCGGGCCACCGACCGGCAGATCGTCGAGCAGACGCTGCGCGACCTCGTCGGGACGCACACCGACGGCCCGGTCGTGGTCCATTCCTGCGCGCCTGACGTGCCGTTCGTCCTGCTCCGCCGGGCCGGGGCGGCCGCCGTCTCCTTCGACTTCTCCCTCCTCACCGAGCGTGACGACGACGTGATCGGGGAGGCCGTGGAAGCCGGCACCCGGCTCTTCACCGGTGTCGTCCCGGGGACGGAGGGTCCATTGTCAGACCCTGCCGGTAGCGTCATGGGTGTCAGGACGCTGTGGCGCAGGCTGGGGCTGTCACCGGGGCTTCTCGCGGAGGCGGTCACGGTCACCCCGGCGTGCGGACTCGCGGGGGCCTCCCCGGGGTACGCGCGCACGGCTCTCGCGCACTGCGCCCGGGCGGCGAGATCCCTCGCGGACAACCCAGAGTAACGGGAGGACGACACGGTGGCCGGCGACAAGCAAGCGGAGACGACGACGGTGCCCGCCGAGGCACGGGAGAAGCACGCGCGCCTCGCGGAGCAGATCGAGGAGCACCGCTTCCGCTACTACGTGAAGGACGCTCCCGTCGTCAGCGACGCGGAGTTCGACCAGCTGCTGCGTTCCCTGGAGGCGCTGGAGGAGGAGCACCCGGAGCTGCGCACCCCGGACTCGCCGACGCAGAAGGTGTCCGGCTCGTACGAGACGGAGTTCACGGCGGTCGAGCACCGCCAGCGCATGCTCTCCCTCGACAACACGTTCAACGACGAGGAGATGGCCGCCTGGACGGAGCGCATCGCCAGGGAACTGGGCGAGCAGGAGTACCACTTCCTGTGCGAGCTCAAGGTCGACGGCCTCGCCGTGAACCTCACCTACGAGCACGGCCGCCTCACCCGCGCGGCCACCCGCGGCGACGGCCGCACCGGTGAGGACATCACACCGAACGTGCGGACGATCGCCGAGATCCCCGACCGCCTCAAGGGCGACGAAGTCCCCGACCTCGTGGAGATCCGCGGCGAGGTCTACTTCCCGATGGAAAAGTTCCAGGAGCTCAACGCCCGCCTCGTCGAGGCCGGTGACAAGCCCTTCGCCAACCCGCGCAACGCGGCGGCCGGTTCCCTTCGCCAGAAGGACCCGCGCGTCACCGCCACCCGCCCCCTGCACATGGTGGTCCACGGCATCGGCGCCCTGGAGGGCTTCACCGGCCTGACCCGCCTCTCCCAGGCCTACGACCTGCTGAAGACCTGGGGCCTGCCCACCTCCCGGCACAACAAGGTGGTCGACGGACTGGAGGGCGTCAGGGAGTTCATCGCCCACTTCGGCGAGAACCGCCACTCCGTGGAGCACGAGATCGACGGCGTGGTCGTCAAGCTCGACCAGATCCCTCTCCAGGGCCGCCTCGGCTCCACCTCGCGCGCACCGCGCTGGGCGATCGCGTACAAGTACGCGCCGGAGGAGGTCAACACCAAGCTCGTCAACATCCGCGTGGGCGTGGGCCGCACGGGCCGCGTCACCCCGTACGCCCAGGTCGAACCGGTCACGGTCGCGGGCTCCGAGGTCGAGTTCGCCACGCTGCACAACCAGGACGTGGTCAAGGCCAAGGGCGTCCTCATCGGTGACACGGTCGTGCTGCGCAAGGCCGGTGACGTCATCCCGGAGATCCTCGGCCCCGTCGCCGACCTGCGCGACGGCAGCGAGCGCGAGTTCGTGATGCCGAGCGAGTGCCCCGAGTGCGGCACGCCGCTGCGGCCGATGAAGGAGGGCGACGTCGACCTGCGCTGCCCGAACGCCCGCACCTGCCCGGCCCAGTTGCGCGAGCGCCTGTTCTACCTCGCGGGCCGCAAGGCCCTGGACATCGAGCACTTCGGCTACGTCGCCGCCGCCGCCCTCACCGCCCCGCTGGAGCCGAAGACCCCGCCGCTCGTCGACGAGGGCGACCTGTTCGACCTCACCATCGAGCAGCTGCTGCCCATCAAGGCGTACGTCCTCGACCCGGACAGCGGTCTGCCCAAGCGCGACCCGAAGACCGGCGAGGAGAAGGTCGCCACGATCTTCGCCAACCAGGAGGGCAAGCCCCGCAAGAACGCGGTGGCCATGCTGGAGAACATCGCGGCGGCCAAGGAGCGCCCCCTCGCCCGCGTCATCACCAGCCTGTCGATCCGTCACGTCGGGCCCGTCGCGGCCGAGGCGCTGGCCCGCGAGTTCCGCTCGATCGAGCGGATCGACCAGGCCACGGAGGAGGAGCTGGCGGTCACCGAGGGCGTCGGTTCGACCATCGCAGCCTCCCTCAAGCAGTGGTTCGCCGAGGACTGGCACCGCGACATCATCCGTAAGTGGAAGGCCGCAGGCGTCCGCCTGGAGGCCGACAGCACCGGCGAGGACGAGGGGCCGCGCCCTCTCGAAGGACTCACCGTCGTCGTCACCGGCACGCTCGAACACTTCACGCGGGACGGCGCCAAGGAGGCGCTGCAGAGCCGCGGTGCGAAGGTGACCGGCTCGGTTTCGAAGAAGACGTCCTTCGTGGTGGTGGGTGACAGTCCCGGATCGAAGTACGACAAGGCGATGCAGCTGAAGGTTCCGGTCCTGAACGAGGAGGGTTTCCGCGTCCTGCTGGAGCAGGGACCGGACGCGGCGGCCGAAGTCGCGCTTTCGGCCGAGGAGTAGCGGTTGAAGGCCACCCGTTCGGCGCATACCAGATGCATACGGGTGGCCGGGGCGCATTCGGGCAACCGTCGGCGACCGCTGCCCGAGGAAGCCTTCTGCGGCCTACTGTTGAGATGTGCGCCTGCCGTGCCCAGCTGCGGTCGGGGCATCTTCGTGCTCGCACAGAGCGCGGGGAAGGGTTTTCCAGCGCGGGCCGCCCAAGGGTTGTCGGGCACCGGGCCGCGGGGCGTGGGCACCGCCGGCTGTGAGAGGGACGGGAATGGAACCGACCGAGAGCGCCGTGCCGGGCTCACGGCTGCGTCTGCGCCGCATGGCGGTCGCATGGCGCGCAGTCCGTGGGGCCGGGCGGCCGGCGGGACGTCCGGGTACTGAGGTGCGCGCCGTCGGACAGTACACCCCGGACGGGCGCGCCGGCGCGGGGCGCGCCGCCGACGGCTCCGGCGCACAACCGATCTCCGAACACACCTCCGGACTGGCCGCCGAGGACGCGGACGGTGAACGGCACCACTCCTGGCCCGCGCTGCCCGCGGCTGTCGTCGCGGCGGCCGGGTTCGTCCTGGGCGCGGGCTTCTACCGCGCCTTCACCGATGGCCACGCCCTCTTCCCGTCCGGCACGGCCGGCTGGGCGCTGGCCGTGCTGACCGGCGTCATCGTCGGCCACCTCGTCATGCTGGGCCGCTCCCGCTGGTGGGGCGGCACCGGCTCGGGCGCCGCCCTCACCCTCGCCGTGCTGCTGCTCTACGGCTGGGTTCCGGCCGGCATGGTCAGCCTGACGGTCGTCGTGCTCGTCGGGATAGCCCGCCGCAACCGCTGGCGCCAGGGCGTGCTGCACGGCGCCGTCGACCTCCTCGGCATCGGCGCCGGCGCGCTCGTGCTGGGCGTCTTCGGAAGCGTGCCGTCCGTCGAGTCCCCGGCGGAGCCCGCCGCCTGGACACTGACCACCGCACCCCAGGTGGCCCTGGTCGCCGCCGCCTACCTGACGGTCAACCGCGTCCTGCTCTGGTACCTGCACGCCCCGCGCCCCGGCCTGCCCACCGTCGCCCGCACCGCCCTGGTCAGACACGGCCTGGTCGCGGTCGCGCTGCTGGGAATCGCGCCGCTGGTCTGCGTGGTCGCCGCGGCCAAGCCGATCCTGCTGCCGCTGTTCGCCATCCCGCTCATCGCCCTGGATTCCACCCTGTGGATAGCCCGGGCCCGCGCGGAGGAGCAACTGCGCGACCCGCTGACCGGGCTGCCCAACCGTCAGTGGCTGCTGGAGCGCATCTGGACCGCACTGGACGATGCGGAGCGGATCAACGCCCGTGCCGCGTTGATGCTGATCGACCTCGACCGGTTCCGGTCGGTCAACGACACGCTCGGTCATCTCGCCGGTGACCGGCTGCTGTTGCAGATCGCCGACCGGCTGCGGGTGGCTCTGCCGCGCGGGGCGGAGGCCGCCCGGCTCGGCGGGGACGAGTTCGCCGTCTTACTGCCCGTCGCCGACTCCACGACCTCCGCGACCCGCGTCGCCCGCAACCTCGTCGCCGCGCTCAGCTCCCCGCTCGACCTCGACGGCCTCACCCTCGTGCTGGAGGCCAGCGCCGGAGTCGCCGTCTTCCCCGACCACGCCTTGGACGCCGAAGGGCTGCTGCGGCGGGCGGACGTGGCGATGTACCAGGCGAAGCGGGACCGCACCGGCGTCGAGGTCTACGAGTCCAAGCGCGACTCCAACACCCCCGACCGGCTCGGCCTGCTGGGCGATCTGCGCCGCGCCCTCGACGCCCACGAGGTGCATCTGCACTACCAGCCCAAGGTCCGCTTCGACGGTCAGGTCGCGGGCCTGGAGGCCCTGGTCCGCTGGGTGCACCCCGAGCGGGGCAAGGTGCCGCCGGACGAGTTCATAGCGATCGCCGAGTCCTCGGGCCTGATGCCCCACCTCACCGAGTACGTGCTGGAGACCGCCCTCGGCCAGGTCGCGCGCTGGCGGAGCCAGGGCCTGTTCGTCCCGGTCGCGGTGAACGTCTCCCCGCGCGATGTGCACACCCCCGGCTTCGCCGGCTCCGTCGCCGCCCGGCTGGCCCGGCACGGCGTCCCGGCGGGAGCGCTCCAACTGGAGATCACCGAGCACGTCCTCCTGGAGGACCCGCAGCGCGCCGCCGACACCCTCAACCAACTGACCGCGCACGGCGTGAAGATGTCCCTCGACGACTTCGGCACGGGCTACTCCTCGCTCGTTCACCTGCGCCGGCTGCCGGTCAGCGAGCTGAAGATCGACCGCTCCTTCGTGGCCCGGCTCGCGGTCGACACCGAGGACGCGGAGATCGTGCGCTGCACGGTCGACCTCGCCCACTCCCTCGGCCTGCTCGTGGTCGCCGAGGGCGTCGAGGACGACGAGACCTGGGAGCGCCTGCGCGACCTCGGCTGCGACGCCGTCCAGGGCTGGCTGGTCGCGGCGGCGATGCCCCCGGAGGAGACCACGGCGTGGCTGCGGGCGCGGGGGCCCCGGGGCTGGCAGCGGCCGCGCGCCGCGCTGCCCGCAGCGACCGCCGACGAGTAGGCCGACGCCCCGGCCGTGCCGCCCGCACGGCTCGGTGGTTCGAACGAAGGGTGCCCCTCCCGCCTGTCGGTGACAGGTGGCGGCCCTCCCACGCACCGACGAAGGGGGCCCGGCCCTCCCACCCGCTGGCGAAGGTGGCCCTGCGGCCCGGGGCTCCGCCCGCCCGGCTCGGCGGTTCGGGCGGGGGTGAGATTCTCCCGTCGGCGTCGCCCGGTGACCGGCCCGCCCGCGCGTGCGGCGTGGTGCGGCAGCGGCGGTTCGTGTCGCCCGGTGCGCCGCTGCTCCACTCCTCCCGGACGAGCGCTCAGTCCGTGCCCTGGGGCACGAAGTGGCCGATCAGCAGCGCCAGCCGTCGCTCGTGCGCCTCTTCGGGCAGCCGGCCGCTGCGCATCAGGGTCACCAGCCCGTGCAGCCCGGCCCAGTACGTCTCCGTCAGCAACCCCGTGTCCTCGCCCTCGGCCGCGATCGGCTGGACGGCCTGCAGCAGTTCGCCGAAGGCGTCCTGGAGGGGCGCCGGCGCCTCGGGCGTGGCGAACGGCAGGTCCACCGTGAGCGTGAACATCGCGTCGTAGAGCGCGGGCCGCCGCCGGGCGAAGGCGGTGTACGCCCCGCCCACCGCCGCCAGCGCCTCGCGGGCGCTCCCGGCCGCCGTGCGCGCCGCGCGAAGCTCAACGGCCAGGTCGGCGCAGCCCTGCACCGCCACGGCCGCCATGATCGCGCCCTTGCCCTTGAAGTGGCTGTAGAGGACCGGCTGGCTGTACTCGATCTCATCGGCGAGCCGGCGCGTGGTCACCGCGTCCCAGCCCTCCGCCTCCGCCAGTTCCCGTGCGGCCGTCACGATCAGCCGCTCGCGTTCCGCTCGTTCGCGCTCCCGGCGCGTCTGGATCGTCATGCCCGAAATCCTAGCACCGCTAGCGTTTCTGTCGGTGCTCTGCTAGCTTCGCTCTCATCCCTAGCGCTGCTAGAAATCGAGGAGAGACGTGACCGTCACCGCGTACACCCTGGCCATCGTGCTCAACGTGTTCTGCCTGTTCCTCGGCTACCGGTTCCTGTTCCAGCCGGCCCCGGCCGCCGCGGGCTACGGCGTTCCGGCCGACCCCGGCGGCGATGCCGGCGCCTACCTGACGATCAAGGGCCTGCGGGACGGCACCCTCGGGCTGGCCGGCCTGGCGGTGCTCGTCTTCGCGGGGGCCCGGCCAGAGGCCTGGTTCATGCTCGCGGTGGCACTCGTGCCGCTCGGCGACACACTGATCGTGCTGCGCCACGGCGGTACGAAGGCGGTGGCCTTCGGAATCCACTTCGCCACCGCGGTCGTCGTCCTGATCATTGCCGGACTGCTCTTCGCCGTCTGAGCGCGCCCACACCGCCCTCCGGCGACGGGATGCGGGCGCCGCACGAGGGCCACTTCCCGAGGAGCGGGGCCCGGGAGAACCGCCGTCACAGACGGCCGGACCAAACCGTTTCACGGGCACGGCCCCTCGCCCCATAGGATTGGGCCAAATCCATTCACTCACCCCAGAGGATCGCTGCATGCCTGGCATCACGCGCGAGGAGGTCGCCCACCTCGCCCGGCTGGCGCGTCTGGAGCTGAAGCCCGAAGAGCTCGACCACTTCGCGGGACAGCTGGACGACATCATCGGCGCGGTCGCCCGCGTCAGTGAGGTCGCCGACCAAGACGTACCGCCGACCTCGCACCCGCTCCCGCTGACGAACGTCATGCGCGCGGACGAGGTCCGTCCGTCGCTCACCCCCGAGCAGGCGCTCTCCGGCGCCCCGGCCCAGGAGCAGCAGCGTTTCAAGGTGCCGCAGATCCTGGGGGAGGACTAACAGCCATGACGGACATCATCAAGCTCACGGCAGCCGAGACCGCCGCGAAGATCGCCTCCGGCGAGCTCACCGCGGTCCAGGTCACGGAGGCCCACCTCGCCCGCATCGAGGCCGTCGACGAGAAGGTGCACGCCTTCCTGCACGTCGACCGCGAGGGCGCCCTGGCCCAGGCCCGTGCCGTCGACGAGAAGCGCGCCAGGGGCGAGAAGCTCGGCCCGCTGGCCGGTGTGCCCCTCGCGCTGAAGGACATCTTCACCACCGAGGGCATCCCGACCACGGTCGGCTCGAAGATCCTCGAGGGCTGGATCCCGCCGTACGACGCGACGGTCACCCAGCGGCTGAAGGCCGCCGACGTGGTCATCCTCGGCAAGACCAACATGGACGAGTTCGCCATGGGGTCCTCCACCGAGAACAGCGCCTACGGCCCGACCGGCAACCCCTGGGACCTGACCAAGATCCCCGGCGGCTCCGGTGGTGGTTCCTCCGCCGCGCTGGCCGCGCACATGGCCCCCCTCGCCATCGGCACCGACACGGGCGGCTCCATCCGCCAGCCCGCCGCCGTCACCGGCACGGTCGGTGTGAAGCCGACGTACGGCGGGGTGTCCCGCTACGGCATGGTGGCCTTCTCCTCCTCCCTCGACCAGGGCGGCCCCTGCGCCCGCACGGTCCTGGACGCGGCTCTGCTCCACGAGGTGATCGCGGGGCACGACCCGCTCGACTCCACCTCCATCGACGCCCCGGTCCCGCCGGTCGTCGAGGCCGCCCGCAACGGCTCGGTCGAGGGCATGCGCGTCGGCGTAGTCAAGCAGTTCCGCGGCGAGGGTTACCAGGCCGGGGTCATCCAGCGGTTCGACGAGTCCGTCGCGCTGCTCAAGGAGCTGGGCGCCGAGATCGTCGAGCTGGACTGCCCGTCCTTCGACCTGGCGCTGTCGGCGTACTACCTGATCGCGCCCTCCGAGTGCTCCTCCAACCTCGCCCGCTTCGACGGCCTGCGGTACGGCCTGCGGACCGGCGACGACGGCACGCACTCCGCCGAGGAAGTCACCTCCCTCACCCGCGAGGCCGGCTTCGGCCCGGAGGTCAAGCGCCGCATCATGCTCGGCACCTACGCCCTGTCGAGCGGCTACTACGACGCCTACTACGGCAGCGCCCAGAAGGTCCGCACGCTCATCAAGCAGGACTTCGACAAGGCGTTCGAGCAGGTCGACGTGATCGTCTCCCCGACGACGCCGACCACCGCCTTCGCGATCGGCGAGCGCGCCGACGACCCGATGGCGATGTACCTCGCCGACCTGTGCACCATCCCGACCAACCTGGCGGGCAACGCGGCCATGTCGCTGCCGTGTGGTCTCGCCCCGGAGGACAACCTCCCGGTCGGTCTGCAGATCATCGCCCCCGTCATGAAGGACGACCGCCTGTACAAGGTGGGTGCGGCCGTCGAGGCCGCCTTCGTGGAAAAGTGGGGCCACCCGCTGATCGAGGAGGCTCCGTCGCTGTGAGCGCACTGTCCAAGGCCAAGGGCTTCAAGAAGTCCAAGTCCGGTCTCTACATCTCGATGGCCACGTCGGCGTTCGGCGCCGTCGGGGTCTACAAGCAGATCAAGAAGGCCCGCGGAGACAACGACACGCTGCGGCTGCTCGACGCCGTCGTGACCGGAGCCGCGGTCGTCACCAACCTGGCCATTCTCTATCGCGAGCTGAAGCAGCTGGGCGACGAAGACGTTCTGCTGGGCTGAGAGGGAAGTACTCACCGTGACCACCACGACCGACCTGGTGTCGTACGAGGACGCACTCGCGTCGTACGACCCCGTCATGGGCCTCGAGGTCCATGTCGAACTCGGCACCAAGACCAAGATGTTCTGCGGCTGCTCGACCGCCCTCGGCCAGGACGCCAACGCGCAGACCTGCCCGGTCTGCCTCGGCCTGCCCGGCGCGCTCCCGGTCGTCAACGCGACCGGCGTCGAGTCCGCCATCAAGATCGGCCTCGCGCTGAACTGCGAGATCGCCGAGTGGTGCCGTTTTGCCCGGAAGAACTACTTCTATCCGGACATGCCGAAGAACTTCCAGACCTCCCAGTACGACGAGCCGATCGCCTTCAACGGCTACCTCGACGTGCAGCTGGAGGACGGCGAGACCTTCCGCGTGGAGATCGAGCGCGCCCACATGGAGGAGGACACCGGCAAGTCGACCCACGTCGGTGGCGCGACGGGCCGTATCCACGGCGCCTCGCACTCGCTGCTGGACTACAACCGCGCCGGCATCCCGCTCATCGAGATCGTCACCAAGCCGATCGAGGGCGCGGGCGAGCGTGCCCCCGAGGTCGCGCGGGCCTACGTCCGTGAGCTGCGCGAGCTCATCAAGGCGCTCGGCGTTTCCGAGGCCCGGATGGAGATGGGCCAGATGCGCTGCGACGTGAACCTGTCGCTGCGCCCGAACGGCACCCAGAAGTTCGGCACCCGCTCCGAGACGAAGAACGTGAACTCGCTGCGGTCCGTGGAGCGCGCGGCCCGCTTCGAGATCCAGCGGCACGCGGCCGTGCTGTCGTCCGGCGGGACGATCATCCAGGAGACCCGCCACTTCCACGAGGACACGGGGTCCACGACCTCGGGCCGGGTGAAGGAGGAGGCCGAGGACTACCGGTACTTCCCGGAGCCCGACCTCGTCCCCGTGGCCCCCTCCCGTGAATGGGTCGAGGAGATCCGCGCCGGGCTGCCCGAGCTGCCGCTGGTCCGCCGCAACCGGCTCCGTGAGGAGTGGGGCGTCTCGGCCACCGACATGCAGGCGATCCTCAACGCCGGTGCTCTGGAGCCGATCGTCGCCACCATCGAGGCCGGGGCCGACGCGGCGTCCGCCCGCAAGTGGTGGATGGGCGAGCTGGCCCGCAGCGCCAACGAGTCGGGCAAGGCGCTCGACGAGCTGGCGATCACGCCGGCCCAGGTCGCCCGGGTCACCGAGCTCGTCGCGAAGGGCGACCTGAACGACAAGCTGGCCCGGCAGGTCATCGAGGGCGTCCTCGCGGGCGAGGGCACCCCGGACGAGGTCGTCGACAAGCGGGGCCTGAAGGTCGTCTCCGACGAGGGCGCCCTCACCACCGCCGTCGAGGAGGCCATCGCCGGCAACCCGGCCATCGCGGACAAGATCCGCGGCGGCAAGGTGGCCGCGGCCGGCGCCCTGGTCGGCGCGGTCATGAAGGCGACCCGGGGGCAGGCCGACGCGGCCCGCGTCAAGGAACTGATCCTGGAGAAGCTGGGCGTCAGCGAGGGCTGAGCCCCGCCGACGCGACCGAGGGGGGATGCGCCGAACCCGGCGCATCCCCCCTCGTCATGCGCTCAGAGGCGACGTCCCACGACCCGGACGAAGCCCAGCGTCTCGCCCCGGTCGAGGCGCAGCATCTCGGCACACTGTCCGGCCATCCGGACGTGCCACTCGTCCGTGTGCTCCTCGGCCACGACCTCGCACCAGCGCAGCCAGTCGCGCCAGCCGTCCTCCAGCCAGTCGGCCGTCTCGACCTCGACGGCACCGCTGCGGGTCCAGTGGCGCCGCCACCACGCGGCGGTGTGGAAGCACCAGAACCCGGGCTCCCAGTACGGCTTGAGGTGCTCCGGCGGCTCGACGCCGTCGATCTCCTCGCGCAGCGCCGGTACGACGACGCCGATCCGCCCGCCGGGCTTCAGCAGCCGCGTCAGCTCGGGCAGGTACAGGTCATTGGTGCCGAAGTACTGGTACGCGTCGATGGAGACGATCGCGTCGAAGCTGCTCTCGCCGAACGGCAGGTCGTGCGCCTCGGCGAGCACGGGCAGGACGCGGTCGGCGACACCCGCCTCGGCGATGCGCCCGGCGTTCTCGTCCGGCTTGACCCACAGGTCGGCGGCGGTGACCTGGACGTCGTACTCCTTGGCGAGGAAGACCGACGTCATGGCGCGGCCGCAGCCCAGGTCGAGCACGCGGGATCCGGGGCTCAGGGTGTCGAGCCCCAGGGCGGGGGCCAGCCACTCCAGCAGCCACAGCGCGTGCGGGCCCATCTGGTTGTCGATGGTCCAGCGGGCGTCGTAGCCGTTGCTGCGCGGATAGCCGGGGTGACTCACACGGTCAGTGAGGGGGTCGTTCGAGGTCCGGGAAGTGATGTCCGACATCGGTGGACGGGCTCCTTGAGTCCTTGAGGAAGAAAGGGGATGCGTAGGAGCTCGGTCGGACCGTCAAACAATGCACCTGCTTCGGCCGGGCGGCGGGATGCCGCGGGCATTCCTCGGACCAGCGGACGCTAACAGCCGGCCCACCGGCCCCGCACCCGGTTTTCCCCACCCGGCGCGCTACCGTCTCGGCCATGAGTGGACGTGCTGATTCCGACACCGATCCCGAGACAGCGGACTCGGAGACGGCCGCCGGGCAGGACGAGGCCGACGACCTCATGGAAGACGCGCGCCGGGCCCGCTGGACGGCGGCCGCCACCGGCGCCGCACTGACCCTGGCGGGTCTCGCCGCGGCGCTGCTCCGCCTGACCGGCTCCGCACCGGCGCTCGTCCCGGCCGCATACGCCGGCGGGGCCGCCGTATGCGCTGCCGCCGCCGTGCTGGGCTCCCGGGGCCGCACCCGGCGCGCGCTGTGGCTGCTGGTCGCGGGCGTGATGGTGATGGCGCTGGGGGACCAGTTCGACTGAGGCCGGACGCTGTGAATAAGCCCACGAAACCGACAAATGATCTCGTGGGTTTGTCAGAGTGGCAGCGCATTGCTCATGCGTTCTTTGCTGGCCGTTCAGTTCACGTACGACTGTTCCCGGTCAAAGATCCACACAAGGCAACTCCGGGAGCACGTTTCGTGGCAGCCCTCGCACGCTGGTGTGTCCAGCGCCGTCTGCTCAGCGTCCTGCTGTGGCTCCTCGCGTTCTCAGGGATCGCCGCGGGCGCCGCCGTCGCCGGCACCACGTACTCGAACGACTACCAGGTCCCCGGTACCGAGTCGGGCCGTGCCGCCGAGCTGCTCCACGAGGGCTTCCCGCAGCTCGGCGGGGACAGCGACACCGTCGTCTGGCACACCTCCGGCGGCGTCCGCGCCGCCGACGTCGGGCAGACGATGACCCGCACCCTGGACCGGATCGAGAACCTCCCCGGCGTGGCCTCGGTCACCAGCCCCTACGACGGGCCGGGCGCGGGCCGCATCAGCGCGGACGGCCGCACGGCGTACGCCTCGGTCACCTTCGACGACCAGGCCGAGGACATCGGCAAGGGCGAGGCACAGGCCGTCGTCGACACCGCGAAGAGCGCCGAGACCGACGGGCTCCAGGTGGAGCTGGGCGGCAGCGCCGTCGCGCTCACCGAGTCCTCCGGCGGGCACCTCGCCGAGATCGTCGGCGTGATCGTCGCCGCGGTGGTGCTGTTCCTCGCCTTCGGCTCGCTCGCCGCGTCCCTGCTGCCCATCGCCACCGCCCTGGTCGGCGTCGGCACCGCCTACGCCGGGATCGTGCTGCTCGGGCACGCCATGACCGTCGCCGACTTCGCGCCCATGCTGGGCATGCTGATCGGGCTCGGCGTCGGCATCGACTACGCGCTGTTCATCGTCACCAGACACCGGCGCGGGCTGAAACGCGGGCTGTCCGTCACCGAGGCGGCCACGAACGCCGTCGCGACCACGGGACGGGCCGTCGTCTTCGCGGGTGCCACCGTTTGCATCGCCCTGCTGGGCATGCTGATCCTCCGGCTGAGCTTCCTCAACGGCGTCGCCGTCGCGGCCAGCCTCACCGTGGTCCTCACCGTCGCCGCCTCCGTGACCCTGCTGCCCGCCCTGCTGTCCCTCATCGGCATGCGCGCGCTCAGCCGCCGTGAGCGCCGCCGTCTCGCGGAGCACGGGCCGGAACCCGAGGTGCCCACCGGCTTCGCGGCCCGCTGGTCGGCGTTCGTGGAGCGCCACCCCAAGGTGCTCGGCGCGGTCGCCCTGGTCGTCATGGCCGTCCTCGCGCTGCCCACCTTCTCCCTGCACCTGGGCACCTCCGACCAGGGCAACGGCCCGAAGACGGCCACCACCCGGCAGGCCTACGACCTTCTGGCAGACGGCTTCGGCCCGGGGGTGAACGGCCCGCTCACCCTCGTCACGAAGGTCGACGGAGCCGGCGACAAGCTCGCCCTGGACAACCTCGACGGCACCCTCCGCGCCACCGACGGCGTCGCCGCGGTGACCCCGGTGACCTTCGATTCCGGCGGCCACACCGCGTACCTCACCGTCGTCCCGGAGTCCTCCCCGCAGTCGCAGCAGACCAGCGACCTCGTCGACCGGCTGCGCGGCGAGGTGCTGCCGCGTGCCGAGGCGGGCACCTCCCTGGACGTGCAGGTGGGCGGCATGACGGCCGGCTACGACGACTTCGCCGACGTCATCGTCTCCAAGCTGCCCGTGTTCGTCGGGGTCGTCATCGGCCTGGGCTGTCTGCTGCTCCTGCTCGCCTTCCGGTCCGTCGGCATACCGCTGAAGGCCGCCGCTATGAACGTCGCCGCCGTGGCCTCCGCCTTCGGCGTGGTGGTCGCGATCTTCCAGTGGGGCTGGGGCAGCGAACTGCTCGGCCTCGGCAGCGCGGGGCCCATCGAGCCCTTCCTGCCCGTGATCATGGTGTCGGTGCTGTTCGGCCTCTCCATGGACTACCAGGTCTTCCTGGTCAGCCGGATGTACGAGGAATGGCTGGAGACCGGCGACAACCGGCGGGCCGTGCGCGTCGGCCTCGCCGAGACCAGCCGGGTGATCAACTCGGCGGCGGTCATCATGATCTCGGTCTTCCTCGCCTTCGTCCTCAGCGGCGACCGGGTCATCGCCATGTTCGGCATCGCCCTGGCCGCCGCCGTCGCCCTGGACGCCTTCGTCCTGCGCACCCTCCTCGTCCCCGCCCTGATGCACCTGCTCGGCGGGGCCAACTGGTGGCTGCCCCGCTGGCTCGACAAGCGCATGCCGCGCATCAGCATCGAGCCGCCCGAGAGCCGTGCCGCCCATGAGAGGCTGGCCGCCGCGACGGACGCCGAGGTGGCGGACGTCCTGGCGGAGGAGGAGCGGCAGCGGGATGTACGCGATATCCCTGGGTGACGACGCCGAGCTGAGGCCCCTGGAGCCCTGGCACGCCGGAGAGTTCCTGGCGCACCTGGAGCGGGGCCGGGACTTCATCGGGCAGTACATCCCGTTCGGGACCACCGAGACGGACCTGGCCTCGGCGCGGGCGAAGCTCCAGCGGTACGCCGACCTGCGCGCCGCCGACACGGGCTCCTTGCACGGCCTGTGGCTGGACGGGACGCTGGTGGGCGGGGTGCTGTTCCTGAACTTCGACGCGGCGACCGGCAACTGCGAGGTCGGCTGCTGGCTGGAGCCCGCCGGAACGGGCCGGGGCCTGGTCACCCGCGCGATGCGGGTCCTCATCGACTGGGCCGTCGAGGAGCGCGGCATCCACCGCGTCGAGTGGGTCGCCGCCTCCGGCAACCAGCCGAGCCTGAACGTGGCGCGGCGACTCGGTATGACCCGTGACGGTGTGCGGCGCGAGGCACACCCCTATGGTGGCGTACGGCACGATCTCGAAGTCTGGTCGGTGCTGGCGCCCGAGTGGCGCGCCGCACGCGCGCGTGCCGCTCACGACGATCATTAAGAGACTTCTCAGACAGCGACCCTACGGTGCGAGACATGGCAACGAACGCAGTGGACGAGACCGAGGCCACCAAGGCCACGACCGACGAGAGGGCGGTGGACACCACCGAGTCCGACGAAGTGCCCCAGAGCGAGGTCCCGGCCGCGGCCGAGGACGCGCAGACCAAGGAGGAGGGCCCCTCCGGCGTCGGACAGGGCGCCGCGGCCGTGGTCTCCGCCGCGCTGGGCCTCGTCTCGCTCACCGGCAGCTGGATCGGCACCGTGGCCTCCGCGCGCCAGAACCTCATCGGTCAGCTGGAGACCGCGCAGAACGCGGGCGTGGCCCAGCAGATCCAGGCGGTCTACGGCGACGCCTGGCAGACCACCGCCCTGTGGGGCGGCCTGTTCGCGCTGATCGCGCTGGTCGTCGGCGTCGTGACGCTCGCCCGCCCCGCGTTCGGCACGCCCGGCAGGATCCAGGCCCCCTGGATCAAGTCCGTCGCCTGGGCCGGAGTCGCGCTCGGCGTCATCGGCCTGTTCCTGGCCGTGCTCAAGTACACCGGCATCCTGCTCGGACTGCCGTCCGCGAGCTGAGCCGCCGCACGTCCTGAGGGGTCTCAGGGGTTCCGTAAGCACCTTACGGAACCCCCTGGGGCCCCTCAGCCGTGTCTAAGGCCCCTCGTACCGCCGAAGATGCGGAACTCTCCCGATGTGGCCGCCCCACCTGGGAGACGAGAGTGAGGTCATCGCGGAGAAACCCTCCGTGACCGGCCCTCTCACCAAGGACACACCATGTACGAGTACGAACTCCAGCAGCTGCGCACCGCCGACCTCATCCGCCGTGCCGACCACGAACGCCTGGTCCGCGAGGCCACCCGGGCCCGTCGCGCGGCCCGGCACTCGGTGGAGGAACACTCCGCCGAGCACGAGAGCCATAGCCGCCGTTTCCGCCGGCTGCGGTCCGCCCGGACGGCGTGAACACCGGGGCGGGACCGGCCACCGTCATGGCCGCCCGCGGAGCAGCGGCCGTCGTTCGCACCGGAACGGCGGCCGCCGTTCCGGCCGTTCACCGGAAAACCGGTGCCGCGCCGTCCGACCCGCATGCGATGCTCGGGGCCGTGGAGACCAGGTCCGTCAGCCCCGTGTTCGTCGGCCGTGTCGAGGAGCTGGGCACGCTGCACGACGCGCTCGTCCGCGCCGGCGAGGGCGAGCCCCAGGCGCTGCTCATCGGCGGGGAGGCCGGAGTCGGCAAGACCCGCCTGATCGAGGAGTTCGCCGCCGCCGCCCGCCGCCGCGGGGCGGTGATCGCGCTCGGCGGCTGCGTGGAGATCGGCGCCGACGGGCTGCCCTTCGCCCCCTTCTCCACCGCCCTGCGAGCACTGCGCCGCGAACTCCCCGGCGAGCTGGCCGCCGCGGCCGCCGGCCAGGAGGAGGAACTGGCCCGCCTGCTGCCCGAACTGGGCGAGTCGAGGGCCGGGCGGCACGACGAGGACGGCATGGCCCGCCTCTTCGAGCTCACCGCACGCCTGCTGGAACGCGTCTCCGCCGAGCACACCGTCGTCCTCGCCCTGGAGGACCTGCACTGGGCCGACGCCTCCACCCGGCATCTGCTCTCCTACCTCCTGCGCACCTTGCGCACCGGCCGTCTCGTCGTCCTCGCCACCTATCGTTCCGACGACATCCACCGCCGCCATCCGCTCCGGCCCCTGCTCGCCGAACTGGACCGGCTCCGCACGATCCGCCGCCTCGAACTCGCCCGCTTCAACCGCGACGAGGTGTGCCACCAGATCGCCGGGATCCTCGCCCACGATCCCGAGCCGGACCAAGTCGACGCGATCTTCGAACGCTCCGACGGCAACGCCTTCTTCGTCGAGGAACTCGCCGTCGCCGCCCACGAGGGCTGCCGGACCGGCCTGACCGACTCGCTGCGCGATCTGCTGCTCGTCCGCGTCGAAAGGATGCCGGAGCCCGCCCAGCAGGTCGCCCGGATCGTCGCCGAGGGCGGCTCCACCGTCGAGTACCGGCTGCTGGCCGCCGTCGCCCGGTTCACCGAGGACGACCTCATCGAGGCGTTGCGGGCCGCCGTGAACGCCGGCATCCTCGCCCCCGCGCCCGGCGGCGACGGCTACCGCTTCCGGCACTCCCTGGTCCGCGAGGCCGTCAGCGACGACCTGCTCCCCGGCGAACGCTCCCGCCTCAACCGCCGCTACGCCGAAGCCCTGGAGAGCGACCCCGCCCTCGTCCCCGCCGACCAGTGGACCACCCGCCTGGCCAGCTACTGGTACCACGCCCACAACGCCGCCAAGGCCCTGCCCGCCGTCCTCGAAGCCTCCGTCTCGGCCCGCCGCCGGCACGCCTACGCCGAGCAACTCCGGCTGCTGGAACGGGCCATGGAACTGTGGGACAGCGCCCCCGACGCCGTACGCCGCACCCTGCGCCCCGTCGACTACGCCGAGGTCTACCCTCCCTGCGGATGCGACCCGGCCACCACCGCCCTGCGCTACCTGGACCTGCTGGCCGAGGCGGCCGTCGCCGGACGGCTCTGCGGGGAACGCGAACGCGCCCTGAAGATCACCAAGCGGGCGCTGCGCCTGCTGGACGAGGAGAGCAGGGGGGACCCCCACCGTGCCGCCTGGTTCTGGATCCAGCGCTCCCGGCTGGTGCAGGGGCTGGCCAGGGGCGACGGCTGGAAGGAGATCGCCACCGCACAGGAACTGGTCCGCGGCCTGCCGCCGTCCGAGGTGCACGCCGAGGTACTGGCCACGGCCGCCCACTGGTCGATGCTCCACGAACCGGGCCCGGACGCCCTGACGGCCGCCGAGCGTGCCGTCGAGTACGCGCGCATGGTCGGCGCCGACGACATCGAGTCCAATGCCCGGCTCACCCTCGGCGGACTGATGGTCGACGCCGGGCAGACCGACACCGGGCTCGGCCACATGTACGACGTCAGGGACGAGGTGGTCGCCCGGGGCCTCGCGGCGATCGTGGGCCGCAGCCATGTGAACCTGCCCTCCGTCCTCGAAGGCGTCGGCCGCTCCGAGGAGGCCGTCGGCATCCTGCGCGAGGGCCTGCGGCTCACGGGGACGATGGGCCTGCGGGACGCCGAGGCCTGGATCTGGAGCAACCTCGCCGAGTCGCTCGTCTCCCTCGGCCGCTGGGACGAGGCCGCCGAAGCCGCCGGCAACGCCCAGCGACGCGGCCAGACGGCCGGCCCGCACGGGTCCGGCGCCAACTGCCTGGCCTTCCTGGCGCTCGCGCGCGGGCAGGTGCCCGAGGCGGCCCGCCATCTCGCCCAGGGCCGCGCCGCCTACGGCCCGCACGACCCCATGCCGCAGCACGACCTGCCGATCTCCTGGCTCACCATCGCGCTCGCCGCCGCCGAGGGACGCCTGGCCGACGCCCGCGCCGAACTGGGCCGCGCCCTGGAAGCGGGCTTCCCGCTCGGCACCCAGCGCTACGCCTGGCCCCTGCTGCTCGAAGCGGCCACGGCCGAGGCCGACTCCCGGGCACTGCCGGCCGCCCGCGAGGGCCGCGAGGACGTCCTGGACGGCATCCTCGGGGCCGCCAAGCGCCTCACCACCCACGCCCCCGTCTGGCTCGCCCACGAGCAGTGGGTCCGCGCCGAACTCCACCGCGCCGAGGGCCGGAGCGACCCCGACGCATGGTCCGAGGTGGTCACCGCCTTCGAACCCCTTGACCGGCCCTACGACCTCGCCCGCGTCCGGTACCGCCTGGCCGAGTCCCTGCTGGCGGTCGGCGGCGAGGACGAGCGTGACCGCGCCACGGAACTGCTCCGCCTCACCCACACCGTCGCCGGACACCTCGGTGCCCGGCCGCTCGCCGACGCCGCCCGTGCGCTCGGCCGGCGCGCCCGCCTCCCGCTCACGCGTGCCGGGGAACCGGGCCCCGCGGCGGCCGACCCCGTCGAGGCCCTCGGCCTCACCAGCCGGGAACGGGACGTACTGCGCCTGGTCGCCGCCGGTCACACCAACCGCCGGATAGCGCAGGAGCTGTTCATCTCGCCGAAGACCGCGAGCGTGCACGTCTCCAACATCCTCGGCAAGCTCGGCGTCTCCGGGCGGGGCGAGGCCGCGGCGGTGGCCCACCGGCTGGGGCTGTTCCCGGCCGAAATGCTCATGCCCGGTCCGGCGGGCTGAGGCATACGCTGTAAGGGGCGTCGCGGATGCCGCGGGCCCCGCGGCCCTGGGAGGCTCCGTTGTTCAACGTGTTCGAGGAACTGTTCTCACCCGGGCGCAAGCACACCCGCGACGAGCAGAACCGCCTGGAACTGACCCGCGAGGACGTCGGGGACGGTGATCCCGGACGCGGGCCGATAGATCTCGCGTCCGGGAAGGTCGTCGTACGCCCGCCCGAGGAGGAACCGGAGAACCCGGTGGACTAGGGGCCTAGCCCACCTTCACTTCGAGGATCCGGTCGTCCCCGTCCTTCGGGTTGCCCCGGCCGTCCGTGTTGCTGGTCACCAGCCACAGCCGGTCGCCGCCCGCCGGCACCACCGTGCGCAGCCGGCCGTACTCGCCCTCCAGGAAGGCCTGCGGCTCGGCCGAGGCCTCGGTGCCGTTCAGCGGGATGCGCCACAGCCGCTTGCCGCGCAGCCCCGCCATCCAGATCGACCCCTCGGCGTAGGCGATGCCGCTGGGGGAGGCCTCAGCCGTGCTCCACTGGTCGACCGGGTTGTGGAACCGCTTGTCGCCGGACCGGCCCTCGGCCTCCGGCCAGCCGTAGTTGTCCCCCGGCTTGATCGCGTTGAGCTCGTCCCAGGTGTCCTGCCCGAACTCCGCGGCGAACAGCCGCTGCCTGCCGTCCCAGGCGAGGCCCTGCACATTGCGGTGCCCGTACGAGTACACCGGCGAGTCCGGGAACGGGTTGCCCGGCGCCGGTTCGCCCTCCGGGGTCAGGCGCAGGATCTTGCCGCCCACGGAGTCCTTGTCCTGGGACAGGCCGGTCTCACCGCTCTCACCCGTGCCCACGTACAGCATCTTGTCCGGGCCGAACGCGATGCGGCCGCCGTTGTGGATGAAGCCCTTGGGGATGGCCTTGAAGATCGTGTCGGGCGCACCGAGCTGCTCACCGGCGGGCTTCCGCTCGTCGTGGATCATGCGGACGACGCGGTTGTCGGAGGCCGAGGTGAAGTAGGCGTAGACCATGTGGTCCGAGGCGTAGTCGGGGGACAGGGCGAGGCCGAGGAGACCGCCCTCGCCGGCCGCCGAGACCCCCGGCACCTCGCCCACTTCGGTCTTCCTGCCGGTCTTCTCGTCGACCCGGAGGATCGTCCCGTCGTCCCGGGAGGCGACGAGCAGCCCGCCGCCCGGCAGCGGAGCGAGCCCCCAGGGGGACTTCAGGCCCTCGGCGACGGTGCGCACCACCTTCACCGAACCCTTGGCGGGAGGCGTCTCCTCGGCGGGCTGCCCCGGCGGTGCGGACGACCCCGGCGCCGTACGGACGGGGGAGGAGCTGTCGTCGGCACCGGACGGCCCTCCGCCGTCGTCGGAGCAACCGGCCGTCAGCAGGAGCGCGGCGGCGGCCAGCACGGCCGGGACGGCTCGACGATGCACGATCATGGTCCCTTCGACGGGGCAGGTCCTCTCCCTGTCATACACCGCTCGCGGCTCTGAGGTTCCCGATCGCGCAAGGCCGAACCGGGAACGCGGGGTTTGCCCGAAACGCACCCGGCGGGACCGGCTCAGTCCCACGACCCCTGGGCCGGGGGCAGCCGGGCTATCTCCTCGAGATCGTCGAGGGTCAGGCGCAGTGCCGTCGCGCCCGTGTTCTCCGTGACCCAGCGCTCCTGCTTGGTGCCCGGGACGGGGACCACGTGCGGGCCCTGGGCCAGCACCCACGCGAGGGCCACCTGGGCGGGCGTGACGTCAGCGCCGTGCCGGCGGGCCACGCGGCGCAGGCTCGCGACGAACGGCTGGTTCGCGGCCATCATCTCGGCGGTGAAGCGGGGGTGCCGGGCGCGCAGGTCGTCCGCCTCGAAGCCCGCGCCGGGCCGCAGCCTGCCGGTCAGGAAGCCGTTGCCCAGGGGCATCGCGGCGAGGAAACCGACGCCCCGCGTCTGGCACCACGGCAGCAGGGTCTCCAGCGCCTCCGGCGACCACACCGACAGCTCCGCCTCCACCGCGCTCACCGGGAAGACCTGTTGCACCCGCTCCAGCTGCCGGATCGTCCCGTCGTGCAGCCGGGCCCCGGGACGGCGGCCGGCCCGCGCGCCCACCGCGCACAGGCCCAACGCCCGTACCTTTCCGGCCTGCACGAGCTCCGCCATCGCGCCCCAGGTCTCCTCGACCGGCACCTCGGGGTCGGCCCGGTGCAACTGGTAGAGGTCTATGACGTCCGTCTGGAGCCGCCGCAGCGACGCGTCGCAGGCCCGCTTCACATACCCGGGGCGGCCGTTGGCGACGATGTGCTGGTCGCCCACGAGCAGCCCGACCTTCGTCGACACGAACGCGTCGGACCGCCGCTCCTTCAACGCGCGCCCCACCAGCAGCTCGTTGGTGAAGGGGCCGTACATGTCGGCCGTGTCCAGCAGGGACGCGCCCAGGTCGAGCGCCCGGTGCACCGCCCTGAGCGACTCGTCGCCGCGCCGCCGCGACGCGCTGTAGGCCCAGCTCATCGGCATGCATCCGAGTCCGACGGCCCCCACCGCGAGCGCCGCCGCGCCGATCGTCCTGCGCTCCACCTGGTCGTGACCCTCCCTGTTCGAGCCACCCCAACCTAACCTCTGCCGTCGCACGCTCCTGACATAGCCTCCAGAGCATGACTGCTGACGTGTGGCTGCCCATCCCGCCGGACGAGATCGAGGGACTCCCCGCGGGCCTGGACTACCGGTTCTGGAACGGCGCCGAGGACTTCCCCGCGGACCCGGCCGACTGCGCCTTCTACGTCGTCCCCTACATGAAGCCCAGTCCGCTCTGTGTGCGTCCCCTGGGGCGGATGAGCAACGTGCAGGTCGTGCAGACCCTCTCCGCGGGCATCGACCACGTGGAGCCCGGACTCGGGCACCTGCCCGCGGGCGTGCGGCTGTGCAACGCGCGGGGGGTGCACGAGGCCAGCACCGGCGAGCTCACCCTCGCGCTGATCCTCGCCTCGCTGCGCGGGATCCCCGACTTCGTCCGCGCACAGGACCGGGGGGAGTGGCTCGGCGGTTTCCGGCCCGCGCTCGCCGACAAGAACGTCCTCATCGTGGGATACGGCTCGATCGGCGAGGCCATCGAGGACCGGCTCGTTCCGTTCGAGGTGGCGCGGGTGGCGCGCGTCGCGCGCTCCGAGCGCACCACGGCGCGCGGGCCGGTGCATCCGCTCACCGAGCTCCCCGCCCTGCTGCCGGAGGCGGACGTCGTCATCCTGTCCACCCCGCTCACCGAATCCACCCGTGGCCTGGCCGGAGCCGACTTCCTGTCCCGGATGAAGGACGGCGCGCTCCTCGTCAACGTCGCCCGCGGCCCCGTCGTCGACACCAAGGCCCTGCTCGCCGAGCTGGAGAGCGGCCGCATCACCGCCGCCCTCGACGTCACCGATCCGGAGCCGCTGGCGCGCGAACACCCCTTGTGGCGTGCGCCGGGGGTACTCATCAGCCCTCATGTCGGCGGACCCACCTCCGCGTTCCTTCCGCGCGCCAAGCGGCTCCTGGTGGACCAGTTGCGCCGTTATGTGAACCGGGAGCCGCTCCGCAACGTGATTCTCACGACGGGTGCATCAACCGACTGAGAGACCTTCGAGTACCGTCCGCAATCCTCCGGGTGCGGTGGGTACTCATATATCTGTTGATCGTCACGGAGCGTAGAGAACCTATGTCCCTGAGTGACGACACTGGTGTATCGTCCCGACAGGGGCTGCGCCGGGGATCGTTCGGCGCCGGGGACGGACACTTCAGACTGTGAGGGGGGCGACAGGCGATGCACGGCCTTTGGACGAGCGATCCGACGGGGCGGGGCGGCCGGCGGCGACCCTGGCGGACGACCGCCGGCGGACGCGGTCACCACGCCGGTCACGGCGACCACCACACCCACCACACCCACCACAGCGAACGCCGCGGCGGACACCCCACCGAACAGAGCCATCGCCCCCGCAGGCCCGGCAGCCGCAGAAGGCACGACCAGCCGGTTCACCGGGACCCGGGAGTGACGCGGACCGGGAGGACCCGGTGAGCGCGCCCCCCACCTCCACGCTGGACGGAGCGCTGCGGGCACAGCCTTCGTCACCGGGCGCGCTGCCGCCTCGCATGCCGGTCTCCGGCCGCCGGCCGGGTCCGGCCCTCCAGCTCGTCCTCGCCCTGGTCTGCGCGGGATACGTCCTCGGTGCGGCGCTCGGCTGGGGTTCGTACGAAGTGGCCCTGTTCATGGGCGACTTCGGGCTGAGCGCCGCAGCCGCCACCGCCGCCGTCTCGTGCTTCCTCTACGCACGCAGCCGCGGCACCCGCTTCCGGCCCGCATGGCTGCTGTTCAGTCTGTCCTCGACGATGGCCGCCCTGGGCAACCTGGTCTGGGGGTGGTACGAGGTGGTCCTGGGGCTGCCCGTGCCCAGCCCCAGCTACGCCGACCTGTTCTTCCTCTGCTTCGCGCCGCCCGCCATCGTCGGGCTGCTCGTGCTCGCCAAGCGGCCGGTGACCAAGGCCGGCTGGGTCTGCCTCGGGCTGGACGCCTGGCTGATCGGCGGCTCGCTGCTCACCCTGGCGTGGAGCCTCGCCCTCGCCCAGGCCGCGAAGTCGGAGGGCCCCGGCGTGGCGCACATCGCGCTGTCGCTGGCGTATCCGCTGCTCGACATCGCGCTGGTCAGCATGGTGCTCGCCCTGCACTTCAGGCGGTCCGCGGTGAACCGCTCCGCGGTCAACACCGCCATCGGCGCCCTCGCGCTCACCGTGATGTGCGACGCCCTGTTCACCTCGCCGCTCATGCACCACGACTACCGCTCCGGCCAGCTGCTCGACGCGGGCTGGTTCGCGGGCTCGCTGCTCCTGGCGTACGCCCCGTGGGCCGGGTCCCGGGACGCCGACCGGCACGGCCCGGACCGGCACGGCACGGGGCACACCCGCGTGGTGCACGAGCACCTTCCCGGGCAGCGCAGCGGGCCCCACCACCAGGCGCCGCTGCCCGGCGCCGAGCACAGCCGGTACCCGGCCGCCCGGCCCATCGCCGGCTCCCTCGCCGCCCTCACGCCGTATCTCGCGGCCGCCGTGTGCACCCTGGGCATCCTCTACAACGTCCTCAACGGCCGCAGCGTCGACCGCGTGGTCCTGCTGACCGGGGGCACCGTCGTGCTCGCGCTCGTCGTGCGTCAGGGCATCATGCTGCTCGACAACATCACCCTCACCCAGGAACTGGCGCAGAAGGAGAACCACTTCCGCTCCCTGGTGCAGGGCTCCAGCGACGTCATCATGATCGCCGCCCCCAGCGGCGTCCTCAGGTACGTCTCCCCGGCCGCCGCAGGGGTGTACGGCCGCTCGGCGGAGGAGCTGGTGGGTACGGAACTGGCCAACCTGATCCACCCCGAGGACCTGGGCTGCGTCGTGCACGAGGTGCGCAGGTTCCTCGCCGCCCATCCCGTCGAGGAACCCACCACCCGCATCGAGTGCCGCTTCCGCTCGGGCGACGGAGGCTGGCTGAACGTCGAGTCGACCGTCAACCGCCATCACGGCGGCCTCATCTTCAACAGCCGGGACGTGACCGAAAGGGTGCGGCTCCAGGCCCAGTTGCAGCACAACGCCGAACACGACCCCCTCACGGACCTGCCCAACCGCGCCCTGTTCACCAAGCGCGTCCAGCACGCCCTCTCGGGCCGCCGCGCCTCCGACCGGGGCGTGGCCCTGCGGAACACGGCCGTGCTCTTCATCGACCTCGACGGCTTCAAGGCCGTCAACGATTCGATCGGGCACCAGGCCGGGGACGAACTGCTCGTCCAGGCAGCCCGCAGACTCCAGGAATCCGTCCGGCACGGCGACACCGCCTCCCGGCTCGGCGGAGACGAGTTCGCGGCCCTGATCGCCGGGGACAACACCCGCGACCGCGCCGCCCGGGAACGGCACATCCTGGAGCTCGCCGACCGCCTCAGGACGACGCTGTCCCAGCCCTACCTCATCGGCGGCAACGATGTCCGGGTCAACGCCTCCATCGGCGTGGCCTTCGCGGACGCCGGCCTCGGCGCGGGCGAACTGCTGCGCAACGCCGACCTGGCCATGTACCGCGCCAAGGCCGGCGGCAAGGGCCGCGTCGAGCTGTACAAGCCGCAGATGCAGCAGGACGTCGTCCGCAAGGCCGAGCTGGCCACCCGCCTGCGGGCCGCGCTGCACGACGGGGAGTTCGCCCTGCTGCACCAGCCGGTGGTGTCCCTGGAGGACGGCCGGATCACGTCGGTGTCCGCGCAGGCGCGCTGGCGCTCCTCGCAAGGGGTGCTCTTCACCCCCGCGGAGTTCCTGCGGGTGGCCGAGGACAGCGAGAAGACCGCCGAGCTGGGCCGCTGGATGATCGAGGAGGCCGTCGAGCAGGCCGCCGAGCGGCACGCGACCGGGCTGTCCGTGCCGGTCGTGGTCCGGATGAGTGCCCGCCGGCTGCTGGACCGGTCGATGCCGCTGGGTTCGATCGAGGCGCTGCTCACGCGGCACGGGCTGCCGCCCGGGTCGCTGATCATCGAGTTGTCGGACGCCGACCCCAGGGTCCCGCTGGACGAGCTGGAGCGGCGCCTGAGCGCCCTGCGGCGGGTCGGCGTACGGATCGCGCTCGACGGGTTCGGCAGCGGCTACGCGGCGATCACGGCCCTCAGGCGGCTCCCCGTCGACGTCCTGAAGCTCGACCGAGGCCTGGTCGAGGGCGTCGTCGAGTCCGCGCGGCTGTACAAGATCACCAGCGGGCTGCTGCGCATCGCCGGCGATCTCGGGCTGAAGTCCATGGCCGAAGGGGTGGATCTGCCCGAGCAGGTCATCGCCCTGCGCGCGATGGGCTGTACGCACGGGCAGGGCATGGCGTTCTCCGGGCCGCTCGACGAGTACCGGCTGCGCCGGGCACTCGCCGGCGGCCACTATCCGGTGCCGAACGGGCCGGCCGAACCGGCGTTCGCGGGGGGCACTCCGCGGCTGTACAGCTCGGGCGTGTCCGCCGTCATCGGAGGCGGCACGGCCCTCCGTTCACATAATGAGACTCCCGTCCCACCCACTTGACAGTGAGTGCGTGCCGGGGGGAGGGTCAGTGCCATGCGCACCCGAATTCTCGTACTTGGAAAGCGCGTCGGCTGACGCTGAGCCTCGACCGCTCAGCGACCCCACCCGGCGCGCTCCCCTCGCTTGCCTCATGGCACGAGGGGTTTTTTGTTGCACAGGCACCTTTCGTGCGACAGCCGAAGACCGTCGAAACCTCGCAAAAACCCTCAGCATCTGAGAAGAGAATGCCGATGACCGAGCAGGCCACCGGGGCCCACCACCCGCAGCCCCGGCCCCGATCCGGAGGACACTCCGCCCCCGAGCAGGTGACGGGCGCGCAGTCCCTCATCCGCTCTCTCGAGGAGGTCGGCGCCGACACGGTATTCGGCATTCCCGGTGGTTGCATCCTTCCGGCGTACGACCCGCTGATGGACTCCACCCGCGTGCGTCACATCCTGGTGCGCCACGAGCAGGGCGCCGGTCACGCGGCCGAGGGGTACGCGCTGGCCACCGGCAAGGTCGGCGTCTGCATGGCGACCTCGGGCCCCGGCGCGACCAACCTGGTCACGCCGATCGCCGACGCGCACATGGACTCGGTGCCGATGGTCGCGATCACCGGACAGGTGGCCTCCAAGGCGATCGGCACGGACGCCTTCCAGGAGGCGGACATCGTCGGCATCACCATGCCGATCACCAAGCACAACTTCCTCGTCACCAAGGCCGACGACATCCCGCGGGTCATCGCCCAGGCCTTCCACATCGCCTCCACCGGCCGTCCCGGCCCGGTCCTGGTCGACATCGCCAAGGACGCCCTCCAGGCGAAGACGACCTTCTCCTGGCCGCCGGTCATGGACCTGCCCGGCTACCGCCCGGTGACCAAGCCGCACGCCAAGCAGATCCGCGAGGCCGCCAAGCTGATCACCCAGGCCAAGCGGCCGGTGCTGTACGTCGGCGGTGGCGTGCTCAAGGCCAAGGCCACCGCCGAGCTGAAGGTCCTCGCCGAGCTCACCGGCGCGCCCGTCACCACCACCCTGATGGCGCTCGGCTCGTTCCCGGACAACCACCCGCTCCACCTGGGCATGCCCGGCATGCACGGCTCGGTGGCCGCCGTCACCGCTCTGCAGAAGGCCGACCTGATCGTCGCCCTCGGCGCCCGCTTCGACGACCGCGTCACCGGCAAGCTGGACAGCTTCGCCCCGCACGCCAAGATCGTCCACGCGGACATCGACCCGGCCGAGATCGGCAAGAACCGCGCCGCCGACGTGCCGATCGTCGGTGACGCCCGCGAGGTCATCGCCGACCTGGTCCAGGCGGTGCAGAAGGAGCACAGCGAGGGCCACCGGGGCGACTACAGCGCCTGGTGGAAGGACCTGAGCCGCTGGCGCGACACCTACCCGCTCGGCTACGACCAGCCCGACGACGGCTCGCTCTCCCCGCAGCAGGTCATCGAGCGCATCGGACAGCTCGCCCCCGAGGGCACGATCTTCACGGCGGGCGTCGGTCAGCACCAGATGTGGGCCGCGCACTACATCGAGTACGACAAGCCGGGCACCTGGCTGAACTCCGGCGGCGCCGGAACGATGGGCTACGCCGTCCCGGCCGCCATGGGCGCCAAGGCCGGCGCGCCGGACAAGTCGGTCTGGGCGATCGACGGCGACGGCTGCTTCCAGATGACCAACCAGGAGCTCGCCACCTGCGCCCTGAACAACATCCCGATCAAGGTCGCCGTCATCAACAACGGTGCCCTCGGGATGGTCCGCCAGTGGCAGACCCTCTTCTACAACCAGCGGTACTCCAACACCGTGCTGCACTCCGGCCCGGACGACGTCAACCCCGAGGCCCGCGGCACCCGCGTCCCCGACTTCGTGAAGCTGTCGGAGGCCCTGGGCTGCTACGCGATCCGCTGCGAGTCCCCGGACGACCTCGACAAGGTCATCGAAGAGGCGAACTCGATCAACGACCGCCCGGTCGTGGTCGACTTCATCGTCCACGAGGACGCGATGGTCTGGCCGATGGTCGCCGCCGGCACCTCCAACGACGAGATCATGGCCGCCCGGGACGTCCGCCCCGACTTCGGCGACAACGAAGACGACTGAGAGCCGTAAAGGAAGCAGATCATGTCCAAGCACACGCTCTCCGTCCTGGTGGAGAACACCCCCGGCATCCTCGCCCGGATCGCCGCCCTGTTCTCCCGCCGCGGCTTCAACATCGACTCGCTCGCGGTCGGTGTCACCGAGCACCCCGACATCTCCCGCATCACCATCGTCGTCGGCGTGGAGGACCTGCCGCTGGAGCAGGTCACCAAGCAGCTCAACAAGCTCGTCAACGTGCTGAAGATCGTCGAGCTGGAGCCGTCGCAGGCGGTGCAGCGCGAACTCGTCCTGGTGAAGGTGCGCGCCGACAACGAGACGCGCTCGCAGATCGTCGAGATCGTCCAGCTGTTCCGCGCCAAGACCGTCGACGTCTCCCCGGAGGCCGTCACCATCGAGGCCACCGGATCCGGCGAGAAGCTGACCGCGATGCTCAAGATGCTGGAGCCGTACGGCATCAAGGAGCTCGTCCAGTCCGGCACGATCGCGATCGGCCGCGGTGCCCGTTCCATCACGGACCGGTCGCTGCGCGCTCTGGACCGGTCGGCGTAAGAACCGGAACGGGCGGTCGGCGCGCCGTCGGCCGCCCGTATTCCGAGACCCTCAAGCTTCCCTTCCGCCCCCCGTCATACGGTGGGACGCAACACCTGCACTCCCGAGGAGAGAACCCAAAGTGGCCGAGCTGTTCTACGACGCCGACGCCGACCTGTCCATCATCCAGGGCCGCAAGGTCGCGGTCATCGGGTACGGCAGCCAGGGCCACGCCCACGCGCTGTCGCTCCGTGACTCGGGTGTCGACGTCCGCGTCGGTCTGCACGAGGGCTCCAAGTCCAAGGCCAAGGCCGAGGAGCAGGGTCTGCGCGTGGTGAGCCCGTCCGAGGCCGCCGCCGAGGCCGACGTCATCATGATCCTCGTCCCGGACCCCATCCAGGCCCAGGTCTACGAGGAGCACATCGCCCCGAACCTGAACGACGGCGACGCGCTGTTCTTCGGCCACGGCCTGAACATCCGCTACGGGTTCATCAAGCCCCCGGCCGGCGTCGACGTCTGCATGGTCGCCCCCAAGGGCCCGGGCCACCTGGTGCGCCGCCAGTACGAGGAGGGCCGCGGCGTTCCGTGCATCGCCGCCGTCGAGCAGGACGCCACGGGCAACGCCTTCGCGCTGGCCCTGTCGTACGCGAAGGGCATCGGCGGCACCCGCGCCGGCGTCATCAAGACGACCTTCACCGAGGAGACCGAGACCGACCTGTTCGGTGAGCAGGCCGTCCTCTGCGGTGGCACCGCGGCGCTGGTCAAGGCGGGCTTCGAGACGCTGACCGAGGCCGGCTACCAGCCGGAGATCGCCTACTTCGAGTGCCTGCACGAGCTGAAGCTGATCGTCGACCTCATGTACGAGGGCGGCCTGGAGAAGATGCGCTGGTCGATCTCCGAGACCGCCGAGTGGGGCGACTACGTCACCGGCCCGCGGATCATCACGGACGCCACCAAGGCCGAGATGAAGAAGGTCCTCGCCGAGATCCAGGACGGCACCTTCGCCCAGCAGTGGATGGACGAGTACCACGGCGGCCTGAAGAAGTACAACGAGTACAAGAAGCAGGACTCCGAGCACCTGCTGGAGACCACCGGCAAGGAGCTGCGCAAGCTCATGAGCTGGGTCGACGAGGAGGCGTAAGCCGCCTGCCCGAGGGGCCGGAGCATCCCGCTCCGGCCCCTTCGGCGAACCCCGGGTAACGTCGGTGGTACGGCGTTGTCCATCCCGTCCGGCCACGGACGGGTGATCCTTCCGCAGCGGCACAGGACGATGCCCCCGGCGCCACTAGACTGCTGCACACATACGCGTCAGGCCCACAGCGTCGTGCGTCTTCCACGCGGCAAGCAACCCTCCACCGCCTGCGGCCGTCGGGACGGCCGTCCGCAGCACTGGACTTGTGAGGACTCACGTGAGCTCGAAACCCGTCGTACTCATCGCTGAAGAGCTGTCGCCCGCCACCGTCGACGCCCTGGGCCCGGACTTCGAGATCCGCCACTGCAACGGCGCGGACCGAGCCGAGCTGCTCCCGGCCATCGCCGACGTGGACGCGATCCTGGTCCGTTCGGCCACCAAGGTCGACGCCGAGGCGATCGCCGCCGCGAACAAGCTGAAGGTCGTCGCACGAGCCGGCGTCGGCCTGGACAACGTGGACGTCTCCGCCGCCACCAAGGCCGGCGTGATGGTCGTCAACGCCCCCACCTCGAACATCGTGACCGCCGCCGAGCTGGCCTGCGGTCTGCTCGTCGCCACGGCCCGCAACATCCCGCAGGCCAACGCCGCGCTGAAGAACGGCGAGTGGAAGCGCAGCAAGTACACCGGTGTCGAGCTGGCCGAGAAGACCCTCGGTGTCGTCGGCCTCGGCCGCATCGGCGCGCTCGTCGCGCAGCGCATGTCGGCGTTCGGCATGAAGGTCGTCGCCTACGACCCCTACGTGCAGCCCGCGCGCGCCGCGCAGATGGGCGTCAAGGTGCTGTCGCTGGACGAGCTGCTCGAGGTCTCCGACTTCATCACCGTCCACCTCCCCAAGACGCCCGAGACCCTCGGCCTGATCGGTGACGAGGCGCTGCGCAAGGTCAAGCCGAGCGTGCGCATCGTCAACGCCGCGCGCGGCGGGATCGTCGACGAGGAGGCGCTGTACTCCGCCCTCAAGGAGGGCCGGGTCGCCGGTGCCGGTCTCGACGTGTACGCGAAGGAGCCCTGCACGGACTCCCCGCTGTTCGAGTTCGACCAGGTCGTGTGCACCCCGCACCTCGGCGCCTCCACCGACGAGGCGCAGGAGAAGGCCGGTATCGCGGTCGCCCGCTCGGTGCGCCTCGCCCTCGCCGGTGAGCTCGTGCCGGACGCGGTGAACGTGCAGGGCGGTGTCATCGCCGAGGACGTCAAGCCGGGCCTGCCGCTCGCCGAGCGTCTCGGCCGGATCTTCACCGCGCTCGCCGGTGAGGTCGCGGTCCGCCTCGACGTCGAGGTCTACGGCGAGATCACCCAGCACGACGTGAAGGTGCTGGAGCTGTCCGCGCTCAAGGGTGTCTTCGAGGACGTCGTCGACGAGACGGTGTCGTACGTCAACGCCCCGCTGTTCGCGCAGGAGCGTGGTGTCGAGGTGCGCCTCACCACCAGCTCCGAGGCGACCGAGCACCGCAACGTGGTCACGGTGCGCGGCACCCTCGCCGACGGCGAGGAGGTGTCGGTGTCCGGCACGCTGGCAGGCCCCAAGCACCTGCAGAAGCTCGTCGCCGTCGGGGAGTTCGACGTCGACCTCGCGCTCGCCGACCACATGATCGTGCTGAAGTACGAGGACCGGCCGGGCGTCGTCGGCACGGTGGGCCGCATCCTCGGCGAGGCGGGTCTCAACATCGCCGGCATGCAGGTGTCGCGGGCGGCGGCCGGTGGCGAGGCGCTGGCCGTGCTGACCGTGGACGACACGGTGACCGCGGGTGTGCTGGCCGAGGTCGCGGCGGAGATCGGTGCCACGTCCGCGCGTTCCGTGAACCTGACCTGACCCTCCCGGGGGCTTCGCCCCCGGGCCCCCGTTCGCCCCGAACGGGCTGATCCTCACACGCCGGACGGGCTGACAGTGTCGGCCCGTTCGGCTTTTTCCCGCCCCGGCACGCGGCCGTGGACCCGTCGCAGGGTCACCGCCGCCGCTGCCGCCGCTGCGGCCAGCAGGATCGCGCCCGTGACCGCCGCCGCGTGCATGCCGCTGGTGAAGGCCTCGCGTGCCGCCGTCGCCAGGGCGTCCCCCGCGCGCCCCGGGAGCCGGTCGGCCACGGCGAGGGCGCCGCCCAGGGTCTCGCGGGCCGCAGCGGGTGCCGAGCCCGGGATCTCGTGGCGGTAGACGGCCGTGCCGATGGAGCCGAGGAAGGCCATGCTCAGCGCGCCGCCGAACTCCGTGCCGGTCTCCAGCAGGGACGAGGCCGCGCCCGCCTTCTCCATCGGGGCGGAGCTCAGGGCGAGGTCGGCCACCTGGGACATGACGGTGACGATGCCGCAGGCCAGGACGGCGCAGGCGGCCAGCAGAAGCCACAGGGAGTCCGTGCCGGCCAGGGCCAGCATCACGTAGCCGCACGAGGCGACCGCGAAGCCTCCGCCGACGACGTACGCGCGGGGAACACCCCGCTGGACGAGGTGGGCGCCGACCGGGGCCGCGAGTCCGATGGGCACCGACGGCAGCAGGCTCCACAGCGCCGCCTCCAGGGGGCTGTTGTCCAGGACCGACTGGATGTACTGGGTCGTGAAGTAGGCCGAACCCATCATGCCGAAGGCGGCGACGAGGTTGAGGACGACGGCCGGGCTGAAGCCGCGGCCCCGGAACAGTTCCGGGGAGATCAGCGGGGAGGCCACCGTGCGCTGGCGGTGGACGAACAGTGCGGCGAAGAGCAGGCCGACGGTCACCGACATCACGTACCGCACGTTCCAGCCCTCGGACGCGAGTTCCTTCAGGCCGTAGATCACGGGGAGCACCGCCGCCATCGACAGGGGAACGCTCAGCAGGTCGAAGCGGCCGGGGTTCGGGGTGCGCGACTCGGGCAGCAGCACGGGGCCGAGGACGAGGAGCAGCAGCATCGCGGGCAGGTTGACCAGGAAGACCGAGCCCCACCAGAAGTGCTCGACGAGCACCCCGCTCATCACCGAGCCGAGCGCGATGCCGGCCGTCATCACGCCCGACCACACGCCGATCGCCTTGGTGCGCTGCGCCGGGTCGGTGAACATCGTGCGCACGAGCGCCATCGTGGAGGGCATCAGTGTCGCGCCGCCGATGCCGAGGACCGCGCGGGCGGCGATGAGGGTCTCGGCGCTGGTGGCGTAGGCCGCGACCAGGGAGGCCGTGCCGAAGGCGGCGGCGCCGATCAGCAGGAGCCTGCGGCGGCCGATGCGGTCACCGAGCGAGCCCATCGTCATCAGCAGGCCGGCCAGCACGAAGCCGTAGATGTCGAAGATCCACAGCTGCTGGGTGGCGCTCGGTTCCAGGTCGGCGCTGATCGCGGGGATCGCGAAATAGAGGACGGAGACGTCCATCGAGACCAGCAGCAGCGGGAGCATCAGCACGCCGAGGGCCGTCCATTCGCGGCGGCCGGCGAGGGCGGGAGGGTGCGGGTTCGTCGTCATGGGCAGGACTGTACGAGCGTATTAAACGTTTGTCTAGTACGGCTGTTTAATACGCCCGTCTGGATCGGGGGGTAAGGTGGCGAGGCATGGGACACCGTGAGGATCTGCTGGAGGGCGCCAAGCGCTGCCTGCTGGCGAAGGGCTTCCTGCGCACGACAGCGCGCGACATCGTCAAGGAGTCGGGCACCAACCTGGCATCGATCGGCTACCACTACGGCTCGAAGGACGCGCTGCTGGCGCAGGCGTACGTCGAGATGGTGGAGGGCATGTCCGACGCCTTCGAGGGGGGCGGCGAACTGCGGGGCGAGCCAGGGTCCCTGGAGCGGTTCACCGGAGTGTGGGCGAACATCATCGGGACCATGCGCGACCCCGGGTCCATGTGGCGCCTCAGCATGGAGATCGTGGCCATGGGGGACCAGCTGCCGGAGGTGCGGGAGCATCTCGCGCGGGCCCAGCGGGAGGGGGCGCGCGGCATCGTCACGCTCTTCCACGGTGGCGACGAGGACGAGGTGACGGACGAGCAGGTGGACACCGTCGGGTACTTCTACCTGACCCTGATGATGGGGCTCATGGCGCAGTGGACCTTCGATCCGAAGAGCGCGCCGGAGGCCGAGCAGCTCGCCGCCGGGCTCCGCCGGGTGATCGAGGCCGCCGGGGGGAAGTGACGCGTCCCCCTCAGCCGGGGGCGTCGACGACCGAGTCGATGGCGGACGCGGTGTCGGGGGCGGTCCGGGTGGGAGTGTGTGCCGTCCCGGTCCAGGGGCGGCCGGCCGACACCCAGACGCTGCGGACGCCGATGCCGGCCGCCCCGGCGATGTCGGCGTGCGGGGAGTCGCCGATCATCCAGGCGCCGTCCAGGGTGGCGCCGACGGTGGCGGCAGCGGCGTGGAAGATCTCCGGCGCGGGCTTCTTGTGGCCGACCGCCTCGGAGACGACCCAGCCGTCGGCCAGCGTGTCGAGACCGGTGCCGCGGATCTTGGCCTCCTGCTGCGCGGTGCGGCCGTTGGTGACGATGACCAGGGTCCAGCCGGCGGTGGCCGCCCGGACGAGGGCGGAGCGGACGGGACCGGACAGGACCACGCGGTCGGCCGCGCCCCGGTCGAGCAGCGAGCGGACGGCCGGGCCGGGGACCTTCTCGCCGTACCGTGCGCGCACGGCCCGGGCCACCTCGGCGCGGGGCGTGTAGCCGCCGGCGTCGACGGTCATCAGCCACTCGGCGTCGTGCGCGGGCAGGGCGTGCACGGCCAGGAAGTCCACGACCGCCGCTCGGAACGCGGCGTCCCGGTCGACCAGGGTGTTGTCCAGGTCGAGCAGCAGCAGGGGCATGGGCGGGACGGTCCTTACAGCCGGTGTGCCTTCAGGGTCATGTGCAGCAGCAGCCGGTCCTCGCCGTCGTCCAGGTCGAGTCCGGTGAGCTTCTCGATCCGGGACAGGCGGTAGTACAGGGTCTGGCGGTGGACGCCCAGCTCGGCGGCGGCCCGGGCGGCCTGGCCGGCGCAGTCGAGGTAGACCTCGGCCGTCCGGGCGAGTTCGTGGTGGACCGGGGCGAGCAGGGTCCGGGCGGCGGGGTCGCGGGCGATCTCCGGGGGCAGGGCGGTCAGCAGCCGGAACGGCCCGATCGACGCCCACTGCGCGACCGGCCCCAGCCGCGCCTCGGCCAGCGCCGCCCGGGCGGCGGCCGACGCCTCCCACCAGGCGGCCGCCAGGTCGGCGAGGCCGGAGCGGGGGGTGGCGACACCGGCGGCTGGGCCCCCGGCTCCGCGCGACGCGTCACCGGGGCGGCCGGGCGGGGCGGCACCGGTCGCTCCCGCGGCGGACGCCGTGGGGTGGGGCCTGGCGGAGCGTGACATCCCGGTCGGTCCGCCCACCCCGCTCGCCGCGCCGTCCGAGCCGCCGGCTCCGCCCGGACCACCGGAGCCCGGCCCCTGCGCAGCCGTGCTCGCCGGGCCGCTCGCCCCGCGCGCCCGCTCCAGCAACCGCCCCGCCGCCGTGGTGGCCGGAGTCAGGACCTCGGGGGAGCGCAGGCGCAGGAGCACGGCCACGCACTGGGCCGTCGCCCCCCACGGCAGGGTGCACAGGGCCGTCGCGCCCGGGACCGCGCGGACCGACGGGGCGTCGTCCGGGTCGGCCGAGGGCCAGGGGGCGATGCACACCAGGGTGTGGAGGCCGTCGGCCCGGGGGCCGAGGGCCGTGCGGAGCTCGGCGACGGCCATGTCGCTCTGCCAGCCGCGCTCGGCGGTGAGCACGGCCCGGAGCTCACGGCTGAGGTCGGCGCCGTGCTGTGCCTCGTCCGCGAGCAGGGCCCCGATGCGGGCCGTGACCTGCATGGCGTCGGAGAGCCGGCGCTCGCTCGGGCCGGGATCGTCGTCCAGGAGCCAGACGTAGCCGTGGACCACGCCCCGGTGGCGGACGGGGAGGCAGATCCGGCCCCGGTAGACACCGGCCTCCGGGGTCGGCGGGATGCGGACGGGACCCGTCGCCCGCGTGATGCCGAAGCCCTCGAACCAGGCGCGGACCGCCGCCGTCGAGCGGCGGGTGAGGATCGAGCGGGTGCGCACGGGGTCCAGGGCCGACGGATCGAGGTCGCCCTCACTGTCGTACGCCCCGAAGGCGATCAGCTCGAAGTCCCGGTTCTCCAGGGTCGCGGGCGCGCCGAGCAGCTCCGAGATCTCGTCGACCAGCTCCTCGTAGTCGCCCCTGTGTTCCGACGTCACCCGGGCATTGTCCCGCACTTCCCGAACCCCTTCATACATCTGTCTGAGATCTGCGGCACGGATGCGTGACAGCTGTCGATGGCAGACGATCGGAGGGATCCTTAGGTTTCACGGTGGTTCTCCGTGCCGTACCCGACGCGTCCTTCGCGAAGGGTCCGGCCCTCACGTTGCTTGTGCTCTGGAGGTGCCCCGTGCTGGGTCCCGTGATTCTCGCCGCGTCGCGCAGCGACCGGATGCGACGCCTGATCTCGGCGGCCCCGGTGACCAAGCAGGTCGTCGACCGCTTCATCCCGGGCGAGGACGTCGACGACATCGTCCCCGTCATCCGGAACCTGACCGGGCAGGGCCTGGAGCTGACGATGGACGTCGTCGGCGAGGACATCACCAACCCCACGCAGGCCGCCGCCGCCCGGGACGCCTACCTGGAGCTCGTCGACCGCCTCAAGCCGCTGGAGCTCGGCACCCGCGCCGAGATGTCGGTGAAGCTGTCGATGTTCGGGCAGGCCCTGGAGGACGGCCACGAGCTGGCCCTGAAGAACGTCCGCCCGGTCGTCGAGGCCGCCGCCGAGATCGGCACCACGGTCACGCTCGACGCCGAGGACCACACCACGCTGGACTCGATGTTCGCCATCCACGAGGAACTGCGGAAGGACTTCCCGCAGACCGGCTGCGTCATCCAGGCCTACCTCTTCCGCACCGAGGACGACGCCCGCCGCCTCGCCGCGAGCGGCAGCCGGGTCCGCCTGGTCAAGGGCGCCTACAAGGAGCCGGCCTCGGTCGCGTACCAGGACAAGCACGAGATCGACCGGGCATACGTGCGGATCCTGCGGACGTTGATGGAGGGGGAGGGGTACCCGATGATCGGGTCCCACGACCCGCGCCTGATCGCGATCGGCCAGGAGCTCGCCCACCGGGCCGGGCGCAAGCCCGACGAGTACGAGTTCCAGATGCTCTACGGCATCCGCGGCGAGGAGCACCTGCGGCTGGCCGCCGAGGGCCACAGGATGCGCGTGTACACCGCCTACGGCACCGACTGGTACGGCTACTTCATGCGGCGACTCGCGGAGAAGCCGGCGAACCTGCGCTTCTTCGCCAGGAGTGTGATCACACGTGGCTGATGGAACGAGGCCGTGCTGCGGCCCCTGCCGGGGGTCCGGGGGTCGTCCCCCGGGAAGGCACGGCATGCGGCGACTCGCGGAGAAGCCGGCGAACCTGCGCTTCTTCGCCCGAAGCATGCTCACCAAGGGCTGACCGAATCACCGCTCAGTAAGGAGTTACGGAAAACATGGACGCTGTGACCCAGGTCCCCACCCCCGTCAACGAGCCGGTGCGCGGCTACGCTCCCGGCTCGCCGGAACGGGCGCGGCTGGAGGCCCGGCTGAAGGAGCTGGCCGACAACCCGATCGACCTGCCCTGCACCATCGGCGGTGAGAAGCGGATGGGCGGCGGCGAAGCCTTCCAGGTCGTCCAGCCGCACAACCACCAGGCCGTGCTCGGCACGTACCGCAACGCCACGCAGGCGGACGCCCAGGACGCGATCGACGCGGCCCTGGCCGCCGCGCCCGCCTGGCGCGCCATGTCCTTCGACGACCGCGCGGCGATCATCCTGCGCGCCGCCGAGCTGCTGGCCGGCCCCTGGCGCGAGACGCTCGCCGCCTCGACCATGCTCGGCCAGTCCAAGACCGCCCAGCAGGCCGAGATCGACACGCCCTGTGAGCTGGTCGACTTCTGGCGCTTCAACGTCTCCTACGCCCGCGACCTGCTGGCCGAGCAGCCGCCGGCGAACGCCCCGGGGGTGTGGAACCGTCTGGACCACCGCCCGCTGGAGGGCTTCGTCTACGCGATCACGCCCTTCAACTTCACCGCGATCGCGGGCAACCTGCCGACGGCCCCGGCCCTGATGGGCAACGTCGTCGTCTGGAAGCCGTCCCCGACGCAGACGCACGCCGCCGTGCTGCTCATGCAGCTGCTGGAGGAGGCCGGTCTGCCCAAGGGCGTCATCAACCTTGTCACCGGCGACGGCATCGAGGTCTCCAAGGTCGCCTTGGAGCACCGTGACCTCGCCGGCATCCACTTCACCGGCTCGACCCCCACCTTCCAGTACCTGTGGAAGACGGTCGGCGCGAACATCGAGAAGTACCGCACCTACCCGCGCCTCGTCGGCGAGACCGGCGGCAAGGACTTCCTCGTCGCCCACCCCTCGGCCGACCCGGCGATCCTCAAGACCGCCCTGACCCGCGGTGCCTTCGAGTACCAGGGCCAGAAGTGCAGCGCCACGTCCCGGGCGTACATCCCCGCCTCGATCTGGAACTCCGGCTTCAAGGAGGAGTTCGCCGCCGAGGTCGACGGCATCAAGATGGGTGACGTCACCGACCTGTCGAACTTCATCGGCGCCGTGATCGACGAGCGTGCCTTCGCCAAGAACAAGGCCGCCATCGACCGTGCCAAGGACGACTCCTCCTGCACGATCGTCGCGGGCGGCACCTACGACGACTCCGAGGGCTGGTTCATCCGTCCGACGGTCATCGCGTGCACCGACCCGGAGAACGAGGTCTTCCGCACCGAGTACTTCGGCCCGATCCTCGCCGTGCACGTCTACGAGGACGACCGGTACGACGAGATGCTGACCCAGATGGAGGCCGTCTCCGACTACGCCCTGACCGGCTCGGTCATCGCGGGCGATCGCGCCGCGGCCGCCCACACGGCGAACAAGCTGCGTTACGCGGCCGGCAACTTCTACATCAACGACAAGTCGACCGGCGCCGTCGTCGGCCAGCAGCCCTTCGGCGGCGGCCGCGCCTCCGGCACCAACGACAAGGCCGGCGCCCCGCAGAACCTGATGCGCTGGACCCTGACCCGCGCCATCAAGGAGACGCTGGTCCCGCCGACCGACTACACCTACCCGCACATGGGCTGACACCCGGCCGCACCGACGGGCCAGGTCGCGAAACGACCTGGCCCGTCGGCATGTCCGCGCGGAAGACTGGTCCGATGACCACCCGAGCGCGCACCGCCCACACCGCCGACCTCACCCCCGCCGAACTCGACGCCGTACGCGGCCTCCTGGACGCCGCGTTCGACGGCGACTTCGGCGACGAGGACTGGGAGCACGGCCTCGGCGGCATGCACGTCCTCGTGCACGACCGCGCGGGGCTCGCCGCGCACGGGGCGGTCGTGATGCGCCGGGTGCGGCACCGCGGCCGGTGGCTGCGCACCGGGTACGTCGAGAACGTCGCCGTCCGCGCCGACGCCCGCCGCGCCGGCCTCGGCGGCCGGGTCATGGCGGAACTGGAACGCGTCGTCGACCGTGCCTACGACCTCGGCGCCCTCTCCGCCAGCGACGACGGGGCCCTGCTCTACACCTCCCGCGGCTGGCAGCTGTGGACGGGGGAGGTGCACGCCCTGAGCCCCCGGGACGGCGTCGTCCGGATGCCGGACGAGGAGGGGAGCACCTATGTACGGACCGCCCCCGCCGGCTCCCTCGACCCCGCGCACCCGCTGCTCTTCGACTGGCGGGACGGTGACGTGCTCTAGAAATCACCGCAGGTCAGCCTGGTGTGACCCAGTCCACCGTCTCAGATAGTAGGAAGTCCGAGTAATTGTGGAGACAGACGCTCCGCGCTCCCTTAGCTTTGTAGGAGCCGAACGTCTCGCTCGACCAAGCGAATGGCGGTCGTGAGCCGGGCCCCGTGCAGGCAACCCCTGTGGCACCGCTCCCCGCCCCTTCCGGCGTCTCGTAACCCTCCCTGTGCACTCCGTGCTGTCGAAGGAGTCGATTTCCCATGGCCGAGACGACCGTCCGCCGCCGAGTCCGTCACGTTTCCCGTACGACCGAGTCCGACCGCAAGAACGCCGCCGCAGCGCTCCAGCGCGCCCTCGACCGCAGGGACAACGGCGGATCCAGCGGCCACTGAGCCGCCGCAGGAACGGGAGCCGCCCGACGAGGCGCGGTGCGGGGCCTCATGCCCCGCGCCGCACCTCGAAGTGGTCGATCCGCTCACCGCTCGACGCCAGCGCCGACACCTTGAGCTTCGGCCTGGCGCCGCTCTCCGCCTCCACCGAGAGGAAGGAGAAACCGCGGTAGCGCACCCGCGACCACCGCACCGACTCCGCCCTGGTGTCCCGGGACTTGGTCCACCGGAACGTGGCGACCGGCTCGTGGTCCGCGGTGTTCCCCTCGTAGCTCTCCTTCACGCCGCCGGGGAAGCCGTACAGCTCCTTGCCACCACCGCCCGCGGTGACGTACACGATCCCGTCCCGCCGCGGATCCGTCGTCCCGCCGACCGGCACCGGCCTGCCGACCTCGCCGTCCCGGATGGCGTCGGTCCGCTCGTAGACGTGGTTGTGCCCGTTGATCACCAGGTCCACCTCGTGCCGGGCGAACAGCGGCAGCCACGCGGCGCGCACCCCGCCGTCGGAGGCGTGCGTGGACGTCGAGTACGCGCAGTGGTGGAAGAATACGACGATGAAGTCGACGTCCGCGGACGACCTCAGTTCGCCGAGCTTCTTCTCCAGCCACCGGGTCTGCCTCCCCTCCGTGTAGCCGAAGTTGGCGGGGATCTCGTACGACACGTCGTTCGCGTCCAGCGCCACCACACCGACGTTGCCGTACGTGAAGGCGTACACGCCCGGTGCCGTGCGCGCGTCGAAACCGCTGTCCGGCAGGGAGAACCGGGCGAGCTGGCCGCCGTAGCCGTCCGGTGAGTACCAGGCCTCCATGTCGTGGTTGCCGGTCGTCACCATCCACGGCACCGACCTGGCCACCGGCTCCGTCTGCTTCAGGAACCGGTCCCACTGTCCGGCGTCGAAGACGTCCGACTCCTTGCCCTTGCCGGTCGGGTCGGCGTAGCAGATGTCTCCGGCGTGCAGATGGAAGGCGGGCTTCCGGCGCAGCAGCGTACGGTCGTTGAGGGCCGCCTCCTCGCCGACGCCCTGGTCGCCGAACGCGGTGAACACGAACCGCTCCGGCGGGCTCGCGGGTGCCGTGCGGAAGGACGTGACGGTCGGCCGGTGCCGCGGGGACGCCGGGTCGAAGCCCTCGTGGCCGACGCCGTAGTAGTACGTCGTGTCCGGGCGCAGACCATCCAGCGCGGCGTGCAGGTAGTACTGGTCGACCGCCGCCCGGATGCCCTTCAGCTCCGGGGTGTGCAGGTCGCGCAGCTCCGCCTCGACCTTGCGGCCGAGATCGTCGGGGCGCAGGCCCACCCGTACGAACGGCTTCTTCACCGCGAGCGGCACCTGCCAGGAGATCCGCATCTGCGTCTTCGGGTCGGCGCCGAAGGCGAGATGGCGGCCGAAGGGCGTGATGAGGGAACCGGGCGCCTGCGACGTGCCGGGCGACGGGCTCCCGGCCGCCGTCGCGCCGCCCTGCCCGGGACGCGAGCCGGAACCCGAGCAGCCGGTCAGCAGCCCGCTCGCCACCGCGCCCGCGGTCACCAGGGTGCGCCGCCGGGACAGTCGTGTCCGCAGGTACTCGTGCTGCTCCGCCATGCTCATCCGGCGGGCGAGCTCGGGCGGGATGCCGAAGTGGGGGATCTCCATGTCCAGTGAACTTCCCAGCGGAGGCCAACGGCCGCACCACATAGGGGTGAACGGAACCCGGCGGACGCGTGCCGTCCCCCGGTCGGGTGCCTCCCGGCTGTCCGCATCACGGACACCGCATGTCATCCCATGGGACGAGGAGTAGGGTGCCCGCATGTCTCGCAGCATCAATCTCGCAGTGATCCCCGGTGACGGCATCGGCCAGGAGGTCGTGGCCGAAGGTCTGAAGGTCCTCTCCGCCGTCCTTCCGCAGGATGTGAAGCTGGAGACCGAGGAGTACGACTTCGGCGCCCGGCGCTACCACGCCACAGGTGAGACCCTCACCGACGCCGACCTCGACGCCCTGAAGCGGCACGACGCCATCCTGCTCGGCGCGATCGGCGACCCGACCGTGCCGTCCGGCGTCCTGGAGCGCGGCTTCCTGCTCAAGCTCCGCTTCGCCTTCGACCACCACGTCAACCTGCGTCCGTCGAAGCTCCTCCCGGGTGTCGCCACCCCGCTCGCCGGCGAGCCGCAGATCGACTTCGTCGTCGTCCGCGAGGGCACCGAGGGCCCGTACACCGGCAACGGCGGCACGATCCGCAAGGGCACCGAGCACGAGGTCGCCACCGAGGTCTCCGTGAACACGGCCTTCGGTGTCGAGCGCGTGGTCCGTGACGCCTTCGCGCGTGCCCAGGCCCGCCCCCGCAAGAAGCTGGCGCTCATCCACAAGAACAACGTGCTGACCTTCGCGGGTCACCTGTGGACGAACGTCTTCAACAAGGTGGCCGCGGAGTTCCCCGAGGTCACCACCGAGTACATGCACGTGGACGCGGCGACGATCTACCTCGTCACGCAGCCCGAGCGCTTCGACGTGATCGTCACCGACAACCTCTTCGGCGACATCGTCACCGACCTCGCCGCGGCCGTCTCCGGCGGCATCGGCGTCGCCGCGAGCGGGAACATCAACCCCTCCGGCGAGTTCCCCTCGATGTTCGAGCCCGTGCACGGCTCGGCCCCGGACATCGCCGGCCAGGGCAAGGCCGACCCGACCGCCACCGTGCTGTCCGTCGCCCTGCTCCTGCGCCACCTCGGCTACGAGGCCGAGGCCGCCCGCATCGACGAGGCGGTCGCCGCCGACCTCGTCGAGCGCACCGGCAAGCCCGCCCGCTCCACCTCGGAGATCGGCGACGCGCTCGCCGTACGCGTAGCCGGCTGACCCGCCGCTGCACACCGCAAGCCGCCGGGTCGCAACCGCGCCCGGCGGCTTTCGCATGGTCCCGCCGGGTGCCACCATCGACCACCGGGCCGCATTCACCCCGTTCCTTCCGCCGCCGCCCCCGGGCGATAATCGAACGCGAGGCCGCGGAATGAGGGAATGCTCGGACGTCCTAGCACTGGTCACCCATCAGAGCAGTACCGAGCGCGGCCCGTCACTACAACCGGTGAAGGACATCAACCCATGACGACGCCCACGATCGAGCTCAAGCCCTCCGCCCACCCGCTCTCCGCCGCAGACCGCGAGGCGATCCTGGCCAACCCCGGGTTCGGCCGCCACTTCACCGATCACATGGTGACGATCAAGTGGACGGAAGGCCGCGGCTGGCACGACGGTCAGCTCGTGCCGTACGCGCCGATCTCCCTGGACCCGGCCACCACGGTCCTGCACTACGCGCAGGAGATCTTCGAGGGGCTGAAGGCCTACCGCCAGCCCGACGGGTCCGTCGCCACCTTCCGCCCCGAGAAGAACGCCGAGCGCTTCCAGCGTTCCGCCCGCCGGCTCGCGATGCCCGAGCTGCCCGTCGAGACGTTCATCGAGGCCTGCGACGCCCTGGTCCAGCAGGACAAGGCATGGGTGCCGGCGCACGGCGGCGAGGAGTCCCTCTACCTGCGCCCGTTCATGATCGCCACCGAGGTCGGTCTCGGGGTGAAGCCGGCCAACGAATACCTGTTCCTGGTGATCGCCTCCCCGGCCGGGGCGTACTTCCCCGGTGGTGTGAAGCCGGTGTCCATCTGGGTCTCCGAGGACCGTGTCCGTGCCGTCCCCGGTGGCATGGGCGACGCGAAGACGGGCGGCAACTACGCGGCGTCCCTGCTCGCCCAGGCCGAGGCCGCCTCGAAGGGCTGCGACCAGGTCTGCTACCTCGACGCCGTGGAGCACACCTGGGTCGAGGAACTGGGCGGCATGAACCTGTACTTCGTGTACGGGAACAAGATCGTCACGCCGACGCTCACCGGGTCGATCCTGGAGGGCGTCACCCGGGACTCCCTGCTCACCGTCGCCCGTGACCTCGGGTACGAGGCGGAGGAGGCCCGGGTCTCGGCCGACCAGTGGCAGCGGGACTCGGAGGACGGGTCCCTCACGGAGGTCTTCGCCTGCGGTACGGCCGCGGTGATCACTCCGGTCGGTACGGTGAAGCGGGCCGGCGCGGAGTGGAAGCAGAGCGGGGGAGAGCCGGGCGAGGTCACGCTGCGGCTGCGCCAGGCGCTGCTCGACATCCAGCGCGGCACGGCCGAGGACAAGCACGGCTGGATGCACCGGCTGGGCTGAGTGGCCCTGGTCCCCGGGGGCTCGGCTCCCGGACCCCGGGACCAGTGCCCCACCCACCGTCCGACTCGGGCGGACAAGAAATCCGACCTTCGCCACATCGGGAACCCGGTCCGTCAGGACGCGGGGCGCGAATCGATCGGGCGAGAGGCAGACGTCGCCTCGTCGGCCCCGGGCTCCTCTGCGGGCGAGCCCGGGGCCGTCAGCGCGTACGCCACCCCTGCCACCACCCCCGACAGCAGGAAACTGCAGTCCACCCCGCCGGTCAGCGCCAGCAGGGGTCCCTCGTACGACGGCAGGGACACCGCCAGGACACCCACCGTCGCCCCGGCCGCCCAGGACAGGGCCGCCGGGACGTTCCAGCCGGAGCGGTACCAGTAGACGCCGCCCCGGGCGCGGCGGTTGAAGACCTGGAGGGCGTCCGCGTCGTAGACCCCGCCGCAGCGGGCGAAGCCGATGAGGGTGATGACCGCCCACGGCGTGCCGACGGCGGTCAGGAGCAGCACGAAGGACGTCATCGCGTCCTGCGCGGTCGAGTAGTAGTGCCCGGCGAAGACGCAGGCCGTGGCGACGGCCGCGACCACGTACGTCGCCCGGGCCCGGGAGGCGCGCGGCAGGATCGCGTCCAGGTCGAGTCCCATCGAGTACAGCATCAGCCCCGCGTTGCCGACCGAGCCGGCCGAGGCCGCCAGGAGCAGCGGGACGAGGTACCAGGACGGGGCCGCGTCGACCAGCGGGCCCGCGTAGTCGAGGGCGGCCCCGGCCGCGTACGCCGTGAACGTGCCGAAGAGCTGCGGCACCAGCAGGCCCAGCATCAGTCCCAGCCAGGTCGCGTGCAGCACCCGGCGGGAGGAGTGGCGGGCCGGTGAGATGTAGCGGGTGTAGTCGCCGAGGAGCGTGATGAACGCGACCGGCCCGGACAGCCCGGCGGCCACGGCCGCGAGCAGCCAGGTCGGCCAGAATCCGCCCAGCAGATAGCCGCCGGCCTCCGGCAGCGCCGCGGTGGTGAAGCCCGGGGCGTAGGCGATCACGCCCAGCGCCAGCAGGGCCGTCATGCCGAACGCCAGCACCCGCGACATCGCGAACAGCACCCGGTAGCCGTACACCGCACCGGCGACGGTGGCCGCGGCGAGCAGCCCGTAGACGATGCCGTAGGACACCCCGCCCTGCGGCAGACCGGCCAGCCGGCCCAGGACGCTCACCATCACGTCCCCGCCGATCCACACGGTCAGCGCGGTGTAGCCGAGGGCCAGCAGCAGCCCGACCACCGAGCCGACCAGCCGCCCGCGGACCCCGAACTGGGCGCCGGAGGAGGTCGACAGGTTGGTGCCGGTGCGCAGCGAGACCAACGCCAGCGGGGCCGTGAACAGCACGCCCACCACCGTGCCCGCGAGTACCGCACTGACCGACGCCCACCAGTCGAGGCCGAAGGACGGCGGCAGCCGGCCGAAGACGATCACGCCCAGGCAGAGGTTGGAGCCGAGCAGGATCGACACGAGGTCGCGTGGTCCGCTGGTGCTCCCCCAAGCTCTTCGAGCAGGGGGGACCCCCACTCCTCGGGGATGGTGTCGACTCCGCGCTGTTCGATCGGCATGCTGGTCTCCCTTGGTTAGAGCGACGTTCAATGTGATGCGCGCATTGCCTCACCGTCAACCTTTCGGTCAAGGGGATTTCATGTTTAGAGTGATGCTCTAAACGGAGGGAGTGACATGCGGCTGACCCCGACCGAACGCGACCGGCTGCTGCTCTTCGGCGCCGCCGAGCTCGCCCGCGCCCGCAGGGCCAGGGGACTGAGGCTCAACGTCCCCGAGGCGACCGCGCTCATCGCCGACACGGTGTGCGAGGCCGCCCGGGACGGCAGGCGGCTCGCGGAGGCCGTCGAGGCCGCCCGGTCCGTCCTCGGGCCCGGCGACGTGCTGCCCGGTGTCGCCGACGTCGTCACCGAGGTGCACGTAGAGGCCGTTTTCGACGACGGCTCGCGGCTCGCGGTCGTCTCCGACCCCATCGGCGGCGGCTCGGGGCCGGATGCCCCGGGCGCGCTGCTGCCCGGGCCGGACCACGCCGAGCCCGAGCCGGCCGAGCGGCTCACGGTCACCAACACGGCGACCGTGCCCGTCTCGGTGACCTCCCACTTCCACTTCTTCGAGGCCAACCCGCGGCTCGACTTCGACCGCGGCCGGGCCTACGGCATGCGGCTCGCCGTGCCCGCGGGGTCGTCCGTGCGGTTCGGGCCGGGGGAGAGCGCCGAGGTCGGGCTGGTGCCGATCGGGGGCGAGCGGATCGCCATCGGGTTCGCCGGGCTCGTCGACGGGCCGCTGGACGCGCCGGGCGCCAAGGAGGAGGCCCTGAATCGGGCCGCCGCCTGCGGCTACCTCGGCGTACCGGAGACAGCAGCTGATCAGGAGGTCGAGCGATGAGCCGCCCAGGGGGCCACCCCGCCGAGGCGCGCCGCCTCACCCCGTACGAGTACGCCGCCACCCACGGTCCCCGTGCCGGTGACCGCATCCGTCTCGGTGACTCGGGGCTGGTCGTCAAGGTCGAGTCCGACTCCCAGCGCCACGGCGACGAGTTCCTCGCCGGGTTCGGCAAGACCGCCCGCGACGGACTGCACCTCAAGGCCGCCGCCGTCCGGGAGACCTGCGACGTCGTGATCAGCAACGTCGTCGTGATCGATGCCGTGCAGGGCATCCGGAAGGTGTCCATCGGCATCCGTGAGGGCCGGATCCGCTCGATCGGGCGGGCCGGCAACCCCGACACCCTCGACGGGGTCGACGTCGTCGTCGGTACGGGCACCTCGATCGTCTCCGGCGAGGGCCTCATCGCCACCGCCGGGGCCGTCGACACCCACGTCCACCTGCTGTCGCCGCGCATCATGGAGGCCTCGCTCGCCTCCGGCGTCACCACGGTCATCGGGCAGGAGTTCGGCCCGGTGTGGGGCGTCGGGGTCAACTCGCCCTGGGCGCTGCGGCACGCGTTCGGCGCGTTCGACGCCTGGCCGGTCAACATCGGCTTCCTGGGCCGGGGTTCGTCGTCCCACGCGGCACCGCTGGTCGAGGCCCTCGCCGAGGGCGGTGCCTGTGGCTTCAAGGTGCACGAGGACATGGGCGCCCACACCCGCGCCCTGGACACCGCCCTGCGGGTCGCCGAGGAACACGACGTCCAGGTCGCCCTCCACAGTGACGGCTTGAACGAGTGCCTGTCGGTGGAGGACACCCTGCGCGTGCTGGAGGGCCGGACCATCCACGCCTTCCACATCGAGGGCTGCGGCGGCGGGCACGTCCCCAACGTCCTGAAGATGGCGGGCGTGCCGAACGTCATCGGCTCCTCCACCAACCCGACCCTGCCCTTCGGCCGGGACGCCGTCGCCGAGCACTACGGCATGATCGTCTCGGTCCACGACCTCAAGACCGACCTGCCCGGCGACGCCGCCATGGCCCGCGACCGGATCCGCGCCGGCACCATGGGCGCCGAGGACGTCCTGCACGACCTGGGAGCCATCGGCATCACCTCGTCGGACGCGCAGGGCATGGGACGCGCGGGCGAGACCGTCCGCCGTACGTTCGCCATGGCCGGGAAGATGAAGGCCGAGTTCGGCGCCCCGGACGAGCACGACAACGAGCGCGTCCTGCGCTACATGGCCAAGCTGACCATCAATCCGGCCCTCGCGCACGGCCTCGCGCACGAGGTCGGATCGATCGAGACCGGCAAGCTCGCCGACATCGTGCTGTGGCGGCCCGAGTACTTCGGCGCCAAGCCGCAGCTGGTGCTGAAGTCCGGCTTCCCGGCGTACGGCGTGGTCGGTGACCCGAACGCGGCGACCGACACCTGCGAACCCCTCGTCCTCGGGCCGCAGTTCGGCGCCCACGGGGCGACACCGGCCGAGATGTCGGTGGCGTTCGTCGCGCAGGCCGCCCTCGACCAGGGGCACGACACCATGCCGACCCGGCGCCGCCGGGTCGCCGTGCGCGGCACCCGCGGCATCGGCCCGGCCGACCTGCGCCTCAACTCCCGTACCGGAGCCGTCGACGTCGACCAGCGCACCGGTCTCGTCACCCTCGACGGAGAGCCGCTGCGCTCCGAACCCGCCGAGTCCGTCTCCCTCAACCGTCTCTACTTCCTCTGAGGATCAACGATGTCCGCAGCCGCCGACGGCTTCCGCATGCCCGCCGAGTGGGTCCCGCACGAGCGGACCTGGATGGCCTGGCCGGGCCCGAACCAGACCTTCGACGACCCGGGGGAGCTGGCCGCCGCCCGTGCCGCCTGGGCCGAAGTCGCCCGGGCCGTACGCCGCTTCGAGCCGGTGACGGTGGTGTGCGGACCGGGACAGTCGGGCGAGGCGCGTGCCCTGCTGGGCGAGGGCGTCGACACGGTCGAGCGGGACCTCGACGACGCCTGGATGCGCGACATCGGCCCGACCTTCCTGACCAACGGGAAGGGCGAACTGGCCGCCGTCGACTGGATGTTCAACGGCTGGGGCGCCCAGGAGTGGGCCCGCTGGGAGCACGACGCGAAGATCGCCGCGCATGTCGCGGACCTCGCCGGGGCACGGACGTACGCCTCGAAGCTCGTCAACGAGGGCGGGGCGATCCATGTCGACGGCCAGGGCACCGTCCTGCTGACCGAGACCGTCCAGCTCGGCCCGGAGCGCAACCCGGGCTGGTCCCGTGAGCAGGTCGAGGCGGAGATCCACGCCCAGCTCGGCACCCGCAAGGCGATCTGGCTGCCGCGCGGCCTGACCGGCGACTACCCTCCCCACGGCTTCGGCACCCTCGGCCACGTCGACATCGTGGCTGCCTTCGCCCGCCCGGGCGTCGTCGTCGCCCACTCCCAGCCGGACCCGGCCCACCCCGACCACGAGGTGACCAGGGAGGTCATCGGCCTGCTGAGGTCGCAGACGGACGCCCGTGGACGGCGACTGGAGGTCGTCGAGGTCCCCGCCCCGACCGTCCTGGAGGCCGACGGCCACTGGGCCGACTACTCGTACATCAACCACTACCTCTGCAACGGCGGAGTGGTCCTGTGCGGCTTCGACGACCCGCGCGACGAGATCGCCGCCGGCATCTTCCGCCGGCTGTTCCCCGAACGGACCGTGACCCTGGTGGACGCCCGTACGATCTTCGCGGGCGGTGGCGGCATCCACTGCATCACGCAGCAGCAACCGAGGATCTAGGAGCGCGCATGGCCGGTGGGCGAAGGCAGGCCCCGCCCCGCGAGGACGTCCTCGCCGCCGCCATGGAGATGATCGCCGAGCGCGGTCTGGAGAAGCTCACCATGGCGGCGCTCGGCCGTGAGGTCGGTATGAGCAGCGGCCACCTCCTCTACTACTTCGGTTCCAAGGACGAGTTGCTGCTGCGCACCCTGGAGTGGAGCGAGGGCCGGCTCGGCGGTGAGCGGGGACGCTTGCTGACCCGGGCCGCGCCCGCCGTCGAACGCCTCGACGCCTACGTCGACCTGTACGTCCCCGACGGCCACCGCGACCCGCACTGGACGCTGTGGCTGGAGGTCTGGAACCGCTCGCAGAACGCCGATGCGGACGCCCGCGACCGGCAGGCCGCCATCGAGGGCGCCTGGCACCGCGACCTGGTCGCCCTCCTGGCCGAGGGCATCTCGCGCGGGGAGTTCCGCCGCGTCGACCCCGACCGGTTCGCCGCCCGGCTGCGGGCGCTGCTGGACGGCTTCTCCATCCATGTGGCGATCGGCCTGCGCGGCACCGACCGGGCGCAGATCCTGCGGCACGTGCGCGAGTTCCTCGCCGACAGCCTCCTCGCGGACGCCTGAACGCCCGCCCGGGTTGTACTCAATATGACGGATTGACCCTCCCGCCCGTGCTGATGTTGGATCTTGGGAGCCCTCGGCGCGGGGCCGGGGGAGAAGCGTCCACGGGGAACACAGGGGGAACCGCACATGACCAGCACCAGGAGGGCCACGTCCGTCGCGCTCGGAGTGGCCCTGGCCGTCACGCTCGGCACCGCCGCCGCGCTGCCGGCGACCGCCGCGCCCACGCCGGCGCCGCGGACCGAGAAGGCGAGCGTCGCCCCGGACGGCACCGACGGCGACGCCCCGTCCGGCGGGCCGAGCCTGAGCGCCGACGGCCGCCGTCTGGCCTTCGTCTCCAGCGCCGACAACCTCGTCGCCGGTGACACCGACGGCGCCGCCGACGCCTTCGTACGTGATCTGAAGACCGGCACGACCAGGATGGCCGGCCCTTCGGTGGACGGCTCCGTCGACGACGTGGCCCTGAGCGGCAACGGCCGGTACCTGGCCTTCAGCGCCACCGGCCCGGGCGACGGCCGGAGCCACATCTGGGTCGAGGACCTGAAGACCGGCGCCCTGCAGCGCATCAAGGACACCGTCGACTCCGGCTACGACACCGGCCGGCAGCCCGCGATCAGCGCCGACGGCCGGTACGTCGCCTTCGTCGCGCAGCGGTCCGCGTTCACGGAGGACGAGGACCGCTGGGGCCGCGTCTACCGCGTCGACCGCACCAGCGGCAAAGCCGTCCGCATCAGCCAGGTGCCCGCCGCGGGCGATCGCAAGACCGCCGCCACCCATCCGTCCATCAGCGCCGACGGCAAGCGCGTCGGCTACCGGTTCTTCGTCCCGAATCCCGCCTCGGGCGACTGGAGCGACGCATACGTCCGGGACGTCCCGAGCGGCGAGCTGATCCAGGCCGACCGGGCCCCGGACGGCCGGAAGTCCGACGGGCAGACAGAGTTCCCGCAGGTCAGCGCCGACGGCCGGTACGCGGTCTTCAACTCCCTCGACTCGCAGCTGACCCCGGGCGACACCAACCAGGGCCACAACGTCTTCGTCCGCGACCTGAGGACGGGCGAGCTGCGCCGGATCGACGCCGCCGACCCGGCCGCCTTCACCGCGTATCCGAGGCTCAGCGGCGACAGCCGGTACCTGGCCTTCGCCTCGGCCGACCCGGGCGACTCCGACCGCACGACCCGGGCGTACGTGCGTGATCTGCGCACCGGGCGCACGGTCCTCGCCAGCCCGGACGCCCAGGGCGGCCCCAACGACCAGAGCGTCTCCGCCCCGGTCATCGACCGCGGCGGCCGCACGGTCGCCTTCAGCAGCTCGTCGGCCGACCTGGTGCCCGGCGACACGTACGACACCTCGCACGTCTACGTCCGTCACCTGAGGTGACGGACCGCATCCTGAGACGGCGGTGAGCGAAGCGCGGGGGTTGTGCCAGAATTCCCCCGTGCTCTCGTTCGCCACGATTATTGGCAGCAGGCGCGCCGGTCCGCAGTGACCGCCACGTACGACCAGGTACGGGCGGACACCGTCGTCCTCGACCCGCGCGCAGACCTCTCGCACCCGCGAGAGGTTTTTCGCATTTTCTGGCCCACCCGCAGCCGGAGGCGAGAGCGCGAGGGAGTATGTGAGGGCGGTGGAGCCGGTCATTCCGGTACGACCGAGATCCCATCCTCAGGAGCCTTGAGACCATGACCGCTAGCAGCGAGCTCGACGATTCGTTCCACGTCTTCGACACCACCCTGCGCGACGGCGCCCAGCGGGAGGGCATCAACCTCACCGTCGCGGACAAGCTGGCCATCGCACGGCACCTGGACGACTTCGGGGTGGGCTTCATCGAGGGCGGCTGGCCGGGCGCCAACCCCCGGGACACCGAGTTCTTCGCCCGCGCCCGGCAGGAGATCGACTTCCGGCACGCCCAGCTCGTCGCGTTCGGCTCCACTCGCCGCGCCGGCACCACCGCCGACCAGGACCCGCAGGTCAGGGCACTTCTGGACTCGGGCGCGCCGGTGATCACGCTGGTGGCCAAGTCACACGACCGCCATGTCGAGCTCGCCCTGCGCACGACCCTGGACGAGAACCTGGCCATGGTCCGCGACACCGTTTCCTTCCTCAAGGAGCAGGGCCGCCGCGTCTTCATCGACTGCGAGCACTTCTTCGACGGCTACCGCGCCAACCCGGAGTACGCCAAGGCGGTCGTCCGTACCGCGTCGGAGGCCGGCGCGGACGTGGTCGTCCTGTGCGACACCAACGGCGGCATGCTCCCGGCCCAGATCCAGGCCGTCGTCTCCACGGTCCTCGCCGACACCGGCGCCCGCCTCGGCATCCACGCCCAGGACGACACGGGCTGCGCGGTCGCCAACACCCTGGCCGCCGTCGACGCGGGCGCCACCCACGTGCAGTGCACCGCCAACGGCTACGGCGAGCGCGTCGGCAACGCCAACCTCTTCCCGGTCGTGGCGGCCCTGGAACTGAAGTACGGCAAGAAGGTGCTGCCCGAGGGTCGCCTGCGCGAGATGACCCGCATCTCGCACGCGATCGCCGAGGTCGTCAACCTCACCCCCTCCACGCACCAGCCCTACGTCGGCCTCTCCGCCTTCGCCCACAAGGCCGGTCTGCACGCCTCGGCGATCAAGGTCGACCCGGACCTCTACCAGCACATCGACCCCGAACTGGTCGGCAACACCATGCGGATGCTGGTCTCCGACATGGCCGGGCGCGCGTCCATCGAGCTCAAGGGCAAGGAGCTCGGCGTCGACCTCGGCGGCGACCGCGAGCTGGTCGGCCGGGTGGTGGAGCGGGTCAAGGAGCGCGAACTCAAGGGCTACACGTACGAGGCGGCCGACGCGAGCTTCGAACTGCTCCTGCGCGCCGAGGTGCAGGGCATGCCGCTGCGCTACTTCGAGGTCGAGTCCTGGCGGGCGATCGTCGAGGACCGGCCCGACGGCTCCCACGCCAACGAGGCCACGGTCAAGCTGTGGGCCAAGGGCGAGCGCATCGTCGCCACCGCCGAGGGCAACGGCCCGGTCAACGCCCTGGACCGCTCCCTGCGCGTAGGCCTGGAGAAGATCTACCCCCAGCTCGCCAAGCTGGAGCTGGTGGACTACAAGGTCCGCATCCTGGAGGGCAAGCACGGCACCAACTCCACGACCCGCGTACTGATCTCCACGTCCGACGGCACGGGCGAGTGGTCGACGGTCGGCGTCGCCGAGAACGTCATCGCCGCGAGCTGGCAGGCCCTGGAGGACGCCTACACCTACGGGCTGCTGCGCGCCGGGGTCGCTCCGGCCGAGTAGCCGCACTCCCGCCGGGGCGGGTGCCCGGGGCGCGTGTCACATCGCCGTGTCCCGGGACCGCGGTACCGGGACCTCGCCGCCCCGGTCACGGCCGGGCGTCCGGTCGAGGCGGAAGAGGCCCGCGGTGTGGGAGCGCTGACCGCCGGCGGTGCTGGTGGAGCGGGTCAGCTCCTCGACGCCGTCGGCCAGATAGCCGACCCACGCCGTGCCCTCGTCCTCGATGATCCGCTGGGCGTCGGCCCGCAGCCGTTCGATCACCCCGAGCAGGGCGGCCTGCTCCTTGTCGCTGGGGGAGTCGGTGGTCCTCAGGAACGCCTGCGCCCAGTCGGACTGCGCCTTCTTGAGGATCTGCTGCAACGCCAGCTCCGCACGGATGTAGCGGGTCCAGGACGCCGAGAACCCGAAGATCCGGTCGAAGAGGACGCAGCCGGCGCCACCGGCCAGGAACACGAAACCCCACTCGGGCTGCACGGCTGTGGGCGCGGCCGCGTGCACCAGCGGTGTGAGGGTGCCGACGATGCCCAGCAGCGTGGCGAGCGCCCGCAGCGAACGCGACCACTGCGACGGCCCCCTGCGCCGGGCCAGATACCAGCCGATCGCCGACGTCACCTCCGCCTCGGCGTGCCGGAAGAGCTCCCACAGCAGATCGGCCCGCGTGCGCGACCGGTCCAGCTCGGTCAGTTCGGACACCGTCATGTCCGCAGCCCTGCGTCGTCCGAACATGTCCCTGTTCCCGCCCCTCGTGGATGGCCAGAGGGCATCCTAGGCGCAGCCGCGTCGACAAATCTCTGCCTCGACGGATAACCCTTCTTGTGCCGTTTCGGGTAGCTTCGAACATATGAAGGCCGCGCTGGTGCGTACCGTCGTACGTCTGCTGATCGTGCCGTTCGCCGCCGTCCTGGCGGTGCTGCTGGCCGGTGCGTCCGGGGCGCATGCGGCCACCGACCTGTCCGATGTCGCCCGGCAGCTGCGCGAGAGCCCCGTGTACGTCGATCCGGCCGCCTCCGGGCAGCTGGCGGCGTCGGACGCGGAGGCCCTCGCCGACAAGATCAAGGACGCGGACAAGCCCGTCTTCGTGGCGGTCCTCCCGGCCGGTTACCCCACGCAGGACCTCTTCCGGAACCTCCGAACCGAGACCGGCATCACCGGCCTGTACGGCGTCCACCTCGGCGACCGGTTCGACGCGCGGGCCGACAGCTCCGTGATGAGCCGCCAGGCGGTGTCCAACCTGGTCACGGCGGTGCAGAACGCGGGCGACACCAAGGCCCAGCTGAACGACTTCGTCGACGACGCCCTGCGCAACGTGGGCGGCTCGGCGCCGAGCGGCTGGAGCGACGGCTCGGGCACCGACGTGCCGGTCGGCGGCCTGATCACGGTCGGCGCCCTGGTCGCGGCCGGCGGCGCGGGCGCCTACACCCTGGTCCGCCGCAACCGGCGCCGGCACGCGGAGGAGCAGCGGGCCGCGCTGGAGAAGCTGCGGGTGGTCGTCGACGAGGACATCACCGCGTTCGGCGAGGAACTCGACCGGCTCGACTTCCACCCCGGGGAACCCGGCGCCGACGACGCGATGCGCACCGACTACGAGCGTGCCCTGGACTCCTACGAGCAGGCGAAGTCGCTGATGGCGGCCGCGACGAAACCGGAGGACGTCCGGGCCGTCACCCAGGCCGTGGAGGACGGCCGGTTCTCCCTCGCCCGTCTCGCGGCCCGCCGCGAGGGCAGAGCCCTGCCGGAGCGCCGACCGCCCTGCTTCTTCGACCCGCGCCACGGCCCCTCGGTCGCCGACGCCTCCTGGACGCCCCCGACCGGCGCCGCCCGCGACGTCCCGGTCTGCGCGGCCGACGAGCGGCGCCTGGCCGAGGGCCGCGACCCGGTGATCCGCGAGGTCGACACCGACTACGGCCGCCGCCCGTACTGGGAGGCCGGTCCGGCGTACGGCCCCTGGGCCGGCGGCTACTTCGGCGGCGGCCTCCTGCCCGGCCTCCTCGTCGGCACCATGCTCGGCAGCATGATGGCCGGCCCCGCCTACGCGGCCGACTACGGCGCCGGCTACGGCGACTTCGGCGGCTACGAGGGCGGCGACGTCTCCGGCGCGGACTTCGACACCGGCGATTTCGGAGGCGGCTTCGGGGGAGGGGACTTCGGCGGGGGAGGCGACTTCGGCGGCGGGGGTGGCGACTTCGGCGGCGGCGGATTCTGAGCATGGCGGGGTGCGGCGACGCGTGAGCTCCGCACCGCAGCGGCCCTGGACTCACGGCGCATGAGCCGAGCGCCGTCATGGGCGCTGTCCGAGGGGCGGCTTCGGCGCCGGGCCCCGGCCCGAGCCGGGTTCGGCGGCGCGTGAGGTCGGCGCCGTGGCGGTTCCTGCGCCGCGTCGGTGTCCGCCTCCGTCCCGGTGCGGCTCGACGGCGCGCGAGGCAGCGCTGTGGAGGCGGGTGCCCCTTTGCGGCCGTCGGCGGCGGGTCGCTGCGGCACTGGACGCCTCGGGGCCGGAGCGGCCGGCTAGGCGGGCCCGGGGGAGCGGGTCCAGCGCTTTTCCTCCGGCTCGGCCCGGGCGGAGGCCGGGGCTGTGTCGCCGCGGCCGCCACCGCGACGGACGATGACGACCGCCGCGAGGCAGACGGCCAGTCCGACGGCGGTCTGCACCCCGAACGGCTCCCCGAACATCAGCGCGCCCCAGACCGCGGTGACCGGGGCCATCAGGAACATCAGCGTGTTGACCTCGGTGACGCCGGAGCGCTTCAGGATGAGCCAGTAGAGCCCGTACCCGCCGAACGTGGACAGGCCCACGAGCCAGGCGACCGCCAGCCAGAAGTCCCCCTGGGCGGGCGGCGCGGCGGCCCCGGTGGCCAGGGCCAGTGCCGAGAAGAGGACCGCGCTGGTGACGCAGTGGACGGTCAGCGACACCGACGGGGCGACACGGGAGCGGGACCGGCTCTCCAGGAACGTCGCCGCGACCAGGGACAGCATGCCGAGCAGCGGCACGGCGTACGCCCACCAGGGCACATCGCCGCCCGCCGCCGCGTCGGCCAGCGTGACCACGGCGACGCCGCTCAGCCCCAGGCCCAGACCGAGCCACTGCCGGCCCGAGACGTACTGCCCCAGCAGCGGCCCCGCGAGGGCCCCGGCGACCAGGGGCTGGACGCCGTCGATCAGGGCCGTCGTGCCGCTGGAGACCCCGAGCTGGATGGCCTGGTAGACGCTGAGCAGATAGCCGCTCTGCGACAGCACACCGACCAGGGCCTGCCGGGTCAGGTCCCGCGGGGCGAGGTCCCGCCACGCCGATCGCAGGACGGCGGCGGCGACGACGAGGACGACGGCCAGCGGCAGGAACCGCCACATCAGGATCGTGAGCGCGGACGCGCTGCCGGCGCCGAGCTTGGCCCCGATGAAACCGGAGCTCCAGCACAGGACGAAGGCGAGGGAGAGAAGGATGTTCACGACATCACAACCAGTAGACAGATCGGTTTACCCGTTCTCCGCTCACTATACAGATCGGTATAGTTGAGTGTCATGGGTACCACCACGCCGGACCCTCGCCGGATCACGATGACGCCCGCGGCCCGCCGCGCCCTGGCGGCCGCGGCCCGGCTGTTCTACGAGCGCGGCATCCACGCCGTGGGTGTCGACCTCATCTCGGCCGAGGCGGGGGTCACGAAGAAGACGCTCTACGACCGTTTCGGCTCCAAGGAGCAGATCGTCGTGGAGTACCTCGCGGACCGCGACGAACGCTGGCGGGCCTTCCTCGCCGAGCGCCTCGACGCGGCCGGGCCGGACCCGCGCGAGCGCGTCCTGGCGGTGTTCGACGCCTCGCGCGCGTGGGCGGCCGAACACAGCCCCAAGGGGTGCAGCATGGTCAACGCCCACGCGGAGATCAGCGACCCCGGGCATCCCGCCCACCCGATCATCACGGGGCAGAAGCGCTGGATGCTCGCCCTGTTCGAGGAGCTTGCCGGGGAGATCGACCCCGAGTCCGCGGACTCGACGGCCAGGACGCTGATGCTCCTGCACGAGGGCGCCCTGGTCGCCCACGGGCTGGGCGTCTTCCCAGATGCCATCGGCCAGGCCCGTGAACAGGCCCGCGCGCTGCTCGCGTAGCGGACACGGACTGTCCTAATGCCTCCCTACCGTGGGGCCATGACGACCTCCGACGGCCCCGGTCCTGCTCCGGTCTCCTTCCGGACCACGGCCGACCTGGACGCCTGGCTCACCGCCCATCCGGCCCCGCATCCCGGCCTGTGGGTCAGGATCGCGAAGAAGGGCTCGGGCATCCCGTCCGTCAGTGCCGCCGACGTCAACGACGTGGCGCTCTGCCACGGCTGGATCACCGGACAGCGCAAGGGCCTCGACGCGTCGTCCTACCTCCAGCGGATCACCCCGCGGCGCCCCGGCAGCCTCTGGTCCATGGTCAACGTCCGGCGCGTCGAGGAACTGACGGCCGCCGGGCGGATGCGGCCCGGCGGACTCGCCGAGGTGGCGGCCGCGCGGGCGGACGGCCGGTGGGAGGCGGCGTACGCGTCGCAGAAGGAGGCGGAGGTTCCGGAGGACCTGGCGGCGGCACTGGCCCGGAGCCCCCGCGCCGCCGCGGCCTTCGAGGCGCTGGGCCGCACGGACCGGTACCTGGTGATGCTCGGCGTCCTGCGGGCCAGGACGGCGGCGAGCCGGACCGCGCAGGTGGCGGCGGCGGTGCGGAGGCTGGAGTCACGGGGCGGGCAGGACTGAGGCCGGGTACGGCCGTGCCGTCGCGAAGCGCCGGGCCCCGGACGCCGCTCCCGCACGCCGCGGGGCGGAACGGAACGGGCCCGGCGCCCCATCGGCGTCGGGCCCGCGAAGCCGTGGGTCAGAGGGTCGACGCCGCCGAGGCGATGGCGGAGGCGAAGGTGGAGACCTCCGTGTAGACGCCGGGGGCCTCGGGACGGGCGCAGCCCTCGCCCCAGCTGACGATGCCGACCTGGATCCAGTCGCCGGCGTTGTCCTTGCGGAACATCGGGCCGCCGGAGTCGCCCTGGCAGGTGTCGACGCCGCCCGCGTCGAAGCCCGCGCAGATCTCCTCGTTGGCGACGAGGTCGCTGTAGAGACCGCCGTAGGCCTTGCAGGTGGCGTCGCTGACGAATGGGACGGTCGCCTTCAGGAGGTAGCGCTGCTGGGAGCCGCCCTCGCGGTTCGCGCCCCAGCCCGCGACGGTGAAGTCACCGGTGTTGTACTGCGCGGTGGTGGCGATCTTCAGGGTCGGCAGGTTGATGGGCTGGGCGAGCTTGATGAGCGCCCAGTCCTTGCCGGTGCCGTTGTAGCCGGGGGCGCGCAGCACCTTGGTGGAGCGGACCTGGACCCGGCCGCTGGTGGACTGGAGGTCGACGACCCCCGCGGTGGCGGTGATGCCGGTGTTGTTGCCGGACCGGCCCACGCAGTGCGCGGCCGTGAGCACGATCTGCTGGGTGTAGAGCGCACCGCCACAGCCCATGGAGAGCCGGACCATGAACGGGAACTCGCCCTGTGCGGCCCGGGTCCCGCCGACGACGGGCGAGGGGGCGGCCTGCGCGGCGGAGACGGGCTGAAGGCTGGCGATCGCGAGCGCGGCGGCGCCGAGGGCCGCGCATCTCTTGAGGGCCGTGAGGAGTCTCTTCAACGTGATGCCTTCCGTGGGGGGTTGACCGGGGAGATGTGCAACCGAAGCATCAGATTGACAAGTACATGACAGCAACAAGGGCAAAAAGAACGTCCATGTGCTGGCATGGACTGGTCAAAATGCTGCTGCTGGATTATGAGAACGCCGACAGTCTTTGCACAAGGGCCCGGAACCGGCCAGGCCGGCCCGGTGGCGTGTCACCGGGCCGGCCCCGCGGGGTTCACGCGTTCCTGATGGCCGAGATGTCGAAGTTGAGCTTGATCTTGTCGGAGACCAGGACGCCACCGGTCTCCAGCGCGGCGTTCCAGGTCAGGCCCCACTCGGAGCGCAGGATCTCCGCCTTGCCCTCGAAGCCGACGCGCTCGTTGCCGAAGGGGTCCTTCGCGGCACCGTTGAACTCGAGGTCGATGGCGAGGGGGCGGGTGGTGCCCAGGATCGTCAGGTCGCCGGTGATCCGGTAGTCGTCACCGCCGAGCGCCTCCGCCTTGGTGGAGCGGAACGTCATGGCCGGGAACTCGTCCGCCTTGAAGAAGTCCGCGCTCTTCAGGTGGCCGTCACGGTCGACGTTGCCCGTGCTGATGCTGTCCATCACGACGTCGAGGGAGGCCGTCGACCGCGACGGGTCGGTGCCGTCCAGGTGCAGCGTGCCGGTGAAGTCCTGGAAGCTGCCCTTGACGTTGGTGACCATGGCATGCCGGGCGACGAAGCCGATCGTCGAGTGCGCGGGGTCGATCGTGTAGTCGCCGGTCAGGGCGGCCAGCTCGGGGCTCACGGCGGCACCGGTGGCGGTGGCGGTCTGGGCGTCGTTGCGGCTGAAGATGCTCATGGTGTGTACGCCTCCTGCGTAGGATGTTGAATCTTTAACTACTCCAACGCGACCCACCGTAGACCTATTCCGTTCAATGTTCAACATCTTCGCCGGGTGGGTCCGCGACACCTTGGGCAGCGCCTCTCCCGTACCCCGGTTGGCGGAACCGCGCGCCCTGCGGTGGCGGCGTCCGGCGAGAAGGGGTTCCGTTTCTAGGGAGCGTATGGAGACAGACGAGAGACCACGGCGGACGCACAGCGCAGGGGAGAGCGACTCGTGACACTCACCGGCTCCGGCTCGGCCTACGACCCACCGGCGGACCCCGCCCCGCACCGCGCCACGACGCCCGTCCCCGCCCGGGTGAACCAGTACGGGCCGCCGCGGCGTCTCGACCGGCGCGTCGCCCTGGTCACCGGAGCCTCCTCGGGCATCGGCGCGGCGACGGCGCGGCGGTTCGCCCTGGACGGCTGGCACCTGATCCTCAACGGACGCGACCGGCACCGCCTGGAGCAGACGGCGTCCGGCACGTCGGCCGTCGTGCTGCCCGCCGACCTCGCCGCCCCGGGCGGTCCGCGTCTGCTGGCCCAGTCCGCGCTGCACACCACCGGCCGGATCGACGTCCTGGTCGCCGGAGCGGGCCTCGGGTGGACGGGCCCGTTCGCCGCCATGCCGCACACCGACATCGACCGGGTGCTGACCCTGGACCTCAACGCCACGCTCCACCTCGTGCGCGAGGTGCTGCCCTCCATGATCGCGGCCGGACGGGGCCGCGTGGTGCTGCTCGGCTCGGTCGCGGGCTGCGTGGGTCTGCGGGAGGAAGCGGTGTACTCCGCCGCCAAGGCCGGCCTGGCCGCCTTCGCCGAGGCGCTGCGCCAGGAACTGCGCGGCACGGGCGTCGGCGTGACCTTCGTCGTGCCCGGCGCCGTCGACACGGCCTTCCACCCCCGCCGCGGCAGGCCCTACGACGGCACCCGCACCGGGCTCCTCTCGCCCGGCTGCGTCGCCGGCACCATCTGGGAAGCCGTGCGGCACGACCGCGACGAGGCCTACGTCCCCACCTGGCTCACCGTCCCGGGCCGGGTCCGCGGCCTCGCGCCGGGCCTGTACCGCCGCCTGCTGAACCGCTTCGGCTGACTCCCGGGGGCTCTTCGCGGTTCCGGCCCTTGGGCCGTTCCCCGTTCCGGTCACTCCGGCCGTCAGTGGTTCCGCCCGTTCTGGCGGTTCGCCGTTTCGGTCCCCTGGCCGTCAGCGGTTCCGGTTGTTCCGGCCGTTCGCCGGTTCCGGTGGCTTTGGCCGTTCCCTGTTCCGGTCAGCATGGCCGATCGCCCGTGCTGGATCACCGCGGCCGTTCCCTCGGTCTGGTCACTTCGGCCGTCAGTGGTTCCGCCCGTTCTGGCGGTTCGCCGTTTCGGTCCCCTGGCCGTCAGCGGTTCCGGTCGTTCCGGCCGTTCGCCGGTTCCGGTGGCCTTGGCCGTTCCCTGTTCCGGTCAGCATGGCCGATCGCCCGTGCCGGATCACCGCGGCCGTTCCCCCGTTCCGGTCACTCCGGCCGGATACACCGTTCAGGTGACCGTCTCCCCGTGGTAGGGCATGGGCATGACTCCCCAGCGTCGCGTCTTCCCCCGCCATGCGGCCGCGGCCGCCGCCCGGCTCCGGCCCAGCCGCCGCGCCCTGCTGCTGGCGGCCACGGCCCTCGCGGCGACCGGGGGAGCGGCGCCCGCGGGCCGGGGCGCCGACGCCGAGGGCGGCCCGGGCGGCCCGGGCGATCCGTACGACACCCTCCGCCGACGCTGGCTCGGCCTCTCCCTCGGCACCGGCTACGACCCGGCGACCGAGCCCTACGCGGCCCGGCTCGCCGAGACCGGCACACTCGCGCGCGGCCTGCTCGCCAGCATGGCCCCCGCGGCGGACTCCCTCTGGCCGGGCCACCCCTTCGATCCGCCGGCCGGCATCACCCTCGGCTACGGCCGCCTGTGGACCATGACCCAGGCCTACGTCCAGCAGGGCACCGGCTCGACCGCCGACCCCGGCCTCCTCGCCGGCATCCTGCGCGGCCTCGACCACCTCTCCGCCACCGTCTACAACCCCTCCACCCCCCGCTACGGCAACTGGTGGGAATGGCAGATCGGCAGCCCCCGTCTGCTCATGGACATCACGGCCGCCCTGTACGAGCAACTGGGGGACACCCGGGTGCGCGCCGCCTGCGCCGCCGTCGACCACTTCGTCCCCGACTCGGCCCTCGGCGACTACACCGGCACCTCCACCGGCGCCAACCGCGTCGACCTGTGCCGTTCCGTCGCCCTGAGCGGCATCCTCGGCCGCGACCCCGCCAGGATCGCCCTGGCGAGGGACGCGCTCTCCCCGGTCTTCCCGTACGTCACCCGGGGCGACGGCCTCTACGCCGACGGCTCGTTCGTCCAGCACACCTGGGTCGCCTATTCGGGCACCTACGGCCAGGTCATGCTCGACGGTCTCGGCCGGCTCTTCGCCCTGCTCGCCGGATCCGACTGGGAGATCACCGACCCCGACCGGCAGATCGTCCTCGACAGCGTCGAACGCGCCTTCGCGCCGCTCCTCCACGACGGGCTGGTCATGGACAGCGTCAACGGCCGGGCCATCAGCCGCGGTCACCTGGCCACCGACGACCGCCCGGTCATGCGCAGCGACCACTACCACGGCCACCGGCTCATCGCCGCCATCGCCCTCCTCGCGGCCGGCGCGAGCCCGGCGGAACGCGACCGCTGGCACGCCCGTATCAAGGGCTGGGCCGAACGGGACACCGTGAGCCCGATCCTGACGGCTCCCCAGTTCGGAGTCGCGGACCTGTCCCGGCTCAACACCATCGCCGCCTCGTCCGTCGCGGCCGCCCCCGAACCCGCCGGGCACCACCTCTTCGCCGCCATGGACCGGGCCGTCCACCGAGGCCCCGGCTTCACCGTGAACATCGCCATGGCCAGCGACCGCATCGCTCACTACGAGTGCGGCAACGGCGAGAACCCCCGCGGCTGGCACACCGGCGCGGGCATGGTCAGCTGGTGGGCCTCCGCGAGCGACCAGTACACGGACTGGTTCTGGCCGACCGTCGACTGGTACCGCCTGCCCGGCACCACCGTCTCGACCAAGCGGCTCGCCGACCGCGAAGGCGGCGAATGGGGTACGGCCCGCCCGGACACGCGCTGGGTCGGCGGCACCACCGACGGCACCTACGCGGCCCTCGGCCAGCACCTCAAGGGCCTCGGCTCCACCCTCGAAGCCCGCAAGTCCTGGTTCTGCGTCGCGGACGCGGTCGTCTGTCTGGGAGCCGGGATCACCTGCGCCGACGGCGTCCCGGTCGAAACGATCGTCGACAACCGCAACCTCGGCGAATCCGGCACCCAGCGCTTCGTCAAGGGCCCGCACTGGGCCCACCTGGAGGACCACGGCGGCTGGATCCTGCTCGGCCGCGAGCCCAGGGCGCTGCGCGAGGACCGCACCGGCGCCTGGTCCGACATCAACACCGGCGGCACACCGCAGCGGCGCACCCGCCGCTGGCAGACCCTCTGGCTGGACCACGGCACCGACCCCGAGGACGCCACCTACGCCTACGTCCTCATGCCCGGGGCGTCCCGCCGGGCGGTCGCCCGCCGCGCCGCCGACCGCCACTGGATGTCGGTGCTCGCCAACGACGCCGCCCGCCAGGCGGTCACCGTGCCCTCCCTCGGCTGCACGGCCGCGAACTTCTGGCGGGCCGGCACGGCGGGCCCGCTCACCGCCTCCGCGGCCGCGAGCGTGCTGATGGTCCGCCGGGGACGTACCGCTACCCTCTGCGTGAGCGAACCGCCCCGCACGGGCGAGCCCCTGGAGATCACCTGGGACGGCCCGGTCCGCCGTCTCGTCCGCGCGGACGAGACGGTCGAGGTGCTCTCCACAGGCCGCCGGTTGCGCGTGCGCGTCACCCCTGGGGAGGCATGCGCCACACACTTCTGTGAGGTGGCTCTCGCCTGATCGCTTTGTGCGACCCCTACAAGCGACACGCCCGTTGAGCAGTCGGAAAGGGTCAACGCCGCCATGGTTCTGTTCAGTGGTACCAGGAAAACACGCCGGAGACTGTGAGGAGTCGACGGCCCGCATTCCTCGGTTGGCTTCGTAAGGTCGCTACATGACCGTTTTGGATGAGGCGCCGGGTGAGCCGACCGACGCGCGCGGACGCGTGGCCGAACTGCACGAGATCCGTGCGCAGGCGATGGCCGGACCGAGCGAGAAGGCGACCGAGGCGCAGCACGCCAAGGGCAAGCTGACCGCGCGGGAGCGCATCGAACTCCTCCTCGACCCGGACTCCTTCCGGGAGGTCGAGCAGCTGCGCCGGCACCGGGCCACGGGCTTCGGCCTGGAGGCCAAGAAGCCGTACACCGACGGTGTGATCACCGGCTGGGGCACGGTGGAGGGCCGCACGGTCTTCGTCTACGCGCACGACTTCCGCATCTTCGGCGGCGCCCTGGGCGAGGCCCACGCCACGAAGATCCACAAGATCATGGACATGGCCATCGCGGCCGGTGCCCCGCTGGTGTCGCTGAACGACGGCGCGGGCGCCCGTATCCAGGAGGGCGTCTCGGCGCTCGCCGGCTACGGCGGCATCTTCCAGCGCAACACCAAGGCCTCGGGCGTCATCCCGCAGATCAGCGTGATGCTCGGCCCGTGCGCGGGCGGCGCGGCCTACAGCCCGGCCCTCACCGACTTCGTCTTCATGGTCCGCGAGACCTCGCAGATGTTCATCACCGGCCCCGACGTCGTCAAGGCCGTCACCGGCGAGGAGATCACCCAGAACGGCCTCGGCGGCGCCGACGTGCACGCGGAGACGTCCGGCGTGTGCCACTTCGCCTACGACGACGAGGAGACCTGCATCGCCGAGGTCCGCTACCTCCTCTCCCTGCTCCCGCAGAACAACCGCGAGAACCCGCCCCGCAGCGAGTCCTCCGACCCGGCCGACCGCCGCTCGGACGTCCTGCTGGACCTGGTCCCGGCGGACGGCAACCGGCCCTACGACATGGCCAAGGTCATCGAGGAGATCGTCGACGACGGCGAGTACCTCGAGGTCCACGAGCGCTGGGCCCGCAACATCATCTGCGCGCTGGGCCGGATGGACGGCCAGGTCGTCGGCATCGTCGCCAACCAGCCCCAGTCGCTGGCGGGCGTGCTGGACATCGAGGCCTCCGAGAAGGCGGCCCGCTTCGTCCAGATGTGCGACGCCTTCAACATCCCGATCATCACTCTTCTGGACGTCCCCGGCTTCCTCCCGGGCGTCGACCAGGAGCACGGTGGCATCATCCGCCACGGCGCGAAGCTCCTCTACGCCTACTGCAACGCGACCGTGCCGAGGATCTCCCTGATCCTGCGGAAGGCCTACGGAGGTGCGTACATCGTCATGGACAGCCAGTCCATCGGTGCGGACCTCACCTACGCCTGGCCGACCAACGAGATCGCCGTCATGGGCGCGGAGGGCGCGGCCAACGTCATCTTCCGCCGCCAGATCGCCGAGGCCGAGGACCCCGAGGCCATGCGGGCCCGCATGGTCAAGGAGTACAAGTCCGAGCTGATGCACCCCTACTACGCGGCCGAGCGCGGCCTGGTCGACGACGTCATCGACCCCGCGGAGACCCGCGAGGTGCTCATCAAGTCCCTCGCCATGCTCCAGACCAAGCACGCGGACCTGCCGTCCCGCAAGCACGGCAACCCGCCGCAGTAACCCGGCGGACATCTTCCTCACGGAGACTGACACCCATGGAATCTGCTGACATCCGCGTCGAGAAGGGCCACGCCGAGCCCGAGGAAGTCGCCGCCATCACGGCCATCCTCCTGGCCCGCGCCGCCGCCCGCCCCACGGACCCGACCCCGGCCCACCGCGGCCGCATCAAGGCCGGCTGGCGCCGCCTGGAGCGCGAGCCCGGCTTCCGCGCCCCGCACAGCTGGCGCTGACCGCGGAACCTGGAAGAAGGCCCCTCACGGAGGGGCCTTCTTTTTTGGCGCACGGCGCCGGACTTGGCGCACGGGCGCCGGACACACGACAGCCCCTGGCGGCCGATGGCCGCCAGGGGCTGTCCCGCGGACAGGGAACTAACGGAGCCGTGCCATCAGCGCGTGCTCCACCAGCGTGATCAGCGCCGACTTGGCGTCGGCGCGGTGCCGGGCGTCGGTCGTGATGATCGGGGTGTCAGGACCGATCTGGAGCGCTTCCCGCACCTCGTCCGGCGTGTACGGCTGCTGGCCGTCGAAGCCGTTCAGCGCGATGACGAACGGCAGACCGCTGTTCTCGAAGTAGTCGACGGCGGGGAAGCAGTCGGCGAGCCTCCTCGTGTCGACCAGCACGATCGCGCCGATGGCGCCGCGCACCAGGTCGTCCCACATGAACCAGAAGCGGTCCTGGCCCGGCGTACCGAAGAGGTACAGGATCAGGTCCTGGTCCAGGGTGATACGGCCGAAGTCCATGGCGACCGTCGTGGTCGTCTTGTCCCCGGTGTGGGTGAGGTCGTCGATGCCGGCCGAAGCGGACGTCATGACGGCCTCGGTGCGCAGCGGGTTGATCTCCGAGACGGCACCCACGAACGTGGTCTTGCCCACGCCGAAGCCGCCAGCCACCACGATCTTCGCGGACGTGGTGGAGCGGGAAGGCCCTCCGCTAGAGCTTGCGAAGTCCACTGAGCACCCTTTCGAGCAGTGTCACGTCTGGCTGGCCGCCGGCGTTCTCGTCGCCGCCGGGCTGATGGATGGCGACCAGTCCCGCCTCCGCCAAGTCGGCGACGAGGATCCTGGCCACGCCGAGAGGGATCGTGAGGAGCGCCGAGATCTCGGCGACCGACTTGATTTCCCGGCAGAGGTTGCAGATCCGCTGATGCTCGGGCAACTGGCCCTGCATCTGGTGCGGCTGCGCAGTGGTGTGCACCAGCGCCTCGATGGCGAGCTGGTAGCGCGGGCGGGTCCGGCCGCCGGTCATGGCGTACGGACGCACCAACGGATTGTGGTTGTTCGACGCCCCGCCGGGCGCCGGCTCGGGGCTGCGGCGCTGCGGCTGCACGGGCTGGATGCGCGGCGCCGGCGGCTGGTCGTACGGCGAGGGGCCGGGGCCCTGCGGCGCGTACGGCTGCCGGTGGCTGGGCGCGGAGGGGAAGTTGTAACGGTTCGGGTTCTGACCACCGTCGCCCTGACCCTGGGCAGGGCCGTACGACCAGTTGCCCGAAGACGGACCGCCTGGGGGTGTTGCCACTTTCTCCTCCTCCGACTGTGCCTGGCACCCATCGCTGTGGAGCCGCGTCCCAAGACCTTACGGCCCCGGGACGCCAAAACGCACCGTCCGTCTGTTAGTTGAGCAGGCTCCCCTGGAGCTCCGCACGAAGGTCCGGTGTCAGGACCGTACCGGCTCGGTCGACCAGCAGCGCCATCTCGTACCCGACGAGGCCGATGTCGGCCTCCGGATGTGCGAGGACCGCGAGCGACGATCCGTCTGAGATGGACATGATGAACAGGAATCCCCGCTCCATCTCCACAACCGTCTGATTCACGCTGCCACCCTCGAAGATCCGGGAGGCGCCTGCCGTCAGAGACGTCAGACCGGAGGCGACGGCCGCGAGCTGGTCGGCGCGGTCGCGGGGAAAGCCTTCGGACATCGCCAGAAGGAGTCCGTCGGCGGAGACCACCACCGTGTGGGACACCCCCGGGGTGTTGTCCACGAAGTTGGTGATCAACCAGTTCAGGTTCTGTGCCGCCTGGCTCATCGGGCTCACACTAACGCTCCTGGTTGTAGGTGCTGTCAGGACCGAAGCCCTGGCCGTTCGTTTCACTGCCTGCGCTGCGTCCGCGCTGGACGCCTCGACGCAGGTTGCTCAGCCTGCCCCGGACGTCCTCCGGGGCGCGGGAGACCTGTGGGCCTCCCTGGTGGGTGCTTTCGGCGGCGCCCTCGATCAGGTTGGCCTTGGGCACCCGCCTCGGCAGGCCGGAGGAGGTGACCCCGCCCGCCTTGGGCTTCCGGAGCTGCGAGGCCTGCTGCCACCGCTCGTCGTTCGCCGAGCGCCAGTCGTCCCCGTTGTTCCCCGGAGCGGAGGCCGGCGGTTCCTGGCTCACCTGCCGTGCGCCACCGCCCGTACCGTTCGCGCCGCTCGCGGTGGGTCCACGGCGGGGAAGCCCGGCGTCGGTCATCGTGTGAGCGGCGGAGGGGCTCGATCCCGGACGGTCGAAGCCTACGCGGTCCTGCTCACTCGCGTCAGCGGCCTGCGCAGATTCCGTTTCCTGGGTCTGAGAAGGGTACTGGCTCGGGTAGCCGTTCTGGTAACCGTCCTGCTGCGGCCAGTCATCCTGGTGACGACGCTGCTCGAACGCGGCGAAGCCGCCCTGCCCGCCCGTGCCCTGCGCCGGGGGCTCCTCCCGGGCCGGCTCCGCATAGGAGGGCTCCGGGTAGCCGCCGTTCGGCGAGAAGGTGTCGTTCTGCGGCAGGCCGCCGCCCTGCGGGTAGTACTGCTCGTCGTACGCAGCCCGCTGCGGCTCCTCGTACGCCCCGTGCCGCTGCTCCTCGTACGACGCCTGCTGCTCCTCGTACGGCGCCTGACGTTCGTACGCGGACGGCTGCTGCTCCGGGTAGCCGCTCTGGCCGGTGTCGTAGGCCTGCCCGGCGTCGTAGCCCTGCTGCCCGTTGGCGTACTCGTCGCGGTACCCGGTCGCCTCGGGGGACTGCTGGTCGCTCTGCCCGGGCAGCGCGGGCTGGTCGTGCGACTGGGCCTCCAGGGCTGCCCGGCGCTCCTCGCGCATCAGGGAGCGGCCGACGGGGTCCAGCTCCCGGATGTCGTCGGGGACTTCGGCGTAGCGGCTGTCGTCGAAGCCGAGCTCCGCGGCCGTGCGCATGGGCTGGCCGAAGTTCTCGCCGCCGAAGTTCTGCTCCGGGATGATCTGCGAGACGGTGAACTCGTCGCGGTCCACGTGGTGCTCGCCGCCACCACCGTGGGTGATCGCGTCCGGCAGCATGACCAGCGAGGTCGTCCCGGCCTGCTCGCCCGAGGGGCGCAGCTGGACGCGGATGCCGTGCCGGTCGGACAGCCGGCCGACCACGAACAGGCCCATGCGCTGGGAGATCGCGGCGTCCACGGTCGGCGGGTTGGCCAGCTTGTGGTTGATGTCCGCGAAGTCCTCGGCGGTGAGGCCGATGCCCTTGTCGTGGATCTCGATCATGACCCGGCCGTCGGGGAGACGGGTGGCGGTCACGCGGACCTTGGTCTGCGGGGAGGAGAACGTCGTCGCGTTCTCCAGCAGCTCGGCGAGCAGGTGCACGAGGTCGGTCACGGCACGGCCGTGGATCTCGGCCTCCGGGACACCGGACAGCTCGATGCGCTCGTACTGCTCCACCTCGGAGGAGGCGGCGCGCAGCACGTCGACCAGCGGGACCGGCTGGTCCCAGCGGCGGCCGGGCTCCTCGCCGGCGAGGACGAGGAGGTTCTCGCCGTTACGGCGCATACGCGTGGCCAGGTGGTCCAGGCGGAAGAGGTTCTCCAGCTGGTCCGGGTCGGCCTCGTTGTTCTCCAGGTCGGTGATCAGGGTCAGCTGGCCCTCGATCAGGGACTGGTTGCGGCGCGACAGGTTGGTGAAGATCGCGTTGATGTTGCCCCGTAGCAGGGCCTGCTCGGCGGCGAGCCGGACGGCCTCGCGGTGGACCTGGTCGAAGGCGCGGGCGACTTCGCCGATCTCGTCCGTGGTGGTGATCGGGATGGCCTGTACGCGGGTGTCGACACGGCCCGGGTCGGTGCGGGAGAGCTGGTCGACCAGCATCGGCAGGCGCTGCTCGGCGATGCCGAAGGCGGCGTTGCGCAGCTGGCGCATCGAGCGGCTCATCTGGCGGGCGACCGCACCGGCCAGGATGAAGGCCAGGAGCAGGGCGACCACGACGGCGGCACCGGTGATGTAGGCGTCACGCTGGGCGGCGTCGGCGATGTCCGAGGCCTCGCTCACGGCCTTGTCGGCCATGTCGGTCTCGATCTTCTCGTACGCGTCGAACTTGAGCGTGTTGACCGCCCACCAGTTCTCGGCGGTGATGCCCTTCTCGGCGAGGGCGGCGCGGGCGCTCGGGTCCGTGCTCTGGAGCGTCGCGACGGCGGAGATCATCGTCGTCGGGTTGGACGGCGGCGGGACGTAGTCCGGGTTCTTGGCCTTGGCCTCACGGGCCATCACGGCGGCGTCGGCCTTGATCTTGGTCTCGGCCGCGTCGAGCTTGGCCGCGTCCTGCTCGGTGCCGCCGCCGATGTACTCCTGCACGGCGATGCGCTCGAGGTAGGCGTACGAGGACAGGGCGATGCGCTGGCTGGCCAGGTTGCCGTCGTCCGGGCCCGGCTTGACCAGGATGTGCATGCCGATGGAGCGCTGCAGCGACAGGGCCGCCTTGGTGAGCTCGATGGCGTACACGGTCCGGCCGTAGCTGGTGATGTTGCCGGTGCCGAGGCCGAGCTCGTTGGCGAACTCCGTCAGCGGGTGGGCGATCTCGACGTAGCCCTCTTCGGTCTGTACGCCCTTGAGCTTGGAGGTGTACGCGACCTGGCGCAGGGTGGCCAGGTCGGGCTCCACCTTGCGGAAGAGCTTCAGCCGGCGCTCCAGGCCGGGCTTGGCCGGCATGTTCTGCGCGGCGGCGTCGAAGGCGTCCGCCGCCTCGTCGGTGTCCTTGCGGACCTGGGTGACGGTCGCCTTGTCCTGGGCGCTCTGGGCGCTGCCCTTCAGCAGCGGCGCCGCCGACGCGTCACGTTCGATGTAGAGGGCGTTGGCGTAGAGGAGCGAGGCGCGCACGAGGCGCGCGGTGTTCTCCGCGTCCTCGGCCTCCTGCCAGGTGTCGATCGAGCTCTTCACCTGGAAGCCGCCCATGACGAGGCCGACCAGCACGGGTATGAGCAGGATCGCGTTGAGCCTGGTCGCCACGCGCCAGTTGCGCGGGGAAAGACGGCCGCCGCTCTCTGCGGGCGCGGCCGTCGGCTCCGAACCGGGCACGGGGGCGGGCGCCGCTGTGCGCGGCGGCGGGGTGAAGTTGCCCCGGGCCGACGGCTCGGGACTGTTCTTGCTTCGCCTCACTCGACCAACAACCTCTCGGCGGTCGGCACCAACGTTGTGCCGCAGTGTTCAGAGCCCAACACGACTCGATGGACGAGTACGTCATTGACTATTGGGCAGTTCAGGCATTCCAGCACGACGACCTGCGCTCTTCCAAACAGTCCGGGGAGGGGATTCAACGTGATGTAAGCCCCAGATAAAACGGTCATAAAGAGCGAGCCCCGCCAAAAGGCGGGGCGATTGTGAGCGCAGCGAGACCGGATGTGCGCGACGCGTGGCCGTACCACCCCATTCCTCTGCCGAAACGTTATGAACACCGTGGCCGACCGTGTCAAAGGACACAGTCGGCTCCGGTGTATCTACGACAACTGCCGTATGGCATATCTGAATTGGGTGCTACCTCAGCCGTGCCATCAGAGCGTGCTCGACCAGCGTGATCAGGGCACTCTTCGCATCCGACCGGTGCCGGGCGTCCGTGGTGATGATCGGGGTGTCCGGTCCGATCTGCAGCGCCTCGCGCACCTCTTCGGGCTGGTAGGGCTGCTGTCCGTCGAAGCCGTTCAGCGCCACGACGAACGGCAGACCCGAGTTCTCGAAGTAGTCGACGGCCGGGAAGCAGTCGGCCAGGCGCCGGGTGTCCACGAGCACCACCGCGCCGATGGCGCCGCGCACCAGGTCGTCCCACATGAACCAGAAGCGGTCCTGGCCCGGCGTACCGAAGAGGTACAGGATCAGGTCCTGGTCCAGGGTGATACGGCCGAAGTCCATGGCCACCGTGGTGGTGGTCTTGTCCCCGGTGTGGGTCAGGTCGTCGATGCCCGCGCTGGCGGAGGTCATCACGGCCTCGGTGCGCAGCGGGTTGATCTCCGAGACGGCACCCACGAACGTGGTCTTGCCCACGCCGAAGCCGCCCGCCACCACGATCTTCGCGGAGGTGGTGGACCGCCCCGCGTCAGAGCTTGCGAAGTCCACTGAGCACCCTTTCGAGCAGTGTCACGTCCGGTGCACCGGTGGCGTCGTCGCCGCCCGGCTGGTGGATCGCGACGAGACCGGCCTCGGCGAGGTCCGCGACCAGGATCCGGGCCACACCCAGCGGCATGTTGAGCAGCGCCGAGACCTCGGCCACCGACTTCACCTCACGGCAGAGGTGGCAGATCCGCTGGTGCTCCGGGAGCAGTCCCATGAGCGCGGCGGGGTCCGCGGTCGTACTGATCAGTGCCTCGATGGCCAGCTGATAGCGCGGCCGCGTCCGGCCGCCGGTCATGGCGTAAGGCCGTACCAGCGGCTGGTCGCCCTCGTCCTCGTACGGCTCCGCGTACGGATCATGAGAGGCGGTGGGCGGGGTCATGGGTCCTCCGGGCGGGACAGCAAGTCGGTCAGCAAGCCGTCTGACGGGGCCTGTGTGGGGTGTGTGGCGGCCGGACGGTGATGTGGTGAGACGGGTGGTGCCGGGTCCGATCAGTGGAGCAGACTGCCTTGGAGCTCAGCTCGCAGGTCGGGGGTGAGAACCGCGCCCGCGCGGTCGACCAGGAGCGCCATCTCGTAGCCGACCAGGCCGATGTCGCACTCGGGGTGGGCGAGAACGGCCAGGGACGAGCCGTCCGAGACGGACATGAGGAAGAGGAACCCTCGCTCCATCTCCACGACCGTCTGCGCCACCTCACCGCCCTCGAAGATCCGGGAGGCGCCCGCCGTCAGGGACGTCAGGCCCGAGGCGACGGCCGCGAGCTGGTCCGCGCGGTCGCGCGGAAAGCCCTCCGACATCGCCAGGAGGAGACCGTCGGCGGACACGACGACGGTGTGGGACACCCCGGGGGTGTTGTCCACGAAGTTGGTGATCAACCAGTTGAGATTCTGTGCCGCCTGGCTCATCGGACTCAACTAACGCTCCTGCTGGTGAGTGGGCCGTGGGTGGCTGCCGGTCTGGGTGGACCCGGCCTGACGACCCTGTGCGATTCCCCGACGGAGATTGGTCAGCCGGCCGCGTACGTCATCGGGCGCACGCGAGATCTGCGGACCGCTCTGGTGGGTTTGCTGCTGAGCCGTGCCCGGGACGAGGTTCGCCCGGGGCACCCGGCGCGGCAGGCCGGAGGTGGTGATACCACCCGCGGCGGGCTGGCGGACGCGTTCGGCCTGGCGGACGAGGTCGTCGTTCGGCGAGGCGCGCCAGCCGGCGGGGGCGGCGGACCGCTGCGGACCGGTGGGTCCCTGCGGTTGCTGCGGGGCGGCCGGAGCGGAGCCGTTGTTCTGCGGCTGCTGCTCCTGCTGGCCGTGGAACCAGTTGGTCTCCAGCGTGTCGTACAGCGGGGTACGACCGTCGCCCGGACCGGACGCCGGCGGCAGGGCCTCGGGCTCCTGCCGGACGGGCCGGGCCTGCGGGGCGGGCGGACGCGGGGCACCGAAGTCGGCACCGCCCCGCCCACCGTTGGCCTGCGGCCGCTCGAACTGGCCCGTGCCCGCCGGGTCGGCCGGTGTGGCCGGACCGGGAAGGGTGGGCCGGCCGGAGCCGTTGTCCTGGCGCGGCGCGGGGTAGTGGCCGGTCGAGCCGTTGTCCTGGCGGGGTGCCGGGTACTGGCCGGTCGAGCCGTCGTCCTGCCGCTGAGCCGGGTACTGGCCCGTGGAGCCGTTGTCGTAGGACTGCGGCGCCTGGTACTGGCCCGTGGAGCCGTTGTCGTAGGACTGCGGTGCCGGGTACTGGCCGGTCGAGCCGTTGTCGTAGGACTGCGGTGCCGGGTACTGGCCCGACGTGGACGACGGGTCGGGGCGGCCGCCCGTGGTGCCGAAGACGTCCGGGCGGACGAACTGGCCCGGGCCCTGCGACGCGTTCGCGCCCGGGCCGAACGGGTCCGCGTGCTGCGGAGCGCCGAAGTCGGCCGGCGAGCCGGGACCCTGCCGGTCGTTGTCACGCGGGACGGCCGGCATCTCCGACGTCGAGCCGGGGCCCTGACGGTCGTCGACACGCGGCATGGCCGCCGTGCGGGTGACGTCCGGCTCCTCGTGGCCGCGCGGGGCGTCCAGCGAGGCACGCGGCACCGGCGGCTGGGCGTTCTCGTCGCTCCAGCTCGGCACCCGCGGCTGCGCGTCACCCCCGGGCAGCTCGGCCCGCGGACCGCCGCGCGGCGGCAGCTGCGGCCGGCGGCCCTTGCCCTGCTCGGAGTTGTTGCCCTGCTTCTTCCGGCTGCGGCCCCCGCCGAAGGCGTCCTGGCCCTGCGGCCCGTTGGTGCCCGCGGCCTGCAGACCCTGCGGGGCACCCGGCGCCTGCTGGCCGAATCCGGCACCGGCACCGGCCGGAGCCTGACGGCCCTGCGGGGCGCCACCCTGCTCGAACGAAGAGGTGCCGGGACCCTGCGGTCCGCGCGCTCCGCCCGGTGCTCCCGGACGGCCACCGTCCGCGTCCCGCCCGGGCAGCGCGGCCCGCGGGCTCTGGCCGGGAGCGAGCCGGCCACCGCCGGACGCACCGCCGCCGAAGGCACCGCCGGACGCACCGCCGCCGAAGGCACCGCCCGACGCGCCGGCCCCGAGGGCACCGGCGTTCTGGCCGGCACCGGCGGCACGCCGGGCCGCGGCCGCACCGGCGGCGGCCTGCGCGGCGGCGGGTCCGCCACCGACCGGCGGCTGACCGGGCTGCTTGGGCTGGGGCTTCCTGCCGCCCTGGGCGACGTCGACGGGCAGCATGACCAGCGCGGTCGTACCACCGGAGTCGGACGGGCGCAGCTGGATGCGGATGCCGTGCCGCTGGGACAGCCGGCCGACCACGAACAGACCCATGCGGCGGGAGACGGAGACGTCCACCGTCGGGGGAGAGGCGAGCCGCTCGTTGATCGCGGCGAGGTCCTCGGGGGAGAGGCCGATACCGGTGTCGTGGATCTCGATCAGCACGCGGCCGTCGGGCAGCGCGTGACCGGTGACCTTGACCTTGGTCTGCGGCGAGGAGAACGAGGTCGCGTTCTCCAGCAGCTCGGCGAGCAGGTGCACGAGGTCGTTGACCACTCGGCCGGCCACTTCGGTGGTCGGCACGGAGGCCAGCTCGATGCGCTCGTACTGCTCCACCTCGGACGCGGCGGCGCGGAGCACGTCGACCAGCGGCACCGGACGGGTCCAGCGGCGGCCGGGCTCCTCACCCGCGAGGACGAGGAGGTTCTCGCCGTTACGGCGCATGCGGGTCGCGAGGTGGTCGAGCTTGAAGAGGGAGGACAGCTGGTCCGGGTCGGCCTCGCGGGACTCCAGCTCGGAGATCAGCGACAGCTGGCGCTGGATCAGACCCTGGGAGCGACGCGAGAGGTTGGTGAACATCGCGTTGACGTTGCCCCGCAGGAGGGCCTGCTCGGCGGCGAGGCGGACCGCCTCGCGGTGCACGTCGTCGAAGGCCGCGGCCACTCGGCCGATCTCGTCCCGGGAGTGCACACCGACCGACTCCACGGACGTGTCGACGTCCTGCGGGTCGGACTCGGACAGCTGCTTGACCAGCTCGGGCAGACGGTCGGAGGCGACCTTGGTGGCGGTGTCCTCCAGGCGGCGCAGCGAACGGATCATGGAGCGGGCCACGACGAAGGCGCCGACCAGCGACACACCGAGCACGATCAGGATCAGGGCACCGGAGATGATCGCGTCGCGCTCGGTGGCGCTGCGCAGCTCGCGGGCCTTCTGTTCCATTTCCTCGAGCAGGGTGTGCTCGATGTTCTTCATCTGCTGGATCTTGGTGGAGCTGTCGTCCAGCCAGTCGCGGTAGGACCGCTTGTCCTGCTGGGCGAGACCGCTCGCGGAGATCAGGGCGCGACCCGCGTAGGTGTCGGTCGCCTTGATCGTGGAGTTGCCGCCGTCCTCGATCGGCTTCAGCAGCTCGGCGGCGGCGTCCTCGCCGTAGATGCTCTTGAAGCTGCGGATCTCGGACTTCTGGCTCTCCAGGGCCGACTCGGCGTACAGCCGGTCGTTCGGCGAGAGCTTGCCGGTGGTGGTGTTGCTCGCGGGCAGCGCCGCCGCCAGGGCCGCGCGCTGGATCGAGGAGTACTCCTTGGCGGAGGAGAACGCAGCGAGCGCACGCGTGCGCTGGATCATGTCCGGGTTGCTGGTCGCCTCGGCCATGTCCTGGGAGAGGTCGATCAGGTTCTCGATCAGACGGTGGTACGCCTCGATCGTCTGCGTGGAGTTGTCGTCGGAGGCGTAGGCGCCCTTGCGGATCTGCTCCAGGTCGCCCAGCTCGCCGGCCAGCTGGACGAGGTACTCGCGGACGCCCTTGAGGTTGCCGTCCTTGCTGGTGCTGTCGATCTCCTCGGAGCTGTCGAGGAAGTTCTTCCTGGCCCGGTCGGTCTTCTCGCGAAGCCCCTTGACGGTGAAGTCGGTCGCCTTGCCGCCGTGCGCGAGCGGGCCGGCCGACTGGTCGCGCTCCTCCTGGAGCGCGGCCGACAGCTCGGTGGCCTGCTTGGTCAGATCCGTCAGCAGCTTCATGTTGTCGAGCTGCTGGATGTTCTCCATGGAGTCGTTGATGCGCAGTGCGCCCAGCGACGTGGCGGCGACCACGGGGAGTGCGAGCAGCGAAACCAGGCGGGTGGAGATACGCCAGTTCCGCAGGGCTATTCGCGAGCCGTGGCCGACCGGGCCCGCCGGCGGCTTCAGGCCCTTGGTCGGGGCCGTGGACCCGGAGGAGGTCGGTCCCGAGCGCTCACCGCCGTCACCGGCAGGGCCCTGGTTCTGGGCGTGCTGGGGCGAGGGGCCGCCCTTCATGGGGCCAGTCCCGCCGTGCGGCTCCGGCTCCGCCGCAGCGTTGCCATCCCTCTTGAAACGTCCCTGCACTAGCGTCGCAACCTCTGGACCAGGCGCCCCGTCGCCTGAACGGCGGGACACGGTGTCGGCGTTCTGGGGACGCCCTGAAAAACGCCCCCGTGGTGGTCTTGGGTGACCGGCGCTGGCTCCCCCTTCTCACCGCCGCTCGGCGCGTCTGTGCGCCCCCTGTGCGCCGGCTCGATCCTGCGGCGGTCCGTGAGATTCCAGCACAGCACAGGATCTCCAACAAGGCCCGTAGGCCGAGCCGTGACTTAGGTGACACCACGTGAGTGCCGGATCACCGGACGTAGAAAGCGAGTTCACCCATATCGGGCGTAAGCCCGCGAGTCGCCGAGCTCGGTCGGGTGTCCCAGTCGCCATGATCAGGAGCGGAATGAGGGCTTCAGTGGGTCAATGTCCGTTTCGTAGGGGTGGGGTGCGAGTCCGGATTGACCGATTCGCCCACTGATTCGTGAGGAAACTCACATGCCGATCATGGCCTCCGGGCGGCCGGGCCGGGGAATCGCATGTTTAGCCTGACGCTTTACAGCGATGGCACAACCGACAACCCGCGCCCGCAGGGGGGTTCACACCCTTCCCGGCGCCCGTCACAGGACAGGGTCAAGTAAACAGTGAAGACGACGACGATGTTCCACAAGATCGCCAACCCGCGGCGCACGACGCTGGCGCACCTGCAGGACGCCGACGAACTGCAGACGCCGGAGCAGCCGGAGCACCCCGTCGAACTCCCGGCCCAGACCGCCAACCCCAAGCGCACCGTCCTCATGGAGATCCCCGTCGCGGCCGCCGCGGCCGCGGAATGACACCTGGTAGTACGCGTGCCGGCCGCCGGATGCTCACGGCGGCGGGGTACGGATTTCCGAGGGGCGCCCCCCACGACGGGGCGCCCCTTCACAATGCGCGGGGCGGGGGGACCTCCCCGCGTTAGCCTGGAGCGTCAGACTCCAGCCGCTTCAGTCAAGGGGCCAAGCATCCCGTGCGCATCGCCAGATTCTCCATCGACGGGAACGTCGCCTTCGGTGCCATCGAGGGCGACAAGCAGGACGAACTCGTCCTGAACATCATCAAGGGCATCCCGTTCGCGGACTTCGAGCTCTCCGGTACGAAGGTGCCGGTGAGCAAGGTCAGGCTGCTGCCGCCGGTGCTCCCCAACAAGGTCGTGGCCTTCGGCCGCAACTACGGCGAGCACGCGCGCGAGCTGGGCCACGAGGTCCCCGACGTCCCCTTCGCCTTCTTCAAGCCGTCCACCTCGGTGATCGGCCCCGGCGACGAGATCCAGTACCCCTCCTTCTCCGAGGAGGTGCACCACGAGGCCGAGCTGGCCGTCGTCATCGGCCGGATGTGCCGCGAGGTCCCGCGCGAGCGCGTCAAGGACGTGATCTTCGGGTACACCTGCGCCAACGACATCACCGCCCGCGACGTGCAGAAGCGCGAGAAGCAGTGGGCCCGGGCCAAGGGCTTCGACAGCTCCTGCCCGCTCGGCCCCTGGGTGGAGACCGACCTGGACGCGAGCGACCTCACCATCCAGCTCACGGTCAACGGCCAGCAGCGTCAGCTGGGCCGCACCAGCGAGATGATCCACTCGATCGAGGATCTGATCGTCAACATCACCGAGGCCATGACGCTGCTCCCCGGCGACGTGATCCTCACGGGCACCCCCGCTGGGGTCGGCCCCCTGAACGTCGGCGACGAGGTCGCCGTCACCATCGAAGGCATCGGCACTCTCACCAACAAGGTTGTCAAGCGTGGCTAGCGCACCCGGCTCTCCCTCCCCCAAGTCCTCGACTCCGCTCGGACAGGGGGTACCCCCACGCGTCCGTTTCTGTCCCTCGCCCACCGGTAACCCCCACGTGGGCCTGGTCCGCACCGCCCTGTTCAACTGGGCGTTCGCCAAGCACCACCAGGGCACCCTGGTCTTCCGCATCGAGGACACCGACGCGGCCCGCGACTCCGAGGAGTCGTACACCCAGCTGCTCGACTCGATGCGCTGGCTGGGCTTCGACTGGGACGAGGGCCCCGAGGTCGGCGGCCCGCACGCGCCGTACCGGCAGTCGCAGCGTATGGACCTCTACAAGGACGTCGCGCAGAAGCTGCTCGACGCCGGGCACGCCTACCGCTGCTACTGCTCCCAGGAGGAGCTGGACACCCGCCGCGAGGCCGCCCGCGCCGCCGGCAAGCCGTCCGGCTACGACGGCCACTGCCGCGCGCTGACCGACGCCCAGGTCGAGGAGTACCAGGCCCAGGGCCGCGAGCCGATCGTCCGCTTCCGGATGCCCGACGAGACGATCACCTTCACCGACCTGGTCCGCGGCGAGCTGACCTTCACCCCGGAGAACGTCCCGGACTACGGCATCGTCCGTGCCAACGGCGCCCCGCTGTACACGCTGGTCAACCCCGTCGACGACGCCCTGATGGAGATCACCCACGTCCTGCGCGGCGAGGACCTGCTCTCCTCCACCCCGCGCCAGATCGCCCTGTACAAGGCGCTGATCGAGCTGGGCATCGCCAAGGAGATCCCGTCGTTCGGCCACCTGCCGTACGTGATGGGCGAGGGCAACAAGAAGCTCTCCAAGCGCGACCCGCAGTCCTCCCTCAACCTCTACCGGGAGCGCGGCTTCCTCCCCGAGGGCCTGCTCAACTACCTCTCGCTGCTCGGCTGGTCCCTCTCGGCCGACCAGGACGTCTTCTCGATCGACGAGATGATCGCGGCGTTCGAGATCGCCGACGTGAACCCCAACCCGGCCCGCTTCGACCTGAAGAAGTGCGAGGCCATCAACGGCGACCACATCCGCCTGCTGGATGTGAAGGACTTCACCGAGCGCTGCCGCCCGTGGCTCCAGGCGCCCTTCGCCCCCTGGGCGCCGGAGGCCTTCGACGAGGCGAAGTGGCAGGCCATCGCCCCGCACGCGCAGACCCGCCTCAAGGTGCTCTCCGAGATCACCGACAACGTCGACTTCCTCTTCCTGCCGGAGCCGGTGGAGGACGAGGCGAGCTGGACGAAGGCGATGAAGGAGGGCTCGGACGCGCTGCTGCGCACGGCCCGCGAGAAGCTGGAGGCCGCCGACTGGACCTCCGCCGAGTCGCTCAAGGAGGCCGTCCTGGCCGCCGGCGAGGCCCACGGTCTCAAGCTCGGCAAGGCCCAGGCCCCCGTCCGCGTCGCCGTCACCGGCCGCACGGTCGGTCTGCCGCTGTTCGAGTCCCTGGAGGTCCTGGGCAAGGACACCACCCTGGCCCGGATCGACGCGGCGCTGGCGAAGCTGGCCGCGTAACGCGAAACACCCCACGGTGAGGGCGGCGTCCGGTTCGGGCGCCGCCCTCACCGTGTCCGCCCAGCCGTCACCGGGAGTTCACCCTTCCGGTCAACTCCCGTCCCCGGAAGGGACGTTGGATGCCCTCTGTGCGCACGGTGCCCGAGTGCGCCCTGGTACAGGGGGAGAGCATGATCCGTTCACGAAGACTCGTCCACGCGGCCGTCGGCGGGGCGGTGGCCCTGTCCTGCGCCCTGCCGGCCGCACCCGCGCAGGCGGCGCCGCAGGCCGGCGAGCCGGCCGGCACGGTGCGGCTCGTCACCGAGAAGCGTGTGACCGTCGACTACCCGTGGGCCGGCGCGTCCGGCTTCCAGTACCGTCCGGGCACCTCCTCGGTCACCACGGTGGACTACCCCGACGCGGTCCCGCCCGCCCACGCCGGCCCGGACGACCTGGCCAGCGGCACCGACGTCGTGAACACCCTCGACGGCCGCACCGTCCACCAGAAGCACCGCTCCACCGGCGTCACCGCCGACGTCACGATCCCCTCCGGCCACGCCTACCGGGCCGCCGTGGGCTGGAGCGTACTGACCATGGACGCCACCGGCGCCCTGCACGTGCTGCGCACCGTCGAGGGCACCCTCACCGTGGACACCCCGGTCACCGGGTTCCCCTCGGGCGCCCGGCCCGTCCTCTACCGCACCGGCGGCTCGGTCGGCCGCCTCGCCATCGTCTACACGCTGGACGGCAGGACGTCCGTGGGCCTGGTCGACCTCTCCGACGGCGCCTTCCGCACCTACGTCACCGGCGACACCGCGACCCCGCAGCTCACCTTCAACGACCGCTGGCTCGTCGCCGACTGGAAGGCGATCCGGGTGGACGCCGGACCCGGCACCGAGCCCACCGCCCTCACCCGCACCGACGCCCAGCTCGAAGCCGTCGTGGGTGATCAACTCCTGATCGGCAATCCGGCCTTCGTCCTGGGCGGCACCGAGGCCGCGCTGACCGCCCGCTCCCTGGTCACCGGTGCCACCAGCACCGTGCTCACCTCGTCGTTCGGCGGCATCGGCCCGACCCCGGACGGCGGCGCCCTGGCCACCGCGGGCCCTTCCAGCCTCGACTGGAACATCCACCGGATCACCCCCGACGGCAGCGGCGGCCTCACCACCGACAAGGTGGCCGAGGTCCCCGCCGCAGCGACCGGCGTGCAGGGACTGGCTCTCGCCGGCGGCGAGTTGTTCCTCTACGGCGCGACACCGGGCGCCTCGCTCCGCTACAGCAGCTTCCAGCTGGACGCCGCCGGCCGGCCCGACGGCCCCCAGACCCGCCGCAGCCCTGCCCTGAGCCCGCCCACCTGCCTCACCGGGGACGCCGCCTGCCCCCAGCTGGAGGCCCTCGGCGACGGCCGGGTCAGCCACCTGTGGACCGGTGAGACGGGCGAGGAGTCCGTCGTCAACGTCGGCCTCGACACCACCACCGTCCTCAGCGAACCCATGGACGGCGACTCCGCGGGCCGCATCGGCGGCGGCACCGGCCGGTACGTGCTCTACAACGGCGGCTCCGGCACGCAGCGGGTCGTCGACTTCCCGCGCGCCACCACCGGTGAGACGGCCCTCACCCGCGACCGCACCGCCGCCGCCGTGTGGGGGCAGACCCTGTGGACCCCGGGCAGCACCCAGGGCGCGGTCACCGGCCGCAACCTCAAGACCGGCACGACCACCACCCTCGCCACCGGCGCCCCCTGCACCCCCACCGACATCCAGGCCGTCAACACCTGGCTGTACTGGTCCTGCGGCAGCTCGGCGGGCGTCTACGACCGGGCCGCCCAGCGCAGGATCACGGTCCCGGCCGGCCTCGGCCCGGCCCGCCTCGCCGACGGCTTCCTGCTCCGCGAGAACCGCACCACGCACGAGCTGCTGCTCACCGACTTCCACACCGGCACGGCCACCACCCGCACCCTGGCCCAGCTGCCCGCCACCGACCAGAACACCGGCGGCAGCAACGGCCGCTGGGCCGTCGACCGCTTCGGCGGCCACATCGCCTACCTGGACGGCACGTACGGCGAGGTGTCGATCGTCCCCAGCGGCGTCCCCACCTCGCCCCTGGCGCAGATGGAGGCGCAGGTCCCCTCGCCGTCCGTGATCGGCAAGGCGTTCCCCTGGGCACCGGTGTGGCAGCTCAACAAGCCCTCCACCTGGACCCTGACCCTCACCAACGCCTCCGGCAAGGTCGTCCGCACCCTGACCGGCGCTTCCACGGGTGCCGCCGTACGCCCGGCCTGGGACGGCACCACCGACAGCGGAAGCGGCGCCACGGGCGGCCCCTACGCCTGGAAGCTCAGCGCCCACCCCCGCGACGGCCAGGGCCCCGACCTCGTGCTCTCCGGCAGCATGACCCTGGGCTGAGAGCACATCACGGTGGGTACGGTCGGAGTATGAGCATCCAAGCCGTGGTCTGGGACGTCGACGACACCCTCTTCGACTACACCACCGCCGACCGCCTCGGCATGCGCGCCCACCTCACGGCCGAGGGCCTGCTCGACCGCTATGACGGTGTCGAGCAGGCCATCGACCACTGGCGGGAGGTCACCCACCTGCAGTGGGCCCGCTTCTCGGCCGGCGAGGCCACCTTCGAGGACCAGCGGCGCGAACGGGTACGGGTGTTCCTGGACCGGGCCCTCACCGACGCCGAGGCCGACGCGTGGTTCCAGCGGTACATCACCCACTACGAGGCGGTCTGGGCCCTCTTCCCGGACGTCCTGCCCGTCCTCGACGCCCTCTCCGCCAGCCACCGGCACGCCGTGCTCTCCAACTCCAGCCTCCAGGTCCAGGACCGCAAGCTGCGCACCCTCGGCGTCCACGACCGCTTCGAGACCATCCTGTGCGCGGCCGAGCTCGGCATCTCCAAGCCCGAGGCCGGGGCGTTCCTCGCGGCCTGCGAATTCCTCGGACTTCCGCCGCACCAGGTCGCCTACGTCGGCGACCACCCGGAGATCGACGGGAGGGGTGCCGCCGACGCCGGGCTGCTGTCGGTGTGGATCGACCGCGGCGGCCTGTACGCCACGATCGACCCGCCCGTCGGGCCGCACCGCATCGCCACGCTGGCCGAACTGCCGTCCCTGCTCGGCTCGGATACTCGTTTTGGAGCCCCGTCCACCTTCGGGTAATGTTCTTCCTGCGCCGCGGGGAGCGGGCCGGAAGGCCGGAACCCCAGGCGCACAACTAGGACACAACCCCCCGGGGCTTGCGTTCCAGTGGCCTATGGTGTAATTGGCAGCACGACTGATTCTGGTTCAGTTAGTCTTGGTTCGAGTCCAGGTAGGCCAGCTCGCAGAGCTCATCTGCATCGCCCCCGTTGTGTAGCGGCCTAGCACGCTGCCCTCTCAAGGCAGTAGCGCCGGTTCGAATCCGGTCGGGGGTACTGGTTCCAAGTGATCAACGATCATCTCGGGACTGCTAGGGCCCCCGTTGTGTAGCGGCCTAGCACGCCGCCCTCTCAAGGCGGTAGCGCCGGTTCGAATCCGGTCGGGGGTACTGACTGGTCTATACCACATTGGTCTATGGTGTAATTGGCAGCACGACTGATTCTGGTTCAGTTAGTCTTGGTTCGAGTCCAGGTAGACCAGCTCGGACCTGCGGAAACGCAGTGTCCAGGCCCCCGTTGTGTAGCGGCCTAGCACGCCGCCCTCTCAAGGCGGTAGCGCCGGTTCGAATCCGGTCGGGGGTACACAAGAGAAAGGCCCTCCACTTCGGTGGGGGGCCTCTTCCGTGTGTCCGTCCTGGTGACACGGTGCCTGCCCGGAAAGGCCTGCCGCGGCGTTGAGGCCGGCCTTCCCGAGAACGCGCCGTCGCTTCAGCCGGTGCGTCGCAACGCCTCGGAGAGGCGCCCGGCCGCATCGATCACGGCCTGTGCGTGCATCCGGCCGGGATGCCGCGTCAGCCGCTCGATCGGCCCGGACACCGACACCGCCGCCACCACGCGGTTCGACGGCCCCCGCACCGGCGCCGAGACGGACGCGACGCCCGGCTCCCGCTCACCGATCGACTGGGCCCAGCCCCGCCGCCGCACACCCGACAGCGCCGTCGCCGTGAAGCGCGCCCCCTGCAACCCGCGGTGCAGCCGCTCCGGCTCCTCCCAGGCCAGCAGGATCTGCGCCGAGGAACCGGCCTTCATCGTGAGCGTCGAACCGACCGGGACCGTGTCCCGCAGTCCGGACAGGCGCTCCGCCGCGGCGACGCAGATGCGCATGTCGCCTTGGCGGCGATAGAGCTGCGCGCTCTCGCCCGTGATGTCACGAAGATGCGTGAGCACCGGGCCGGCGGTGGCGAGGAGACGGTCCTCACCCGCGGCCGCGGCCAGCTCTGCCAGCCGAGGGCCGAGAATGAAACGGCCCTGCATGTCGCGCGCCACCATGCGGTGGTGTTCCAGGGCCACGGCCAGGCGGTGGGCCGTGGGTCGTGCCAGTCCGGTGGCACCGACCAGACCCGCGAGGGTGGCCGGACCGGACTCCAGAGCGCTCAGGACGAGGGCCGCCTTGTCCAGAACGCCGACGCCGCTACTGTTGTCCATGAAACGATACTTGCGTCTCACTCTGTGAAACGCAAGTTCAAATTTCCGTGGAACGCGCCACCCTGGAATCACGAAGTCACAACGGCCCGTGACGTAAGGGCCTGGTGGTGTGTGCCCGGCATCAGGGGTACGGGCACCGCCTCCTCAAGATCTCTAGTTGGGTCGGCGGATCGTCGCCGTCCGGAGGGAAAAGCGATGGGTAGGACACTCGCGGAGAAAGTCTGGGACGACCATGTCGTCCGGCGCGCGGAGGGCGAGCCCGACCTTCTCTTCATCGATCTGCACCTGCTGCACGAGGTGACCAGCCCGCAGGCCTTCGACGGCCTCCGCAAGAGCGGCCGCAAGGTCCGGCGCCTCGACCTCACCATCGCGACCGAGGACCACAACACCCCCACCCTCGACATCGACAAGCCGATCGCGGACCCGGTCTCCCGGATCCAGCTGGAGACGCTGCGCAAGAACGCCGCCGACTTCGGCGTGCGGCTGCACCCGCTGGGCGACGTCGAGCAGGGTGTCGTGCACGTCGTCGGCCCGCAGCTGGGCCTGACCCAGCCGGGCACCACCGTCGTCTGCGGCGACTCCCACACCTCCACGCACGGCGCCTTCGGCGCGCTGGCGTTCGGCATCGGCACCTCCCAGGTGGAGCACGTGCTGGCCACCCAGACGCTGCCGATGTCCCGCCCCAAGACCATGGCGATCACGGTCGACGGCGAACTGCCCGACGGCGTCACCGCCAAGGACCTGATCCTGGCGATCATCGCGAAGATCGGCACCGGCGGCGGCCAGGGATACGTCCTGGAGTACCGCGGCGAGGCCATCGAGAAGCTCTCGATGGAAGCCCGCATGACCATCTGCAACATGTCGATCGAGGCCGGCGCCCGGGCGGGCATGATCGCCCCGGACGAGACCACGTTCGCGTACCTCAAGGGCCGCCCGCACGCCCCCGAGGGCGAGGACTGGGACGCGGCCGTCGCGTACTGGAAGACGCTCAGGACCGACGAGGACGCCGAGTTCGACGCCGAGGTCGTCATCGACGCCGCCGAACTGTCGCCGTTCGTCACCTGGGGCACCAACCCGGGTCAGGGCGCACCGCTTTCGGCGTCCGTCCCCGATCCTGCTTCGTACGAAGACGCATCGGAGCGCTACGCCGCCGAAAAGGCCCTGGAGTACATGGGGTTGGAGGCCGGGCAGCCGCTGCGCTCCATCAAGGTGGACACCGTCTTCGTAGGCTCGTGCACCAACGGCCGCATCGAGGACCTGCGCGCCGCCGCCGAGCTGCTGAAGGACCGCAAAGTCGCCGACGGCGTACGGATGCTGGTCGTCCCGGGCTCCGCGCGGGTCGGTCTGCAGGCCGTCTCCGAGGGGCTGGACGTCGTCTTCAAGGAGGCCGGCGCCGAGTGGCGGCACGCGGGCTGCTCGATGTGCCTGGGCATGAACCCCGACCAGCTGGCCCCCGGCGAGCGCTCCGCGTCCACCTCCAACCGCAACTTCGAGGGCCGGCAGGGCAAGGGCGGCCGGACGCACCTGGTGTCGCCGCAGGTCGCGGCCGCCACGGCCGTCCTGGGCCACCTGGCCTCCCCGGCCGACCTGTCCGACGCCGAGACCCGTACGCCCGCTGGAGTCTGATCAGTCATGGAAGCCTTCACCACCCACACCGGCCGGGCCGTCCCGCTGCGCCGCAGCAACGTCGACACCGACCAGATCATCCCCGCCCACTGGCTCAAGAAGGTCACGCGCGACGGGTTCGAGGACGGGCTGTTCGAGGCCTGGCGCAAGGACGCGTCGTTCGTGCTCAACCAGCCCGAGCGGCAGGGCGCGACCGTCCTGGTCGCCGGTCCCGACTTCGGCACCGGCTCCTCCCGTGAGCACGCCGTCTGGGCGCTGCAGAACTACGGCTTCAAGGCCGTGATCTCCTCCCGCTTCGCCGACATCTTCCGCGGCAACTCGCTCAAGAACGGCCTGCTCACGGTGGTTCTGGAGCAGAAGATCGTGGATTCGCTGTGGGAGCTCACCGAGAAGGACCCGCAGGCCGAGATCACCGTCGACCTGGAGAGCCGCGAGGTGCGCGCCGAGGGCATCACCGCCTCCTTCGAACTCGACGAGAACGCCCGTTGGCGGCTGCTGAACGGCCTCGACGACATCTCGATCACCCTGCAGAACGAGGCGGACATCTCCGCGTACGAGGCGAAGCGCCCGGCGTTCAAGCCGCGGACGCTCCCGGTCTGACCCCGGGCACGCTCCGCCGCCCCTGAACAAGGCGACTTTCGGCCACCGTGACATCCCCTCTGTACCCCCGATCAGCCCGATCGGGGGTACAGCCGCGTCTGCACCCGAACGGCCCTGTCCACCCCCTGTTCGGCTGCCAACTTCCCACGTTAAGCCGGTGGTTGCCGGGGTACGTGAGTGGTACAGCCGTGACTTCCACGTGTGCCGGAAAGGCCGTCCGAGGCGGCAGTTGTCCCCTGCGCAGGCGACAACTCGCCCCAGATGGCACAATCTGTGCATGGAACACGACGGCCAACTCGAGCTCTATGCGGCGGTCGCGGGCCAACTCAAGGAAGCGCACACAAGGGTGCGCGCACTGCAAGTCCCGGAGGGCGTACGGATGGCGCTGACCCGGAAGCTGCTGGTCATTACGGCCGCGGCCAAGCACGATCTCGCCGACGCGGCAAGGCGGCTGGAGCGGTTCACCGCGGACCTCGACGAGGGACGTCTCCCCGACGAGGAACGCTGAACCCGCCGACACCGTCGAGTTCGTTGCGGCACAAGGGTGATAAGCCCGTTTCGTGTTTGATTTGCGGTATATATCTGCCTAACGTGCGAAAAAGCTTGAACACTTTCGTTCTGGCGATGTCTCCGAAGGGGAAGACGTGAACAAGGCGCAGCTCGTAGAAGCGATTGCCGACAAGATGGGCGGCCGCCAGCAGGCTGCCGACGCTGTCGACCATGTCCTGGACGCCATCGTCCGCGCGGTCGTCTCGGGTGAGCGGGTTTCGGTCACCGGCTTCGGTTCGTTCGAGAAAGTCGACCGTCCGGCGCGGTACGCCCGTAATCCTCAGACGGGCGAGCGGGTTCGGGTCAAGAAGACCTCCGTTCCGCGCTTCCGTGCCGGTCAGGGCTTCAAGGACCTGGTCAGCGGGTCGAAGAAGCTGCCGCGCGGCGGCGAGGTCTCCGTCAAGAAGGCGCCCAAGGGCAGCCTGACCGGCGGTGCCGGCGCGACGGTCAAGAAGGCCGCCGCGAAGAAGGCGACCACGAAGTCGGCCGCCGCGAAGAAGACCACCGCCAAGAAGACGACGGCGAAGAAGGCCACCACCACGAAGTCGGCGGCCGCGAAGACCACCGCGAAGAAGGCGCCCGCCAAGAAGGCCACGGCGACGTCCAAGACCACCGCCGCGAAGAAGACCACCGCGAAGAAGGCCCCGGCGAAGAAGGCCACGGCCACGAAGGCGCCCGCCAAGAAGTCGACGGCGCGCAAGACCACCGCCAAGAAGACCACCGCCCGCAAGAAGTAAGGGCGCTGGGGTACTCACGCGCCGGGCCGGACTCCGCATGGAGTCCGGCCCGCGGCGTGTTCAGGAAGTGATCAGAGGGTCTGCAGGGTCACCAGTGTGATCCGCAGGGCGTCTTTCGCGCCCTCCACCTCGATCCGGACCCGCTGGCCCGGGCGCAGCAGCCGGAGGCCCCCCGCGTCGAACGCGGCCGCGTCGAAGGGCACCGGGGTGCCGTCGTCCAGGAGCACCTGCCCGCTGCGGCTTTCGGGGTCGTACGTGTACGCGGTCGCCTGCATGGCCGCAGCCTACTGCCCGGGTATCAGCAACCGCGCGGCGGCCGCGGCCGTATGAGGGCCGACCCCCAGGGCCAGCGCGCTGCGCAGGTCGGCGCCGGTGTCCACGTCCTGGCGTACGGAATCCACCGCGGTGAGGGGCAGTTCCACTGCGCCGGAGGCGCGGTGCCGGGCCCGGGAATCCGTACCGAAGGCCGGGCGCAATGCACAGCCCGGAGCGGCGGTCAGCAACGTCGTGCCGATTCCGGCCGCGTCCGGGAGAAATGCGCGCGGGAATTCGGCGGCGATTTCGAGAACCCGGGACAATTCCACGGGGCGCAGCGCCGGCAGATCGGCGTTCAGGGCGGCCACCGCACCGGACGGGCGGACGGACCGTACGGCCCGCGCCGCGTGTGCGAGGGCGGCGTTGAGGCCACCGCCCGGCTCGTCGGGGATGATCGCGGCGCCCAGTGCGGTCAGCTCACGGCCCGCCCGGGCGTCGTCCGTGACGACTGCCACATCCCGCACAGCGGGGCAGGCCAGCGCGGCCGTCACCGTGTCCTGGGCGAAGGCCAGCGCCAGGTCCGGCCGCAGCCCGTCGTCCGCGGTGTCCGCGAGCCTGCTCTTGGCCTGGGCCAGGGGCTTCAGGGGTACGACCAGGGTCCACTGCACGGATGTTCCGTCCTCCTCTTGTCGCGGTCATTGTCACCCGGGGCATCGGGCGGGCGGCGTGCCGGGGCGTACGGTGTTCTCGACAGACCGGCGGCCTGGGGCGACACTTGTGCGGCCCCCCGTGGCCCCGGCTTCAGGCCCTAGAGGAAGGTGTCCGCGTGCCCCGCCGCAGAATCGGCTTCTGGTACCGCTTCGCCGCGGTGATCTGCAAACCGCCGCTGGTGGTTCTGCTCAGGCGGGACTGGCGCGGAATGGAGCACATTCCGGCTGAGGGTGGATTTATCACCGCGGTGAACCACAATTCGCACATCGACCCCTTCGCTTACGCGCACTTTCAGTACAACACCGGTCGCGTCCCGCGATTCCTCGCTAAGAGCGGGCTTTTCAAGAAGGGATTCGTCGGGGCCGCGATGCGCGGCACCGGGCAGATCCCCGTCTACCGCGAGAGCACGGACGCGCTGAGCGCCTTCCGGGCCGCGATCGAGGCCGTGGACCGCGGCGAATGCGTCGCCTTCTATCCCGAGGGCACCCTCACCCGCGACCCGGACGGCTGGCCCATGACCGGCAAGACCGGTGCGGCGCGCGTGGCCCTGCAGACCAAGTGCCCGGTGATCCCCGTGGCGCAGTGGGGCTGCAACGAACTGCTGCCGCCGTACGCGAAGAAGCCGCATCTGCTGCCGCGCAAGACGCACCGCGTGCTCGCCGGGCCGCCGGTCGACCTCGCCCGGTTCTACGACCGGGAGATGACCGCGGACCTGCTGAAGGAGGCCACGGAGGTCATCATGGCCGCCGTCACCGCCCAGCTGGAGCTGATCCGCGGTGAGAAGGCGCCCGAGACGCCGTACGACCCGCGCCGGGAGCGGATCGAGCAGCGGCGCCGCACCCAGACGCAGACGAAGACGCACCGGAAGTCCGGGCAGACCGTGCAGGAAGAGGGGCTGGGCAAGTGAGCAAGCCGGTCAAGGCGGCGGTCCTGAGCGCCGGTTCGTGGGGTACGGCCTTCGGCATGGTGCTCGCCGACGCGGGGTGCGAGGTCACCCTGTGGGCGCGCCGCCCGGAGGTCGTGGAGGCGATCAACTCCACGCGGACCAATCCCGACTACTTCCCGGGCGTCGAGCTGCCGGAGAACGTACGGGCCACCACCGACCCCGCGCAGGCCGCCGCGGACGCCGACTTCACGGTCCTGTCGGTCCCCTCGCAGACCCTGCGCGCCAACCTCGCCGAGTGGAGCCCGCTGCTGGCCCCCGACACGGTCCTCGTGTCGCTGATGAAGGGCGTCGAACTCGGCTCCGCGATGCGGATGAGCGAGGTCGTCGACGATGTCGCCAAGGTCGGCCCGGACCGGATCGCCGTGGTCACCGGCCCCAACCTGGCCCGGGAGATCGCCGCGCGGATGCCGGCCGCGGCCGTGGTCGCCTGCACCGACGAGGCCGTGGCCCAGCGGCTCCAGGCCGCCTGCCACACGCCCTACTTCCGCCCGTACACCAACACCGACGTGGTGGGGTGCGAACTGGGCGGAGCCGTGAAGAACGTCATCGGCCTCGCCGTCGGCATCGCGGACGGCATGGGCCTCGGTGACAACGCCAAGGGCTCCCTCATCACCCGCGGCCTCGCCGAGACCACCCGGCTGGGCATGGCGCTCGGCGCCGACCCGCTGACCTTCTCGGGACTCGCGGGACTGGGCGACCTGGTGGCCACCTGCTCCTCGCCGCTGTCGCGCAACCACACCTTCGGGACCAACCTCGGCAAGGGCATGACCCTCCAGGAGACCATCGCGGTCACCAAGCAGACCGCCGAGGGCGTCAAGTCCTGCGAGTCGGTGCTGGATCTGGCCCGGCGGCACGGCGTCGACATGCCCATCACGGAGACGGTCGTCGGCATCGTGCACGAGGGCAAGCCCCCGGTGGTGGCTCTCAAGGAGCTGATGTCGCGCAGCGCGAAGCCCGAACGACGCTGAGCGACGCGAGGCCGCACGCGCTTACTCGCGGCCTTACCAACGGGTACTCTCAACGCGATATGAGCACCGAGAACCTCCCCCAGAGCCCCGAGCAGCCGCCTCGCAAGCCGCGTGTGGCCGTCGTGTTCGGCGGGCGCAGTTCCGAGCACGGGATCTCCGTGGTCACCGCCGGCGCCGTCCTCAAGGCCATCGACCGGACGAAGTACGACGTCCTGCCGATCGGCATCACCCAGGACGGGCGTTGGGCGCTCACGGCGGACGAACCGGAGCGGATGGCGATCGTCGACAGGCGTCCGCCCAGCGTCGACCTGCTCGCCGAGTCCACCGAGGGCGCGGTGATCCTCTCCGTCGACCCCGCCAGCCGCGAAGTCGTCTACAGCGAGCCGGGTTCGGTCCCCAAGGCCCTCGGCGAGGTCGACGTGGTCTTCCCGGTGCTGCACGGCCCGTACGGCGAGGACGGCACCCTCCAGGGCCTCCTGGAGCTCTCCGGCGTCCCGTACGTGGGTTCGGGTGTGCTCGCCTCGGCCGTGGGCCAGGACAAGGAGTACATGAAGCGGGTGTTCACCTCCTTCGGGCTGAAGGTCGGCCCGTACGTGGTGGTGCGCCCGCGCGAGTGGGAGCTGGATCAGGCCGCCGCCCGCAAGAAGATCGTCGACTTCGCCGGCGAGCACGGCTGGCCGCTCTTTGTGAAGCCCTCGCGGGCCGGTTCCTCGATCGGCATCACCAAGGTCGACGGCCCCGCCGGACTCGACGAGGCCATCGCCGAGGCCCAGCGGCACGACCCGAAGATCCTCGTGGAGGCCGCGCTGCGCGGCCGTGAGATCGAGTGCGGCGTCCTGGAGTTCGAGGACGGCCCCCGGGCCTCCCTCCCCGCGGAGATCCCCTCGCCCGAGACGCACGCGTACTACGACTTCGAGGCCAAGTACATCGACTCCACCCCGGGTCTCGTCCCGGCGCCCCTGACCCCCGAGGAGACGGCCGAGGTCCAGCGCCTGGCGGTCGACGCGTTCGAGGCGGCGTCCTGCGAGGGCCTGGTGCGTGCGGACTTCTTCCTCACCGAGGACGGCGAGTTCGTGATCAACGAGATCAACACGATGCCCGGCTTCACGCCCATCTCGATGTATCCGCAGATGTGGCAGGCGAGCGGGGTGAGCTACCCGGAGCTGATCGACCGCCTGGTGCAGGCGGCCCTGCGCAGGCCGACCGGGCTGCGGTGAACCGGCGCTAGAACGCGGGCATCAGGAGGCGATCCCCTCGGGGATCGCCTTCTTCACGGCCGGGGCCAGGTCGATCAGCACGCCGGAGCTGTCCGGACCCTCAGGCACCCGCACCTCCACGTAGGCCTCCCGGTTGGCGGTCGTGAAGACGTGCCCCCTGCCGTCCCGGCTCTCCATCAGCCAGTCGACGCCGTTCACACCCCCGGCGACCGCGTCCGGATCCCGTCCGTCCGCCACCTTCGGGTCGATCATCTTCGGCGGCTGCGGCACACCGCAGCGAAGTATGATCGCCGGGCTGCCCCAGCCCGCCGTCAGCGCCGACGCGGGCTCGGGATCCTCACGGCGCTCACCTTCCACCGTCGCGGGCAGTACCTTGTCCAGGTTCCGGCACAGTTCCGCGACCTTCGGGTCCGGACTGGGAACCGCCGCCGACGCGCTGTCGTCTGCTGAGGAGCAGCCCGCAACAGTGATCAACAGCGCGAGAGCGGGCAGCCGGAACACGCGGAAGACACAACGGTGCCGGTGACGGAAAGAGTTCACCGGCACAGGGTAGACGGGGGCTACAGATGGACGACCGGACAGGTCAGGGTGCGGGTGATGCCGTCCACCTGCTGGACCTTGGCGACCACCATGCGGCCGAGATCGTCGACGGTGTCGGCCTGCGCCCGCACGATCACGTCGTACGGTCCCGTCACGTCCTCGGCCTGGATGACCCCAGGGATCTTGCTGATCGTCTCGGCGACGGTCGACGCCTTGCCGACCTCCGTCTGGATCAGGATGTACGCCTGTACCACGGAACCTCCAGGGCGGCCACGAGGATCATGTGGGGAAAAGGAACGCCACGGTATCGCGTCGCCGCTCGCCGCGGGGAGACCTGCGGGGACCGGGTCTTGCGCGCCGGGGTGCAGGTCCGGCAGAACTTGACGGTCACTTCGACCGTAGCGAGGACTGAGATGCCTCGCGACCGGGCACGGACAGGGACAGAAGGGGCGAAAGGGCAATGAAGGGCACTGTTGGTGAGCTCGGTGAGTTCGGGCTCATCAGGGAGCTCACCTCCCGTCTGACCACCACCCCGGCGGTCCGGGTCGGCCCCGGCGACGACGCCGCCGTGGTGGCCGCGCCCGACCGCAGGGTCGTGGCGAGCACCGACATCCTGGTGGAGGGCCGGCACTTCCGCCGCGACTGGTCGACGGCCTACGACGTGGGCCGCAAGGCGGCCGCGCAGAACCTCGCCGACATCGCGGCCATGGGCGCCGTGCCGACGGCGCTGCTGCTCGGCCTGGTCGTCCCGGCCGAGCTGCCGGTGACCTGGCCGAGCGAGCTGATGGACGGCCTGCGCGACGAATGCCAGGTGGCGGGCGCCGCCGTGGTCGGCGGAGACGTCGTACGCGGCGACTCGATCATGGTGTCGATCACCGCGCTCGGTGATCTGCGCAATCAGGAGCCGGTGACGCGGGCGGGTGCCCAGCCCGGCGATCTCGTCGCCGTGACGGGCTGGCTGGGCTGGTCCGCGGCCGGGTACGCCGTGCTGTCCCGGGGGTTCCGCTCGCCGCGGGCGTTCGTGGAGGCCCACCGGCGGCCCGAGCCGCCGTACCACGCGGGTCCCGCCGCCGCCGGGCTCGGGGCGACCGCGATGTGCGACGTGAGCGACGGGCTGATCGCCGACCTCGGGCACATCGCCGAGGCCAGCAAGGTCCGCATCGACATCCGCTCCGGGGCGATCGACATCCCGTCCCAGATGAACGACATCGGGCAGGCCGTCGGGGTCGACCCCATGCAGTGGGTGCTGACCGGGGGAGAGGACCACGCGATCGTGGCGACCTTCCCGCCGGACGTGAAGCTGCCCGCCCGCTGGAAGGTCATCGGCGAGGTCCTCAACCCCTCGGCGCTGCCGCAGGTGACGGTCGACGGGGCGCCGTGGACCAGCAAGGGCGGCTGGGACCACTTCGCGGACATAGAGTCGTGATCCCCAACGTCCTGACGGTGGCGGGCTCCGACTCCGGAGGCGGTGCGGGCATCCAGGCCGACCTCAAGACGATGCTCGCGCTCGGCGTGCACGGCATGAGCGTCGTCACGGCGGTCACCGCGCAGAACTCCCTTGGCGTGCAGGGGGCTTGGGAACTGCCCGTGGAGGCCGTGCGGGCCCAGTACCGCAGTGTCGTCGACGACATCGGCGTCCAGGCGGTCAAGACCGGCATGCTGGCCTCCGCGGAACTGGTGGAGGCGGTGGCGGAGTTGATCGCGGGGACGGACGCCCCGGCCGTCGTCGACCCGGTGGGCGTCTCCAAGCACGGCGACGCCCTGCTCGCCGCCTCGGCGCTGGACTCCGTCCGTACGAAGCTGCTGCCGGTGGCGACGGTCGCCACACCGAACCTCGACGAGGTGGCCCAGATCACGGGCGTACGGGTCGAGTCGGAGGCGGAGATGCGCCAGGCCGCCTCGGCCGTCCTCGGGTACGGGCCGCGCTGGGTGCTGATCAAGGGCGGACATCTGCCCGGTGACGCGGTCGACCTGCTCACCGACGGCTCCGAGGAGCACTGGCTGCGGGCGCCGAGGCATGACAACCGCCACACCCACGGCACCGGCTGCACGCTCGCCTCCGCGATCGCCTCCGAGCTCGCCAAGGGGCGGTCCGTGCCTGAGGCGGTGGCGGCGGCGAAGCAGTACGTCACGGGGGCGGTCGCGGCCGGGTTCGCGCTCGGTGGGGGAATCGGGCCCGTGGATCACGGCTGGCGCTTCCGCGGCGGCGTGTAGCCGCCGAGGTGCGGTGCCGGAGTGCGACGCTCCGGCGTCAGGGCACCGCGCCGCCCGGGAACCGCCGGGCCGTGGGCTCGCGGGGAAGGCTTGGCTCGCCCGGGCAACGTCTCAGGGCACGGCAAAGAGCCGGCCCACCAGAGGTGGACCGGCTTTGCAGCGAACCAGCAGTGGCCGCGCGCTAGCTGAGCGTCAGCGCGAGACCTTGCCGGCCTTGATGCACGAGGTGCAAGCGTTCACGCGCTTCGGCGTCCCGCCCACCACGGTACGCACACGCTGGATGTTCGGGTTCCAGCGGCGGGGCGTACGGCGGTGCGAGTGCGAGATGTTGTTGCCGAAGCCCGGCCCCTTGCCGCAGACGTCGCAGTTGGCAGCCACGGGTCACTCCAAAGACTTCAGATGCACTTACGGTTGATCCCGGCAGGCCGGGATCGAGATTCTCGGGCTCCAGGAGCCCGCGAGATCTGAGTGGCGTTGCCAGGGGGAAGGCCCGATCAGATCGGGCAACCGGAGCAGCATACAACGGCTGCACCCGTGGAACGAAACTACCACGGCAGCTCAGGGGCCCGGTCCCCTCCCTCTTCCGGCGAACACCGCCCCGGGGTCTACGCTGCGTGCCACGTCCAGCAGCTCAGGGAGGCGCGGTGGCGCAGGTGCCGCAGACATTCTTCGATGCTCTCGCGGTGCGCACCTGGTGCGGTCTCGCGCTCGAGACCCTGGGGCGGGCGCGTGAGGAGATCGACGCGATCAACGTCTATCCGGTCGCGGACGGGGACACCGGCACGAACCTGTATCTGACCGTGGAGTCGGCCGTCGCGGCCGTCGAGGCGGTCTTCATCGGGCACGCGGCGGCGTCCGGCCCGGACGGCCCGACGCTCGCCGACGCGACCCGGGCGATGGCGCACGGCGCCCTCATCGGTGCCCGCGGGAACTCCGGGACGATCCTCGCCCAGCTGCTGCGCGGCATGGCCCAGGTGCTGGCCGGCGACGGCGCCGCTCGCGCGGACGGGCAGGGCCTGCGGCTCGCCCTGCGGCACGCGGCCGACTCCGCCCGCCGGGCCGTGGCCCATCCCGTCGAGGGCACCGTCCTCACCGTCGCCTCGGCCGCCGCCGACGCCGCGGACAGCGCGGAGGGCGACTGCGGGACGGTGGCCCGGGCGGCCTACGACGGGGCCCGGGCGGCCCTCGCCGCGACCCCGGCCCAGCTGCCCGTCCTGGAACGCGCCGGAGTGGTCGACGCCGGGGGACGGGGACTGGTGGCGGTGCTCGGGGCGCTGGTGGAGACGTTCACGGGGGAGAAGGCCAGGGCGCTCGCGGGGAGTGCGTGCACCGGCCCTTCCGGGACTCTCCACGCTCGCGTGGACCCGGGAGCGGGTCCCGCCCCGGTGGACGGCGTCCGGGACGAGTGCGCCGACAGCGCCGCCGCACCGGGCCGGGAAGGACCGGCGTTCGAGGTGATCTACCTCCTGGAGGCCGAGGACCGGGGCGTGGAGCGGCTGCGCGAGCGGCTCGACGCCCTCGGCGACTCCCTCGTCGTGGTCGGCGGCGACGGACTGTGGAACGTCCACGTCCACGTGGACGACGCGGGTGCCGCCGTCGAGGCCGGCATCGAGGCCGGGCGGCCCCACCGGATCCGCATCACGCACTTCGGCGCGGGCGACGTGCACACCACCGGCGCCGAGCGGCCGCCCCGGGAACGCGCCCAGCGGGCCGTGGTGGCCGTCGTGCCCGGTGAGGGCCTGGCCGGTCTGTACACCGAGGCCGGCGCGACGACCGTGCTCGCCCGCCCCGGGGAGCCGCCCGCGAGCGGTGAGCTCGTCCAGGCCGTGCGGCGGGCCCACGCGCGCGAGGTCGTGCTGCTGCCCAATGACGCCGACCTGCGCCACACGGCCGCGGCTGCCGCCGAGCAGGTCCGCACGGAGGGCATCCGCGTGGCGCTGATCCCGACCCGCTCGGCGGTTCAGGGCATCGCGGCGCTGGCCGTGCACGAGCCGGACCGCCGCTTCGACGAGGACGTCGTCTCGATGACCTCGGCCGCCGGCGCCACCCGCTACGCCGAGGTGACCGTCGCCGAACGCCAGTCCTGGACGATGGCCGGCATCTGCCAGGCCGGGGACGTCCTGGGGCTCATCGACGGGGACGTGGCCGTGATCGGCTCGGACGTCGCCGAGACCGCCGAGACCGTCCTGGACCGGATGCTCTCGGCCGGGGGCGAGATGGTCACCCTGGTCCTCGGCGACGAGGCCCCCGACACCGTCGCCGAACATCTGGAGGGCCGGGTCCGCGAGAGGTACCTCGCCGTCGACACCGTTCTGTACCGGGGCGGACGGCAGGGGGCCCTGCTCCTCATCGGCGTGGAGTAGGCCCGGCCCGCTCAGTCCGGCCGCCGTGCCGGCAGGCGGAGCAGTTCTTCCGCCTCCAACCGCCGAACCCGCACCACATCGTCCTCACCGGCACCGTGCCCCTCGTAGGCGGCCAGCACGGCACGCGCGCGTGCCATCGCGTCGGCGGGGCGGCCCAGGTCGGCCTCCAGCCGGCCCGCCGCGAGTTCCGCTCCGGTGCGGCTGTGCAGGGCGTCGTCCCCGAGAGAGGTGAACACCTCCGCCGACCGCACCACTTGAGCCAGTGCCTCCTCGAACACGGCCCGGGCCGCAGGGCCTTCGGCGTCCTCGGAGGCGGAGCGGACCAGCAGATCGCCGAACTGACCGTGGGTATGGCCCAGTTCGGCGACGAGCTGCTGCCGGGACTCCCCGTCGGACGCCGCATCCCGGGCCGCCTCGCACTCCCGGACCGCCTCCGCCATCAGGTTCCGTGCCGCTCCCGGCCCGTCCTCCGCGTGCAGCGCCAGCCAGGCGCGGGCCCGCAGGGAGCGGACCAGGCCGGTCGTGTTGCCGAGGTCGCGCCACAGGGCGCCCGCGCGCGCGTAGGCCCGGTCCGCCTCGGCGGGCAGCCCGGCCTGCCCGAGGGACTCCCCGGCCAGGTGGGCGAGGGTCGCGTGGTCGTGCTGCTCGGGCCAGTGACGGGCGATCTCGGCGGCCTGCAGGCGCCGTTCGGCGGCCGCGCGGTGCTCGCCGAGCTCGCTCAGGCAGTCACCGAGCCACCACTGCGTCTGCACGACCGCCCCGTCGCCGTGAGTCTCGGCGGTCAGGTCCGGCAGCGCCGACTCCAGCACCTCCGCGGCCTCGGCCCACCGCCCCTGCCGCAGCAGATGGCCGCCGAGCTGCTGTCGCGCCCAGGCACCCAGCGTCGCCGTCTCGCCCGCCTCGTCGGCCCAGTGCGCCGCCTCCAGGGCGTGCCGGGCGGCCTCCACGGCGTCGCCCCGGCCACCGACGACCTCGGCGAGCTGGAGGTGCAGCTGGGCCCGTCCGGGCGCCTCCAGCTCCGCTCCGCCGTGGTCCAGGGCCGCCCGCAGCGCCCGCTCCGCCTCCGCCGTGTCGCCGAGGTGGTGGGCCAGGGAGGCCAGCCGGGCCTCGTACTCCACCGCGAACCACGGCAGCCCCGCCTCGACGAACGCCGCCGCGCCCCGGGCGAACAGCTCCGCGGCCGTCTCCAGGTCCCCTGCGAGGCCCGCCAGCTCCCCGAGCATCGCCCGGGCCTCGGCGGCCCGCGCGGCCAGCCGCACGTCCTCCGCGGTCCGGCCGCCGACCAGGGCGAGGACCTCCCGGACGGCCGCCTCGGCCTCGGCCCGCACCGCGCTGTCGCCCTCGCCGTCGTGCGCCCGCCGCGTCAGGATCCGCGCCCGGCTCATCACGACGGCCGCGGTCTGCCGTATCCCCGTGCCGTCGGCGGCGTACAGGGCGAGGACCTCGTCGTACGGACCCGTCACCGCCGCGACGGCGCCGTCCACGTCGCCCGCGAGCGCGCGGACGTACGCCCCACGCGCGCGTGCCGCGAGGGCCTCGCCCGGGTCGCCCGCCTCCGAGTAGAGGCCGGCGGCCTGTTCGAAGAGGGCGATGCCCTCGGGGCCGAGGGACATCGCCTCGTGGTCGGCCATCTCCGCACGGTCGCGCGGCTCCAGTTCGACGCCCCGCGCGGCCTCGGCTACCGCCGCCCACGCCTCCACGGCGCCCGGCTGCAGGGTGTCCGACAGCCTCCGTGCCTCGGTCAGGAGGGCGGGCAGATCCGGCTGCCGGGTGACGGGGGCCGGAGCCGCGGGGGGAGCGGGCGGGGGCGCCTGCCGCACCGGCCGCACCCCCAGCGGCAGCCGTTCCACCAGCGGTCGCCGCGCCATACGCGCGCGTGCCCGTTCGCTCACGTGCGTGGTCCCGTTGCGCTCGTCGAAGCGCGCCGCCAGGGCGAGGGCCTCCTCGCGCGCGTGCGTCGCGAGGGCGCGTGCGGTCCACTCCCGGCCGGCCGGGCCCGGCACCTGCCGCTCGCCCAGCCCGAGCCCGGTCAGGCGGTCCATGAGCAGGGCCACCACGCTCATGAAGTCCAGCTTGCTCTGCGGATGCCCGTCACCGGTGAAGTACGCCGGCCGCTCGGCGAGCAGTTCGAGGCCCCGCGCCTCGTTGCCGGTCAGCGCGCAGAACTCCACGTGCTCCGCGTACGCGCCGCGCATGCTCTCCATCGTCCGGACGAGCCGCAAGCCCCGCAGGTGGTGGGCGCGGGCCTCGTCCAGGCGGCCCAGCCGCAGCAGCGGCACCAGGGAGGACGCGAGGGCCGAGTGCGGCTCGTGGGCGCAGGCGTACTCGCCCTCCAGCACCGGCCGCCACAGCTCCAGGGCCTGAGCGTCCCGCCCCTGCTCCGCCTGCCACCAGCCTTGACCGTGCAGCTCGCAGGCGTGGCAGTCGGCCATGCCGTCCCGGTCGGCGGCCAGCCACGCGGCGTACGCCCGCTCGGCCCGCGCCACGTCCCCGACATGCGCGGCCACACTGTGCTCGGCGCTGCGCACCGCCCGTTCGGAGTGCCCGGCGAGCCGGTAGCGGTGCTCCATCTCGCCGAGCCACTTCTCGATCGACGTGAGCGGGATGTGCGGCTGGTCCAGCATGCCGGCCGAGACCCACTTGAAGACCCAGTGCAGCGAGTGGGTCTCGTACGCGTCGAAGTCCTCGGGCCGTTCGTCCCACATGCGCAGCAGCCGCGCGAAGGGGACGAACATCTTCCCCTTCTCGGAGCTGTAGTTGTAGACCTTCAGCTGATGGCCGAGGGCCTCGATCACGGCGAGCGGGATGTTCAGCTTCTCGGCCGCCGTCAGCAGCTGCTCCGCGCGCGCGTTGCGGGCCGGCCCCTCCGGCCGCCCGGCGTTCTCCGCCATCGCCTCGCGCAGCGCGTCGAAGTCCAGGATCTCGCTCATGCCCGACCGTCCTCGCTGTGCGTGGCCCACTCCAGGAGGCCGATGAACGCGCGGTTGAGCAGCGCCGAGTCGGCCGGCCTCAGCGGCCGCTGCGCCATCAGCAGCGCCTGCCCGTACAGCGACTCCGTGGCGGTGCCGATCAGCTCCGGGTCGGGCAGCGCGGCGATCCGCCGCACGAGCGGGTTGAGATGGTTCAGCACCAGACGCGCGCGGGGGGCGCTGCCGCGCAGGGAGCCGAGGATGCCCGCCCACAGGTCGTCGGCCTGCGCCTCGGCGTCCGCCCTGGCCTGCTCGTGCCGGGCGTCCCGGTCGTCGAGGTGCAGCGCGGGCAGGGACAGCGGGTGGAAGGCCCGCAGGACGACGTCGCAGCCGAGCGGGTCGAGCCGGGCCCGGGCCGCCGCCAGGAAGCCGGACAGGGCCAGCTCCTCGGCCGGGTCGACCGCGTCCAGATGCGCGGTCACCGTCTCCGCGTCCAGCTCGGCGACCACCGTGCCCGGCCGCACCGACGGCAGCGCCCGCACCAGCTCGCTGTCGTACGTGTAACCGCCGTTGATCACGCCGATGCCCTGCGCGGACGCGATCGGCGCGACCTGCCGGTACTCCTCGACGGTCCGCGTGTAGTGCACCACCGCATGCCGCTGCGCGAACTCCTCCAGGGACAGCCGCCCGCCGGTCGTCTCGAACGGCAGCCACGGCAGCATCGTGCGCAGCATCTCCCGGTCGTGCCGGGCCAGCGACTTCACGCCCAGGTGGTGCACCGACAGGAACGCGGCCAGCCGCTCCGGGTCACCGGCCGCCAGCCCCGTCAGCCAGGTCCGGATCCGCTCGCCCAGCGCCTCCCGCACACCGGCCAGCGTCTCGTCCTCGTACAGCGCCTCGCGAGACGCCGTGGGCCGCAGGCTGTCCGTGTCGAGCACGCAGCGCACGAAGAACGCCCAGTCGGGCAGCAGCTGTTCGGCCCGCTCGGTCAGCAGCATGCCCTTCAGATGCACGCGGTGACCCGCGCGCTGGGCCGGGCTCACCGCCGAGGGCAGCACGTAGGCCACCCCGCGGATGCCGGCCACCGGCACGGACAGGTCGATCGTGTCCAGCGGGGTGAAGCCGAACAGCTCGTGGCAGTGCCGGGCGAGGGCGACGCGGCGGGCGGCCGGGCCCGGGTACGGACGGTCCCAGGGTGCCGGAAGGTCGGTGACCGCCTCGTCTCCGACCCGCACGTCGTACGGCAGCAGCGAACCGAAGTCCCGGGCCAGCGTCTCGACCCGCCCGGGCGCGAGCCACTCCGCGGCGCCCGCCCGGGCCACCAGATGCACGGTGGTGCCCGGTTCGGGCCGCTCGGTGTCCGGCAGCGTCCGCACGGTGTACGAACCGTCCTCGGACGCCGTCCACTCCACCGGCGGCGCCCCGGGCGTACGGGCGCTGCGGCTGACGACCCGGATCCGCTCGGCGACGACGAAACAGGCCAGCAGCCCGATCCCGAACTGCCCGAGGAAGTCGGACCGGACCTCCTGAAGCCCCTCGGCGCGCTTCGAACTGCGCCCGATGGTGGCCAGCAGGCTGTGCACGTCCGCCTCGGTGAGCCCCACGCCGGTGTCCTCGACACGCAGGGCGCCGCCCTCCGCGTACAGCCGGACCCGGGCAGGGGCGCCGGGCTCGTCCGCGCGTCTGGCCGTGATGGCGTCCACGGCGTTCTGCAGCAGCTCGCGCAGATACACCTTCGGACTGGAGTAGAGGTGCTGGGAGAGCAGGTCCACCATGCCGCGCAGGTCGACCTGGAAGGTATGAGGTGAAGGGGGCGATGGGGAGGGCTGGGATGCCTGTGAGGTCTGGGAGTCCATCATCACGGCGCCGGTGGGGGACTCGCGACGGCGCGGGGTCGGGCGGTCCCGGTGAGGCGGTGACCGCGAAGAAGGGCCGGGAGCGCGTCATCCTAAGGCCCGAACCAGCCGCCTGACCAGGGGTTTCCGGGATCTTTACGGCGATCCGGCCGCAGCCTGGAAGTCATTGTCAGTGGCGTGGTGTGCAATGGATCTCGTGCCCGCACTGGAAGAACCCCTGCGCCAACCGCTGAAGTCGGTGCTCGGCCCCGCCACCGCGAAGGTGATGGCCGAGCACCTCGGCCTGCTGACCGTCGGCGACCTCCTCCACCACTACCCGCGCAGATACGAGGAGCGCGGCCAGCTCACCCACCTTGCCGATCTCCCGATGGACGAGCACGTCACGGTGGTCGCGCAGGTCGCCGACGCCCGCCTGCACACCTTCGCCTCCGCCAAGGCCCCGCGCGGCAAGGGCCAGCGCCTGGAGGTCACGATCACGGACGGCAGCGGCCGGCTCCAACTGGTCTTCTTCGGCGCCGGAGTCCACAAGCCCCACAAGGAACTCCTGCCGGGCACCCGCGCGATGTTCGCGGGCAAGGTCTCCGTCTTCAACCGCCGCCTCCAACTCGCGCACCCTGCCTACGAGTTGCTGCGCGGTGACCCGGAGGAGTCCGTCGAGACCTGGGCGGGCGCCCTGATCCCGATCTACCCTGCCACCGCCAAGCTGGAGTCCTGGAAGATCGGCAAGGCGATCCAGACGGTCCTGCCCACCGCCCAGGAGGCCGTCGACCCGCTCCCCGACACCCTGCGTCAGGGCCGCGGCCTGGTGCCCCTCCCCGAGGCCCTCCTCAAGATCCACCGCCCGCACACCAAGGCGGACATCGAGGACGCCCGCTCCCGCCTCAAGTGGGACGAGGCCTTCGTCCTCCAGGTCGCCCTGGCCCGCCGCCGCCACGCGGACGCCCAACTCCCCGCCGTCCCCCGCAAGCCCGCCCCCGACGGCCTCCTCACCGCCTTCGACGCCCGCCTCCCCTTCACCCTCACCGACGGCCAGCAGCGCGTCTCCCGGGAGATCTTCGACGACCTGGCCACCGATCACCCGATGCACCGGCTGCTGCAGGGGGAGGTCGGTTCCGGGAAGACCATGGTCGCCCTGCGCGCCATGCTCGCCGTGGTCGACGCGGGCGGCCAGGCCGCCATGCTCGCGCCCACCGAAGTGCTCGCGCAGCAGCATCACCGGTCCATCGTCGAGATGATGGGCGAGCTGGCCGAGGGCGGCATGCTGGGCGGGTCCGAGCAGGCCACCAAGGTGGTGCTGCTCACCGGTTCCATGGGGACGGCCGCCCGGCGGCACGCCCTGCTCGACCTCACCACCGGCGAGGCCGGCATCGTCATCGGCACGCACGCGCTGATCGAGGACAAGGTGCAGTTCCACGACCTGGGCCTGGTCGTGGTCGACGAACAGCACCGCTTCGGCGTCGAGCAGCGCGACGCCCTGCGCGGCAAGGGCAAACAGCCCCCGCACCTCCTGGTCATGACGGCCACGCCCATCCCGCGCACGGTCGCCATGACCGTCTTCGGCGACCTGGAGACCTCCGTCCTGGACCAGCTCCCGGCCGGCCGCTCGCCGATCGCCAGCCATGTCGTCCCGGCCGCCGACAAGCCCCACTTCCTGTCCCGCGCGTGGGAGAGGGTCCGCGAGGAGGTGGAGAACGGCCATCAGGCGTACGTCGTCTGCCCCCGCATCGGCGACGAGGAGGACGACCCTAAGAAGGCCGGCAGGAAGAAGGCCCCGCAGCCCCCGGAGGACGCCGCGGAGAAGCGCCCGCCGCTCGCCGTCCTCGAGGTGGCCGACCAGCTGTCCAAGGGCCCGCTCCAGGGCCTCCGGGTCGAGGTCCTGCACGGCAGGATGCACCCCGACGACAAGGACGCCGTCATGCGCCGCTTCGCCGCCGGCGAGACCCACGTCCTGGTCGCCACGACGGTCATCGAGGTCGGCGTCAACGTCCCCAACGCCACCGCCATGGTGATCATGGACGCCGACCGCTTCGGCGTCTCCCAGCTCCACCAGCTGCGCGGTCGCGTGGGCCGCGGCTCGGCCCCCGGCCTGTGCCTCCTGGTCACCGAGATGCCCGAGGCGAGCCCGGCCCGCCAGCGCCTGGGCGCGGTCGCCGCCACCCTCGACGGCTTCGAACTGTCCCGCATCGACCTCGAACAACGCCGCGAGGGCGACGTCCTGGGCCAGGCCCAGTCGGGCGCCCGCACCTCCCTGAGGATGCTCGCGGTCATCGAGGACGAGGAGATCATCGCCGAGGCGAGACAGGAGGCGACCGCGGTGGTGGCGGCCGACCCGGAGCTGACCGGCCTGCCCGGCTTGCGCACGGCCCTCGACGCCCTTCTGGACGAGGAGAGAGAGCAGTACTTGGACAAGGGGTGAGTACGGCCACCTCAGGGGCGCGGGGCGTAATCCATATGCGGCTACCACCGCGAGGGCGCGACCAGCCACACTGAAACTTGATGCGACCCACGACCAAGGACGACAGATGACCCGCGTGATCGCCGGCCAGGCCGGCGGACGCCGCCTGGCCGTTCCGCCAGGGACGGGAACCCGCCCCACCTCCGACCGAGCCCGGGAGGGCCTCTTCTCCACCTGGCAGTCGCTCCTCGGCGGCCCCCTGGAAGGTGAACGCGTCCTCGACCTCTACGCCGGCTCGGGGGCCGTCGGCCTGGAGGCCCTCTCCCGGGGCGCCGGCCACGCCCTCCTCGTGGAGGCCGATGCCAAAGCCGTCCGCACGGTCCGCGAGAACGTGAAGAGTCTCGGGCTCCCCGGCGCGGAGGTCAGATCGGGCAAAGCGGAACAGATCATCCGCACGGCACCCCCCGGTGACCCGTACGACCTCGTCTTCCTCGACCCGCCGTACGCCGTCTCGGACGACGATCTTCGGGAGATCCTCCTCACACTCCGCACGGAGGGGTGGCTCACCGGGGAAGCCCTCGTCACCGTGGAGCGCAGCACCAGAGGCGGTGAATTCCGGTGGCCCGAGGGTTTCGAACCCCTCCGGGCCCGTCGCTACGGCGAGGGAACGTTTTGGTACGGTCGCGCCGCCTCTACGTGCGAAGACGCACGATGACCGGACCGGAGAGCGAGGGATCACAAGTGCGCCGCGCCGTCTGTCCCGGGTCGTTCGACCCGATCACCAACGGACACCTCGACATCATCTCCCGCGCCTCCAGGCTGTATGACGAGGTCTACGTCGCGGTGATGATCAACCAGGCCAAGAAGGGCCTGTTCGAGATCGAGGAGCGGATCGACCTGATCCGCCGGGTCACCGCCGAGTACGGCAACGTCCGCGTGGAGGCCTTCCACGGCCTGCTCGTCGACTTCTGCAAGCAGCGCGACATCCCCGCCATCGTCAAGGGCCTGCGCGCGGTCAGCGACTTCGACTACGAGCTGCAGATGGCCCAGATGAACAACGGCCTCTCGGGTGTGGAGACCCTCTTCATCCCCACCAACCCCACCTACAGCTTCCTGTCGTCCTCCCTGGTCAAGGAGGTCGCGACCTGGGGTGGCGACGTCTCCCACCTGGTCCCGGCGGAGGTCCTCCAGGAGCTCACCGAGCGCCTGCGCAAGGACTGAGGTCGCCCCGGGCCTCCCACGGGGTCCTGACTGCCCGTCACCCGGTGTCCCGGGGCGACCTCATGGCCGTACAGTCGTCCCGTCCGTCTCCAACGCATCTGTAGAGAGTGGCGAGCACACGGTGGACGTGCAGAAGAAGCTCGACGAGATCGTCTCCGCGGTCTCCGGCGCCCGGTCCATGCCCATGTCGGCCTCGTGCGTGGTCAACCGCGCCGACCTGCTCGCGATGCTGGAAGAGGTGCGCGCGGCCCTGCCCGACTCCCTCGCCCAGGCGCAGGAGCTGATCGGCGGCCGTGAGCAGATGGTCGAGCAGGCCCGCCAGGAGGCTCAGCGGATCATCGAGAGCGCGCACGCCGAACGCGGCTCGCTGATCTCCGGCACCGAGATCGCCCGCCGCTCCCAGGCCGAGGCCGACCGGATCCTCGCCGAGGCCCGCCAGGAGGCCGAGGAGATCCGCGCCGAGGCCGACGAGTACGTCGATTCCAAGCTCGCCAACTTCGAGGTCGTCCTCACCAAGACCCTGGGTTCCGTCGGCCGCGGCCGCGAGAAGCTCCTGGGCACCGGCCCCGGCACCGACGAGCAGGGCTACGAGGATGAGGACGCCCCCGAGCGCAGCCACGACCCGGAGACCCAGCGCCGCAGCGCCGACGAGTACGTCGACGTCAAGCTCGGCGCCTTCGAGGCGGTCCTCGCCAAGACCCTGGAGGCGGTCGGCCGCGGCCGGCAGAAGCTGCACGGCCGGATCGCCACCGACGACCTCGGCGCCCTCGCCCACGACGCGAGCACCGTCCAGCACTCCAGCGACGCCGACTACCTCGCCGACCTGGCCGCCCTCGCGGAAAAGCCCCCGGCCGAGCGGCCCGCGGCTCGGGAGGACTACGGGCAGCCGCAGCCGGCGTACGCCCCCGTCCAGCAGCAGCCCGACCCGTACGCGGGTTACCCGCAGCAGGCCTACGCCGCCCAGCAGGACCAGTACGGCTACCCGCAGGTCGATCCCTACGCCTACCAGGGCTACGACCCCCAGCAGGCCGCCTACGACCCGCACCAGGCCCAGCAGCAGGCGCAGCAGGCCCAGGAACAGGTGCAGCAGGCCCAGCAGGGGTACGCCCTCGACGAGACCAGCCTCTTCGACACCGGCATGATCAGCGCCGAGCAGCTGCGGGCCTACGAGCAGGGCCGCGGCCAGGGCTGAGCACCGGATTGGGCCGACAGCGAAAGGTCCAGTATCCTGGCTCTTCGGTCGCGCGTACGTCCGCGATCAACGCTGCCCGGAACACCGAAGGGCGGCGGCTCCCCGAGTTCCACAGATCGAAAGCAGGAATGGCTCTGAACGCCCGCCTCGACCACCGCAACCCCCTCGTGTTCGACACGCACGAGCTGGGCCGGCGGCCTGGTGCGCTCCAGCGCCTGACCCGCACGGTCGACGCTCCCAAGGACCTCGGTCTCAAGGGAGTCATCGGAGTGCCGGAAGGCGCCCCGGTGGAACTCGAACTCCGCCTGGAGTCGGTCATGGAAGGGGTGCTCGTCACAGGCACCGCCCGTGCCGCGGCCGAAGGGGAGTGCGTAAGGTGTCTGGAGCCGCTCGAGCAGGAGCTCGAAGCGGATTTCCAGGAGATGTTCTCGTACCCTGACGCCGATGACCGGGGCCGCGTGATCGCGGAACCGGGCGACGACGCCGAGGACGACGAGGACAGGCTCTTCCTCGAGGACGGCTTGTTCGACCTCGAGCCCGTGCTGCGTGATGCGGTGGTGCTCGCACTGCCGATGCAGCCGGTGTGCCGGGAAGACTGCCCCGGTCTGTGCGCCGAATGCGGCGCGCGGCTGGCGGACGACCCGGACCACCACCACGACGCCGTCGACATCCGTTGGGCGGCATTGCAGGGACTCGCCGGCACCATGAAGGACGGCGAGAAGGACGAGATGAGCGGCGCCGAAGCGGGCGTCGACGAGAAGCAGGAGAAGTAGCCGTGGCTGTTCCGAAGCGGAAGATGTCGCGCAGCAACACGCGCCACCGCCGGTCGCAGTGGAAGGCTGCGGTCCCCACCCTGGTTGCGTGCGAGCGCTGCCACGAGCCCAAGCTGCAGCACATCGCGTGCCCGTCGTGCGGCACCTACAACAAGCGCCAGGTCCTCGAGGTCTGAGCGGCTGGTGAGAGGCACTGTGTCCACGCCTAAGAACAAGTCTTCCCGTGTGAGCGGGAGTGCTCCGGCGGACAACAACCAGGCCTCGTCCCACACGCTTCTGGAAGGGCGGCTCGGCTACAAGCTCGAGTCCGCCCTTCTGGTGCGCGCACTGACCCACCGGTCGTACGCATACGAGAACGGCGGTCTGCCGACCAACGAGCGCCTGGAGTTCCTCGGGGACTCCGTCCTCGGCCTCGTGGTCACGGACACGCTGTACCGCACCCACCCCGACCTGCCGGAAGGCCAACTGGCCAAACTGCGGGCCGCGGTGGTCAACTCGCGTGCACTCGCCGAAGTGGGCCGCGGGCTCGACCTGGGCTCCTTCATCCGGCTCGGCCGGGGTGAAGAGGGCACGGGCGGCCGGGACAAGGCGTCCATCCTCGCCGACACCCTCGAAGCGGTGATCGGCGCGGTCTACCTCGACCAGGGCCTGGACTCGGCGGCGGAGCTCGTGCACCGCCTGTTCGACCCCCTGATCGAGAAATCCTCGAATCTCGGAGCCGGCCTGGACTGGAAGACCAGTCTCCAGGAGCTCACCGCGACCGAGGGGCTCGGCGTTCCCGAGTACCTGGTCACGGAGACCGGCCCGGACCACGAGAAGACCTTCACTGCTGCCGCCCGCGTCGGAGGCGTCTCGTACGGCACCGGCACCGGCCGCAGCAAGAAGGAGGCGGAGCAGCAAGCCGCCGAGTCCGCATGGCGGTCCATCCGGGCCGCGGCGGACGAGCGCGCCAAGGCGGCGAAAGCCGCGGAGGCGACGCAGACGGCAGCCGCTCAGGCCGCCCACGAAGCCGTCGACGCCGCCGCCGACGGCTGACCGCCGCCGCCCTGCACCGGGCGGCATGTGTGCAGCGCACCCGAGCGCCCGCCCCTGCCCGGGGCGGGCGCTCGCGCCATCCACAGGTTTGTGACGGGGGACCCCATGCCCGAGTTGCCCGAGGTCGAGGTCGTACGGCGCGGTCTCGAGCGGTGGGTCGCCCACCGCACCGTCGCCGAGGCCGAGGTGCTGCACCCGCGTGCGGTGCGCCGCCACCTCGCGGGCGCCGACGACTTCGCGCACCGCCTGAAGGGCCACCGCATCGGCGTCCCCAGCCGTCGCGGCAAGTACCTGTGGCTGCCCCTGGAGGACACGGACCAGTCGATCCTCGCCCACCTCGGCATGAGCGGCCAGCTCCTGGTCCAGCCGCACACGGCCCCGGACGAGAAGCACCTGCGCATCCGGGTCCGTTTCACCGACGCCCTGGACACCGAACTCCGCTTCGTCGACCAGCGGACCTTCGGCGGTCTGTCGCTGCACGAGAACACCCCCGAGGGCCTGCCCGACGTCATCGCGCACATCGCCCGCGACCCGCTCGACGAGCTCTTCGACGACGAGGCCTTCCACCAGGCGCTGCGCCGCAAGCGGTCCACGATCAAACGCGCCCTGCTCGACCAGTCGCTGATCAGCGGCGTCGGCAACATCTACGCGGACGAAGCGCTGTGGCGCGCCCGCATCCACTACGAGCGCCCGACCGCGACCTTCACGCGCCCGCGCACCCTGCTGCTCCTGGGCCATGTGCGGGACGTGATGAACGCCGCCCTCGCGGTGGGCGGCACCAGCTTCGACAGCCTGTACGTCAACGTCAACGGCGAATCCGGCTACTTCGACCGGTCGCTCGACGCGTACGGCCGCGAGGGCCTGCCCTGCCGGCGCTGCGGCACGCCCATGCGGCGGCGGCCCTGGATGAACCGGTCGAGCTACTTCTGCCCGAAGTGCCAGCGGCCGCCGCGGATCACGCCCTAGCGGAGTCGTACCGCTCGCGCGCGGCCAGGACGTCGTCCATGCTGCCCTCCACGAAGTGGATGAGGGCGAGCAGGCGCTCGGCCACGGCGCGTCCCAGCGGCGTCAGTTCGTAGTCCACGCGGGGCGGGTTGGTGGGCTGGGCCTCGCGGTGGACCAAGCCGTCGCGCTCCAGGGCGTGCAGGGTCTGGGACAGCATCTTCTCGCTCACCCCGTCGACGCGGCGGCGCAGCTCGTTGAAGCGCAGCGAGCCCTCGTACAGGGCGCCGAGCGTGAGGCCGCCCCAACGGCCCGTGATGTGCTCCAGCGTGCCGCGCGACGGACAGGCCTTGGCGAACACGTTGTACGGGAGGTCGTCCAGCCCCTCCGCGAGCTCCTGGGTGGTGGTCATATGCCCAGCCTACGTCAGCGCAGCGCTAACCAACAGGTTGCACTAACCAGAAGTTAGTGCTTTCCTTTGGTCATCTTCAGCCACCTGCCTATTTCAGGAGCACTCACGTGACCACCCCTGTCGTCTCCCTCGCCTACCACTCCGGCTACGGCCACACCGCCGTGATCGCCGAGGCCGTCCGTGCCGGTGCCGTCGAAGCCGGTGCCGAGGTCCATCTGATCAGGGTCGACGAGATCACCGAGGAACAGTGGGCGATCCTCGACCGCTCGGACGCCATCGTGTTCGGATCGCCGACCTACATGGGCACCGCGTCCGGCGCCTTCCACGTCTTCGCGGAGGCCACCTCCAAGCGCTGGGCCACCCAGGCCTGGAAGGACAAGCTGGCCGCGGGCTTCACCAACTCCGCGTCCAAGAGCGGCGACAAGCTGCACACCCTGCAGTACTTCCAGATCCTCGCCGCGCAGCTCGGCATGCACTGGGTCAGCCTCGGTCTGCTCCCGGGCTGGAACAGCAGCACCGGCTCCGAGCACGACCTGAACCGTCTCGGCGTCTTCCTGGGCGCGGCCGCTCAGACCAACGCCGACGAGGGCCCGGACGCCGTCCACAAGGCCGACATCGCCACCGCCGAGCAGCTGGGCCGCCGCGTGACGGAGACGGCCAGGGTGTTCCTCAAGGGCCTGGCCGCCGCCTGAGCGTCGTCCGCGGGGTCTAGTAGCCGAAGAAGTGATGGGCCGGGTCTCTGACCTGCGGCCCCGTAATCGATCAACACTGCGACCTGCGACTTAGCTGTCGGTGGTTGTCAGTGTTGGTCGTCGTTGAGCGCCCTTCGACGGCCCAGAGACGGCCCCATTCCGAAAACACGGGCAGATGGGTGTTGGGCCGCTGATACGGTCCCCATGTGGTGGATCTTGTGGGGGTGCTTCAGCTCCTCGGCGCTGGCAGCGCGGGGGCAGTTGTTGCCCAGTACGTCAGTGCCGCTCCGGAGCGTCGCCAGGCTCGTGCCGCTGCTCGCACCGCAATGACGACTCTGGAAGAAGCGGTTTGGTCCCAAGGCGACCCTGAAGAGTGGCGACGGCTACGCAGAGCGGTTCACGCTTTTGAGTCAGCCGCCATGATCGCCGGGGTGCCACGCGAAGTATCTGAGTGGTACACGCGGACTCGTGTGGCCTTCTACTTGGAAAGTCGGCGCAGCTTTGAGGAGTACCCCGATCCTGAGTACGGCGGGGGCCTGGCAACCCGGTATGTCAGAGGCTTGAACGCGGCGAGCGAGGTTGTCTATCACTCGCTCTGGCATCCACAACGTTCCCGACTCCTCTGGAAAGCACGTCTTAAGAGAGCCATGGCGGACGCCCGAGCTGCTGTAGCCGATTCCCCTGAGCTTCTTCGGCACCTCAACGAAGGCGCCAGGATCTGAGGGCTCGGACTAGGTCGGCGGAGCGGCTTTGGGCGGGAGCTGCTTTGGGGCGAGTGATCATGGCCCCGTAAGCTTCCGGCGCGTCGGGCAGTCTGTGGACCTGCCCGTTAAAGCACGACGTTGGGGCCATGATCTTAGAGGCTCGCCCCAAAGTGGCTGCCTAAAGCCGTGGAGCCGACCGCCCCAGCCACGACGTGTTCTGACCTCATGCCGTCGGCCTACCCATACCAGGGCGCGCGTCGGCGCAGCGCGGGCGGAGCGGGCCGAAGGCAGGAGCGGCGCCCGGAGCGGAGCCGGGAAGCGCGCCCGGCGGAGCGGAGCGCAGCCGGGGCTTGATGAGGTAGAGAAACCTGTAACTCGTGCCCTGGCGGTCTCTTGTCCCGGCTATGAGCGGCTCAGCTCTGACTGCAGTGCCTTAAGGACAGACTCAGGGTCGCCGTCATAGACAAGGTGCGGTTCGTCGGGCTTCGGGGCAACGAACCGCTTGCGATAGCGGATTAGGTCGCTCTCGGCGAAGTAGATCGAGTTCGGGTCGTCCTCATGCCGAGCATTGCGCTTGCTCACGCGGGACCACAGTTCCTCGTGGCTGGCCTCGAGGTAAACCACCACCGAGACTCCTCCACCTTCAGTCGCAACCGAGCGCCAGTGAGCACGGTCTTCCGGCGTCCAGAAGCCATGGTCGACCACCACATCGTGCCCGGCCTGGAGCTGGTCACGGAGTGCCACTGCTGTCTCTTCGAGGATCGGTCGCTCAAGGGTCGGGAACGTTCCTCGGGGGAAGTCCACCCCGTACACCCCGTGTCGGCGGAACATCTCCTCATCCGGGCAGAGTCGGACGAACCCTCGTGCTGTCAGCGCACGGGCCAGAGTGGTCTTCCCTGAGCCGGGGAGCCCCGCCATGAGGACGCAGAACGGTTGACGAGCGCTGTCCACGGCGGTCACTGGGCGACTTCCGATGCCGTCTGCCACGTACGGCCGGGGCCGCCGAGGTCGACACCGTACTCAACGACCGTGCCCTCACTGTCGACGAACTTCGCAGTCATGACGACCACGGGGTCCTGCGGCGCCGCCTCGGGATCCAGCTCCAACAACTGCGCGTCCTCGGGCGTGAGCAACCGAGCCGACGCGGTGTCGAACCGGTGCGTGATGGGGCGTCCGGTTGCCTGGGCGATGAGTTGCAGCGACGTTCCGCCGGTCAGTCGCTCACTGCTCGTGAGCTGTGGGATCAGCTCTCCGTACCGGACGGGAATCCATGAGGTCGAGTGCGCGACGATTCCATGCCGGTCGCGGTAGACCCGGCTGCGCCGGATCACGCTGGAACCGGGCTTGAGGTCCAGCGCTTGCGCCACGTCCGCGGGCGCCGGCACCACCGACGCCTGATGGGAATCGGACCGTTCGCCGGTTCCCCAGCTGGACCCGGTTCGGCGGCCTCGGTCTTGGCGCTGAGCCCCAGAGGACATAGGCGCGGGACGGTCCAAAACCTCGGTCCCGATGCCGTGGATGCCCCTGACGAGGCCCTCGTTACGCAACTTCCGCAAGGCCTTCTCCGCAGTCGCGGTGCTGACGCTCCACTCCTGCGAAAGGGTCTTGATGCTTGGCAGAAGCGAGCCCGGCTGGAGTTCGCCAGACGTGATCAGCTCCGCGTAGTGGGCGGCAATCTGCGCATAGGGCGCTCGATTGTCTGCCTGGTCGGCCATTGCGTCAGCTCCCTTGTCCGTGGCTACTTCCCTAGCGTACCGCTTGACACCCTAAGGTGCCCTAGGGAACCTTAGGGATGTAGCACCGCAAGGACGAGAGATCTGGCACCACCAAACCTCTGCCCAGGGACGGCGCCTCAACCGCCAAGAAGAACCGCCGCCCCTGGCTCCCTCGAAGGGAAGTCCCATCATGCCCGCAACCATGGTTGCTGAGCACGTCTCCTCGGCCGGTTTACCTGTGCCGTCCGTATCGGTCGAAGACCTGTCTAACGGAGAGCGGACTGTGGCGCTGTACGCCTCAGATCTGCCGGACGGCTACCGGTACAAGCGCGGCGACGAAGCGCACCTCATTGCCTGGATCATCCAGGGCGTCAATCGGGTGGGCCTGGACCGGCTCCGTGACATCGCTGCTCTAGAGGCCGGATACCGGCGCTGCCGTGCACGGAAGAGGGCCACGGCCGAACAGAATCGGGCTCACGCCGAGCGGTTCCCCAGCCCCACGCGCGACCGGCGGGCCGCGGAGCTGGCGGCGCTCGTCACGCTGTTCGTTCCGGTGAACGATGAGGCCCGGGAACGGGGCCTTCGCTTCCTTTTGGACGGACCGTGCCCCGCGTGCCACGACACCCGGCGGGTGTGGGCGTGCTGGGCCGTCGACGTGGATGCGGACTGGTACGAGGAGGGCTACGGTCCCTGCTCGCTGTGCGGGGGTGCCGCGTGACGGTGTTCCCCGTCCCCCCGGAGGCCGTGGCCGGTGCTGCGGCCTCCCTGGGGGTTAACCCTGTGACCCTGGCAGACCTGCTGCGAGTGGCGAACACGTCAGGCTTCGACCGGTGGCAGGAACAAGTGCGCCGTACTGGCGGCTGCGCCAACCCGATCCGGCTTATGGGCCAGACGGTGACCCGCGATGCCGCGACCGGTGACGTCCTGTACTCCTACAGCACCGAACATGAGCCGGGCGGCATGCTGCGGGTCGCCTGTGGTAACCGGCGGGCCTCACGCTGCCCAGCATGCGCCTGGACCTACGCGGGCGACACCTATCACCTGATCCGGGCCGGGATCACGGGCGACGAACGCAAAGACGTGCCCGCGACCGTGCGGGACCACCCGCGCGTCTTTGCCACCCTCACCGCGCCGTCGTTCGGCCCGGTCCACAATCGCCCCGACTCCGGACGCTGCCGCTGCGGGACCGTCCATGCCGAGGATGATCCAGCGCTCGGTACGGCCCTCGACCCGGAGCGGTACGACTACGCGGGGTCGGTCCTGTTCAACAACTACGCCGGTGACCTGTGGCGGCGCTTCACCATCTACTTGCGTCGGGAGATCGCCGCACGGGCGGGCCTGACACAGTCGGCGCTGCGAGAGGTATGCCGGGTCTCCTTCGGCAAGGTCGCTGAGTTCCAGAAGCGCGGGGCAGTGCACTTCCACGCCGTGGTGCGCCTGGACGGCCCGGCCGGTCCCGACACTGCTCCGCCAGCGTGGGCCACGGTGGCTCTTCTGGACGGTGCGATCCGGGCCGCCGCCGGGCGGGTCTCGGTGCGAGTGCCTGTCTCCGGTGACCACCCGGCGCGGGTCCTGCGCTGGGGCTCTCAGGTCGACGTGCAGGCCATCGGGGCTATGGGGCACGAGGAACTGACCGAACAGGCCGTCGCCTCCTACGTGGCCAAGTACGCCACCAAGGCGGCTGAGACCACAGGCACGGTGGATCGCCGGATCGGGGAGCTGCCCGAGCTGGACAAGCTGCCGCTGCCTGCGCACACCCGGCGGCTCATCGAAGCGTGCTGGGCGTTGGATGACGCGTACCCGGAACGGCTGCTGGCCCGGTGGGCTCACATGCTCGGCTTCCGCGGCCACTTCTCCACCAAATCCCGCAGCTACTCGACGACCCTCGGCACGCTGCGCCAGGCGCGGGCTGACTTCCGCGCCCGGCAGGAACGCCGCGAACGCGGGCTCTCCGAAGACTTCGACGACACGGACGGCTCCACGCTCGTCCTCGCCCACTGGACGTACGCCGGACAGGGCCACAGCCCCGGCGAATCCTGGCTCGCCGCCAGCATCGCCCGAGACCTGCGCCTGAATCGCGAGACAGCACGCGAAGCACTCGCTGACCTGCACGACATGGACGACGTGGAGGTGTGGGCTTGAAGCGCTCGCTGCCCGACCGCTACCTGACCCCCGTCGACCTGGCCGACCTCCTCGGCGTCCCCGTCGAGACCGTCTACCAGTGGCGCCGCAAGCAGACCGGACCGCGCGGCTTCCGCGTCGGCCGGCACCTTCGCTTCGACCCCGAAGACGTCCGCGTCTGGGTCGAGTCCCAGATGGAAGAGGCAGCCTGATGGCCGGACACGTGCAAGACCGCTGGTACAAGGTGGAGCCCGGTGCCGACGGCAAGACCGTCAAGGTCAAGACCGACCGCTTTGGCGTCGGCCTGCGCTATCGCGCCCGATACGTCGGCCCCGACGGCTCCGAGAAGTCCAAGAGCTTCCCTGACAAGCAGAAGCGCAAGGCGGAGCAGTGGTTGGCGAACATCGAGGCCGACATGTCGCGGGGGGACTACGTGGACCCCGGAGCTGGCAAGGTCACGTTCGAGCAGTACGCCACTGAGTGGATGGCCTCGCAGATCACTGACCCGCTGACTCGCGAGGCGGTGGAGAGTCGTCTGCGACTCCACGCGATCCCGTACCTGGGCACGCGGCCTCTAGCGTCCTTCACCCCGTCCCATCTGCGCGTCTGGTTGCGGACGCTGGAGGACCGCGGGCTCTCCGCCGGGTACCGGCGCGGCATCTTCGCCCACGTGTCGACGGTGTTCACCGCCGCCGTGGAAGACCGGATCATCCGCGCCAACCCATGCAGCGCTCGGTCCGTGCGGGCGCCGCGTCTAGAGCCTCGCAAGGTCAAGCCTTGGCCTGCTGAGCGGATCATGGATGTGCGCTCGGCCCTGCCGGACCGCTACCAGGCGCTCGTCAACGTCGCTGCCGGATGCGGACTACGTCAGGGAGAGGTCTTCGGCCTGGCCGTGGAAGACGTCGACTTCCTCGGGGGAGTGGTCCACGTAGTGCGGCAGGTCAAGCTACTGCGGCAGCACCGGCCGGTGTTCGCTCCTCCGAAGGGCGGCAAGGAACGGGATGTGCCACTGCCGCAGTCCGTCGCCTTCGCCTTGGCCGCTCACCTCAAGCGCCACCCCGCGACGCGGATCACGCTTCCGTGGAAGAACCTCGACGGTCCGCCGGTCACGGCATCGCTCATCTTCACTGGGCCTGCCGGACTGCCGCTCGACCGGAACCGCTTTAACGATCGCGTCTGGCGGCCGGCGCTTCGGGCCGCGAGTGTCGAGACCGGGCGGGACAACGGCATGCACGCCTTGCGGCACTTCTATGCCTCGGTCCTGCTGGACGCGGGGGAGAGCATCAAGGCTCTCAGCGAGTACCTGGGACACCACGACCCCGGCTTCACCCTGCGGACGTACACGCACCTGATGCCGTCGAGCGGGACCCGGACCCGGGCCGCTGTGGACCGCGTCTTCTCGGATGGGGAAGCCGCCGCTGACGGCCCGGACGCGGCCCACGAGGGTGCCTAGCCCGCTGACCTGCGGTTATCTCAATAGCCGAAGTTCTGGGTCCACCAGGGGCCGCCCGAGCCGAGCTCGACACCGACGCCCAGCGTCTTGAAGTCGCAGTTCAGTATGTTCGCGCGGTGGCCGGGGCTGTTCATCCAGGCGTCCATCACGGCCGCGGCGTCGGCCTGGCCGCGGGCGATGTTCTCACCGCCCAGGTTGGATATCCCGGCCTTCTCGGCCCGGTCCCAGGGCGTGCGGCCGTCCGGGTCGGTGTGGTCGAAGAAGCCCCGCGCGGCCATGTCCTCGCTGTAGCTCTGGGCCAGGCCGGTCAGGGCGCTGTTGGCGGCGACCGGACTGCAGCCCACCTTGGCCCGCTCCTCGTTCACGAGGCTGAGCACCTGGGCCGCGGCGCTGGATTCGCCGGACAGGGCGGCGGAAGCGCTGGGCTTCCGCGGCGCCTTCGTGGCCGTGCGTGAGGGCGTGTCGTCCGGCTTCTCGCTCGGGGTGGCCGCCGGCTTCTTCTTCTCCGGAGTCTTCTCCTGCGTCTTCTCCGGCTTCTCCGGCGTCTTCGTCGGCGCGGCCGACGACTTCGAGGCGGACGGCGACGGCGAGCCGGCACGCTCGGCGTTCCGGCTGGTGGACGCCTCGTCTCGGCTTTCGGCGCTGCCCGAGGTGCCGCCCTGCTCGATCGGGGTGTTCGTCGGCGTGTCCCCAGCCTGGACCTTGTCGGCTCCGCCGTTGCCGCCGAGCTGGTAGTTCTCGAGACCGGGCACGGCGCCCGTGGCGACCGCGACCGTGCCGAGGGCGACGGCGGCGGAGACACCGAGCAGTCCGGTGCGCATGGGCCGGGCGGCCTTCTTGCGGCGGCGGTGCGAACCCGCGCGCCGGGCGCCGCCGTCGGGTGTGAAGCCGTCGCTCGCGAAAACGGCCGAGTCTTCGTAGCGGTCACCCGCGGCGGCCGCCTCCGCCCCGAACAGGTAGGCCTCGCTCTTCGCGTAGCTGTGGGCGTACGCCTCCGGGTTCAGATAGGGCGCGATGCCCATCGTCGGGGCGTCGTCCGCGCCGGAGTACAGCGGATCGTGGCCCTCCGCGAAGCCGTCGGCGTGGGTGGTTCCCGTGGCGCGGCCCGTGGCGGCGCGGCCGGCGTCGGAGCGTCGGTGGCGTCCCATGTCCTGGCCTTCCTCGTCCTGGCGGTCGACTCGTCCTCGAGATCAACACCAAACTCACTCGATCGTGTGAGTTTCATATGAGATTCGTTGAGGGGGGACGGTACCGCATGGCGCAAGGGGAGGAAGTGCCCGGAGAGAGATTGGGCGGTTAGGTTGCAGTCATGAGCGAGGATGTGCGATTGGTCGCCTGGGTGCGTGGACGCGTCCAAGGTGTGGGTTTCCGCTGGTTCACGCGGGCCAAGGCATTGGAGATCGGTGGCCTGAGTGGCTTTGCTCTCAATTTGGGCGACGGACGGGTTCAGGTGGTCGCCGAGGGCGGGCGCCAGGGCTGCGAAGGCCTGCTGGAGTGGCTCCGGAGTGACGACACGCCCGGCCGCGTGGACGGCGTCACCGAGATCTGGGACACACCTCGCGGCGGTTATGACGGCTTCGCCGTCCGGTGATCACCCCCGCCGGGCGGTGGCCGGCGCCGCCCGACAGCGGCTCGCTCACGACCGCCCCGGAGGGAAACTCCCTGGTGATTGCCGGAACCGCTTGCCTTGGCCCGCTCCACACGCAAGGATGATCGCCACGCCCCGAGGGCCCCGCAGAAGCCGCAGTACGGCCGTTCCAGGCCGCGCGTGCCCGGGTCGCCCCCAATACGGGGCGTGATCGTGTTGACCGTCAAACTTTTTGGTGAGACGCTGAAAGCCCCGCGCACCTTAGCTGTTTGGCATGGCTGAACGGCAGTACAACTCCAGGCCCTGCCAAGACCGCGGGTGCGAATCCCTCACGACCCACACCGCAGCGGTCGGTCACGCATTGTGGAGGACCATCCATCATGGCAAAGGCGCTTCTCGGTTACGTCGGCGGCTCCGACCCGCGACTCCTCGCCGAGATGCGACGGCTCCAGCAGCGCGTCCAGGACCTGGAATCCGAGCTCGGACGAATCCAGGCCGAGAACGAAGCGCTGACGGCTGCCGCTTCTCACGACAGGATCATGGAGAGCGTTGACGCACACCAGGCGGAGCCTGCGCTCACCTGATCACTGCATCGCTCCACAACAGCACAGCAGTGGTTGGGCCGCCCGTCACAACCGCCTAGTTGTCAGAAGTGCAAGGGACGCCCTGTCGGCGTCCCTTCTTTCTTGCCCCCGCATCCTTTCACCGTCTTTAACGTCTGATGTGCCCTGCGTGTTCAGCGGCGAAACCGCGGGTTCATGGAGTGAGACCGACCCGGGCGGTAGAGTCCGGCGGCGTGCACCTCAAGGCCCTGACCCTCCGCGGGTTCAAGTCGTTCGCCTCTGCGACCACCCTCCGGTTCGAGCCGGGGATCACGTGCGTCGTCGGACCGAACGGCTCGGGCAAGTCCAACGTCGTCGACGCGCTCAGCTGGGTCATGGGCGAGCAGGGCGCCAAGTCGCTGCGCGGCGGCAAGATGGAGGACGTCATCTTCGCCGGCACCACCGGCCGCCCCCCGCTGGGCCGCGCCGAGGTGTCCCTGACCATCGACAACTCCGACGGGGCCCTGCCCATCGAGTACGCCGAGGTCACCATCACGCGGATCATGTTCCGCAACGGCGGCAGCGAGTACCAGATCAACGGCGACACCTGCCGTCTCCTCGACATCCAGGACCTCCTCTCCGACTCCGGCATCGGCCGCGAGATGCACGTGATCGTCGGGCAGGGCCAGCTCGACTCCGTGCTGCACGCCGATCCCATGGGCCGCCGCGCCTTCATCGAGGAGGCCGCCGGCGTCCTCAAGCACCGCAAGCGCAAGGAGAAGGCGCTGCGGAAGCTGGACGCGATGCAGGCCAACCTCGCCCGTGTGCAGGACCTCACCGACGAACTCCGACGCCAGCTCAAGCCGCTCGGCCGCCAGGCCGCCGTCGCCCGCAGGGCCGCCGTCATCCAGGCCGACCTGCGCGACGCCCGCCTGCGCCTCCTCGCCGACGACCTCGTACGGCTCCGGGAAGCCCTCAACGCCGAGGTCGCCGACGAGGCCGCGCTGAAGGAGCGCAAGGAGTCCGCGGAGCAGGAGCTGCGCAAGGCACTCCAGCGCGAGGCCCTCCTGGAGGACGAGGTCCGGCGGCTCGCGCCGCGCCTCCAGCGGGCCCAGCAGACCTGGTACGAGCTCTCCCAGCTCGCCGAACGGGTACGCGGCACGATCTCGCTGGCCGATGCCCGGGTGAAGAGCGCCACCTCCGCGCCCCCCGAGGAGCGGCGCGGCCGCGACCCCGAGGACATGGAACGTGAGGCCGCCCGCATCCGCGAGCAGGAGGCCGAGCTGGAAGCGGCCCTGGAGGCGGCCGAACGCGCCCTGGAGGACACGGTCGCCCACCGCGCCGAGCTGGAACGCGCGCTCACCCAGGAGGAACGGCGTCTGAAGGACGCCGCCCGCGCCATCGCCGACCGGCGTGAGGGCCTGGCCCGGCTCGGCGGCCAGGTCAACGCCGCCCGCTCGCGCGCGGCCTCCGCCCAGGCCGAGATCGAACGCCTGGCCGCCGCGCGCGACGAGGCGCAGGAACGTGCCGTCGCCGCCCAGGAGGAGTACGAGGCACTCAAGGCCGAGGTCGACGGCCTCGACGCCGGCGACGCGGAGCTCTCCGAGCTGCACGAGGCGGCGAAGCAGCGGCTGGCCGAGGCCGAGGCCGCCCTCACGGCGGCGCGCGAGGACGCCACGGCGGCGGAACGCAAGCGGGCCGCCACCCAGGCCCGTCACGAAACCCTGGCACTCGGTCTGCGCCGCAAGGACGGCACCGGGATACTGCTCGCAGCGAAGGACCGCCTCTCCGGCCTGCTCGGCCCGGCGGCGGAACTCCTCACGGTGACCCCGGGGCACGAGGTCGCCCTGGCCGCGGCGTTCGGGGCGGCGGCGGACGCCATCGCGGTGGCGAGCCCGGCATCGGCGGCGGACGCGATCAGACTCCTGCGCAAACAGGACGGAGGCCGGGCGACACTGCTCCTGGCGGGAGACGCTCACCCCGGAGGCGCGGCGGGCGGCCCCGACGGACCCGCGGACGCCGGTCACACCTTCGCCGCGGAACTGGTCCGCGGCCCTTCCGACCTCATGCCGGCCGTCCGCCGCCTCCTTGACGGCATCGTCGTCGTCGGCACCCTCGAAGACGCCGAAGACCTCGTCTACTCCCACCCCGGCCTCACCGCGGTCACCGCCGAGGGTGACCTCCTGGGCGCGCACTTCGCCCATGGCGGCTCCGCCGGCGCCCCCAGCCTCCTGGAGGTCCAGGCCTCCGTCGACGAGGCCGCCGCCGAGCTCGAAGAGCTGGCGGTCCGCTGCGAGGAGCTCACCGAGGCCCAGCACACGGCCGTCGAACGGCGCACGGAGTGTGCCGCGCAGGTCGAGGAACTGGGGGAGCGGCGCCGGGCCGCCGACCGGGAGAAGTCGTCCGTCGCCCAGCAGCTCGGCCGCCTCGCCGGACAGGCGCGCGGAGCGGCGGGGGAGGCCGAGCGGTCCGCCGCCGCCGCGGCCCGGGCACAGGAGGCCCTCGACAAGGCGCTCCAGGAGGTCGAGGAACTCGCCGAGCGGCTCGCCGTCGCCGAGGAGATGCCGATCGAGGAGGAGCCCGACACCTCCGGACGGGACCGGCTCGCAGCCGACGGTGCCAACGCCCGCCAGACCGAGATGGAGGCACGTCTCCAGGTCCGTACGCACGAGGAACGTGTCAAGGGACTGGCGGGCCGGGCCGACTCCCTGGACCGGGCCGCCCGCGCGGAGCGCGAGGCACGCGCGCGTGCCGAGCAGCGGCGGGCCCGGCTGCGGCACGAGGCGGCCGTCGCCGAGGCCGTCGGCGCGGGTGCCCGGCAACTGCTCGCGCACGTCGAGGTCTCCCTGGCCCGGGCCGACGAGGAGCGCACCGCCGCCGAGGCCGCCAAGGCCCGCCGGGAGCAGGAACTCGTCCGCGCCCGCACCGAGGGACGCGACCTCAAGGCCGAGCTCGACAAGTTGACGGATTCGGTCCACCGTGGCGAGGTACTCGGCGCCGAGAAGCGGCTGCGCATCGAGCAGCTGGAGACCAAGGCGCTGGAGGAGCTGGGTGTCGAACCGGCCGGACTGGTGGCGGAGTACGGGCCGCGCCAGCTCGTGCCGCCCTCGCCCCCCGCCGAGGGCGAGGAGCTGCCGGAGGACCCGGAGCACCCGCGCAACCGGCCCCGGCCGTTCGTCCGGGCCGAGCAGGAGAAGCGTCTGAAGGCCGCCGAGCGTGCCTACCAGCAGCTCGGCAAGGTGAATCCGCTCGCCCTGGAGGAGTTCGCGGCGCTGGAGGAACGCCACCAGTTCCTCAGCGAGCAGCTCGAGGACCTGAAGAAGACGCGAGCGGACCTCCTGCAGGTGGTGAAGGAGGTCGACGAGCGCGTCGAGCAGGTCTTCACCGAGGCCTACCGCGACACGGCCCGGGAGTTCGAGGGCGTCTTCAGCCGGCTGTTCCCCGGTGGTGAGGGGCGGCTGGTGCTGACCGACCCCGACAACATGCTCACCACGGGCGTGGACGTCGAGGCGCGGCCGCCGGGCAAGAAGGTCAAGCGGCTGTCGCTGCTCTCGGGCGGGGAGCGGTCGCTGACGGCGGTGGCGATGCTCGTGTCGATCTTCAAGGCGCGGCCCAGTCCGTTCTACGTCATGGACGAGGTCGAGGCCGCCCTCGACGACACCAACCTCCAGCGGCTCATCCGGATCATGCAGGAGCTCCAGGAAGCCTCCCAGCTGATCGTGATCACCCACCAGAAGCGCACGATGGAGGTCGCCGACGCGCTCTACGGCGTCTCCATGCAGGGCGACGGTGTGTCGAAGGTCATCAGCCAGCGCCTTCGCTAGGTGCGTGGCCCATACACCGGTCTCACCTGCGGCTCCTCGGTGACTTCAACTCTTGAACACATAGCTGACACACTCCTGCATCGGATTCACAGCAGCCGACTATTGACTTCGAAACTTGAAGGCATAGTCTCGGCAACGTTCCTTTTACCTTCAGGTACCTTCAGGTGGCACCTCGAAGGGCTGATCCCCTCCGGCAGCGTTGCCGGTGGCCCGAGGAGTACACGTGACCAGCACAGCGCAGGCACCCAAGTCAGGAGCCAGGACGGCTCACCCCGATCATCTCGGGCACGTCATCTTCATCGCCGCGGCGGCCGCCATGGGCGGTTTCCTCTTCGGCTACGACAGCTCCGTGATCAACGGCGCCGTCGAGGCCATCCGCGGCCGCTACGACGTCGGCTCCGCAGCCCTGGCCCAGGTCATCGCCATCGCCCTCATCGGCTGCGCCATCGGCGCCGCCACCGCCGGCCGCATAGCCGACCGCATCGGCCGTATCCGGTGCATGCAGATCGCCGCGGTTCTCTTCACGATCAGCGCCGTCGGCTCCGCGCTGCCCTTCGCGCTGTGGGACCTCGCCTTCTGGCGTGTCGTCGGCGGCTTCGCCATCGGCATGGCCTCCGTGATCGGCCCGGCCTACATCGCCGAGGTCGCCCCGCCCGCCTACCGCGGCCGGCTCGGCTCCTTCCAGCAGGCCGCGATCGTCATCGGCATCGCCGTGTCGCAGCTGGTCAACTGGGGTCTGCTGAACGCCGCCGACGGTGACCAGCGCGGCAAGCTGATGGGCCTGGAGGCCTGGCAGGTCATGCTCGGCGTCATGGTCGTCCCGGCCGTCCTCTACGGGCTGCTCTCCTTCGCCATCCCCGAGTCCCCGCGCTTCCTGATCTCCGTCGGCAAGCACGAGCGCGCCCGGGAGATCCTCACCGAGGTCGAGGGCAAGGACGTGGACCTCGACGCCCGTGTCGCCGAGATCGAGGGCGCCATGAAGAGTGAGCACAGGTCGAGCTTCAAGGACCTGCTCGGCGGCAGCTTCTTCTTCAAGCCGATCGTCTGGATCGGTATCGGCCTGTCGGTCTTCCAGCAGTTCGTCGGCATCAACGTCGCCTTCTACTACTCCTCGACGCTGTGGCAGTCGGTCGGTGTCGACCCGACGGACTCGTTCTTCTACTCCTTCACCACGTCGATCATCAACATCCTCGGCACCGTCATCGCGATGATCTTCGTCGACCGCATCGGACGCAGGCCGCTCGCGATCATCGGCTCGGTCGGCATGGTCGTCGGCCTCGCGCTGGAGGCCTGGGCGTTCTCCTACCACCTCGTCGACGGCAAGCTGCCGGCCGCGCAGGGCTGGATCGCCCTGATCGCCGCGCACATCTTCGTCCTCTTCTTCGCCCTGTCCTGGGGCGTGGTCGTCTGGGTCATGCTCGGCGAGATGTTCCCGAACCGGATCCGTGCCGCCGCGCTGGGCGTGGCCGCCGCCGCGCAGTGGATCGCCAACTGGGCCATCACCGCGAGCTTCCCGTCGCTGGCCGACTGGAACCTCTCCGTGACCTACGTGATCTACACCGCCTTCGCCGCGCTGTCGATCCCGTTCGTCCTGAAGTTCGTCAAGGAGACGAAGGGCAAGGCCCTGGAGGAGATGGGCTGACCCGTTCCCCCGACTCGGGGAGAAGGGCCAAAGTCCCCGCTGCCCCTCTCCCCGTAACCCGCCACCGCCCCGGTTCGGCCACTGCCCGAGCCGGGGCGGTGGTCCGTCGTGTCACCAGACGAGGACGCCGCCCCCGACCACCCGGGTGTGCAGGGCGGCCACCTCCAGGTTCCGCAGGCGACGCACCAGCCCCTCCCGGTGCTCGGCGAGCCCCCGCGGGCGCTCTGTGCTCGCGGCGATGGCGTCGAGGTGATCGCGCAGCAGCGCCACCTCGCGCAGGAATTCCGCCACGTCCCCGGCCTCGACCTCCAGGTCGCGGTCGGCAAGCACCGGAAGGAACCGCGCCCCCAGCGCGCGCACCGGCGGTGATCCCCACACCGTTTCGCGCCAGGACTCGAACCCGGCCGAGTCGTCGCGCCCCTCGGGGACGTCGAGTATCCGCCGTCGTCCGTCCGGCTCGTGCAGGAACACGTCGACCGAGAGACTCATGACGTCAGTGGATCACCGGGGCGCCCCGGCCGGCCACCGGATATCCGTGAGCGTCAGCTCCCCAGCCGCGGCAGCACCTGCTCGCAGAAGAGCTGCAGACTGCGCCACCCCTCCTCCACCGGCATCCCGCCCGCCAGCGGATGCAGGACATAGGAGTCCAGCCCCAGCGCCACACACGCCTCCGGCGTGAGGATCCGGTAGACGCCCTCCGCGCGCAGGTCCTCCACGGTCGTGGCGGCCGACTTCACGGCGGAGCGCACCTCGCCCGACTGCCAGGAGGCGTACGTCCGGGCCTCGTGCAGGAAATGCCGGCCGTACCGCGCCCAGGCCCGGTCCGGGTCCTCGGCCACGTGCAGCAGGGGAGTCTCGGCGGCGGGCATCATGACCCAGCCCTCGGTGCCGTACTCGACGAGCAGCTCCTTGTAGTACGCCTCCAGCTCCGGCAGATGCGCGCTCGGGAAGAAGGGCAGACCGAGCCGGGCGGCCCGGCGCGCCGCGGCCCTGGAGGAGCCGCCGACCAGGAGCAGCGGGTGCGGTTCGGTGAAGGGGCGCGGGGTGATGCGGACCGTGCGGCCCCGGTAGGTGAAGGGTTCGCCGGTCCACGCCTTCAGCAGGGTCTCCAGCAGTTCGTCCTGGAGTGCGCCGCGCCTGGCGAAGTCCACGCCGAACAGGTCGTACTCCTGCGGCCGGTACCCGATGCCGGCGACCGTCACCAGCCGGCCGTTGCTCAGCAGGTCCAGCACGGCCATCTCCTCGGCCAGCCGCAGCGGGTCGTGCAGCGGGCCGATGATCGCCGAGACGGTGACCGCGACGCGCCGGGTGGCGCCGAAGACGGCCCCCGCGAACGCGAACGGCGACGGCAGCCAGTTGTTGTCCGCCCCGTGGTGCTCCTCCGTCTGCACCGTCGTGACGCCCCGGTCGTCGGCGTACGCGGCCATCTCCAGGGCCGTCCGGTACCGGGCGCCGAGCTCGGCGGGACCGGCCCCGGGAGCGACGAGGTTGAAGCGTGCGACCGTGACGGGCATGGGACGTGTCCCCCTTCACCGGTGGCTGTGCGGGGACCATAGCTGACGGGCCGTCAGGCTGCTAGATGCTCTCACCGGGAAAAGAAGGGTGTGTCACGGCCCACCGCATGGGCCGTGACACACCCTGGGGGCGCTGCACGCGCACCCTGCGAGTCCAAGCTGATACGGGACGCGTTGTGACTCCGCCCCGAGGGGCTTCCGGCCGACGCGAGGTCGGACGGCGGGCCGGCCCGGCCCGGTGGGGCTTTAGCGGCCCCGCGTGGACAACGAACGACCGGGCGTGCGGTCACGCCATACTGGGCTTGTTATGGAAATCGTCATCCTTGCTGTAGTCATCGCCGTGGTCGTGATCGGCGCGCTCGGCGGGCTCATCGTCGGCAGCCGGCGCAAGAAGCAGCTGCCCCCGCCCCCGCCCGCAGCGCCCGACATCACCGCCCCACCGGCCGAGCCGCACGTCGGCGACGAGGCCGAGACGCCGCGGGAGGAACCGCGGCGCACGATAGAGGAGGTGGATCTCCCGGACGGCTCGGCTCCGGTCGTAGTCGAGGAGCCGCCCGCCGAAGCTCCCGCGATCGAGATCCCGGAACCGACCGCCGGCCGCCTGGTCCGGCTGCGGACCCGGCTCTCCCGCTCGCAGAACGCCCTCGGCAAGGGACTGCTCACCCTGCTGTCGCGCGAGCACCTCGACGAGGACACCTGGGAGGAGATCGAGGACACGCTGCTCACCGCCGACGTCGGCGTGCAACCCACCCAGGAGCTGGTCGAGCGGCTGCGCGAGCGCGTGAAGGTGCTCGGCACCCGCACCACCGAGGAGCTGCGCACCCTGCTCCGCGAGGAACTGATCACGCTGGTCGGCCGTGACCTGGACCGCGCGGTCAAGACCGAGCCCGAGGACCGCAAGCCGGGCATCGTCATGGTCGTCGGCGTCAACGGCACCGGCAAGACCACCACCACCGGCAAGCTCGCCCGTGTCCTGGTGGCCGACGGCCAGAGCGTCGTTCTCGGCGCCGCCGACACCTTCCGGGCCGCCGCGGCCGACCAGCTGCAGACCTGGGGCGAGCGTGTCGGCGCCCACACCGTGCGCGGACCCGAGGGCGGCGACCCGGCCTCCGTGGCGTTCGACGCGGTCAAGGAGGGCAAGGAGATGGGCGCGAACGTCGTGCTCATCGACACCGCCGGCCGTCTGCACACCAAGACCGGCCTCATGGACGAGCTCGGCAAGGTCAAGCGGGTCGTGGAGAAGCAGGCCCCGGTCGACGAGGTACTGCTCGTTCTGGACGCCACCACCGGCCAGAACGGCCTGGTCCAGGCGCGGGTCTTCTCCGAGGTCGTCAACATCACCGGCATCGTGCTCACCAAGCTCGACGGCACGGCCAAGGGCGGCATCGTGGTCGCGGTCCAGCGTGAGCTGGGCGTCCCGGTCAAGCTCATCGGGCTCGGCGAGGGCGCGGACGACCTGGCGCCGTTCGAGCCGGAGGCCTTCGTTGACGCCCTTATCGGGGAGTGACCTCCCCACAGTCGTACCGCGCGATCCGTGCGTCGCAGAAGCGCCCGTCCCGAGATGCAGTCGGGGGCGGGCGCTTCGCTGTGTACGTCTGCGGCGCGGTCAGGCCCGCGACCGGTGGGCCACATAGGCCAGCGTGCCCAGCACCAGGCGGGCTTCCGGCGGGCGGGACGCCGAGTCCAGGGCGGGGGAGCGCAGCCAGCGCACCGGGCCGAGGCCCCCGCGGTCGGACGGCGGTGCCGTGATGTGCGCGCCGGGGCCGAGGCCGCGCAGGTCGAGGGAGGCCGGGTCGTCCCAGCCCATGCGGTAGAGCAGGCCGGGCAGATCGGCGGCGGCGCCGCGGGCGACGAAGAAGTGCGCGCGGCCGTCCGGGGTCGCCGCGACCGGGCCGACGGGCAGGCCCATGCGCTCCAGCCGGGCCAGCGCACGGCAGCCGGCGGGCTCCGCCACCTCGATGACGTCGAACGCCCGGCCCACCGGCAGCATCACCGAGGCGCCGGGGAACTCTCCCCAGATCTCGGTCACGTCGTCCAGCGTGGCGCCGGCGGCGAGCACCGGCGCGAAGTCCAGCGGGTGCGCGCCCGGCGCCGGGCAGTCGCCGCGGCCGCAGGAGCAGGCGCCCGCCGAGGCCCGGGCCCCCGGCACCACGTCCCAGCCCCACAGCCCTGTGTACTCGGCCACGGCCGTGCCGTCCGACGTGCGGCCGCGGCGGCGTGAGCCGGACCGGATGTCGCGCATGCCCCGGCTGATGCCGATCGTGAAGCCCATGCCCCCTCCAACGGGTCCGACGCACCGGTGGTTACGCTGCGGACGCGATACGTGACTCTCCGTTTCCGGCTTCCCGGTGGCGGTCGGTTCATTCAGCGCCCGGATGTGCCCAGAGTGGCGTGCCCGACGACGCGCGCCCCCGAGTGCATCGCTGCACCCGCTCCCGGTTGTGCTGTGTCAAGTGAATCGCGCCCAGGCGTACAGGAGTTCATTCGATGGGGTGGCGAATGGTGGCGTTTCCGTGTGAGCCGTGGCCGGACGGGTGATCGTAGGATTACTTTGTGTGCACGAGGCCTGGGGGCACATGCGCTCGTGGGTATGCCGGAGGCAAGTCGTCATTCCGTTCGAAGGGTGACAAGGGCCGGACGGACGGCAGGACGAACCGGCATGCTGATAGGGCTTGGCGCACTCGGCGGCAAGTGGTCTCAGGGATGGGGGCGTTCCAGTGAGCGGCAACGGCGGAAGCGGGACGGACGCTGCGAGCGCGACGCACGCTGACAAGCGCCCGAACGAGCTGCTCACCTCCTGGTTCGTGCGCAGCGGCTGGTCCAAGGGCGAGCTCGCCCGCCAGGTCAACCGCAGAGCACGGCAGTTGGGCGCCAACCACATCTCCACGGACACCTCCCGTGTGCGCCGCTGGCTCGACGGCGAGAACCCCCGCGAGCCGATCCCCAGGATCCTGTCCGAGCTGTTCTCCGAACGCTTCGGCGTCGTCGTCTCCGTCGAGGACCTGGGGCTGCGCACCGCGCGCCAGTCGCCCTCCGCGACCGGCGTCGACCTGCCCTGGACGGGCCCGCAGACCGTGGCCCTGCTCAGCGAGTTCTCGCGCAGCGACCTGATGCTGGCGCGGCGCGGCTTCCTCGGGAGCTCGCTGGTCCTGTCTGCGGGCCCGGCCCTCATCGAACCCATGCAGCGCTGGCTCGTCCCCTCGCCGCCGGCCCCGCGTTCCGAGCCCGACCCCGCTTCCGGGCGCGCCCGCGGCCGGCTCTCCAAGCCGGAGCTGGACCTGCTGGAGTCCACCACGGTGATGTTCCGGCAGTGGGACGCCCAGTGCGGCGGCGGCCTGCGCCGCAAGGCGGTCGTCGGGCAGCTGCACGAGGTGACGGACCTCCTCCAGGAGCCCCAGCCCGAGGCCACGACCCGGCGGCTGTTCAAGGTCGCCGCCGAACTCGCCGAGCTGGCCGGCTGGATGTCGTACGACATCGGGCTCCAGCCGACCGCGCAGAAGTACTTCGTCCTCGCGCTGCACGCCGCCAAGGAGGCCGGTGACCGGCCCCTCGGCTCGTACGTGCTGTCCAGCATGAGCCGCCAGATGATCCACCTCGGGCGGCCCGACGACGCGCTGGAGCTGATCCACCTCGCGCAGTACGGCAGCCGGGACTGCGCGAGCCCGCGCACCCAGTCGATGCTGTATGCGATGGAGGCCCGCGCCTACGCCAACATGGGGCAGCCCGGCAAGTGCAAGCGGGCGGTCCGGATGGCCGAGGACACCTTCTCCGAGGCCGACGAGTGGGACGAGCCCGACCCCGACTGGATCCGCTTCTTCTCCGAGGCCGAGCTGTACGGCGAGAACTCCCACTCCTACCGCGACCTGGCCTACGTCGCCGGGCGCAGCCCCGCCTACGCCTCGCTGGCCGAGCCGCTGATGCAGCGAGCGGTGGAGCTCTTCGCCGAGGACGGCGAGCACCAGCGGTCGTACGCACTGAACCTCATCGGCATGGCCACGGTGCACCTCCTCCGGCGCGAGCCCGAGCAGAGCACGGTCTTCGCCGCCGAGGCCATGCAGGTCGCCAAGAAGGTCCGCTCCGAGCGCGTCAACACCCGCATCCGCAAGACGGTCGACACGGCCGCCCGCGACTTCGGCGACCTCGGCGAGGTCGTCGACCTCACCGAGCGGCTCGCCGCCGAACTGCCCGAGACCGCCGCCGAAGCGGTCTGATCGAGCCGCACGACCCCACCCCGGAACCCCGGCCGCGGCCGGCCCTCCCGAACTGCCCGACTCGGCTCCCCCATGCCAGGTCATCGGAAGGCCGACCGCGGCCGGTCCGTGCGCCCACGGCTGCCTGAAACCGAAGGTTGCGCCACGATAACGATCGGCGCGCCGGCAATCCGGCAGTTCATCGAGGCGTAACACAGCAGGCGCCTTCGTCACGGCCGCGAAACAACGAGGGGCTTCGACCGAAACCGCGCTGCGTCAATCTCGTGGCGCATAACCGGCCCACCCCTCATTCCGCTCGAGGCTTCGCCCGCACGGGGCCGTACCAATGACGAGGAGACGCCGATGGCACCAGCCATCACCCTTGCCGCAGAAGCACCCAAGCTCTCTGCCGCGAACACAGGGTTCATGCTCATCTGTTCCGCCCTGGTGATGCTCATGACGCCGGGTCTGGCCTTCTTCTACGGAGGCATGGTCCGCGTCAAGAGCACCCTGAACATGCTGATGATGAGCTTCATCAGCCTTGGGATCGTCACCATCCTGTGGGTGCTGTACGGCTTCTCCATGGCGTTCGGCACCGACTCCGGCAGCCTCATCGGCTGGAACTCCGACTGGGTCGGCCTCGGCAACATCGGCCTGACGGAGCTGTGGCCCGGCTACACGATCCCGGTGTTCGTGTTCCTGGTCTTCCAGCTGATGTTCGCGATCATCACGCCCGCCCTGATCAGCGGTGCCCTCGCGGACCGCGTCAAGTTCAGCGCCTGGGCGCTGTTCATCGCCCTGTGGGCCACGGTCGTCTACTTCCCGGTCGCGCACTGGGTGTGGGGCGCCGGCGGCTGGGCCTTCGAAATGGGCGTCATCGACTTCGCCGGTGGTACGGCGGTGCACATCAACGCCGGTGCCGCGGCGCTCGGCGTGATCCTCGTCATCGGCAAGCGCGTCGGCTTCAAGAAGGACCCGATGCGCCCGCACAGCCTGCCGCTGGTCATGCTCGGCGCCGGTCTGCTGTGGTTCGGCTGGTTCGGCTTCAACGCCGGCTCCTGGCTCGGCAACGACGACGGTGTCGGCGCGCTGATGTTCGTCAACACCCAGGTCGCCACCGCCGCCGCCATGCTGGCCTGGCTCATCTACGAGAAGATCCGCCACGGTGCCTTCACCACGCTGGGCGCCGCCTCCGGCGCGGTCGCGGGCCTGGTCGCCATCACCCCCGCCGGCGGCGCGGTCACCCCGCTCGGCGCGATCGCCGTCGGCGCCATCGCCGGTGTGCTGTGCGCCATGGCCGTCGGCCTGAAGTACAGGTTCGGCTACGACGACTCCCTCGACGTCGTCGGCGTCCACCTGGTCGGCGGTGTCCTCGGCTCCCTGCTGATCGGTTTCTTCGCCAGCGGCAAGGGCCAGTCCGAGGTCGAGGGCCTCTTCTACGGCGGCGGCCTGACCCAGTTCTGGAAGCAGTGCGCCGGTGTCTTCGCGGTGCTCGCCTACTCCCTGATCGTCTCCGCGCTCCTCGCCTTCATCCTCGACAAGACCATGGGCATGCGGGTTCCCGAGGACGACGAGGTCGCCGGCATCGACCAGGCCGAGCACGCCGAGACCGCATACGACTTCAGTGGTGCCGGTGGCGGCGCCGCCAAGACGGCTGTCACGGCCCCGGTCGCCGCAGCCGCGAGCAAGAAGGTGGACGCATGAAGCTCATCACCGCCGTCGTGAAGCCGCACCGGCTCGACGAGATCAAGGAGGCCCTGCAGGCCTTCGGAGTACACGGCCTGACGGTCACCGAGGCCAGCGGCTACGGTCGTCAGCGGGGCCACACCGAGGTCTACCGCGGTGCCGAGTACACCGTCGACCTGGTCCCCAAGATCCGCATCGAGGTCCTGGTCGAGGACGACGACGCCGAGCAGCTGATCGAGGTGGTGGTCAAGGCGGCCCGCACCGGCAAGATCGGTGACGGCAAGGTCTGGTCCATCCCGGTCGAGACGGCCGTACGGGTCAGGACCGGCGAGCGCGGCCCCGACGCGCTCTGAGGCAGGACGACGGAACAGGAGCCACTGGGTGACGGGTACGGACGTGCAGAAGGAAGCAGAGGACTCGGGACCCAGCGGCTACGCGGCGGCCCGGCTGCGTCTCCTCACCGAGGAGACGCGGTCCGGGCCGCCGCGCCGTGCGGCCCTGGCCGAACTGACGGACGACTGGCTGACCGGCCTGTTCAGCGCGGGCGCGGAGGGGCTGCGCGGGGCCTCCCTGGTCGCCGTCGGCGGTTACGGGCGCGGAGAGCTGTCCCCGCGCAGCGACCTCGACCTGCTCCTGCTGCACGACGGCAGCGACGCCAAGGCGGTGGCCGCCCTGGCCGACCGGCTCTGGTACCCCGTCTGGGACCTGGGCCTGGACCTCGATCACTCCGTCCGCACACCCGCCGAGGCCCGCAAGACCGCGGGCGAGGACCTCAAGGTGCAGCTGGGCCTGCTCGACGCCCGGCACATCGCCGGCGACCTCGGGCTCACCGCCGGACTGCGCACCGCCGTCCTGGCCGACTGGCGCAACCAGGCGCCCAAACGCCTCCCCGAACTCCAGGAACTGTGCGCCGAGCGTGCCGAACGCCAGGGCGAGTTGCAGTACCTGCTGGAGCCCGACCTGAAAGAGGCCCGCGGCGGGCTGCGGGACGCCACCGCCCTGCGGGCCGTCGCCGCCTCCTGGCTCGCCGACGCCCCCCGCGAGGGCCTCGCCGACGCCCGGCGCCGGCTCCTCGACGTCCGGGACGCCCTGCACCTGGCCACCGGGCGCGCGACCGACCGGCTCGCCCTCCAGGAGCAGGACCAGGTGGCCGCCGAGCTCGGCCTGCTCGACGCGGACACACTGCTGCGGCAGGTGTACGAGGCGGCACGGCTCGTGTCGTACGCCAGTGATGTCACCTGGCGTGAGGTGGGGCGCGTCCTGCGGTCGCGCGCCGTGCGGCCTCGGCTGCGCGCCATGCTGGGCGGCGGGAAGCCGACCGCCGAGCGGTCCCCGCTGGCCGAGGGCGTGGTCGAGCAGGACGGCGAGGTGGTGCTCGCCCGGGCCGCGCGCCCCGAGCGCGACCCGGTACTGCCCCTGCGTGCCGCGGCCGCCGCCGCGCAGGCCGGACTCCCGCTCTCGCTGCACGCCGTACGGCGCCTGGCGGCCACCGTGCGCCCGCTGCCCACGCCCTGGCCCGCCGAGGCCCGCGAACAGCTCGTCACCCTGCTCGGCTCCGGCCGCCCCACCATCGAGGTGTGGGAGGCGCTGGAGGCGGAGGGGCTGATCACCCGGCTGCTGCCCGACTGGGAGCGGGTCCGCTGCCGCCCCCAGCGCAACGCCGTGCACCTGTGGACCGTCGACCGGCACCTGATCGAGACGGCCGTGCGCGCCTCCGAGTTCACCCGCCGGGTCAGCCGCCCCGACCTGCTGCTGGTCGCCGCGCTGCTGCACGACATCGGCAAGGGCTGGCCCGGCGACCACTCGGTCGCCGGCGAGATCATCGCCAAGGACGTGGCCGCCCGCATCGGCTTCGACCGCCACGACGTGACCGTCGTCGCCACCCTCGTACGCCACCACCTGCTGCTCATCGACACCGCAACCCGGCGCGACCTGGAGGACCCGGCCACCGTGCGCGCGGTCGCCGAGGCCGTCGGCTCCCAGGGCACCCTGGAGCTGCTGCACGCGCTCACCGAGGCCGACGCCCTCGCGACCGGCCCGGCCGCCTGGTCGTCCTGGCGCGGCTCCCTCGTCGCCGACCTGGTCAAACGGGTCTCGGCGGTGCTCGCCGGAGACGCCCCGGACGACCCCGAGGAGGCCGCGCCGACCGCCGAACAGGAGCGCCTCGCCCTGGAGGCGGCCGCGACGGGCAGCCCGGTCCTCGCCCTGCGGGCGCAGACCGAGCCGCCGGCCGGGCAGGAACCGTCCGGCGACCCCGAGCCGCTCGGCGTGGAGCTGCTCATCGCCGTCCCCGACCAGCCCGGGGTGCTGCCGGCTGTGGCCGGTGTCCTCGCCATGCACCGGCTGACCGTACGGACCGCGGAACTGCGCTCCCTGCACCTCCCGGACGGTGTCGAGGGCTCCGTCCTGCTGCTGGACTGGCGGGTCGCCGCCGAGTACGGCTCCCTGCCGCAGGCCGTCCGGCTGCGCGCGGACCTGGTCCGGGCCCTGGACGGCTCCCTGGACATCGCCGGCCGCCTCGCCGAACGGGACGCGGCCTATCCGCGTCGCCGGGGCGTGATCGCGCCGGCGGCCCGGGTGTCCGTCCACCCGGCCGCCTCCCGCCTGGCCACGGTCATCGAGGTCCGCTCCCAGGACGCCCCGGGCCTGCTGTTCCGCATCGGCCACGCCTTGGAGGAAGCGGGTGTGCAGGTGCGCAGCGCGCATGTCTCGACGCTCGGCGCCAACGCCGTCGACGCCTTCTACGTGACCGGGCCGCAGGGCGCGCCCCTGCCCGGGGAGGAGGCGGCATCCGTGGCGCGGAAGCTGGAGGAGACACTGCGGGGGTGAGGCCGACCCGGCGACTTGTCACGCCGGGATACCCTGGAGGGCGATTCCCTGTAGCCACCGACCCCGAGGACCGCGAGCGCCGTGTTCGATACTCTTTCCGATCGCCTCTCAGCGACCTTCAAGAACCTGCGCGGCAAGGGACGGCTCTCCGAGGCGGACATCGACGCCACGGCGCGCGAGATCCGGATCGCGCTCCTCGAGGCGGACGTGGCGCTTCCCGTCGTCCGGACGTTCATCAAGAACGTCAAGGAGCGCGCCCTCGGTGCCGAGGTCAGCAAGGCGCTGAACCCCGCCCAGCAGGTCCTCAAGATCGTCAACGACGAACTCGTCACCATCCTCGGCGGCGAGACGCGTCGCCTGCGCTTCGCCAAGCAGCCGCCCACCGTGATCATGCTGGCGGGTCTGCAGGGTGCCGGTAAGACGACCCTCGCGGGCAAGCTCGGCCACTGGCTCAAGGAGCAGGGCCACTCGCCGCTGCTGGTCGCCTGTGACCTCCAGCGCCCCAACGCGGTCAACCAGCTCAGCGTCGTCGCCGAGCGCGCCGGTGTCGCGGTCTACGCCCCCGAGCCGGGCAACGGCGTCGGTGACCCGGTCAAGGTCGCCAAGGACTCCATCGAGCACGCGAAGACCAAGGTCCACGACATCGTGATCGTGGACACCGCCGGCCGTCTCGGCATCGACCAGGAGATGATGCAGCAGGCCGCGGACATCCGCGACGCCGTCTCCCCGGACGAGATCCTGTTCGTCGTCGACGCGATGATCGGCCAGGACGCCGTCAACACCGCCGAGGCCTTCCGCGACGGTGTCGGCTTCGACGGCGTGGTGCTCTCCAAGCTCGACGGTGACGCCCGCGGTGGTGCCGCCCTGTCGATCCGGCAGATCACCGGCAAGCCGATCATGTTCGCGTCGAACGGCGAGAAGCTCGACGACTTCGACGCGTTCCACCCTGACCGGATGGCCTCCCGCATCCTCGACATGGGTGACCTGCTCACCCTGATCGAGCAGGCGGAGAAGACGTTCAGCCAGGAAGAGGCCGAGAAGATGGCCTCCAAGCTGGCGTCCAAGAAGGGCCAGGACTTCACCCTGGACGACTTCCTGGCCCAGATGGAGCAGGTCCGCAAGATGGGCTCCCTCTCCAAGCTGCTCGGCATGCTGCCGGGCATGGGCCAGATGAAGGACCAGATCAACAACCTCGACGAGCGGGACGTCGACCGCACGGCCGCGATCATCAAGTCGATGACCCCGGCCGAGCGCCAGGAGCCGACGATCATCAACGGCTCGCGCCGCGCCCGTATCGCCAAGGGCTCCGGCGTCGAGGTCAGCGCGGTCAAGAACCTGGTCGAGCGGTTCTTCGAGGCCCGCAAGATGATGTCCCGCATGGCCCAGGGTGGCGGCATGCCCGGGATGCCGGGGATGCCCGGCATGGGCGGCGGTCCCGGCCGGACGAAGAAGAAGCAGAAGCAGGCCAAGGGCAAGCAGCGCTCCGGCAACCCGATGAAGCGCAAGCAGCAGGAGCAGGAGGAGGCCGCCCGCCGGGCCGCCGCAGCCGAGGGCGGCAACGCGTTCGGGCTGCCGCAGCAGGGCGGCAAGGACTTCGAACTCCCCGACGAGTTCAAGAAGTTCATGGGCTGACGACCCGCACGGAACCGCGGCGAGGGGCGCCCACCTTTCCCAAGGGGGACGCCCCTCGCCTTCGCCGTCTGCCTCGGTGTCCACGTCGACCTTGGGCGCCAGGACCCCGGTGCTTTCCTCGCGCCCTTCACACCCGCGTCGGAAGCCGGTCCGTCAGGGCGTCCGGGCGATCAGATACCGGAACACGTTCGGCATCCACACCGTCCCGTCCTGGCGCTGGTGCGGATGCAGGGCCTCGGCCAGTTCCTTGTCCACCTGCACCTGGTCCGTCGCCGTCATCGCCGCGTCGAACAGCCCCGTCGACTTCAGGCCGCGTACCGCGCTGTCCACGTCGGCGTAGCCGAAGGGGCACGCCACCCGCCCCGACCCGTCCGGCTTGAGCCCGGCCCGCTGGGCGACGTCCTCCAGGTCGTCCCGGCAGGCGGGACGCCAGCTGCCCGAGGTGCGCAGCGGCTCCGCCAGCTTCGTGGCCACCCGCATCACGGACGCCGTCGCGCAGCGCTCCGGCGGGCCCCAGCCGGCCAGCACCACGGCCGCACCGCGCTGGGCGAGCGGCGTGGCTTCCGCGAGCAGTCCGCCCAGCCCCTCCGAGTCGCCCGCGAGGCACCCGATCGGCTCGAAGGCGGTCACCACGGTGTACCCGGGAGCGCCCGGCTCCGCGGTGTCCCGGGGCGAGCCGTCGACCAGCCGGGTGTGCGGACGCGAACGGGCACCCGGCGCCTCGGGGAGCAGCCGCTCCCGCGCCAGGGCCATTCTTTCGGGGGAAGCGTCGACACCGGTGACCGCCGCTCCCCGGGCGGTGGCCATCAGCAGGGAGAGTCCGGAACCGCAGCCGAGGCCGAGCAGCCGCGTGGCGGGACCCACTTCCAGTCGCTCGTAGACGGCCTCGTAGAGCGGTACGAGCATCCGCTCCTGGATCTCGGACCAGTCACGCGCGCGTGCACGCACATCCACGCGGGGTGCGGTCCCCGCGTGAGGCAGGTGCTGCCGCACGAGCGTAGGTGTCATAAGTAAGCGCCCCAATCCGCCGAGAGTTGCCTCTTGCCCGATTCCATGGCCCCCGTGACAGTGCGCTCGCACTACCCCCGTATGCCAGGAAACTCCCCCCTCGACCTGTCGTCCAGTGGGATGCGGCCCGGTTCGTGAGTTGTCATGTGCCTATGGCGAGATTTCACATTCCGGCAACCTGGTCCCGCCGATCGCGGCGACCGTACGGTGTCCGGCCGCCTAGGACGGGCCGGTGCCGTACGCCGACGACGCACCGGGTAACGTCGCGGTCGTCGCACGCGCTTACCAAGTGGTGCCCGCGCTCACCGAACGGTGCGCGAGGTGACCGAAACGCCTCTTGCGCATCGGCGGATCCCTGGTGCAACGGCGCGCGGACGCGCTCTACGCGTCGGCGCGTACGCGGAACTACGCACCACCTTGTGGTGAGCTGTGAGGCTTCTCCACAGATCAGCGCACCCGCCCTCGTCGGGACGCATCAGAGGCAACTGACGGGTACGTGCAAATTATTTGGGATGGCCCGGAATCGGAACACTGGGGCACCCCGGCTCGTTGTCATTACGTGAGCACGACACAGACACCACCTGTACTCGCCGCAGAGCTGGCACAGGCGTGGGCCGACATTCAGCGGTACCACCCCGAGCTGCCCGACCTTGCCGCGCCAGAGTCCCTGATCGGGGAGTCGTCGTCCGCGTGCGGTCACGAGCTCTCCTTCGAGCGACTGCTCCATGAGGCAGTCCATGGCATCGCCGCCGCGCGCGGCGTCCGCGACACCTCCCGTGCCGGCCGCTACCACAACCGCAGATTCCTCGCGATCGCCGAGGAGCTGGGCCTGGACCACCCCGAGGAACCGCATCCCAGCAGCGGCTTCTCCCTGGTCACGCTCACCCCCGAGGCGAAGCGCCGCTACCGCCCGACCATGGAGCGCCTCCAGCGCGCCCTGAAGGCCCACACCGCCGCGACCTCCTCCGACACCTCACGCACCTTCCGGGGCCCGGCCGCCCGCCACGGCTCCTCCGGCGGCGGCGTCCGGGTCAAGGCGGTCTGCGACTGCGGCCGCAACGTCCGGGTCGTACCGTCCGTCCTCGCCCAGGCCCCCATCGTCTGCGGCGGCTGCGGCAAGCCGTTCCGGATCCCGGACGTCGTGGGAGCGGTAGCGAGCTGACGCCCTTCACCGGCATCTCGTGGCTGCCGGTCAGTGGCGCAGGGCTCGGGCCGTGACGCGCACCCGACGGGCTTCACCTCCACGCCGGGTGCGCTTTCGGCATGCCCGCGCAGCGGCTCATGACCCCGGCCCGGAGGGACCCGCGGGGTGTGGCACAATGGCTAGCTGTACTCGACAGCCGCACAGGAACCCTCTCGCCTCCGGCTGACGCGTCCATCGGGCACTCGGGTACCGCAACCCCACGCGGCTTTCTCGCCGTGCCCAACCACGTCAAAACCAGGAGAACCCACTCCCGTGGCAGTCAAGATCAAGCTGAAGCGTCTGGGCAAGATCCGTTCGCCTCACTACCGCATCGTCGTCGCCGACTCCCGTACCCGCCGTGACGGCCGGGCCATCGAGGAGATCGGCAAGTACCACCCGACGTACAACCCGTCGGTGATCGAGGTCGACGCCGAGCGCGTGGCGTACTGGCTCGGTGTCGGCGCTCAGCCGACCGAGCCCGTGATGGCCATCCTCAAGAAGACCGGCGACTGGCAGAAGTTCAAGGGCGAGCCCGCCCCGGCTCCGCTGCTGACGCAGCCGGAGAAGGCCGCGCGTCCGTCGTTCGAGGCCATCGGCGGCGACGACGAGGGCAAGGGTGAGGCGATCACCCAGAAGAAGAAGGCTGAGAAGAAGGACGAGGCCGACGCCGAGTCCGCTTCGACCGAGGCCTGAGCATGCTCGAGGAGGCTCTCGAGCACCTCGTGAAGGGCATCGTCGACAACCCTGACGATGTGCAGGTCGCCTCGCGCAACCTGCGCCGCGGTCGCGTGCTCGAGGTCCGGGTCCACCCGGACGACCTCGGCAAGGTGATCGGCCGCAACGGCCGCACCGCACGCGCCCTGCGTACCGTCGTGGGCGCCATCGGCGGTCGCGGAGTCCGCGTCGACCTCGTCGACGTGGACCACGTCCGCTGACGCTTATCGCAACCGGCTCGGGCCGGGGAGGGCCTGAGGGCCGTCCCCGGCCCGTCGCTGTATGACAGGAGACTTGGACACGTGCAGCTGGTAGTCGCACGGATCGGCCGTGCCCATGGCATCAAGGGTGAGGTCACCGTCGAGGTACGGACCGACGAGCCGGAGCTGAGGCTCGCCCCCGGTGCCGTGCTCGCCACCGATCCCGCCACCACGGGACCGCTCACCATCGAGACGGGCCGCGTCCACAGCGGCCGCCTCCTGCTGCGCTTCGAAGGCGTCAGCGACCGCAGCGGCGCCGAGGCCCTGCGCAACACCCTCCTGATCGCCGAGGTCGATCCGGAGGAACGTCCCGAGGACGAGGACGAGTACTACGACCACCAGCTCATCGACCTCGACGTCGTCACCGCGGACGGCACCGAGGTCGGCCGGATCACGGAGATCTCCCACCTGCCCTCGCAGGACCTGTTCATCGTGGAGCGCCCCGACGGCAGCGAGGTGCTGATCCCCTTCGTCGAGGAGATCGTCACCGAGATCGACCTGGAGGAGCAGAGGGCCGTCATCACCCCGCCGCCCGGGTTGATCGACGACCGCGCCGAGATCGCCTCCAGCCGGGAAGAGCCGTAAATGCGCCTCGACGTCGTCACGATCTTCCCCGAGTACCTGGAACCCCTGAACGTCTCCCTCGTCGGCAAGGCGCGCGCACGGGGACAGCTCGGCGTGCACGTCCACGACCTGCGGTCCTGGACCTACGACCGCCACAACACCGTCGACGACACCCCGTACGGCGGCGGCCCCGGCATGGTCATGAAGACCGAGCCGTGGGGGGACGCGCTGGACTCCGTCCTGGCCGACGGCTACGAGACGGGCTCCCGGGCGCCCGCCCTCATCGTGCCCACGCCCAGCGGCCGCCCCTTCACCCAGGAACTCGCCGTCCACCTCTCCGAGCGCCCGTGGCTGATCTTCACGCCGGCCCGCTACGAGGGCATCGACCGCCGCGTCATCGACGAGTACGCGACCCGGATGCCGGTCTACGAGGTGTCCATCGGCGACTACGTCCTGGCCGGCGGCGAGGCGGCCGTCCTCGTCGTCACGGAGGCCGTGGCGCGGTTGCTGCCCGGCGTCCTGGGCAACGCCGAGTCCCACCGGGACGACTCCTTCGCGCCCGGCGCCATGGCGAACCTGCTGGAGGGGCCCGTCTACACCAAGCCCCCCGAGTGGCGCGGCCGGGACATCCCCGACGTGCTGCTCAGCGGCCACCACGGCAAGATCGCCCGCTGGCGCCGCGACGAGGCACTGAAGCGCACCACCGCCCACCGGCCCGACCTCATCGAGCGCTGCGACCCCAAGGCCTTCGACAAGAAGGACCGCGAGATGCTCTCCATCCTGGGGTGGGCGCCGGACCCGGCGGGGGAGCCGTACGGCCGATTTTGGCGCAGGACCGAGGGCGTGGAAGAATAGCCAGCTGTTGTGCGTCCGTCCGGCGTGCGCCCCTGCCACAGGGGGAGACGACGTCCGCCCCGACCCGCGCAACCCACCTTCCGAAAGACCTAGTTTCCGTTGATGACCTGTGGCATCAGCGAGGAAAGCAGACGAAATGTCTCACCTGCTCGACACCGTCGACTCCGCGTCGCTGCGCAGCGACGTCCCCGCCTTCCGCCCGGGTGACACGGTCAACGTGCACGTCCGCGTCATCGAGGGCAACCGCTCCCGTGTGCAGCAGTTCAAGGGCGTCGTGATCCGCCGCCAGGGCTCCGGCGTGCGCGAGACCTTCACGGTCCGCAAGGTCTCCTTCTCCGTCGGCGTCGAGCGCACCTTCCCGGTGCACACCCCGATCGTGGAGAAGATCGAGCTCGTCACCAAGGGTGACGTCCGCCGCGCCAAGCTGTACTACCTGCGCGAGCTGCGCGGCAAGGCCGCGAAGATCAAGGAGAAGCGCGAGAGCTGAGCGCTCTCCGGGGTTCGCGTCGGGGCCGGATAGCATCTGGCTCCGATGGACACCGAAGCACAGCCGACGGAGCGCGACCGCTCCTCCCGCCCTTCCGGTTCCGAGGCGACGACCTCGGAAGCCGCAGGGCCGGAGGACCGGTCGCGTTTCGCGTTGGTGGCGCGGATCAGCTCCTGGGTCCCGGGCGGCCGCATCACTCTCACCCCGCTGCTCTGCCTGCTGTTCCTGCTGCTGCTCAGCACGTTCGTGCTGCGCCCGTTCCAGATCCCCAGCGGATCCATGGAACAGGGATTGAGGATCGGGGACCGGGTTCTCGTAAATAGGTTGGCGTACCGTTTCGATGCCGCGCCGCAGCGGGGAGACATCGTCGTGTTCGACGGGACCGGGTACTTCGGGCACGCGGACTACATCAAACGCGTTGTCGGCGTGGGGGGAGACCACGTGGTCTGCTGCGACAGCGAGGGGAGGATCCAGGTGAACGGCCGGCCGGTCGACGAGTCGGGCTTCCTGTATCCCGGCGACAGCCCGTCCGCGGTGCCCTTCGACGTCGTCGTGCCCGACGGCACCCTGTTCGTCCTCGGCGACCACCGCGGCGACTCCAGCGACTCCCGCGACCACCTCGGCTCGCCCGGCGGCGGCATGATCCCCGTCGGCGAGGTGATCGGCCGCGCCGACTGGATCGTCTGGCCCTTCGGCCACGCCGGCCGGCTGCACCGCCCCGACGCCTACGCGCGCGTGCCCGCGGCCGCGAGGGCGGGCGCCCATGGGTAACCGAGGCAAACCGCGCGGCGTCCCCGCGGGCCCCGCGGAGAACCTGCTGCCCACCGGCGCCCGACGCGCCGCCGCCCCGTCCGGCAGCGGTCGTACGCGCGCCGAGCGCCGCAAGCTCCAGCGCAAGGTCAAGCGGCGCCGCAGGCGCGGTGCCGTCAAGGAGATACCGCTCCTCGTGGGCGTCGCCGTCCTCATAGCGCTCGTGCTGAAGACGTTCCTCGTCCAGGCCTTCGTCATCCCGTCCGGCTCCATGGAGCAGACGATCCAGATCGGCGACCGCGTCCTGGTCGACAAGCTCACCCCGTGGTTCGGCTCGAAGCCGCAGCGCGGGGACGTCGTCGTGTTCAAGGACCCGGGAGGCTGGCTCAAGGACGAGCAGCCCACCACGCAGAAGGCCGACCCCATCGTCGTCAAGCAGGTCAAGGAAGGGCTCACCTTCATCGGCCTGCTGCCCTCCGAGAACGAGAAGGACCTCATCAAGCGGGTAGTCGGCGTCGGCGGCGACCGGGTCAAGTGCTGCGACACGCAAGGGCGCGTGACCGTCAACGGCGTCCCGCTGATCGAGGACTACCTGTATCCCGGCGCCGCCCCGTCCGACACGCCGTTCGACATCACCGTCCCCCAGGGGCGGTTGTGGGTCATGGGCGACCACCGGAACAACTCCGCGGACTCCCGCGCGCACCAGGACACCGACTACGGGGGCACGGTCTCCGAGGACGAGGTCGTGGGCCGCGCCATGGTGATCGCCTGGCCCTTCGGCCACTGGAACACGCTGGAGGAACCGAATACGTACGCCTCCGTGTCCGACTCGGCCACCGGGTCGACCGCTGCTCCCGAACTGTCGCATAGGGTTGGCCCCTACGATTCGAACGGAACGATCCAGCTCCCGACCCCTGCGGAACTCCCGCTCGTTATGGGAGTGGTGGGCCTGCGCCGTATCGGCGGCAGGCAGCGGCACAGAGTGAGGAGTTGGCGTGGGGGATGTGGCGGTTGGCGCACGGTCCGGACACGACGGCGAGGAGCATCGCGGACGCCCCGCGGAATCCGCCGTCCCGGCCGCGGACAGCGCCGTGACCTCCGGGAATGACTCCGGGGCAGCCGAGGACGACAGGGTGACGGGCGAGCACACGACAGCCGAGGACCAGGGGCCGGGCGGCACGGCCCGGACACCGAAGAAGCCGCGCTCCTTCTGGAAGGAGCTGCCCATCCTGATCGGTATCGCGCTGGTACTGGCGCTGCTGATCAAGACCTTCCTGGTGCAGGCCTTCTCCATCCCCTCCGACTCGATGCAGAACACCCTCCAGCAGGGTGACCGGGTCCTGGTCGACAAGCTCACCCCCTGGTTCGGGTCCGAGCCCGAGCGTGGCGAGGTCGTCGTCTTCCACGACCCGGACAACTGGCTGGCGGGCGAGCCGACCACGGACCCGAACGCCCTGCAGACCTTCCTCAGCTGGATCGGCCTCATGCCGTCCGCCGAGGAGAAGGACCTCATCAAGCGCGTCATCGGCGTCGGCGGCGACACGATCCAGTGCAAGGGCACCGGCCCGCTCACGGTCAACGGCAAGGCGCTGGACGAGCGGTCGTACGTCTACGCCGGCAACACGCCGTGCAGCCAGGACGACCAGGGCGGCCAGTTCAAGGTGAAGGTCCCCGAGGGCTTCATCTGGGTCATGGGCGACCACCGGCAGAACTCGCGGGACTCCCGCTACAACCAGGCCGACAAGAACCACGGCATGGTCCCGGTGAAGGACGTCGTCGGACGCGCCGTCGTCGTCGCCTGGCCGATCAACCGCTGGGACACCCTGCCGGTCCCGGACACCTTCGACCAGGCCGGCCTCAACGCCCAGCCGGCCGCCGGTGGCCTTCCGGTCGCGCCGCAGGGGATCGCGCTCCTGGGTGTGGTGCCGGTGGTGCTCTGGCGTCGCCGGAAGCAGTGATCCCGGCCATGGGCTGACCCCGGCCGGTACCCCCGGGTAGGGTGCGGACCCATGGGTGGCGAGAGCATGACGCACACGGCCCCGCGCAGCGGTGGCCCGAGCACGGGCCCGGTGGGCAGCCGGACCGGACAGCGGTTGTCCGGGCTGGCCGTCGCGCTGGGCCTCGTGCTGTTCCTCGGCGGTTTCGCCTGGGGAGCGGTGGTCTACCGGCCGTACACGGTTCCCACCAGCTCCATGACCCCGACGATCGACGCCGGCGACCGGATCCTGGCGCAGCGCGTCGACGGCTCCGAGGTGCGCCGCGGTGACGTCGTCGTCTTCAAGGACGCGACCTGGGCCAACGCTCCGATGGTCAAGCGCGTGGTCGCCGTCGGCGGTGACACGGTCTCCTGCTGCCAGGACGGCAAGCTGAAGGTCAACGGCAAGGAGATCGACGAGACGTACCTGCCCGAGGGCACCCCGGCCGAGATGAGCAACTTCCCGACCGTGACCGTCCCCAAGGGCCGTCTCTTCCTGCTCGGCGACGAGCGCGGCAACTCCGTGGACTCCACCGCCCACCTGACCGACGCCGCCAGCGGCACGGTGGCCCGCTCCGCCGTGGACGCCCGCGTCGACACCGTCGTCTGGCCCATGAAGGGCATGCTGGAGCGGCCCACCGGCTTCGAGCCGCTCGGCGCCCTCTCCTCGCCCGGCCCGCTGCGCACCATCACTCTGCTCGTGATCGCGGGCGCCGTGCTCGTCCTGGGCGGAGGCGCCTACGGGCCCATCGCCAAGCGCACCGCGGCCGCCCGGGCCCGGCGGGCGAGCTCGGAGCCCGCAGGTGTCCGCTGAGGCCGTGACGCCGGGCCAGGACACCTACCGGGGCGGACTGCGCAGGGTCGCCCGGGTCGTGCTGCTCGACCCGCAGGACCGCATCCTCCTGCTGCACGGACACGAGCCCGACGATCCGGCCGACGACTGGTGGTTCACGCCCGGCGGGGGAGTGGAGGGCGACGAGACCCGTGAACAGGCCGCCCTGCGGGAACTCGCCGAGGAGACGGGCATCACCGAGGTGGAGCTCGGGCCGGTGCTGTGGCGGCGGAGGTGCTCCTTCCCGTTCGCGGGCCGCCGCTGGGACCAGGACGAGTGGTACTACCTGGCTCGCACGGACCGCACGACGGTCGCCGCCGCCGGGCTGACCGAGCTGGAACGGCGCAGTGTCGCCGGAGCGCGCTGGTGGACGTGTCCGGAACTGAGCCGGGCACATGAGACGGTGTATCCGACCAGACTCGCCGGGCTGCTGCGCACGCTGCTCGACGAAGGTCCCCCGGCCAGGCCTGTGATCCTTGACCCGGAAATCGTCTAGGGGCTCACGGGACTGGCGCACAATGGGGGGATCGCACGGCTGAAGGGGAACATGCCATGAGCGCCGAGGACCTCGAGAAGTACGAGACCGAGATGGAGCTGAAGCTCTACCGGGAGTACCGCGATGTCGTCGGTCTGTTCAAATACGTGATCGAGACCGAGCGGCGCTTCTACCTCACCAACGACTACGAGATGCAGGTGCACTCGGTCCAGGGTGAGGTGTTCTTCGAGGTCTCCATGGCGGACGCCTGGGTGTGGGACATGTACCGGCCGGCGCGGTTCGTGAAGCAGGTCCGGGTCCTCACGTTCAAGGACGTGAACATCGAGGAGCTGAACAAGAGCGATCTGGAGCTGCCGAGCGGGTGAGCCCGCCCCGTCATCGCGGCATCCGGTCACCCGGGTGGGTGGCGAGGTTGTCCACAGCCGCCGAGCTGTCCACCAAGATCCACTTCGGGGTGGCGGGTGCGTGATCGTTGGCGCCGGAGGTGGTGCCGACATGAACGCACATCTGGCCCGCAGCGCCATGGGCAGGTACGGGGAGAGCCTGGCCGCACGGCGGCTGGCCGAGGCCGGTCTGACGGTCCTGGAGCGCAACTGGCGCTCCGGCCGCGCCGGCGAGATCGACATCGTGGCCAGGGACGGGGACGTCCTGGTCGTCTGCGAGGTGAAGACCCGCAGGGAGAGCCCCTTCGAGCACCCGATGGCGGCCGTGACCCCGCAGAAGGCGGAGCGGCTGCGGGATCTGGCGGAGCGGTGGATCCAGACACACGGGGGCGCCCCGCCCGGCGGGGTCCGCATCGACGTGGTCGGTGTGCTGCTGCCCGCCCGCGGCGCCGCCGTGGTCGAGCACGTGCGGGGGGTGGCCTGAATGGCATTCGCCCGTACGTGTTCGGTCGCCCTGGTGGGTGTCGAGGGCGTCGTCGTCGAGGTCCAGGCCGACCTCGAACCCGGCGTCGCGGCGTTCACGCTGGTGGGGCTGCCCGACAAGAGCCTCACGGAGAGCCGGGACCGGGTGCGCGCCGCGGTCGTCAACTCGGGCGCGGCCTGGCCCCAGAAGAAGCTCACGGTCGGCCTGAGTCCGGCCTCGGTGCCGAAGTCCGGCAGCGGCTTCGACCTGGCCGTCGCGGCGGCGGTCCTCGGTGCGGCGGAGCGAATCGACCCGCGGGTCCTCGCCGACATCGTGATGATCGGCGAGCTCGGGCTGGACGGGCGGGTGCGGCCGGTGCGGGGAGTGCTGCCGGCGGTGCTGGCGGCGGCCGACGCGGGGTATGAGCAGGTGGTGGTGCCGGAGTGTGCCGCCGCCGAGGCCTCCCTCGTGCCCGGGGTGTCGGTGCTGGGCGTGCGCAGTCTGCGGCAGCTGATCGCCGTCCTGGCGGACGAACCCCTGCCCGACGAGGAACAGGACGAGCTGGGCCGCCCGGACCCGCTCCTCGCCGGTCTCCGGGTCCCGGGCACGGGCGCGGCCACGGGCATGCACAGCCTCGGTGCGGCCCAGCACGACCACGGTCACGACTTGGCGGACGTCGTCGGGCAGACGTCGGCGCGCACGGCGGTGGAGGTGGCCGCGGCGGGTGGGCACCACCTCTTCCTCGAAGGGCCGCCCGGCGCCGGCAAGACGATGCTCGCGGAGCGGCTGCCGGCCATCCTGCCCCGGCTCGGCCGGCAGGAGTCACTGGAGGTCACCGCGGTCCACTCGGTGGCCGGGCTGCTGCCGCCGGGCAAGCCGTTGATCGACGTCGCCCCCTACTGCGCCCCCCACCACTCGGCCACGATGCAGGCACTCGTCGGCGGCGGCCCGGGCATCGCCCGGCCCGGGGCGGTGTCGCTGTCTCACCGCGGCGTGTTGTTCCTGGACGAGACGCCGGAATTCAGCAGCCATGCGCTGGACGCCCTGCGACAGCCGCTGGAGGCGGGCCATGTCGTGATCGCGCGCAGTGCGGGTGTCGTGCGCTTCCCGGCGAAGTTCCTGATGGTCCTCGCGGCCAACCCCTGCCCGTGCGGCCGGTTCTCGCAGCGGGACGACCTGTGCGAGTGTCCACCCTCGGCGATCCGCCGCTACCAGGCCAGGCTGTCCGGCCCGCTGCTCGACCGGGTCGATCTGCGCGTCGAGGTGGACCGCGTCACCCGCACCGAGCTGACCGCCTCCGGCGCCAGGGGCGAGTCGACCGCGACGGTCGCCGACCGGGTGCGGGCGGCCCGGCAACGGGCTGCCGAGCGCCTCGCCGGGACCCCTTGGTGCACGAACAGCGAGGTGCCCGGCCGTGAGCTGCGCAGCCGCTGGTACGCGGTGCCCGGCGCGATGGACGAGGCCGAGCGGAGCCTGGAACGCGGCGTCCTGACCGCCCGCGGACTCGACCGCGTCCTGCGCGTGGCCTGGACCGTCGCCGACCTCGTCGGCCACGACCGGCCCGACGCGACGGACGTCGCCCTCGCGCTCCAGCTGCGCACCGGAGTACCGCGAGGCGTCCCCATGGCCATCGGGGCGCTGACGTGAACGCCGCCGGCGAACCGGACGACGACCTGCTCGGCCGTGTCCTGCTCACCCGGGTCATCGAGCCCGGTGACGAGATCGGCGGGCGGTGGGTGCGGGAGTCCGGGGTCGGGGGAGTGGTGCGGCGGCTGAGGGAGGGCGGGGCCACGCCTCCGGGGGTGAGCGCCAAGCGGTGGGCCGGGATGGTGGCCAGGGCCGAGGCCGCCCGGCCGCACCGGGACCTGGAGGCCGCCCGGGCCGCCGGGGTGCGGTTCGTGTGTCCCGGAGGAGCGGAGTGGCCGGGGCAGCTCGACGATCTCGGGGATGCCCGGCCCCTGGGGCTCTGGGTGCGCGGGCGGCCCAGTCTGCGCATGTGGGCGCTGAAGTCCGTCGCCGTGGTCGGCGCCCGGGCCTGCACCGAGTACGGGGCCCACATGGCCGCGACCCTCGCCGCCGGCCTCGCCGAACAGGGCTGGGTGGTGGTGTCCGGCGGCGCCTATGGAGTCGACGGCGCAGCCCACCGCGGAGCGCTGGGGGCCGGTGGCGCCACCGTCGCCGTCCTCGCCTGCGGCGTCGACCGGCCCTACCCCCGCGGCCACACCCAGTTGATCAGCAGGATCGCGGAACAGGGACTGGTCGTCGGCGAGTTGCCGCCCGGCGACCACCCGACGCCGAGCCGGTTCATCCTGCGGAACAGAGTGATCGCGGCGCTCACCCGCGGCACCGTGGTCGTCGAGGCCGCCCACCGCAGCGGCTCCCTGGTCACCGCGCGGGCGGCGCAGCGCCTCGGCCGGCACACGATGGGCGTCCCGGGCCCGGCCACCAGCGGACTCTCCGCCGGAGTGCACGAGCTGCTGCGGGGGGAGGCCGCCCTGGTCACCGACGTCGCGGACGTCGTCGAACTGGTCGGTGACATCGGGGAGCTGGCGCCCGACCGGCGCGGCCCGGTCCTGCCCCGCGACCTGCTGGAACCGGCCACCCGGCAGGTGCTCGCCGCGCTGCCGGGGCGCGGGACGGCCCGGCCGGACGAGATCGCCCGCTCCGCCCAGACCGCACAGGACGACGCGATCGCGAGACTGTACGAACTCCGAGCACTCGGTTACGTCGAACGACACGGCGACGGCTGGAAGTTGACACGCCAGGCGGTGATGTCGGTCCGGGATCGTCACGGACCGTGTTGACCATCCGCGTTCGGCCGTCCGGGGGAACCCCGAGAACCCTTGGAAATGCGCCCAGTTGAGCTTCTCCGGTGATCACACCGAGCGACCGCGCCGCCTCGGTAGGGCGTCCCCCGGAACGTATCTGCGCCCACCTCGGGCTCCGCCCTTCGCGCACCGCGACACCGCAGTCACGCTACGCTCACGAGGATCCCGACACGGACAGGCAACTCGACATCAGACAGACAGCTCACCCCAGCAGCACCCCTCCGCAGCAGAACGGCACAAGGCGACGAATGCCCCAGCACACCTCCGGGTCCGACCGGGCGGCGATCCCCCCAGCCGCCCGTGACGGTGGCAGCGTGCGGCCGCCCGCTCCCTCGACGCTCGACGAGCTGTGGCGGTCGTACAAGGCGACGGGGGACGAGCGGCTGCGGGAGCAACTGATCCTGCACTACTCGCCCCTCGTGAAGTACGTCGCGGGACGGGTCAGTGTGGGCCTGCCGTCCAACGTCGAGCAGGCGGACTTCGTCTCGTCCGGGGTGTTCGGGCTGATCGACGCCATCGAGAAGTTCGACATCGAGCGGGAGATCAAGTTCGAGACGTACGCGATCACCCGCATCCGCGGCGCGATGATCGACGAACTGCGGGCGCTGGACTGGATCCCCCGCTCGGTGCGGCAGAAGGCACGCAATGTGGAGCGGGCGTACGCCACGCTGGAGGCACGCCTGCGGCGGACGCCGACCGAGGGCGAGGTGGCCTCCGAGATGGGCATCGCCGTCGAGGAACTCCACGCGGTGTTCAGTCAGTTGTCGCTGGCCAACGTGGTGGCCCTGGAAGAGCTGCTGCACGGGGGCGGTGAGGGCGGAGACGGGCTCAGCGTGATGGACACGCTGGAGGACACCGCCGCCGACAACCCCGTCGAGGTCGCCGAGGACCGGGAACTGCGGAGGTTTCTGGCACGGGCCATCAACACCCTGCCCGACCGGGAGAAGACCGTGGTCACGCTCTACTACTACGAGGGCCTCACCCTGGCCGAGATCGGGAACGTCCTGGGCGTGACCGAGAGCCGGGTCAGCCAGATCCACACCAAATCGGTGCTGCAGCTCAGAGCGAAACTGGCGAGCTTCGGCCGCTGACCTGGCCGGATGTCGTCGGGTCGGCATCAACCACTCCCGTCCGGCGGGACGCGTCCGTAGAGTGTTGACGTGCCAAGGATTCGAGCGGCCTCCGTGGCCGAGCACCGGTCGATGCAGCGAGCCGCCCTGCTGGACGCGGCTCGTTCCTTGTTGTCCGAGGGCGGTACGGAGGCGCTGACCTTCCCGGCCCTCGCCGAGCGGACAGGCCTCGCGCGCTCGTCGGTCTACGAGTACTTCCGGTCTCGGGCGGCCGTCGTCGAGGAGCTGTGCGAGGCCGACTTCCCGGTCTGGGCGGCGGACGTGTCGGCGGCGATGGAGCGGGCCGGGACGGCCGAGGCCAAGGTCGAGGCGTATGTGCGCCGGCAGCTGGAGCTGGTCGGGGACCGGCGGCACCGGGCCGTGGTCGCGATCTCCGCGAGTGAGCTCGACGCGGGGGCGCGGGAGAAGATCCGGGCGGCGCACGGCGGGCTGGTCGCGATGATCGTCGAGGCGCTGGCCGAGTTGGGGCACGCGGAGCCCCGGCTGGCGGCGATGCTGCTGCAGGGCGTTGTGGACGCGGCCGTGCGGAGGATCGAGCTCGGGGCCGCGGAGGAGCCGGCCGCCATCACCGACGCGGCTGTTTCCATGGCCCTGCGGGGCGTGCGGGGCTGAAGGCGCCGGGACCGGGGCCGGGGCGTTTGGCGGCCCGGGGAGCCGGGTGCCGCTGTGCCCACCCGTACGGCGACCGGGCGGCGCGCGGGCCCGCGGCTATGCGAGCGGCAGCAGCCTCGACGGGCCCCGGTGCAGGAGCCACGGCGGCAGGAGCGACAGCGGGTTCAGGTAGGTCTCGCCGCGGCGCAGGCCCCAGTGCACGCAGGGGGCCGTGCAGTGCGAGCCGCCCGGGTCCACCGTGCCGAGGACCTCGCCCGGTTCCACCTCCTCGCCCTCCTCGACCGAGGCCGTCACCGGTTCGTAGGTCGTGCGCAGGGGCGAGTCGCCCGTTCCCGTGAGGTCCACCGAGACGACGCCCTTGCCCGCCACCCGGCCCGCGAAGGAGACCCGGCCCGCGGTCACCGCCCGAACCGGTGTTCCAGGAGTCGCCGCCAGGTCCACGCCCCGGTGGCCGGGCCCGTAGACCGTCGCCGGGGGTTCCCAGCCCCGCAGGACCGTCGGGCGCAGACCGACGGGCCAGGTGCGGCCGATCGCCGGCACGGTGGCGCCCGCGGGGGGCGCATCCGCCGCGAACAGCGGTGGCGGCGGCGCCAGCAGGGCCGTCACCGTGACGATCAGCAGCAGGATCAGGCGCGTACAGACACGCACACATCGGTTCGCTCGCATGCGGAAAGCGTCCCGGAGCGCCGCCATCACCGCTCGCCGCTGTGGACCGCCGCCCGGTTGTGGACAACGGCGTCACCCGGCACCCCGCGGGTCCCGTACACTTCTGGTGGCGACCCGAGCCATCGGGTCGACTTCGCACGCCCCGACACGAACCCCGGCAAAGGGCCCGTGTCAGCGCCCCTCGGTCCCTCGTGGAACGGCGCGCAGTGGGCGTCAGGCGCGGAAGCCGTCCGGCATCCGCGGCACAACCGAGAACTTCAAGGAGATACGGCCATGGCCGTCGTCACGATGCGGGAGCTGCTGGAGAGCGGCGTCCACTTCGGTCACCAGACCCGTCGTTGGAACCCGAAGATGAAGCGCTTCATCTTCACGGAGCGCAACGGCATCTACATCATCGACCTGCTCCAGTCGCTGTCGTACATCGACCGCGCCTACGAGTTCGTCAAGGAGACCGTCGCCCACGGCGGCACGGTCATGTTCGTCGGCACGAAGAAGCAGGCGCAGGAGGCCATCGCCGAGCAGGCCACCCGCGTCGGCATGCCCTACGTCAACCAGCGCTGGCTGGGCGGCATGCTCACCAACTTCTCGACCGTCTACAAGCGTCTGCAGCGCCTCAAGGAGCTCGAGCAGATCGACTTCGAGGACGTCGCCGCGTCCGGTCTGACCAAGAAGGAGCTTCTCGTGCTCTCGCGCGAGAAGGCCAAGCTGGAGAAGACCCTCGGTGGTATCCGCGAGATGCAGAAGGTGCCCAGCGCCGTCTGGATCGTGGACACCAAGAAGGAGCACATCGCCGTTGGTGAGGCCCGGAAGCTGAACATCCCGGTCGTCGCGATCCTCGACACCAACTGCGACCCCGACGAGGTCGACTACAAGATCCCGGGCAACGACGACGCGATCCGCTCCGTCACGCTGCTCACCCGTGTGATCGCGGACGCGGTCGCCGAGGGCCTCATCTCCCGCTCCGGTGTCGCCACCGAGGGCAAGGGCGAGAAGGCCGCGGGCGAGCCGCTGGCCGAGTGGGAGCGCGACCTGCTCGAGGGCGAGAAGAAGGCCGACGAGGCTGCCCCCGCCGCTGAGGCCGCTCCGGCTGCCGAGGCCGCCCCCGCCGCCGAGGCTGAGGCTGAGGCTGCTCCGGCCGCCGAGGCTGCTCCGGCCGCCGAGGGTGAGAAGCCGGCCGAGGCCGAGCAGGCCTGACCCGTCAGTCCGAGTTGACGGCGGGAGCGGTATCGCATCCACCAGCGCCTTCGGCGCGGTGAAGTCCGCTCCCGCCGTTCACCCGTAGGTCAGCGGAAGGACAGCGCCTTCCGGCTCCATGGGGCGCATCCGCATCCGCAGATCTTCGATCTTCCAGACTTCGAGAGAGATTCACAGACTCATGGCGAACTACACCGCCGCCGACGTCAAGAAGCTCCGTGAGCTCACGGGCGCCGGCATGATGGACTGCAAGAAGGCGCTGGACGAGGCCGAGGGCAACGTCGAGAAGGCCGTCGAGGCGCTCCGCATCAAGGGCCAGAAGGGCGTCGCCAAGCGCGAGGGCCGCTCCGCCGAGAACGGTGCCGTCGTCTCGATCATCGCCGACGACAACTCCTCCGGTGTCCTGGTCGAGCTGAAGTGCGAGACGGACTTCGTCGCCAAGGGTGACAAGTTCCAGGCCGTGGCCAAGACCATCGCCGAGCACGTCGCCAAGACCTCCCCGGCCGACCTCGAGGCCCTGCTCGCCTCCGAGATCGAGGCCGGCAAGACCGTCCAGGCGTTCGTGGACGAGGCCAACGCCAACCTGGGCGAGAAGATCGTCCTGGACCGCTTCGCGCAGTACGCCGACGGCTACGTGACGGCGTACATGCACCGCACGATGCCCGACCTGCCCCCGCAGATCGGTGTCCTCGTCGAGCTGGACAAGCCGAACGCTGAGATCGCCAAGGGCGTCGCCCAGCACATCGCCGCCTTCGCGCCGAAGTACCTCTCCAAGGAAGACGTGCCGGCCGAGGTCGTCGAGTCCGAGCGCCGCGTCGCCGAGGAGACCACCCGCGCCGAGGGCAAGCCCGAGGCCGCCCTGCCGAAGATCGTCGAGGGTCGCCTCAACGGCTTCTTCAAGGACGCCACGCTGCTCGGCCAGCCGTACGCGCTCGACAACAAGAAGTCCGTCCAGAAGGTCCTGGACGAGGCCGGTGTCACCCTGAAGCGCTTCACGCGCATCAAGGTCGGCATCTGAGTCCGTACCGCGCTCGACGCCCGGCCCCGATAGGGTCGACAGCAGTCGTCCGCGTACGCCGTCACATGAGTGGCGGACGACATCAGATCTGACGAGGAGGCCATTGCCGCATGGGATGCGAAACACGCCCCACCGGCAATGGCCTTCTTGGTATGTGCAACACGTGAAAGAGGCGGGATCCCCCATGACCACCAAGGCCCAGAAGAGCGACGACGGCAAAGTACGCGGCCGGTTTCTGCTGAAGCTGTCCGGAGAGGCCTTCTCCGGTGGCGGCGGCCTTGGCGTCGACCCCGACGTGGTGCACAAGATCGCCCGCGAGATCGCTGCCGTCGTGCGTGACGGTGCGCAGATCGCGGTCGTCATCGGCGGAGGCAACTTCTTCCGCGGTGCCGAACTCCAGCAGCGCGGCATGGACCGGGCCCGCTCCGACTACATGGGCATGCTCGGCACGGTCATGAACTGCCTCGCCCTCCAGGACTTCCTGGAGAAGGTGGGCGTGGACTGCCGGGTGCAGACCGCCATCACCATGGGCCAGGTCGCCGAGCCGTACATCCCGCTGCGCGCCGTACGGCACCTGGAGAAGGGCCGCGTGGTCATCTTCGGCGCCGGGATGGGCATGCCGTACTTCTCCACCGACACCACCGCCGCCCAGCGCGCCCTGGAGATCGACGCCGAGGCACTGCTGATGGGCAAGAACGGTGTGGACGGGGTCTACGACTCCGACCCCAAGACCAACCCGGACGCGGTGAAGTTCGACCACCTCGGCTACGGCGAAGTGATCACGCGCGATCTGAAGGTCGCCGACGCCACGGCCGTGACGCTGTGCCGCGACAACAAGCTCCCGATCGTGGTCTTCGAGCTGCTGGCGGAGGGCAACATCGCACGCGCCGTCAAGGGTGAGAAGATCGGCACGCTGGTGGGGGACCCCGGCAGCCGGGACTGACCTCCCGGGAACAACCCCGTCCGGGGGACGGACGGGACGGAGCCGGGCCGGGGGATGGACAATGTCCTGCCGGTCGGGAACCGTGCAGGAAGAAGACGCGACGCAGCCGGCCGCCGCCCCACATGGAACCGCAGCCGGGCCTACTCAAGACACGCAGGAGCAAGTGGTGATCGAAGAGACCCTCCTCGAGGCCGAGGAGAAGATGGAGAAGGCCGTCGTGGTCGCCAAGGAGGACTTCGCCGCGATCCGCACCGGCCGTGCGCACCCGGCGATGTTCAACAAGATCGTGGCCGACTACTACGGCGCGCCGACCCCGATCAACCAGCTGGCCTCGTTCTCGGTGCCCGAGCCGCGCATGGCCGTGGTGACCCCGTTCGACAAGAGCGCGCTGCGCAACATCGAGCAGGCCATCCGCGACTCCGACCTGGGCGTCAACCCGAGCAACGACGGCAACATCATCCGGGTGGTGTTCCCCGAGCTGACCGAGGAGCGCCGCCGCGAGTACATCAAGGTGGCCAAGAGCAAGGGTGAGGACGCCAAGGTCTCCATCCGCTCCGTGCGCCGCAAGGCCAAGGACGCCATCGACAAGCTGATCAAGGACGGCGAGGTCGGCGAGGACGAGGGCCGCCGTGCGGAGAAGGAGCTCGACGACACCACCGCGAAGTACGTCGCGCAGGTGGACGAGCTCCTGAAGCACAAGGAAGCGGAGCTGCTCGAGGTCTGATGAACGACTCTTCCTGGGGGGCGCCGCCACAGGCCGGGTACTGGGGGCCCACCGACCAAGGGCATGGTCAGGGGCACGTCCAGGGCTCAGGCCACGGGCACGTCCAGGGGGCCGCCCCGGCGGGCCCCGCATACGATGCGTATGAAGCGCCTCAGACTCGCCCCATGCCCATCGTGCCCGACGTGACCGAATTCGGCGGAAACCAGGATGACGACCGGGGGGCTGCTCGACTGAGCGGCCCACCGGTCCGAAACGACACGAATCCGGAGCCCATGCCCGACGCCTCGCAGCCGGCGCCCAAGCCGCCGAAGAAGAGCGCGGGTCGCGACCTGAGTGCCGCGATAGGGGTCGGCGTCGGGCTCGGTGCGGTGATCGTCGCGTCGCTGTTCGTCGTCAAGGCCGTCTTCGTCGGCGTCGTAGCGGTGGCCGTCGTGGTGGGCCTGTGGGAGCTGACCAAGCGGCTGGAGGAACGCAAGGGCATCCGGGCGCCCCTCGTGCCGCTCGCGCTCGGCGGTGCCGCGATGGTCGTCGCCGGGTACGTCCGGGGTGCCGAGGGTGCGTGGGTGGCGATGGCGCTCACGGCGCTGGCCGTCCTGGTCTGGCGCATGACGGAACCGCCCGAGGGCTACCTGAGGGATGTCACCGCGGGCGTCTTCGCGGCGTTCTACGTGCCGTTCCTCGCGACGTTCGTGGCGATGATGCTGACCGCGGACGACGGGCCGCAGCGGGTGCTCACCTTCCTGCTGCTCACGGTCGTCAGCGACACCGGGGCCTACGCCGTCGGCTGGCGGTTCGGCCGGCACAAGCTCGCCCCGCGCATCAGCCCCGGCAAGACCCGCGAGGGCCTGCTCGGCGCGGTCTCCTTCGCCATGGTCGCGGGGGCGCTGTGCACGCAGTTCCTCATCGACGACGGTGCCTGGTGGCAGGGTCTGGTGCTGGGCCTCGCGGTCGCGGTCACCGCCACGCTCGGCGACCTCGGCGAGTCCATGATCAAGCGGGACCTCGGTATCAAGGACATGGGCACGCTGCTGCCGGGCCACGGCGGCATCATGGACCGGCTCGACTCGCTGCTGCCCACGGCTCCGGTGGTGTGGCTGCTGCTCGTGCTGTTCGTCGGGTCCGGCTGAGGCGATCTCTGTCGGCGAGCCCCTGCCCTGCCGGGCGGGGGCTCGCTGCCGTCTCGGGAAGACGCCCGCGGGGCCGAAGTGGGACGATGCAGATGTACCTCCCAAAGGAGGCCATCATGGCCATCATCCGAGAGAGCATCGACGTCGACTGCCGGCCTGAGGAGGTCTACCAGTACGTCATGGACGCTTCGCGCATGCCGGAGTGGCAGCTGAGCGCCGTGTCCGCGGAGCGTCTCGACGAGGGGCCCGTCGGCGTCGGCACCAAGGTCCGCGTGACCCGGCACGTCGGCCGCCGCGTCATGCCGATGACCATGGAGGTCACCGAGTACGACCCGCCCCGCAGCTGGGGCATGCGCGGCGTCGACGGCCCCGTCCGTGCCCACGTGCACGGAGAGGTCGAACCCTACGACCAGGGCCGCCGCTCGCACGTCACGATCGACATGCACTTCGAGGGCCACGGCATGGGCAAGGTCATGGTCCCGCTCGTCGTACGCCCCCAGGTCCGCAAGGAACTCCCGCGCAACGAGCAGCTCCTCAAGGACCGGCTGGAGCACACGGGCGGGTAACGCGCTTCGCCCTCGGCGGCTCCGACGGCTCCGCTCAGCGCCGCCGGGGGAACTTCCAGCCGTTCTGGCGCAGCTTGAACAAGACGAACACCCCGCACAGGGCCCACACTCCGAGGAAGGCCCACTTGAACCACGGGGGGCCCTGCCACTTTTCCGCCAGCTGCACCGATGCCGCGTAGAAGGACGTCATCCCTCGCGCGTGCCCTGCGGTATGGGCAGGAACACTCGGTTCCGCCGGCCGGGGCCGCGGGTCACATGAATCGATCTGCGACACTGGTACAGCCATGCCTAAGCCCGGAGAACTCACTTTCGTCGCCCCGCGCGGAGCCAAGAAGCCGCCGCGGCATCTCGCCGATCTCACTCCTGCCGAGCGCAAGGAGGCCGTTGCCGCTGTCGGGGAGAAGCCGTTTCGTGCCAAGCAGCTCTCGCAGCACTACTTCGCGCGGTACGCGCATGATCCGGAGCAGTGGACCGACATTCCGGCCGGTGCTCGTGGGCGGCTGCAGGAAGCGCTGCTGCCCGAGCTGATGACCGTCGTGCGGCATCTGTCGACCGACCAGGGCACCACCCGCAAGACGCTGTGGCGGCTGTTCGACGGGACACTCGTCGAGTCCGTGCTGATGCGTTACCCGGACCGCGTGACCATGTGCATCAGCTCGCAGGCCGGATGCGGGATGAACTGCCCGTTCTGTGCGACCGGGCAGGCCGGTCTGGACCGGAATCTGTCCACCGCCGAGATCGTGCACCAGATCGTGGACGGCATGCGGGCCCTGCGGGACGGGGAGGTCCCCGGCGGTCCCGCGCGGCTCAGCAACATCGTCTTCATGGGCATGGGTGAGCCGCTCGCCAACTACAACCGGGTCGCCGGCGCCATCCGGCGGCTCACCGACCCCGAGCCCGACGGGGTGGGCCTCTCGCAGCGCGGCATCACCGTCTCGACGGTCGGGCTCGTGCCGGCCATCCACCGGTTCTCCGACGAGGGCTTCAAGTGCCGCCTCGCCATCTCGCTGCACGCCCCCGACGACGAGCTGCGCGACACCCTCGTGCCGGTGAACACGCGCTGGAAGGTCCGCGAGGTGCTGGACGCCGGCTTCGAGTACAGCGCCAAGTCCGGCCGGCGGCTGTCCATCGAGTACGCGCTGATCAGGGACATCAACGACCAGGCGTGGCGTGGTGACCGGCTCGGCCGGATGCTCAAGGGCAGGCCGGTGCACGTCAACCTGATCCCGCTGAACCCGACGCCCGGGTCGAAGTGGACGGCTTCCCGGCCCGAGGACGAGAAGGCGTTCGTGGAGGCCATCGCCGCCCATGGTGTGCCGGTGACGGTCCGGGACACCCGTGGTCAGGAGATCGACGGGGCGTGTGGTCAGCTGGCGGCCACCGAACGGTAGTCTGACCGTCGTAAGCACACCCTCGTATTCGACATCTGCATATTCCGACAGGGGAGCGCCACAGCGCTGAGAGTGCGGCACACGGCCGCAGACCCTCCGAACCTGGCCCAGGTCATTCTGGGTAGGGAGATCGGTCACCACTCGAGCTGTTGCGCCCTGCCCGGGACCCCGGAAGTCCCGGGCAGGGCCGCGTCTTCTCCTGGTCACTCCAGGAGGAATCCAGTGAGCATCAACGCAAAGCGGCTGACGGCGGCGGTCGTCGGGCTCGGCATGGCCGGCACACTCGCCGCGTGCGGGTCGTCCGACGGCGGTCAGGGGTCCGGCGACTCCAAGACCGTGACGCTCGTCAGCCACGACTCGTGGGCCGCGTCCAAGGACGTCATCGCGGCCTTCGAGAAGCAGTCCGGTTACAAGGTCGACTTCCTGAAGGACGGCGACGCCGGGCAGGCCGTCAACAAGGCCATCCTGACCAAGGACAACCCGCAGGGCGACGTCTTCTTCGGCGTCGACAACACCCTGCTGTCCCGCGCCCTCGACAACGGCCTCTTCCAGTCCTACGCGCCCAAGGGTGCGGACCGGATCAAGGCCGAGTACCGCGTCGACCAGGAGCAGCACCGGGTCACGCCCATCGACACCGGCGACATCTGCGTCAACTACGACAAGAAGTACTTCGCCGACCACAAGCTGCGGCCGCCGCGCACCTTCGACGACCTGATCAAGCCGCAGTACAAGAACCTGCTCGTGACCGAGAACGCCTCCGCCTCCTCACCCGGGCTCGGCTTCCTGCTCGGCACGGCCGCCAAGTACGGCGACGACGGCTGGGAGAGCTACTGGAAGAAGCTCAAGGCCAACGGTGTGAAGGTCGTCGACGGCTGGGAGCAGGCCTACAACGAGGAGTTCTCCGGCTCGGCCGGCGGCAAGAAGGCCAAGGGCGACCGGCCGCTCGTCGTGTCCTACGCCTCCTCGCCGCCCGCCGAGGTCGTCTTCGCCGACCCGAAGCCGAGCACGGCGCCGACCGGGGTCGCCGAGGGCACCTGCTTCCGGCAGGTCGAGTACGCGGGGCTGCTCAGCAACGCGAAGAACACCAAGGGCGGCAAGGCGTTCCTGGACTTCCTGCTCACCGAGCGGTTCCAGCAGGACATGCCCATGAACATGTTCGTGTACCCGGTACGCGAGGGCGCCCAGGTGCCCCCGGAGTTCGTGAAGTACGGGCCGCAGGCGAAGGACCCCGAGACCATGGACGCGGCGAAGATCGCCGACCACCGCGACCAGTGGGTCAAGTCGTGGACCTCACTCGTACTGAAGTAGCCGTTCGGCGGCGGGGCGCGGCGGCGCGGTTCGGTCTGCTGGCCGTGCCCGTCGCGTTCTTCGCGGTCTTCTTCGCCTATCCCGTCGCCGCGATCGTCGCGCGCGGCCTGAAGGCCGACGGGACCTGGCACCTCGGGCGGATCGGGGACGTGCTGGCGCAGTCCGACGTCCGGCACGTCCTGTGGTTCACCACCTGGCAGGCGGTGGTCTCCACCGCGCTCACGTTGCTCGTCGCGCTCCCCGGCGCGTACGTCTTCGCGCGCTTCGACTTCCCCGGCAAGCAGGTCCTGAGGGCGGTCGTCACCGTCCCGTTCGTGCTGCCGACGGTCGTCGTCGGTACGGCGTTCCTGGCGCTGGTCGGGCGGGGCGGGCTGCTCGACGAGCTGTGGGGCGTACGTCTGGACACCACGGTGTGGGCGATCCTGCTCGCGCACGTCTTCTTCAACTACGCGGTCGTCGTCCGCACCGTCGGAGGGCTCTGGGCGCAGCTCGACCCCCGGCAGGAGGAGGCCGCACGGATGCTCGGGGCGTCCCCGCTGAAGGCCTGGCGGCAGGTCACCCTGCCCGCGCTCGCCCCGGCCGTGGCCGCCGCCGCGCTCATGGTCTTCCTGTTCACCTTCACCTCCTTCGGCGTTGTGCAGATCCTCGGCGGGCCCACCTTCTCCACCCTGGAGGTGGAGATCTACCGGCAGACGTCCGAGATCTTCGACCTGTCCACCGCGGCCGTGCTGACCATGATCCAGTTCGTGGCGGTGGGCGCGATCCTCGCGGTGCACGCCTGGACCGTGCGACGGCGGGAGACCGCGCTGCGGCTGGTGGACGCGTCCGCGACCGCGCGCCGGCCCCGTGGCGCGGGGCAGTGGGCGATGCTCGGCGGGGTGCTCGGCACCGTCGCCTTGCTGCTCGTGCTCCCGCTGGCCGTGCTGGTGCAGCGGTCTCTGGATGCGCCGGACTTCGGCTACTACCGGGCGCTGACCCGCGAGGACGGGGGAGTGTTCCTGGTCCCGCCGATCGAGGCGATCGGCAACAGCCTGTCGTACGCCGTCGCCGCCACGCTCATCGCCGTGGTGATCGGCGGTCTCGCCGCGGTCGCGCTCACCCGCCGGGACGCCGGGCGGTTCGTGCGAGGCTTCGACGCGCTGCTGATGCTGCCGCTCGGGGTGTCCGCGGTGACCGTCGGCTTCGGGTTCCTGATCTCCCTCGACGAGCCGCCGCTGGACCTCAGGTCCTCCTGGATCCTGGTGCCGCTCGCGCAGGCGCTGGTCGGGGTGCCGTTCGTGGTGCGGACCATGCTGCCCGTGCTGCGGGCGGTGGACGTGCGGCTGCGGGAGGCGGCTTCCGTGCTCGGGGCCTCGCCCTGGCGGGTGTGGCGGGAGGTGGACCTGCCGATGGTGCGGCGGGCGCTGCTGATCGCGGCCGGGTTCGCCTTCGCCGTGTCGCTCGGGGAGTTCGGCGCGACGGTGTTCATCGCACGGCCCGACCGGCCGACGCTGCCGGTGGCCGTGGCCCGGCTGCTGGGGCGGCCCGGGGACCTCAACTACGGTCAGGCGATGGCCCTTTCGACGATTCTGATGGTGGTGTGCGCCGTGGCCCTGCTGGTGCTGGAGAGGCTCCGCACGGACCGGACGGGGGAGTTCTGATGCTGCTGGCTCTGCGGGGGGCGACGGTTCGCTTCGGAGGGCGTGCCGTGCTGGACGCCGTCGATCTGGAGGTCGCCGAGCACGAGGTCGTGTGTGTGCTCGGCCCCAGCGGCAGCGGCAAGTCGACCCTGCTGCGGGCGGTGGCCGGGCTGCAACCCCTGGACTCCGGGCGGGTGGTGCTCGACGGGCGCGACCAGGCGGGCGTGCCCGCGCACAAGCGGGGCGTCGGGCTGATGTTCCAGGATCACCAGCTGTTCCCGCAGCGGGACGTGGGCGGCAATGTGGCCTTCGGGCTGCGGATGCATGGCGAGCCGAAGCGTCAACAGACCGAGCGCGTGCGGGAGTTGCTGGACCTCGTGGGGCTGCCGGGGGCGGGCCGCCGGGCCGTCGCCGCGCTGTCCGGCGGGGAGCAGCAGCGGGTGGCGCTGGCCCGGGCCCTGGCGCCGAGCCCCCGGCTGCTGATGCTGGACGAGCCGCTCGGACAGCTCGACCGGTCGCTGCGGGAGCGGCTGGTCGTCGAACTGAAGGAACTGTTCGGCCGGTTGGGCACCACCGTGCTCGCGGTGACGCACGACCAGGGGGAGGCCTTCGCGCTGGCCGACCGGGTCGTGGTGATGCGGGACGGACGGATCGCCCAGTCCGGGACGCCCCTCGAGGTGTGGCAACGGCCCGCCGACGCGTTCGTCGCCCGTTTCCTCGGCTTCGAGAACGTGGTCGAGGCGACGGTCGGGGCGGAGGCCGCGGACACGCCGTGGGGCAAGGTGCCGGTGCCGGAGGGCGCCCCGCACGGGACGCGCACGCTGCTCGTACGCCCCGCCGGAGTGCGCCTGGTGCCCGCTGACACGGGCCTGCGCTGCACGGTGACCGCCCGCACCTTCAGGGGCACCCACGTCGCCGTCCACCTCCAGCCGGAGGAGGCCCCACGCCTGGAGGCGGCGTGCGCGCTGCGGGCCGCGCCGGAGGTCGGGGACGCGGTCGGCGTGGAGTTCGACCCGGCCGAAATCGTGGTGCTCGGCTGATCGCTTCCGGCTTAGGGTGCCGGACATGACGCTGCTCGCGCACGACCGCTATTGCGACGAGATCGCCCACCAGGTCGACCTGTTGAGGTCTGTCGTGACCTCGGGCGCCGATCTGTCCGGCACCGTGCCCACCTGCCCCGACTGGTCGCTGGAGGACCTGGTCCGGCACACGGGCGGTGCCCTGCGCTGGGTGGAGTTCATCGTGCGGACCCGGGCCCAGGAGGAGGTTGCCGAGGAGCGGGTGCCGCACCTCGCGGGACCGGCGGCCCGGGGCGACGCCGCGGTGCTGGACGCGTGGCTGGCGGAGAGCGGCGAGCAGGCCGTCGCGGCGCTGCGCGAGGCCGGGCCGGACACCGAGGTGTGGGCCTGGGCGGGAATCCGCAGCACCGGGTTCTGGGCCCGCCGGGTGACGCACGAGATCACCGTGCACCGCGCGGACGCCACGCTCGCCGCGGGGCTGCCCTACGAGGTCGCGCCCGAGGTGGCCGCCGACGCGGTCGACGAGTGGCTGCAGATCGTCCAGCACGTGCAGCGGACCGCGCCGGACGACGAGGTGAGGGACCTGCGCGGCCCGGACCGCAGCATCCATCTGCACGCCACCGACACCGGGCCCGCACTGAACGCCGAGTGGCTCGTCGAGCTCACCGAGGACGGTGTCTCCTGGCGCCGGGGCCACGAGAAGGCCACGGTCGCCCTGCGCGGACCGCTCACCTCCGTGCTGCTGGCGTTCTACCGCCGGCTCCCGCTGGACGCCGGGGAGTTGCAGGTGCTCGGCGACAGGGAGCTGCTGGAGTTCTGGCTGGAGCGGGCGACCTTCGGATGAGACGTGACGTGGCCCGCCCCCCGGGTCGGGGGACGGGCCACGTCACGGTGTGCGCGGGCGTCAGCTGTCGCTGTTCGCCCCGCGACGGCGCATGCCGAAGAACACCGCACCGCCACCGACGACGACCAGGGCCGCCGCGATGCCGGCGATGAGGCCGGTGTTGGAGTCGGCGCCGGTCTCGGCGAGGTTGGAGTCACCGGCCGGGGCGGGCACGTTGCCCGCCGGCGAGGTGCTCTGGCTCTCCGACGGCTCCGGAGCCGGGGTCTCGGTCTCCTCGGCCGGCTTCGACGGGGAGGCCGACGGGGTCGGCGTCGCCGGGGGAGTCGAAGCCGGGGGCTCCTCCTCCTTCTTGCAGGCCGTGGCCGGGGTGACGAGGTTCGGCTTGATGTCCTCGTCGACGTAGCGAGCTGCCTTGACGTGGATGCGGTACTCGGCGTTCGGCTTCCAGTCGTCGGCGAAGGTGATGGTGGTGCCCTCGCGCGAGCCCTTCACCTCCTGCTCGCCGATCTTCTTCACGTCGGCGCCGTTGTTCTCCAGGTACACGGTGACCGTCGCCGGGATGCCGGCGGGGTCCACGTCGGTGACGGTGATGACGCCCTTGTCACCGTCACACTTCGCCTCGGCGGAGAACTCGCTGATGTCGCAGGCGAGTGCGTTGCCGGCGGTGCCGAGCGCGAGCGCGGCCGAGGCGGAGACGACACCGAGGACGCGCACGGCGCGTGCGCGGCGGGATACGGACAGAACTGCCACGTTTGTCCTTCACAGGATTGCTAAAGCGGGGGGTTGAGGCAGTGTTGACTGAACATCAGCACCACCGGGAGACTCACAGGTCTATAAGCGCTGCATAAGTAGTGTCAACGCATATGCAGCCTGCAAGCACTTGCTTTGCCTTCTTATTAACCGCCGAGACGTTTCAACGCCCCCGGCGCCTCCTCGATCCGCTCCACCAGCGCGATGCGCGCCTCCATCGAACGCTCCCGGGCCAGCGACCGGAGCAGCGGCCACGCGGGCAGCTTCTCCGTCCAGTGCGCGCGGTTCACCAGCACCATCGGCGTCGGCTCGCCGCGCGACTCGTAGTAGTTGGGCGTCGCGTTGTCGAAGATCTCCTGCACGGTCCCGGCGGCGCCCGGCAGGAACACCACACCCGCGTTGGACCGGGCCAGCAGGCCGTCCTCACGGGTGGCGTTGGCGAAGTACTTGGCGATGTGGGAGGCGAAGGCGTTGGGCGGTTCGTGGCCGTAGAACCAGGTGGGGATGCCGACCGAGCGGCCGCCGCGGGGCCAGCGGGTGCGCACCTCGAAGGCGGCCGAGGCCCAGTGGGTGATCGAGGGGGTGAAGTGCGGTGCCTTCCCGAGGAGTTCCAGTGACTCGGTGAGCATCTCGTCGTCGAACGGGGCCGCGTACGCGCCGAGGTTCGCCGCCTCCATCGCGCCCGGTCCGCCGCCGGTGGCGATCGTGAAGCCGGCGCGGGCCAGCTCCCGGCCGAGCCGTGCGGCGCCGGCGTACTCCTCGGTGCCGCGCGCCATCGCGTGGCCGCCCATCACCCCTACGACCCGGGCGCCGGACAGGAGTTCGTCGAGCGCGTCCGAGACGGAGTCGTCGTGGACCGCGCGCAGCATGGAGGCGTAGATGTCGCCGTCCGCCTTCGTACGCTGGAACCAGGCGTAGGCCAGGGCGTCGGGCGTGGCCTCGTAACCGTCGGCCAGCGACGCGAAGAGTTCGTCCGGGGAGTAGACCAGCCCGCGGTACGGGTCGAACGGCAGGCCCGGGACCGGGGGGAAGACCAGGGCGCCCTCCCCGCGGATCTTCGCGGCCGCCTCCTCGCGCATCGCGCAGCCGAGGAAGACCGCGCCCGCCGTGTCCGTGCCGAGCAAGTCGCGCGTACGGTCCGTCAGGTCGACGGACTGGACGCGGTATCCGGCGAGTGAGCCGCGCGCCGAGACGGTCGCGTCGAACTCCTCGAGGGTCTCTATCTCACGGTCGTCGTGGTGGGCCGCATGGGCGGGCATCGTCTGCACTCGCCCATGCTGGCACAGCGCCGCTCAGCCCTGGACGGCCGCCGGGTCCATCCACACGACCTCGAAGGTGTGGCCGTCGACGTCGTCGAACGCGCGGCCGTACATGAAGCCGTGGTCCTGGGTCTCGCCCGAGACGGAACCGCCCGCCGCGACCGCCTTCTCGACCAGTTCGTCGACCTTCTCGCGGCTCTCGGCGCTCAGCGCGAGCAGCACCTCGCTGGTCGTCGTCGAGTCCGCGACCTCCTTCTTGGTGAACTGGAGGTACTTCTCCTTGGTGTGCACCATGACCACGATGGTGTCGCTGATCACGACCGAGGCGGTCGTGTCGTCGCTGAACTGATCGTTGATCGTGAAGCCCAGCTCGGTGAAGAACTTCTTCGAGGCACCCAGGTCGCCGGTGCACAGGTTCACGAAGATCATCTGCTGGTACATGCGAGGTCGCTCCCATCAAGTCCGGGTCGTTACACGGGGACAGACCGGGTGCCGGTCCGGAACTCATCGCCGTACGACGATTTTTTTCGTACGAGTTTTCCGCGGCTGCCGTGCGCCTCAGCGCGCCAGGGGCAGCGCCGCGAGTTCCGCGACCGTCAGGGAGAGGGGGCCGAACAGGGCGAGCAGCGCGCCCGCGCGCAGGGCGGCGGCGCTGCGCAGCACCGTGGCAGGGGCGCCGAGGCGCAGCAGCGCGGCGGTGGTGCCGGCGCGGGCCTGCCGGGCCTCGACGGCGGCCGTGAGGAGCGTCGCCACGGTGCAGCCGGCCACGAGGAGCACGCCGAGGGTGGTGAGCGGGCCGAGCGAGAGCCCGTCCGGGGCGTGCAGCAGCGCCATGGCCCACGCGGCGGACACGACCGCGCAGACGACGCCCAGGGGACGCCCGATGCGGACGGACTCCGCCATGAGGATGCGGCCGGCCAGGAGCCGCAGGGCGCCCGGGCGGGCCGACTGGAGCAGCCGTCCGCACAGGTGGGTCAGGCCCGGCCCGGCCAGAGCCAGGCCGACGGCGGCCAGCGCCCAGCCCGCCATCACGCCGGGGGAGGCACCGGAGAAGCTGAGGTCGGGCGGGGTGGGGGCGGTGCGGCTCGTGTAGGTCTCCACGGCCAGGCCCGCGGCCAGCACGGTGATGCCCCAGGGGAGACCGGAGGGGGCGGCGGTGCTGTCCGGCAGGGTCGCCTCGGGGGCCGGGCCGTCGGGGGCGTCGGGTGCGACGGCGGTCGGGCCGGTGTGCCGAGCCAGGGCCCCGGCGGGGCTGATGGCACCGGCCGCGTCCGGCGCCGCCGCGCGCGGGCTGAGCCCCTGAGCGGATTCTCCGGCCGGGCCCCTCGCCCCCGTCGGCTCCGGTGAGGCCGGGCGCGGGGTGGCCGGCGGAGTGACGTCCGCGGCCGGGTCACCGGCGCCCGGGTGCGCCGTGGGTGGCCGAGGGGGGTCCGCGACCGCGCTCACCGGCCCGCCGGAACCGTCGACCGCGGCCGGGACCGACCCGCTGGTCCGGGCCGCCGGCGGGCCGCTCTTCGTGACGGACCCGGCGGTGCGGCCGTTCGCGGGGCGGGCGAGCTGCCGGCCGAACCGGCCGTACGCCCCGAAGGTCTCGCGGGTGCTGGTGCGCCGGTAGGCACCGAAGCGGCCGTACATCCGGGTCGCCCCGGACCCGGCGGGCACCGCCTCGCGCGGCCGCAGGTCCAGCGCCACCGCCACGGACGCGCCCACGGGCACGAGCGCCAGCAGGGTCAGGGCGGCCGGCAGCGGCAGGGGCCGGTCCGCGGCGAGCCACTCGGCGGCGGCGCCGTCGAAGGGCATGCCCGTCAGGTCGCCCCGCAGGTGGAGGAAGGCGAACAGGGCCAGCATCGAGCCGAGGGTGCAGGACAGGGCGGTCGTCGTCGCCGAGACGGCCATCATGCGCACCGGCCCGAGACCGATCGCCGAGAGGCCGGGGCGGGGCTTGGTGCCGGGGTCGGTACGGGCCACCGCGACCGCGAAGTACACCGTGGCGGCCAGTGGGGCCGTGCACCAGGCCAGCCGCAGCAGGGCGGAGCCGGGGGCGCCGGGGTGGCCCAGCGCGTAGCCGAGGGCGCAGAGCAGCAGGAAACCCGTGCCCGCCGAGGCGGCCGCGACCAGGAGGCGGCGCAGCTGGACGGCGGGGTGGGCGCCGCGGGTCAGACGGAGAGCGAACACGCTGCCCGGCCTTCCGGCTCGGCGTTCTCGCTGACCGGAGGCAGGTGCACCGTCTGCACGCGCCGCCCGTCCAGCAGGGACACCGTGCGGTCGGCGAGGGCCGCGGTATCCGCGTCGTGCGTGGCCAGGACGACGGTGATGCGGTGGGAGCGGGCCGCCGTGGTGAGGGTGCGCAGCACATGGGCGCGGTCGGCGCGGTGCAGGGGCGCCGTGGGCTCGTCGGCGAACAGGACCGAGGGCGCGGGGGCGAGGGCGCGGGCGATGCAGACCCGCTGGCGCTCGGCCTGCACCAGTTGGTGCGGGCGTTTGCGGGCGCTGTCGCCGATGTCCAGGCGCTCCAGCCACTCCAGGGCCGCGATCTTGGCGCGGCGCCGGCTGGTGCCGCGCAGCATCAGCGGCAGGGCGGTGTTCTCCCAGACGTTGAGCTCCGGGACCAGGGAGGGGGCCGGGTCGATCCAGCCGAAGCGGTCGCGGCGCAGCCGCTCGCGGGTGAGGGGGCCCATGGTGTGCACGGGCACGCTGTTGAACCAGACCTCACCGCGCCGGACGGGCACCAGACCGGACAGGCACCGCAGCAGGGTCGTCTTGCCGCTGCCGCGCGGGCCGCCGATGGCGAGGATCTCGCCCTCCCGCACGCCGAGCGAGACGCCGCTGAGCGCGGGCGAGCCGTCGTCGTGCTGGAAGTGCAGGGCGCGTGCCCAGAGCACGTCGTTGTCCGGCGGGGCCTCCATGCGCGTACACCTCGGTTCAGATCCGTAGTTCCCGTGCTCATCCCCCGTGCGGGGGAACGAAGGCAGGGCCGATCGGTCACTGGGCACGCTAGGCAGACGGCGGCGGGACGCCGGACAGCACGCGGCCCCGGGCCGCCGTTTCTCACTCGAACGGGCGGCACCGGGGCCGGTGTTGATCATCCAGAAAGACGATCTGAGCGACGAGGCGTCAGAGCTTCGTCCACGCCTCCGAGAGGGTGGCGCGCAGGATCTGCTCGATCTCGTCGAACGTCGACTGGTCGGAGATCAGCGGCGGGGCGAGCTGGACGACCGGGTCGCCGCGGTCGTCGGCGCGGCAGTACAGGCCGTTGTCGTACAGCGCCTTGGAGAGGAAGCCGTACAGGACGCGCTCGGTCTCCTCGTCGTTGAAGGACTCCTTGGTGTGCTTGTCCTTCACCAGCTCGATGCCGTAGAAGAAGCCGTTGCCGCGGACGTCGCCGACGATCGGCAGGTCGTGGAGCTTCTCCAGGGTGGCGCGGAAGTTGCCCTCGTTGTCCAGGACGTGCTGGTTGAGGTTCTCGCGCTCGAACAGGTCGAGGTTGGCCAGGCCCACGGCGGCGGAGACCGGGTGGCCGCCGAAGGTGTAGCCGTGCAGGAAGGTGTTGTCGCCCTTGTAGAACGGCTCGGCCAGGCGGTCGGAGATGATGCACGCGCCGATCGGGGAGTAGCCCGAGGTCATGCCCTTGGCGCAGGTGATCATGTCCGGCACGTAGTCGAACTTGTCGCAGGCGAAGTAGGTGCCCAGGCGGCCGAAGGCGCAGATGACCTCGTCCGAGACGAGCAGCACGTCGTACTGGTCGCAGATCTCGCGGACCCGCTGGAAGTAGCCGGGCGGGGGCGGGAAGCAGCCGCCCGCGTTCTGCACCGGCTCCAGGAAGACCGCCGCGACGGTGTCGGGGCCCTCGAAGAGGATCTGCTGCTCGATCTGGTCGGCGGCCCAGCGGCCGTAGGCCTCGGGGTCGTCGCCGTGGATCGGGGCGCGGTAGATGTTGGTGTTGGGGACCTTGTGGGCGCCCGGGACCAGCGGCTCGAAGGGGGCCTTGAGGGCCGGCAGGCCGGTGATGGACAGGGCGCCCTGCGGGGTGCCGTGGTAGGCGACCGCGCGGGAGATGACCTTGTGCTTGGTGGGCTTGCCGACCAGCTTGAAGTACTGCTTGGCGAGCTTCCAGGCGGTCTCGACCGCCTCACCGCCGCCGGTGGTGAAGAAGACCTTGTTCAGGTCGCCCGGCGCGTGCCCGGCGAGACGCTCGGCCAGCTCGACGGCCTTGGGGTGGGCGTAGGACCACACCGGGAAGAACGCGAGTTCCTGCGCCTGCTTGAAGGCGGTCTCGGCGAGCTCGACCCGGCCGTGTCCGGCCTGCACCACGAAGAGGCCGGCGAGGCCGTCCAGGTAGCGCTTGCCCTTGTCGTCGTAGATGTACGTGCCCTCGCCCCGGACGATGGTGGGAACGGGGGCCTTCTCGTACGACGACATGCGCGTGAAGTGCATCCACAGGTGGTCGTACGCGGTCTGGGAGAGGTCCTTGCTCACGGCTATCGGGTCCTCACGGTTATCGGGTTCCCCACATGTAGGTCTGCTTCTTGAGCTTGAGGTAGACGAAGCTCTCGGTGGAGCGCACTCCGGGCACGGCCCGAATGCGTTTGTTGATGACGTCCAGCAGGTGGTCGTCGTCCTCGCAGACGATCTCCACCATCAGGTCGAAGGAACCCGCGGTCATCACCACGTACTCGCATTCGGACATGGCCGACAGCGCGTCGGCGACCGACTCCACGTCGCCCTCCACGTTGACGCCGACCATCGCCTGTCTGCGGAAGCCCACGGTGAGCGGGTCCGTGACGGCGACGATCTGCATCACGCCCTGATCGAGCAGCTTCTGGACGCGCTGGCGCACGGCCGCCTCCGACAGGCCCACGGCCTTGCCGATGGCGGCGTACGGCCGGCGGCCGTCCTCCTGGAGCTGCTCGATGATGGCGAGGGAGACGGCGTCCAGCTGCGGCGAGCTGCCGTTCCTGGACTCGCGGGAGGACTCGCGGTGCTCCCGCGTGCCCTTCTGGTCTGCGCTTCGACTGGCCACGAGGTCACTGTGCACGAGGTCTCGACACTTCCGCAAGCCTCGATCGATGAAATCCGTTGTCTGAGTCCCTGATACCTGCGGATTCCGCACGATCGAAGGGAGCGGGGGTGTTGAAAACGTGGGTCGGCCGACTAGGGTGGGTGTCTCAAGTACTGGACATCCGAACTGGAGGGCCGGCAGTGAGCACCGAGCTGCGTCGCTTGCGCAACTACATCGGCGGTGAGTTCCGGGACGCCGCCGACGGACGGACCACCGAGGTGGTCAATCCCGCGACGGGCGAGGCGTACGCGACCGCTCCGCTGTCCGGGCAGGCGGACGTGGACGCCGCGATGGCGGCGGCCGCCGAGGCCTTTCCCGGCTGGCGCGACACCACGCCCGCCGAGCGTCAGAAGGCCCTGCTGAAGATCGCGGACGCCTTCGAGGAGCGCGCCGAGGAGCTGATCGCGGCCGAGGTGGAGAACACGGGCAAGCCGGTCGGGCTGACCCGCTCCGAGGAGATCCCGCCGATGGTCGACCAGATCCGCTTCTTCGCGGGCGCGGCGCGGATGCTCGAGGGCCGCTCGGCCGGCGAGTACATGGAGGGCCTGACCTCCATCGTGCGCCGCGAGCCGGTCGGCGTCTGCGCGCAGGTCGCGCCGTGGAACTACCCGATGATGATGGCTGTGTGGAAGTTCGCCCCGGCGATCGCGGCGGGCAACACCGTCGTCCTGAAGCCGTCCGACACCACCCCGGCCTCGACGGTCCTCATCGCCGAGATCATCGGCTCGATCGTCCCCAAGGGCGTCTTCAACGTCATCTGCGGCGACCGCGAGACCGGCCGCCTGATGGTCGAGCACGACACCCCGGCCATGGCCTCCATCACCGGTTCCGTGCGCGCCGGCATCCAGGTCGCCGAGTCCGCCGCCAAGGACGTCAAGCGTGTCCACCTGGAGCTGGGCGGCAAGGCGCCGGTCCTGGTCTTCGAGGACACCGACATCGCCAAGGCCGTCGAGGACATCTCGGTCGCGGGCTACTTCAACGCCGGCCAGGACTGCACCGCCGCCACGCGCGTGCTCGTCCACGAGTCCATCCACGACGAGTTCGTCTCCGCGCTCGCGAAGGCCGCCTCCGAGACCAAGACCGGGCAGCCGGACGACGAGGACGTGCTGTTCGGCCCGCTCAACAACCCCAACCAGCTCAAGCAGGTCGAGGGCTTCATCGACCGGCTGCCCGCGCACGCGCGCGTGGAGGCCGGCGGCAAGCGGGTCGGCGACAAGGGTTACTTCTACGCGCCGACCGTCGTCTCGGGCCTGAAGCAGGACGACGAGATCATCCAGAACGAGGTCTTCGGCCCGGTCATCACCGTGCAGTCCTTCTCCGACGAGGAGCAGGCGGTGCGGTGGGCCAACGGCGTCGACTACGCGCTGGCCTCCTCGGTGTGGACCAAGGACCACGGCCGCGCCATGCGGATGTCCAAGAAGCTCGACTTCGGCTGTGTGTGGATCAACACGCACATCCCGCTGGTCGCCGAGATGCCGCACGGCGGCTTCAAGAAGTCCGGCTACGGCAAGGACCTGTCCGGGTACGGCTTCGAGGACTACACGCGGATCAAGCACGTGATGACGTCGCTGGACGCGTAGTCACGCGGTGACGTGCCGACGGCCCCGGGCGGACTTCCGCTTCGCCCGGGGCCGTCGTGCTGCGCGCGGCATCATTTTTGAACATGTTCAATACTGGCGTAGAGTGCCTCCATGAGCGAGAGAGCCGCCCTGGTGAAGGGCATCCGCGCCTGGCTGGTGTTCTTCGTCGTGTGCCTGGTGCTGAGCGGCGCCACGGCCTTCCCCCTGGTGCATGAGCTGCGGTGGACCGAGGACTTGTTGCGCGCGCTGTCCATGGGTGAGCACCTGCCCGGGCTGATGGACTGGATCGCACGCGTCCGGGCCGGTCTCGACCGGGCCGACGCCGAGTACCCCTTCCTCCTCTACGGCACGGACTGGCTGGCCTTCGCGCACCTGGTGATCGCGGTCGCCTTCTACGGGCCCTACCGTGATCCGGTCCGCAACATCTGGGTCGTCGAGTTCGGGATGATCGCCTGCGCGGGCATCGTCCCGCTCGCCCTGATCTGCGGACCGCTGCGTGGGATTCCCTTCTGGTGGTCGGTGATCGACGTGGCCTTCGGGGTGTTCGGGGTGATCCCGCTGTACGTCGTACGGCAGCGGATCAAGCGGCTGGAGGCGCTGACCGCGCCGGTGGCCACCCCGGTGCTCAGCGGCTGAGGAAAACTGTTATCCCGAGAACCTTCATGCCGTCTCCCCGCATGTGATCCCGCGCATAGCCAAGACCCCCGTGCCGCCTGAGAGGGTGCGTGCCAGGACGTACCGACCCCAGCCCGCGAGAGGCCCCCGTGGACAGTGAGCACCGGCGTGCCGTCATCACGGCGGCGCAGGCCGGGGACCGGCGGGCGCTGGACGAGCTGGTCGCGGGCTGGCTGCCGCTGGTCTACAACATCGTGGGCCGGGCCCTGAACGGGCACGCCGACGTCGACGACGTCGTCCAGGAGACGATGCTGCGCGCGGTCGGAAACCTCGGCTCGCTGCGCGACCCGGACAGCTTCCGGTCCTGGCTGGTGGCGATCGCCATGCGGCAGATCCGCGACCGGGCCCGGCGGCGGACCCCGGACCGGCTGGAGGAGGCGGCGGCCTCCGACTTCGCCGAACTGACCGTGCTGCGGCTTCAGCTGGAAGGGCAGCGGCGCGAGGTCGCCGCGGCGGTGCGCTGGCTCGACGAGGAGGACCGGCAGCTGCTGTCGCTGTGGTGGCTGGAGGTCGCGGGCGAACTGACCCGGCGCGAACTGGCCGACGCCGTCGGCATCACCCGGCAGCACGCCGCCGTGCGCGTGCAGCGGATGAAGGAGCGCCTGGAGACCTCGCGCGGCATCGTCCGCGCCCTGGACGGCGCCTGCCCCGGCCTGCCGGAACTCACCGGCCGCTGGCACGGGCGGCCCGACTCGGTGTGGCGCAAACGGCTGGCCCGGCACATCCGCGGCTGCGGCTACTGCGGCGACACCCGCGAGTCCGTCGTCCCGGCCGAACGCCTCCTGGTGGGCATCGCCCTCGTCCCCCTGCCCGTCGGCTTCACCCTGTCGCTCGCCCTCGGCGGCAAGACCGCCGCGGCCGCCGCCTCCGCCGGCTGGTCCGTCAAGCTGCTCGGCGCGCTCACCAAGCCGGCCGTCGCGATGACGGCGGGCGCGACGATCGTCGCGGGCGGCGCCTACGTCGTCACCCAGCCGCCGGACGCCCCGCCGCCCCGGGCCGCCGCCACCCCCACCCCCACCGCGTCGGCCGGCTCCACACCGCCGCGGTTCGCCGCACCGCCCGCACCGACCCCCAGGTCGTCGCCGTCGGCGACGAAGACGGCCGACCCGTACGGCACCGTCGTCGACGCCGTCGACCGTGCCCCCGCCCCGGACACCCGGCCCGCCGCCCTGCCGCGTCGCCCCGAGTCCGGCATCACCAGCACCGGCGGCCCGAAGGCGGTGATGCAGCACCGCGGGGACAGGGTGACCCTCACCGGCCGGGGCTACGTCCTGGTCCGCTGGCAGATCTCGCCCGCGTCCCGGCCCGGCGCGCTCGTCATGCCCTCCTGGACCGGCCTGAAAGGCAAGCTGTTCCACGTGGCGTCCGGCGGCTGGCGCCGGATGGACGACCCGCTGCCCGGCGCCCCGAACGGCTACGCCACCGGCATGGGCGGCCCCGGCATCGGCTACGCCGTTCTTCCGCCCGGCACCCAGCAGATGTGGCAGAACGAGTACTTCTACCTCGACGGGACCGTCACCCTCACCCAGAACGAACGGGGCTGCGACTACGGCCTGGCCGTCTTCCCGTCGAGCTGGGAGGCCGTGGACAAGGACGTCAACGAGGGGCCCGGCCAGGGCGCCCTCCGCTACGGCCTCGTCCGCGACACCGGCACGGACAGCGCGCCGGTGCCGCAGTACGTCACGCGTGCGACGCCGGCCGATCCGGCGACGGTGCCGCAGCGCTCGCGCGTGTAGCGCACAGCACGTCGACCCGGTTCGTCGTGATCGAGTCCACGCCCGCCCGAAGCAGCCGTCGCATGGAGCGGCGTGTGTCGGGGGTCCAGACGGACAGCAGGTGGCCGTCGCGGTGCACACGCTCGGCGAGGGGGCGGTCCACCAGCGAGAAGCGGTAGTTGAGCCAGCGCGGGCGGATCGCCTCCAGCAGGACCGGCCGGGGCGGGGCCAGCGTCGTCCAGGTGAGGGCGATCTCGGCGGCCGGGTCCGCCGCGCGCACGGCGAGCATGGCGTCGGCGCCGGCGCAGTAGTAGACGCGGTCCGCCGCACCGGCCTCCGCCACGACACCCATGATCCGGCGCACCGCCCGCACGTCGGGCGAGCCGGGCAGATCGATCATCACCCGGTGTCCGTCGGTCGCGGTCAGTGCCTCGGCCAGGGTGGGCACCCCGCCGCCGGTCAGCCCGCGCACATCCTCCGAGGACAGGGCGCCCACCGGCCGCTCGTGCTCCCAGAGCCGCTTCAGCGTCGCGTCGTGCAGCAGCACCGGCACGCCGTCCCGGGTGAGCCGTACGTCGATCTCCACCGCGTCCGCGCCCCGGCGCAGCGCGGAACGCAGCGAGGCGACGGTGTTCTCGCGGACGCGGTAGGGGTCGCCCCGGTGGGCCACGGCGACCGGGGCGGGCGTCACCGGGAGAGCCACTGCGCGGTGTACGAGTCGATCTCGTCGGTGATGCGGGCCTTGCCGGGCGCGTCAAGGAAGGACGCCTCGACGGCGTTCTTCGCCAGCTCGGCCAGGCCGTGCTCGTCGAGGTCCAGCAGCCGGGCGGCGACCGCGTACTCGTTGTCCAGGTCGGTGCCGAACATCGGCGGGTCGTCGGAGTTGACGGTGACGACGACCCCGGCCCGCACGAACTCCCGGATGGGGTGCTCGTCGAGGGTGCGCACCGCGCGGGTGGCGATGTTCGAAGTCGGGCACACCTCCAGCGGGATGCGGTGCTCGGCGAGGTGTGCGAGCAGCTTCGGGTCCTGCGCGGAGCTGGTGCCGTGGCCGATGCGCTCGGCCCGCAGATGGGTCAGCGCGTCCCACACGGTCTGCGGGCCGGTCGTCTCGCCGGCGTGCGGTACGGAGTGCAGCCCGGCGGCGATCGCCCGGTCGAAGTACGGCTTGAACTGCGGCCGTTCCACACCGACTTCCGGCCCGCCGAGGCCGAAGGAGACCAGGCCCTCGGGGCGCAGCCGGTCGTCGGTGGCCAGCCGGGTCGTCTCCTCGGCGGCCTCCAGGCCCGCCTCGCCGGGAATGTCGAAGCACCAGCGCAGCACGGTCCCGAAGTCGGCCTCGGCGGCCTTGCGGGCGTCCTCGATCGCGTCCATGAAGGCACGCTCGTCGATGCCGCGCCGGGTGGACGAGAAGGGGGTGATGGTCAGCTCGGCGTACCGCACCTGCTGCCGGGCCATGTCCCGGGCCACCTCGTACGTCAGCAGCCGGACGTCCTCCGGGGTGCGGATCAGGTCGACGACCGACAGGTACACGTCGATGAAGTGCGCGAAGTCGGTGAACGTGAAGTAGTCGGCCAGCGCCTCGGGGTCGGTCGGCACCTTCGAGTCGGGGTGCCGCGCGGCCAGTTCGGAGACGATCCGGGGGGAGGCGGAGCCCACGTGGTGCACATGCAGTTCGGACTTGGGCAGTCCGGCGATGAACGCCGTGAGGTCGCGCGGGGCGCGGGGGTCGACGAGATGCTGGGTCAAGGTTCCTCCCCGGAACGGCGCTCCGGCCGGCGCAGGGCGGGCGGGCGCGGGTGATCGGCTGATCGATGACTCGGATGCATCGTATGCGGTGGGGCGGCGCCGCTTCCCGGGGGCGCGGGACCTCGCGATCCGTGGCCGCGCCGGGGCGCTACCGGCCGCCGCACCCGCCCTGTGGCCCGCATCGAACGGCCCCGTAGCATGGCGGCACGATCGACCCAGGGGGGATGCACGATGACGGACGCGACGCAGCCAGACGGCGGCAGCCACGACCCGTGGGCGCCACCGGAGAGCAAGCCCTCGCTCGACAAGCACCCGGCGCCGCAGCCACCGTCCGTGCACGACCAGGCCACGGTCACCTCCATGCCGGGGTTCACCCCGCCCACCGGCACGCCGCAGTACGACCCGTCCGGCCCCGGCACCGGCGCCGTCCCGCCCCCGCCCGCGGCCCCCACCGGCCCGGGAGCACCCGGCGGCTACGGCTACCCCGGATATCCCCAGTCCGGCTACGGCTGGCCCGGCATGCCCATGGCCCCTCAGAACGGCATGGGTGTCGCCGCGATGGTGCTCGGCATCATCTCCTGCGCCCTGTTCTGCCTCTACGGCGTGGTCTCCCTGGTCACCGGCATCCTCGCCGTGGTCTTCGGCATCAAGGGCCGCAAGCGCGCCGAGGCCGGAGTGGCCACCAACCACGGTCAGGCCCAGGCCGGTCTGATCATGGGCATCATCGGGATCATCCTCGGCATCACCGTCATCGTCCTGATCGCCGTCGGCATCACGGCCGCGATCAACAGCGACGATCCCGACGACGACCCGTACTACGGGACCCTCGGCCCGGTGGCCACCGCTCCGTCCCACCGCTGAAACTGCGGCTCTGCGCGGCCTGGTTGGCCACTACGATGCCCTGGTCTGACAACGGAGGGGAGATCGTCATGTCCAACACCAATCCGCCCCCGGGTGGTTTCGGCCCACCGGCCCAGCCGCCGCAGCAGCCGGCCCCGGGATACGGCTATCCGCAGCAGCCCGGCCCGGGCTATGGCTACCCCCAGGGCAGCCCCGGCTACCCGGCGGCGCCGCCCGTGGGCTACCCGCAGGCGCCCGGTTACGGGATGCCCGCGCAGCCGAGCAACGGCATGGGAACCACGGGACTGGTGCTGGGCATCATCGGCGTGGTGTGCAGCGTGACGTTCATCATGTGGTTCTTCGGCGTGATCCTGGGCATTCTCGCGATCATCTTCGGCGCCATCGGCCGCGGCAGGGCCACCCGCGGTGAGGCCACCAACAAGGGCGCGGCGACCGCGGGCCTGGTCTGCGGCATCATCGCCACCGTGATCCTGCCGCTGCTGGGCTTCCTGCTGTTCGCCAGCATCATGGGCGGACTCGGCGCGGCTTCCTGAACGGAGCTCCCGGAGTTCACCAGGGGCCGGTCCCGAGGACCGGCCCCTTGCTCATGCGCCTGTCGTCCGCAGCCGCTCCCGCGCCTCCATCAGCGCGAACCCCAGCAGGTTGGGCCCCCGCCACCGCTCCGGATCGGCCGCCGCCTCGTCGTCCGCGGCCAGTCCGATGCCCCACACCCGGTCCACCGGGCTCGCCTCCACCAGCACCCGCTCGCCCGTGCCCAGCAGATATCCCTGGAGCTCCGGATGCGCGCCGAACTTGTGGACGCTGCCCTCCACGACGATCCGGAACCGCTCCCGCCGCCAGGTCGCCTCGTCGAAGCCGCGTACCAGCCGCCCGGCCTTCTTCGCCTCGGCGGGATGCGCGGCGGCCAGCACGGCACGCTCCGCCGCCGCGTCCTCGAAGAGCCGGGCCTTGGCGGCCATCATCCAGTGCTCGGCCGTCGCGTACGCCACGCCGTCGACCGTGAACGGCGCCGGCCACCACTGGCTCAGACAGCTCGCCCCGATCCGGCCGTCCGGCCGCGGCCGGTGCCCCCAGAAGTGCAGGTACTTGATCCTGGCCCCCGCGCGGACCGCCCTGATCAGGGCCTCCTGCGAGCTGACCGCCCCCGTGATCTTCTCCATGCACGCGAGTGTGGCACGCACCACTGACACAGCGTCCTGCCTTTTCGCGGCGGACTCGACACCTGGTCGACAGATTCCGTCGCGTAACCAAAAATCAACAACGGAATCACTTGTTGGAGTGGCATACCTCTGTCAGGATCGGCACTCAAATCGAGCCTGAGCCACGCCGGCCCCATCAGGGGACACGGAGGAGAGCGACATGCACAACCCGGGCATTGCCACCCCGGACCGATTTCCGGCCGAGGAACGCTTCGCAGAGGGCGCGCAGTACATCGCGGGCCGTCTGACCAGGGGCACCTCCGGCCGCACGCACGCGGTCGTCGACCCGGCGTCGGGCGAGGAGGTCCTCACCTACGAGCTGGCGGGCCCGGCCGACGTCGACCGGGCCGTCGCCGCCGCCCGCGCGGCTTTCCCCGGCTGGGCGGGAGCGACGCCCGGCGAGCGTTCCGACGCCCTGCACCGGTTCGCCGCGGTCCTCGCCGACCGGGCGGAGGACTTCGCCCGCGCCGAGTCGCTCCAGTGCGGCAAGCCGCTCAAGCTGACCCGCGAGTTCGACGTCCCCGGGACCATCGACAACACGGCCTTCTTCGCCGGTGCCGCACGGCATCTGCAGGGCCAGTCCGCCGGTGAGTACTCCGGCGACCACACCTCCTACGTCCGGCGCGAGCCCATCGGGGTCGTCGGGTCGATCGCCCCCTGGAACTACCCCCTCCAGATGGCCGCCTGGAAGATCCTCCCGGCGATCGCCGCGGGCAACACCATCGTCCTGAAGCCCGCCGAGCTCACCCCGCTGACCTCGCTGCTCTTCGCGCAGGCGGCGACGGACGCCGGGATCCCGGACGGGGTGATCAACATCGTCACCGGCACCGGCACGGAGGCCGGGGAGCACCTCGTCGGTCACCCCGACGTGGCCATGACCTCCTTCACCGGATCCACCGCCGTCGGCAAGCGCGTCGCCGAGGTCGCCACCGCCACCGTCAAGCGCCTCCACCTGGAGCTCGGCGGCAAGGCGCCCTTCGTGGTCTTCGACGACGCCGACCTGGAGGCCGCCGCCCACGGCGCGGTCGCGGGCTCCCTCATCAACACCGGGCAGGACTGCACGGCCGCCACGCGCGCGTACGTGCAGCGGCCGCTGTACGAGGCCTTCGTGCAGCGGACGGCGGCGCTGATGGAGACGGTCCGGCTCGGCGACCCCTTCGCCGCCGGCACCGACCTCGGCCCCCTGATCTCGCACGTGCAGCGGGACCGGGTCGCCGGCTTCGTGGACCGGGCGCGTGCCTACGCGCGCGTGGTGACCGGCGGCGAGGCCCCCGAGGGGGAGCTCGCCAAGGGCGCCTACTACCGGCCCACCCTGATCGCCGACGCCGCCCAGGACAGCGAGGTCGTTCAGTCGGAGATCTTCGGACCGGTCCTGGTCGTGCTGCCGTTCGACACCGACGACGAGGGCCTCGCGCTCGCCAACGACACCCCGTACGGGCTGGCCGCCTCCGCCTGGAGCCGGGACGTGTACCGCGCGAACCGGGCCACCCGGGAGATCAAGGCCGGCTGCGTCTGGATCAACGACCACATCCCGATCATCAGCGAGATGCCGCACGGCGGCTACAAGTCCTCCGGCTACGGCAAGGACATGTCCGCGTACTCGTTCGAGGAGTACACCCAGATCAAGCACGTCATGTTCGACAACACCGCGGTGGCGGCCAAGGACTGGCACCGCACCGTCTTCGGGGACCGAGGGGGTTCCTGATGGATCTCCGCGGCGTCACGACGCCCGGCACGCACGCTCGCCGCACGCCGTGAACGGGCAGGTGGCTCGGCCACATGACCGTTCCCGCCGCACGCCGATCGCCCGCACCGGACGCCGCTCCTTCTTCCACGGATATCCATCAGAAGCCCCCTAGCCGTATGCAGGCCGCCTGACCAACGGCCGTCCACCCTCCGAAAGGGCACCACGCGCATGGAGCAGTACGAGCCCGACCGCCTGTCCGCGGCCCAAGTGGCCGCCGTGCGGCGCAGTTTCAGGAACGGCAGGGCCGCCCTCACCCGGCGGTCGCTGCTGCGCGCCTCCGCGGGCGGGGCGCTCGCAGCCGGCGGACTCGGGACGCTGAGCGCCTGCGGCATCCCGGCAGCAGGTCAGTCGCAGGGCGGCGTCTCGGCGCAGGACCACTCGGCCAAGGAGAAGACGGTGAGCTTCTCCAACTGGACCGAGTACATGGACGTCGACGACAGCGGCAAGCACCACCCCACGCTGGACCAGTTCGCCGAGCGCACCGGCATCAAGGTCAAGTACACCGAGGACATCAACGACAACAACGAGTTCTTCGGCAAGATCAAGCCGCAGCTCGCCGCGGGCCAGGACACCGGCCGCGACCTGATCGTCCTCACCGACTGGCTGGCCGCCCGCCTCATCCGCCTCGGCTGGGTGCAGAAGCTCGACCCGGCCAACCTGCCGCACGCCTACGCCAACCTGTCGGCCCAGTTCCGCAGCCCCGACTGGGACCCGGGCCGCGCCTACTCGTACGTCTGGCAGGGCATCTCCACGGTCATCGCGTACAACAAGAAGGCCCTCGACGGCGTCGAGGTGAAGTCGATATCCGACCTGCTGGACAACCCCAAGCTCCAGGGCCGGGTCGGATTCCTGTCGGAGATGCGCGACAGCATCGGCATGACGCTGCTCGACATGGGCAAGGACCCGGCCGACTTCACCGCCGACGACTACGACGCGGCCATCGCCCGCCTCCAGAAGGCCGTCGACAAGGGCCAGATCCGCCGCTTCACCGGCAACGACTACACCTCGGACCTGACCAGCGGCGACTTCGCGGCCTGTGTCGCCTGGGCCGGGGACGTCGTGCAGCTCAAGGCGGACAGCCCCGACATCGACTTCCTCATCCCGGACAGCGGCTACGTGACGTCGACCGACAACCTGCTGATCCCCAACAAGGCCCGGCACAAGACCAACGCCGAGCGGCTGATCGACTTCTACTACGAGCCGAGGGCGGCCGCCGAACTCGCCGCGTACATCAACTACGTGTGCCCCGTCGACGGTGTGAAGGCCGAACTCGCGAAGATCGACGAGGACGCGGCGAACAACCCGCTGATCATTCCCGACAAGGCCATGGCCGCCAAGTCCCATGCCTTCCGCTCGCTGAGCTCGAAGGAAGAGACCGAGTTCGAAGCGAAGTTCGCGAAGCTGACGGGGGCGTGACCACCATGACGAACAAGACGGACCCCAGCGGCGACGTCCGCCTCACGGGCATAACCAAGACCTACGGCGCCTTCACCGCCGTGCACCCGCTCGACCTGACCGTGCCGCAGGGCTCCTTCTTCGCCCTGCTCGGCGCCTCCGGCTGCGGCAAGACCACCACCCTGCGCATGATCGCCGGTCTGGAGGAGCCCTCCGCCGGCACGGTGTTCCTGGGCGACCAGGACGTGACCGCGCTGCCGCCGTACAGGCGGCCGGTCAACACGGTCTTCCAGTCGTACGCCCTCTTCCCGCACCTGGACATCTTCGAGAACGTCGCCTTCGGCCTGCGCCGGCGCGGCCTGAAGTCGGTGAAGAAGCAGGTCGAGGAGATGCTCGACCTGGTCCAGCTCGGCGAGCAGGCCCGCAAGAAACCGCACCAGCTCTCCGGCGGCCAGCAGCAGCGCGTCGCCGTGGCCCGCGCCCTGATCAACCACCCCAAGGTGCTGCTCCTCGACGAACCGCTCGGCGCCCTGGACCTCAAGCTGCGCCGCCAGATGCAGCTGGAGCTCAAGCGCATCCAGACCGAGGTCGGCATCACCTTCGTGCACGTCACGCACGACCAGGAGGAGGCCATGACCATGGCCGACACGGTCGCCGTGATGAACGCCGGACGCGTCGAGCAGCTGGGCGCGCCGACCGACCTCTACGAGAACCCGCGCACCACGTTCGTCGCCAACTTCCTCGGCACCTCCAACTTCATCGAGGCCGAGGTCGACTCCAAGAGCGGTGACGAGATCGTGCTGAAGGCGGGGGGCGGCAAGCTCGTCCTGCCCGCGGCGCGCTGTTCCGCCTCCACGACGACCGGTGGCAGAGTGCTGGTCGGTGTCCGCCCGGAGAAGATCTCCCTCACCCACGCGGACGACGCCGGCGAGATTCCCGAGGGCCGCAACCGCATCACGGGCCGGATCGCCGACTCGAGCTTCATCGGCGTCTCCACGCAGTACGTCGTCGACAGCCCGGTCTGCTCCGACTTCGGGGTCTACGCCCAGAACATCGACCGCGACCCCCGCCTGGTGCCCGGCGCCGAGGTGGTCCTGCACTGGAACCCGGCCCACACCTTCGGTCTGGACGCCGCCCAGGACGCCGACGCCGGAGTGGAAGAGGCGGCCTGATGAGCACACTCACCGAGGCGCCACCGCCACTCGTGCCCCAAGCACCCGAACCGAAGCCCCGAAAGCGCAGGGGCCGCTGGACGCCGTACTGGCTGCTGCTGCCCGGCATCCTCTGGCTGGTCGTCTTCTTCGCGCTGCCGATGATCTACCAGGCCTCCACGTCCGTGCAGACGGGCTCCCTGGAGCAGGGCTACAAGGTCACCTGGCACTTCGCCACCTACTGGGACGCGCTGACCGCGTACTGGCCGCAGTTCGTCCGCTCGGTGCTCTACGCGGGCACGGCGACGATCCTGTGCCTGCTGCTCGGCTACCCGCTGGCGTATCTGATCGCCTTCCGCGCGGGCCGCTGGAAGAACCTGATCATGATCCTGGTGATCGCGCCCTTCTTCACCAGCTTCCTGATCCGCACCCTGGCCTGGAAGACGATCCTCGCCGACGGCGGCCCGGTCGTCGGCGCGCTCAACACCCTGCACGTCCTGGACGTCACCAACTGGCTCGGCATGACCGCGGGCGACCGCGTCCTGGCCACGCCGCTCGCGGTGGTCTGCGGCCTGACGTACAACTTCCTGCCGTTCATGATCCTGCCGCTCTACACCTCGCTGGAGCGCATCGACGGCCGGCTCCACGAGGCGGCGGGGGACCTGTACGCCCGCCCCGCGACGACCTTTCGCAAGGTGACCTTCCCGCTGTCGATGCCGGGTGTCGTCTCCGGCACGCTGCTGACCTTCATCCCGGCGGCCGGTGACTACGTGAACGCCGATCTCCTCGGCTCCACCGACACCCGCATGGTCGGCAACGTCATCCAGACGCAGTTCCTGAGAGTGCTCGACTATCCGACGGCCGCGGCGCTCTCCTTCATCCTCATGGCGGCCATTCTGCTCATGGTCACCCTCTACATCCGCAGGTCCGGGACGGAGGATCTGGTCTAAATGCCCTTCGTCAACTGGCTCAAGAGAAATCTCGTCGTCCTGGCGGGACTGCTGACCCTCGGCTATCTGCTCCTGCCGAACGTCGTCGTGACGGTGTTCTCCTTCAACAAACCGAAGGGGCGCTTCAATTACGCGTGGCAGCAGTTCTCGCTGGATGCCTGGAAGGACCCGTGCGGGGTCTCCGGACTGTGCGACTCGCTGTCCCTCAGCCTCCAGATCGCGTTCTGGGCGACGCTCGGCGCCACGCTCCTCGGCACCCTGATCGCCTTCGCCCTGGTCCGCTACCGGTTCCGTGCCCGGGGCGCCGTGAACTCGCTGATCTTCCTGCCGATGGCGATGCCCGAAGTCGTCATGGCCGCCTCGCTGCTCACCCTGTTCCTCAACATGGGCGCCCAGCTCGGCTTCTGGACGATCCTCATCGCCCACATCATGTTCTGTCTGAGTTTCGTGGTCACGGCCGTCAAGGCACGCGTGATGTCGATGGACCCGAAACTGGAGGAGGCGGCACGGGATTTGTACGCGGGCCCGTTCCAGACCTTCGTCCGGGTCACGCTGCCCATCGCGGCGCCCGGAATCGCGGCGGGCGCCCTGCTCGCCTTCGCGCTCTCCTTCGACGACTTCATCATCACGAATTTCAACGCCGGCTCGACCGTCACGTTCCCCATGTTCGTCTGGGGCTCGGCGCAGCGCGGAACGCCCGTTCAGATCAATGTCATCGGCACCACCATGTTCGTGGTCGCCGTGCTGTTCGTCCTGGCTTCCATGATCGCCGGGAACCGCCGCAACAGGCACAAGGCATAACCGTAGGGAGTTGACATCATGGCCCCGAGCGCCATGAATCAGTGGACCCGTTCGCTTTCCGACGTCCAGCCGGTCCCGTACTGGCTGGACGACCCCGGCCGGCCCCGCCCCGAACCCGCCCTCACCACCTCGGAGACCTGCGACCTGCTGGTCGTCGGGGGTGGCTACAGCGGGCTGTGGACGGCGCTGATCGCCAAGGAGCGCGACCCGCGGCGGGACGTGGTGCTGGTGGAGGGCCGCGAGGTGGGCTGGGCCGCCTCCGGCCGCAACGGCGGATTCTGCGCCGCCTCCCTCACCCACGGCCTGCCCAACGGCCTCACCCGCTGGCCCGACGAGATCCACCGGCTCCAGGAACTGGGCGCCCGCAACCTCGACGCGATCGAGGCGGCGGTCGCCCGGCACTCCCTCGACTGCGACTTCGAACGCACCGGCGAGATCGACGTCGCCACCGAGCCCTACCAGGCGCGGGAACTGCGCCAGTGGCACGAGGAGACGTCCCGCCGCGGCCTGGCCGAGGGCGTCGAGTACCTGGACGCCGACGCCGTACGGGAACAGGTGAACTCGCCCACCTTCCAGGCGGGTCTCTGGGACCGCAGGGGCGTCGCCATGCTCCACCCGGCGAAGCTCGCCTGGGGCCTGAAGCGGGCGTGCGTGGAGCTGGGCGTGCGGGTCTACGAGCACACCCCCGCCCTGACCCTGAAGCCGTACGGCCCCGGCATGGCCGTACGCACCCCCTACGGCGGGATCCGCGCCCGTCAGGTCGCCCTCGGCACCAACATCTTCCCGAACCTGGTCCGCCGGGTCCGCTCGTACACCGTCCCGGTCTACGACTACGCCCTGATGACCGAGCCGCTGAACGCCGAGCAGCTCGACTCGATCGGCTGGAAGAACCGCCAGGGCCTCGGTGACAGCGCCAACCAGTTCCACTACTTCCGCCTGTCGGCCGACAACCGCGTCCTCTGGGGCGGCTACGACGCGATCTACCCCTACGGCGGCCGCGTCCGCGCCGAGTACGACGACCGCCCCGAGACCTACGCCAAGCTGGCCGGGCACTTCTTCACCTGTTTCCCGCAGTTGGAGGGCGTCCGCTTCAGCCACGCCTGGGGCGGCGCGATCGACACCTGCTCCCGCTTCTCGGCGTTCTTCGGCACCGCCCACCAGGGCAAGGTGGCCTACGCGGCCGGATACACCGGCCTCGGGGTCGGCGCCACCCGCTTCGGCGCCGAGGTGATGCTGGACCTGCTGGCGGGGGAGCGCACGGAGCGCACGGAGCTGGAAATGGTCCGCAAGAAGCCCCTGCCCTTCCCGCCGGAGCCGTTCGCCTGGACCGGCATCGCGCTCACCAAGTGGTCGCTGGCCCGCGCGGACGCCCAGGGCGGTCGCCGCAACCTGTGGCTGCGCACGATGGACCGGCTGGGGCTGGGATTCGACAGCTGAACGACCAGGCGTGATCCGGTTCACTCCAACGAGGTGCCGGAACCCGCGTAATGACCGGGGGACACCCCCTTCTCCCTCGTGATGGCCTCCGGACGCCCCGCGCGTCCGTGAGATCCGCGAGAGAGAAGGGGGTCTTTCCGATGACCGGTGCGAAGACGGCGGTCGAGTGGCTCGCATCCGTCGCACCCGATCCCGAGGCCTGCCGCTGGGAATGGGAGCGCAACCCGCTCGGAGTCGCGCTGCTGCCGGCCGGCAGCGCCTGGGACGTGCTCATCCTGCCCGGCGAACTCGGTTACGCCACGCTCGACGTGCTCACCCGCGTCCTCGACCGGCCGGGTCCCGTGCTCGTCGACTTCGGTGACGCCCGCATGGGGTTCTTCGTGCCGCCGGGCACCGCGGCCCGCTGGCTCGGCACCGGCATCCGCACCGCGGGCGCCGGCACCTGGATCGTCGTGCCGTACCCGGGCCGCTCCTCACCCGGCGGCGTGCGCTGGCTGGTCCCCCCGGACGGTTCGGGCATGCTGACGGACCCGGCCCTGCTGGAACTGGCGATGCACGAGGCGGCGGCGGGCCTGGCGACGGGAAGCGACGGTTAGGGTCCTACCGCCGCGGCTGATCCGCCGCCGTCGTCCGCCGGAGGAACAGCCACAGCGACGCGAGCAGCACCGCCCCCAGACACCAGCTCGCCACCACGTCGAGGGGCCAGTGGTAGCCGCGGCGGACCAGGCCGTAGCTCGTACCGAGGACGAGTGCGGCGCACAGGGTGATCAGCGCGCGCCGGGCGAGGTCCGTGCCGAGCCGGGGAAGCAGCAGCAGGGTCGCGGAGCCGTAGGCGACGGCGGCCGTGGCGGTGTGGCCCGAGGGGTAGTAGCCGGTGCCGGGCGGTTCGGCCGGGGTGCCCGGGCGGGCCAAGAGCGCCTTCAGCGGGACGATCAGCGCCGGGACCAGGGCCATGAGCAGGACCGCGGCGGCGACGGGCAGCCACCAGCGGCCCGCACCGGCGCGCCGGTCGCGTACGGCGACGTACCCGAGCGCGACGGCGAGGACCGGGACCGCGACCTGGACGTTGCCCAGATCGGCGAGGAGTTCGGAGCAGCGGTCCGGGTTCACGAGGAGACGGCTCAGGCGCTCGTCGAGCCGGACGAGCGGGCCGTCGGCGGCGACCTGCCAGGTGATCAGGGCGAACAGGAGGGCCGGAAGGGCGAGCAGGAGGGCGACGGGGCCCGGGAGGGTGGCGCGTTCCTGGTTCGCGGTGATCGGCATGGGGCACAGCTTGGCACGAGCGCACACGCCCACTCGCCGCCCCGCGGAGGACCACGTGAACCAGCCGTCGAACGACGCCGGCCTCTTCGGCCACTGCCCCTGGCTCTTCGCCGAGCAGGCCTCCGACGGGCAGCGCGCGGCACAGGAGGCGCGGCGGAAGCGGCTGCTCGCGGGCCCGGGGGAGGTGCGCCTGGGCGAGGGCTGCTTCGTGGCGGAGACGGCGGCCGTGCATCCGGACGTCCTGCACCTGGGCGACCGCTCCTACATCGCGGCCCACGCCTGCGTCACCGGCGAAATACGCACGGGCGCCGACTGCACGGTCAACCCCTTCACCGTGGTGCGGGGCACCGTCACCCTCGGGGACGGGATGCGCATCGGCGCCCACAGCTCGCTGCTCGGTTTCCACCACGGCTCCGCGCCCGAACTGCCGGTCCATCAGCAGCCGGTCACCAGCCGGGGGATCACGGTGGGCGACGACGTGTGGATCGGCTCGCAAGTGATCGTCGTGGACGGGGTCACCATCGGCGACCACTGCGTCATCGTGGCTCGCGATCATCTGGCTGCTCGCGGACGTTCTCGGCCTGGCCGACGTCCTGGGCTACCGCCCGCGGGGGATCCACCGCCCGGAGCCGGCACCGGCCACGGAGAAGCCGGACTGAACACGGCGCACGCGGCGCCACGCCAAGGGGCGGAAAGGGAGGTCGGCCGCCCCGGAACAGGGGGGGTGGTTCCGGGGCGGCCGTCCGGACCGGAACGTCGCGCGCCCCGGGGGGTTTGGGGCGGGCGACTGTCCGATCGGTGAGGAGATCCAGAGCCTCAGGCTCCGGTTGTGTGCGCGAGGGCACGACCAGGCCGAAGCTGGGGAGGCCCCGGCCTGATGTCACCCACAGTCCCCTGTGGGCGGGGTGTATCTCTCATCTGGGTAGAACCTACGACAGGGGCAGGACGCGGGACAGTCCGCAGGGCCGCCTGTCATCCACCTCGCACACCTTCTTCACACGCCCTGCCGCTCACCACCCCGGTAGTGGAACCGGGGTGGCTCACCTGCCCGGACGACGGCTCAGATGCGCGCGCCGGGGGTTCAGATGCGGGAGAACGCCTGCTCGATGATGTCGAGGCCCTCGTTCAGCAGGTCCTCGCCGATCACCAGCGGGGGCAGGAAGCGGAGCACGTTGCCGTAGGTGCCACAGGTCAGGACCAGCAGGCCCTCGGCGTGGCAGGCCTTGGCGAGCGCGGCGGTCGCCTCCGGGTTGGGCTCCTTGGTGGCGCGGTCCTTGACCAGCTCGATGGCGATCATCGCGCCGCGGCCGCGGACATCGCCGATGATCTCGAACTTCTCCGCCATGGCGCCGAGGCGGGCCTTCATGACCGTCTCGATGTTCTTCGCCTTGGCGTTGAGGTCCAGCTCCTTCATCGTCTCGATGGAGCCGAGCGCGCCGGCGCAGGCGACCGGGTTGCCGCCGTAGGTGCCGCCCAGGCCGCCGGCGTGCGCGGCGTCCATGATCTCGGCGCGCCCGGTGACGGCCGCGAGCGGCAGACCGCCGGCGATGCCCTTGGCCGTGGTGATGAGGTCCGGGACGATGCCCTCGTCCTCGCACGCGAACCACTGGCCCGTGCGGCAGAAGCCGGACTGGATCTCGTCGGCGACGAAGACGATGCCGTGGTCCTTGGCGAACCGGCTGATCGCCGGCAGGAAGCCCTTGGCCGGCTCGATGAAGCCGCCCTCGCCCAGCACCGGCTCGATGATGATCGCGGCGACGTTCTCCGCGCCGACCTGCTTGCTGATCTGGTCGATGGCCTGCGCGGCGGCCTCGGGGCCGGCGTTCTCGGGACCGGTCGGCCAGCGGTAGCCGTACGCCACCGGCACGCGGTACACCTCGGGCGCGAACGGACCGAAGCCGTGCTTGTACGGCATGTTCTTCGCGGTCAGCGCCATCGTCAGGTTGGTGCGCCCGTGGTAGCCGTGGTCGAACACCACGACGGCCTGCCGCTTGGTGTACGCCCGCGCGATCTTCACGGCGTTCTCGACGGCCTCGGCGCCGGAGTTGAACAGGGCGCTCTTCTTGGCGTGGTCACCGGGGGTCAGTTCGGCGAGCGCCTCGGCGACCTCGACGTACCCCTCGTACGGCGTGACCATGAAACAGGTGTGGGTGAAGTCGGCCAGCTGCGCCGACGCCCGCCGCACGACGGCCTCGGCGGAGGCGCCCACGGACGTCACGGCGATGCCCGACCCGAAGTCGATCAGCCGGTTGCCGTCGACGTCCTCGATGATCCCGCCGCCCGCGCGCGCCGTGAACACGGGCAGCACGGAGCCCACGCCCTGCGCGACCGCGGCGGTACGGCGGGCCTGCAGTTCCTGCGACTTCGGGCCGGGAATGGCGGTGACGACGCGGCGCTCCTGCGGAAGTGCGGTCATGCGGGGCTCCTGGGGTGGTGCGGATGGTCTCTGACAGACGCTCGGCTTCTTTTCTCGCAGGCTAGGGCGGGGGAAGGGGGGTGGGCATGCTCCATGTGGGCGTTGTCGGCGCGGCGCCTTGTCCGGGGTGGACATGGCAGTCTCGTGGACCGGTGCCCACGACCCGGCCGTGTAAGCGGTGAACTCCCCAGGAGAGGGCGTTAGATTGGCTCGCTGATGGTGGACGGAGCGGCTGGTCAGGGGGCAAGGGCGATGGACAGCGACGGGACGCAGGACCCGCGGGGTACGCATGCGAGTCCCGTGCCGCGTCCGGCGGGGCCTCCGGAGGTGCCGGCGATGCCTCCCCGGCCGCCCCGGGCACCGGCGACACCGCCGCTGCCGGACGGGTCGGCCTTCCTCGCCTGGCTGCGCGCGCCGCGGCCCGACGCCGCGCCGGGCGTGTGGCGGTTCGGGCACCGGCCGCGGCCGGCGGAGGAACCCGAGGAGATCCCCACCCGGCAGCTGCTGAGCGGGGCGCTGATCGCCTTCCTCGTGGGATGGCTGATCTGGTCGATGCTGCAGAACGGCTACCTCGGAACCTGGTGGTGGGTGCCGTTCGACCTGATCGTCCCCGACGCCTGGCGGGGCGGCGACAGCGACCTCGGCGAGACCGGGACGTTCGTCGTCTACCAGGGGTACGAGCTGCTCGTCGCCCTGGCGATCATGGTCGGGGCGGCCCGGCTCGGCCGCTGGGGCGAGCTGTGGCGCCGCTTCGTCACCCCCCGCTTCCGCCGTCAGGAGGCCCAGGAGGCCCGGACGACCCCCGAGGACGACCCGGCCCAGTGGAACGAGCTGCGCGCGGCCGGGGCCGTCGACGCCGCCGAACGCCTCACCGCCGAGGCCCGGTCCGGGCTGATGCGGGACGTCGACCACGCCCGGATCACGCGCGCCTGGCAGGGCGTGCGCACCGGACGGCACAGCCTCGCCACCTTCAGCGGCGCCGTGCTCAAGGACGGCGCCGCCGCGTGCCTGCACCCCTCCGGCGAGCGCGACCTGCCCGCCCGGCTCGCCCGGCACGACCTCGTCACCGGCCAGGTGCGGCTCGGGACCACGGTGGACGACGCTCGCAACCCCTACAGCTACCGCGGCACCGGCCTCGCCCTCGGGCCCGACCTGCTCGGAACCTCGCTCGTGGCCGTCGGCCCCGCCGGCTCCGGCAAGACCGGAACCGTCGTCCGGCCCCTCGCCGAGTCGCTGTGCCTGCACGCCCTCGCCGGACGGGCCGCCGTGGTCGTCGTCGGGGCGGCCGGGGCGGGGCTCGGGCCGGCCGACGCGTACGACGTGGTCGTGCGGATCGGGAACCAGGAGTCCGAGTACGACCTCGATCTGTACGGCGGCACCACCGACCCGGACGAGGCAGCGGCCGTGCTCGCCGAGGCGCTCGTCGGGGATCTCGCCGACCCGCATCCCGGCAGCGACAGCCGGCGCTCCACCACCGTCCTCGCCCAGCTGCTCGGGCCGTTCCGGGCCGTGCACGGGCGTTTCCCCTCCGTACCGGAGCTGCGGCAGCTGCTCGACGGCGCGCCGGGGCCGTTCGCCGCGCTGCGGCAGGGGCTCCAGGAGGCCGGGCAGGAGTCGCTGCTGCGCGAGCTCGACGCCCGGGAGCGGCAGATGGGGCAGCCCGGGGACGTCGGCGGGGTGCTCGGCGACCGTGTCGCGCTGCTCGACCGGCCCGCGTTCGCCGGGTTCTTCGACACCTCCGGGCAGTCCCGGCCCTTCACGCTCAAGGCCCTCGACCACCCGGTGCGGGTGCGCATCGACCTGCCCCAGCGCGGCCACGCCGACGCCTCCCGGATGCTGGCGCGGCTGGTGCTCGCGCAGTTCACGGCGAGCGTCGCCGTACGCGAGGACCGGTCGCTGTTCGCCTGCCTGCTGCTGGACGACGCCACGGGAGTGGTGACGCCCGAGGCGGTGCGCGGCATCCAGCGGCTGCGGTCCGGCAACGCCGGGGTCGTGCTCACCCTGCGGACCCTGGACGACGTGGCCCGGCCGCTGCGCGGGCCGCTGCTCGGGGCGACCGGCTGCCGGATGGCCCTGTCGGGGCTCACGCCGTGGGACGGGCAGGACTTCGCCGAGGTGTGGGGCAAGGAGTGGACCGAGGCCCGCGACGTCACGGACCGGCAGATCATCGCCGAGACCCCGGCGGGCAAGGCCGTGCACATGCTGCGCCGGGTGATCACCGGCAAGGCCCCGACCGCGCGGGCGGTGACCGTGCGGCAGGTCGAGCGGGAGCGCTGGTCCGCCTCCGAGCTGGCGCACGCCGTGCCGGCGGGGCACGCGGTGCTGTCGCTGACCGACGTCAAGGGCGAGCACGCGCCGCCGCTGCTGGTCGATCTGCGGGGCTGAGCCCGCCCGTGCGGGTACGCGGGGACCGTACGGTGAGGCAGAATCGTCACAGGTCGTTCATACGCGGCGGCCAAAAGACCACAGCGATCACACAGCCCTGACGCAGAAGGCCTCATGCCCCCGACGCTCGCCTCGCTCGTCCACCACTCCGCGCTGAAACTGACCGTGCGGGCGGGCCGGGACCGCCTCGACGTGCCGGTCCGTTGGGCGCACCCCAGCGAGCTCGCCGACCCCGTGCCCTACATGGAGGGCGGGGAACTGCTGCTGATCACCGCGCTCAAGCTGGACGCCGAGGACCCGGAGGCCATGCGCCGCTACGTCCGGCGGCTGACCGGGGCCGGAGTGGCCGGACTCGGCTTCGCCGTCGGCGTCAACTACGAGGAGATCCCCAAGGCGCTCGTCGACGCGGCCGAGGAGGAGGGCCTGCCGCTGCTGGAGGTGCCGCGCCGCACGCCGTTCCTCGCCATCAGCAAGGCCGTGTCCGCCGCGATCGCCGCCGACCAGTACCGGGCCGTCACCGCCGGGCTCGCCGCCCAGCGCGAGCTGACCCGGCAGGCCCAGACCGGCGGCCCCGAGGGGGTGCTGGCCGCGCTGGCCGCACAGGTCGACGGATGGGCGGCGCTGTACGACGCCTCCGGCGCGGTCGTCGCCACGGCACCGGAGTGGGCGGTGCGGCGTGCCGCACGGCTCACCGGTGACGTGCAGAAGCTGCGGGACCGCCCCGCGCCCGCCTCGTCGGTGGTCGGCGGGCCGGAGAACGAGGACCGGGTCGAGCTGCACACCCTCGGCACCGGCCGGCGTCCCCGGGCGGCCCTCGCCGTCGGCACGGCCGCCGCCCCGGGTACCGCCGAGCGCTACGCCGTCCACTCGGCCATCGCGCTGCTGACCCTGACCACGGAACGCTCCCGCTCCCTCCAGGCGGCCGAGCAGCGGGTCGGTGCGGCGGTGCTGCGCATGCTGCTGGCCGGGGAGCCGGACCACGCCCGTGCGGTCGCCGGGGACCTGTACGGCGAGCTGCTGGACGCGCCGTTCCGGATGCTGGTCGCGGAGCGGGTGCCGGTGTCGGCGTCGGCCGCGATGGCCCGTGCCGAGTCCCGCAAGGGCGCCCCGGCCGTGGACCGGCCGTCGGCCGCCGCGCTGGCCGCGGCCGACACGGGCGGGGATCCCCTCGCGGCGCTCGCGGACGTCGTGGAGTCCGCGGCGGCCCGCGCCGGCGAGGCCGTGCTGGTGGTGCCGGAGGGGGAGCGGCTGGTGGTGCTGGCCGCGGACGGCGGTGCCGCCGCGGCGGCCTGCGGGGAGTACGCGGCCGCCCTGGAGACGGCCCGCGCCGGCATACGCGAGAAGGTGCCGGGCGGCGAGGAGGACGAACTGGTCGTGGGCCTGTCGGCACCGGCCGGTCCCATCGCCGCGTCCGCCGCCTACAAGCAGGCCGAGCAGGCGCTGTCGGTGGCGCGGCGGCGCGGGCGCGTCCTCGTGGAGCACGAGCGGATGGCGGCCGGATCGGTGCTGCCGCTGCTGGCGGACGACGCGGTGCGGGCCTTCGCCGACGGCATGCTGCGGCCGCTGTACGAGCACGACGCCACCGGCCGGGGTGACCTCGTCGCCTCCCTGCGCGCCTGGCTCTCCAAGCACGGCCAGTGGGACGCGGCGGCGGCCGACCTCGGCGTCCACCGGCACACCCTGCGCTACCGCATGCGCCGGGTCGAGGAGATCCTCGGCCGGTCCCTGGACGACCCGGACGTCCGGATGGAGCTGTGGCTGGCCCTGAAGGCGGTCGGCACCGAGTAGCCAAACCGTAGTGTCCGCGTCCCTCACTGCTACGGCTCGGACAAACGCCCTTCGGTCACCTCGCGCCTACCGTTGATCCCGTAGCTCAGGATCACCCCCAACGCCGAAGGGCCGGAACCCCTATGACCTCCACCCACGCCTTCTGGCTCGCCGGCCGCCAGGCCACCGGCGAGGACACCTTCGACGTCACGTCCCCGTGGGACGGGCGGCTCGTCGGCAAGGTGAGCGTGCCGACGGACGCGCAGGTCGAGGAGGCCGTGGCCGCCGCGCACGCCGTACTGGACGAGTTCGCCGCCACCCCGGCCCACGTCCGGGCCGCCGCCCTCGACCACGTCAGCAAGCGCCTCGTCGAGCGCACCGAGGAGATCGCGCGGCTGATCTCCGCCGAGAACGGCAAGCCCCTGAAGTGGGCGCGCGGCGAGGTCGGGCGGGCCGTGTCGGTGTTCCGGTTCGCGGCCGAGGAGGCCCGGCGGTTCAACGGCGGCGAGGCCCAGCGCCTCGACACCGACCTCGGCGGCCAGGGCCGGCTCGCCCTCACCCGCCGCTTCCCGAAGGGTGTCGTGCTCGGCATCGCGCCCTTCAACTTCCCGCTGAACCTCTGCGCCCACAAGGTCGCCCCGGCCATCGCCGCCGGCGCCCCGATCATCCTGAAGCCGGCCCCGGCGACCCCGCTGTCCGGCCTGATCATCGGTGAGCTGCTGGCCGAGACCGAGCTGCCGGCGGGTTCCTGGAGCATCCTGCCGGTCGCCAACGACAAGATGCCCGCCCTCGTGCAGGACGAGCGCCTGCCCGTGATCTCCTTCACCGGCTCCGAGAAGGTCGGCTACGCGATCATGGACTCGGTGCCGCGCAAGCACTGCACCCTGGAGCTGGGCGGCAACGGCGCGGCCGTCGTCCTCGCCGACTGGGCGAGCGACGAGGACCTGGACCGGGCGGCGAACCGCATCGCCACCTTCTCCAACTACCAGGGCGGCCAGTCCTGCATCTCCGTCCAGCGGGTCATCGCCGACGCCTCGGTGTACGACCGGCTGCTGCCGCGTATCGTCGCCGCCGTCGAGGCCCAGGTCACCGGCGACCCGAGCGACGACAAGACCGACGTCGGCCCGCTGGTCAGCGAGGACGCCGCCCGGCGCGTCGAGACGTGGGTCCAGGAGGCCGTGGACGCCGGGGCGCGGCTGCTCACGGGCGGCAAGCGCGACGGCGCCTCGTACGCGCCGACCGTCCTGGCCGAGGTCCCGGCCGACGTCACGCTCTCCTGCGAGGAGGTCTTCGGGCCGGTCCTCACGGTGCAGAGGGCGGACGGTGAGGCCGAGGCCTTCGCCGCCGTCAACGACTCCAAGTACGGCCTCCAGGCGGGCGTGTTCACCCACGACCTGCAGACCGCCTTCCGGGCCCACCGTGCCCTGGAGGTCGGCGGCGTCGTCATCGGCGACGTGCCGTCCTACCGCGCCGACCAGATGCCGTACGGCGGCGTCAAGCAGTCCGGTGTGGGCCGCGAGGGCGTGCGCTTCGCCATGGAGGACTACACCTACGAGCGTGTGCTGGTCCTCACCGGCATCACCCTCTAGGGCCCCCGGCGCACACCCCTAGCTTATGGAAACCATTTTCATATAGGCTCTGCGAAGGGGCCCGGCACCGATGCCTTCCGGTGCCGGGCCCCTTCTCTGTGCCGGCCTGCTCCGGACCCTCAACCGGAGAAGCCGACGTGCGCGAGCCGCAACGGGCCGCGCAGCCTGAGGTGCACGTCGTGCACGCCCGCGGCGACGACGGACGCGCTGAGGGAGACGTAGTCGTACGGGCCCGGGGTCGGTGCGGCGGGAGACAGCACCGCGAGGACGGGGCCGCCGTCGAGGGACAGCTCGACCGTGCCCTCGCCGGCCACCTCCACCGTCACCTCGGCGACGCCCCGCCCGAAGTCACAGGCCCGGTAGACCAGTTCGCCCGGCTCCGCGCCCGCCGGTGTCACCGCGTCGCCCGAGACCTTCGTCCGGTCGACGATCTCGATGCCGCTGTGCTCGTCGAACCCGGCCGCCGGGAGGCCGTCCGTGACGACCGCGCGCGGCAGGGCCGGCTCGCCGTCGAGCGTGACGGTCGTCCGCAGCCGGACGTCCTCGCTGGACGCCCCGGCCAGCAGCTCGTACCCGCCCGGCTCCACGCGCCACCGGTCCTGGGCCACGTCCCAGAACCCGAAAGCCGTCAGCGGGACCTCGAAGTCCAGCTCGGCCGTCGCCCCCGGGGCGAGGGTGACGCGACGGTGGTCCAGCAGCTCGCGGCGCGGACGCGGCACGGACGCGTCGACGGCCCGGGCGTAGAGCTGCGCCACCTCGTCGGCCGTGACGTCACCGGTGTTGGTGACGGAGAAGGAGACCCGCACCGTCGCGTCCTCGACCCGGACCCTCAGGTCGCCGTACGCGAACGAGGCGTACGACAGGCCGTGCCCGAAGGGGTACAGGGGCGTCCCCTCGAAGTAGAGGTACGTCTGGCGGGCGCCGATCACGTCGTAGTCGAGGAGATTCGGCAGGTCGGCGTCGTCGGCGTACCAGGTCTGCGGGAGGCGGCCGGCGGGGGAGACGTCGCCGGCCAGGACGCGGGCCAGGGCGATGCCGCCCGCCTGGCCGCCGTGCGCGGTCCACAGCACGGCGGGCAGCTCGGCCGCGTCGACGGCGTACGGGTAGGCGGAGACCAGCGCCAGCACGGTGGCGGGGTTCGCCGCGCGGGCCGCCCGCAGCAGCCGCTCCTGCTGGCCGGGCAGGCGCAGAGTCGTGCGGTCCTCGGTCTCGCGGCCGTTGATGTGCGGATCGTTGCCCGCGACGACCACGACCACGTCGGCCCCCGCGGCGGCACGCGCCACCGCCTCCTCGCCCCGCTCGGCGACGACCAGCTCGAAGATCTCCGGATCCTCGTCGGCAACCTTCACGCCGTCGGCGGAGACAGACACGTGCCGACCCGTCCCCAGGTGCTTCAGGAGGTACCCGTTCCCGTGCGGTTCCAGGCGGAACGTCTCCTGCACGAACCAGCCGCCCGGCTGGTCCGCGGAGGCGCGCAGACAGCCGTCGTCGGCGACCGAGAGATAGCGGCCGTCGGGGGCGCGCAGGGTCAGGACGCCGTCGCCCCAGTCCACCAGCGCCAGTTCGGTGCCGGCGGCGTCGGTCGTGAGCGCGGGCAGGTCGGTGCGGCCCGCGAGCAGCGCCGGGTCGAGCGCGCCCTCGGCGCCGCGCACCACGTCGGCGGCCCCCTCGGCCACCGGCACGTGCAGGAACGCGCCCGTGGAGGTCTTCAGCCGGACCCGGTCCACGCCCTCCGCGAACTCCACCCGCTCCGCGCCGAACCGCTCGTACAGGCCGTCCAGCGGGGTGGAGCGGTGCAGGAGCGTGCCGCTGTACCAGTCGAGCTTGCACTCGTCGGCGAGCAGCCCGACCACCGCGATCCGGGCGTCCGGGGCGAGCGGCAGCGCCCCTTCGTTCTTGAGCAGCACGATCGCCTGCTCGGCGGCTTCCTGGGCGAGGGCGCGATGCGCCGGGGTGTCGAACTCGGCGGTCGCCTCGTGCGGGTCGTCCTGCGGGTCGAACTCCCCGAGCCGGAAACGGACCGAGAGCTGCCGGCGGACGGCCCTGTCGAGATCGGCCTCGGTCAGCAGACCGCGCTCCAGAGCGCCGCGCAGCCGCCCGGTCATCTGCGAGGAGTCCGTGCCGTGGTCGGTGAAGCTGTCGACACCGGCGACGAGGGCGGCGGCGGTGGCCTCCTCATGGGTGTCGAAGTAGTGCTCCGAGTCGACCAGGTTGCTCGGTGCGCCCGCGTCCGAGCAGACCAGCAGTTCCTCGCCGGTCCAGGTCCGCAGGTGCTCGGACAGGTACGGGGAGACGTGGTTGGGGCGGCCGTTGACCAGGTTGTAGGCCGGCATCACCCCGGCCACCGCCCCCGCCTCGACGGTCTCGCGGAAGGCCCGCAGGTCGTACTCGTGCAGCACGCGCGGACGCACCGAGCTCGACGTGGTGGAGCGGTCCGTCTCGTTGTTGTGGGCCAGCCAGTGCTTCAGCACGGGTGCGGTGCGCCAGTAGATGGGGTGGTCGCCGCGCAGACCGTGCGTGTAGGCGGTGGCGATCGCCGAGGTGAGCTTCGGATCCTCCGAGTAGCCCTCCTCGTTGCGCCCCCACAGGGGATGGCGCAGCAGGTTGACCGTCGGGGCCCAGACGTTGAGGCCGACCCGGTCGTCCTTGGCGCGCATCGCGCGGACCTCCTTGGACACCGCGTCGCCCACGCGCCGCACCAACTCCGGGTTCCACGTGGCGCCGAGGCCCACCGCCTGCGGGAACACCGTTGCCGGGCCCATCCACGCCACGCCGTGCAGGGCCTCCTGGCCGGTGCGGAACGCTCCGACCCCGAGCCGCTCCACGGCGGGCGCGAACTGGTGCAGGAACGCGGTCTTCTCCTCGGTCGTGAGCCGCGACAGGAGGTCGTCGATCCGCTTCGCGAACGGCAGCTGCGGATCACGAAACGGTTCGGTGGGCGGTGTGTGTGCGGTCACGTGGGGATCCCCCTGCGATGGATCGGTGCGGCGCTTTCGAAGCGCTTCGATGCTGGGTTGCCGACGGGCCGAGTGTCAAGGGATCAGCGCCGCCACTTCAAGCAGTGCATGAGGAAAGGTCCCTTCCCGTACCGCGGAGGAAGTTTGGGAACGACCCTTGTGCGCCCTGGGGTGTTCACTTAACCTCACAGCAACATCGAAGCGCTTCGACTACGAAAAGTCCCTGATGGGTCGAAAGCCCGCTTCAGCTCAGCCAGTTCCACTCGAGACACCGCAGCCGACGGCCCTCCGCCGGGTGTCCTGGTGCGCCATGAAGGGTTGACGCAATGACGCCGAACGCCGCCTCCGCCTCCTCCGGACCGAGCCGGAGAAGTTTCCTCGCCTCCACGGCGGTCGCCACCGCAGCGGTGGCGGGTGGGATGCCGCTCCTCGCCGCGTGCGGCGGTTCGGACGGCGGGTCGAAGGACGGCACCACGTCGGGCAAGGACGCCAAGAAGATCCTGCCGGCGTACGTGGCCAGCAACGTGGTGACGCCGGACATCCCGTCCAAGAACGGCTCGGCCATGGGCTTCACCGGCAAGCTCGACCTGGCCGACCTGAAGACCGCGGTGTCGAAGAAGCTCGGCAAGGGCGGCAAGGTCACCATCATGGCGCCGTTCTGGGGCTCGCCGCCGAAGCAGAACAACGCCTACTACAAGGCGATGAACGACCTGATCGGCGTCGACGTCGCCTGGCAGAACCAGGACGGCAACACCTACGACCAGAAGCTCGGCGCGGTCCTCGCCTCCAGCGACGTCCCGGACGTCGTGGTGGTCCCCGGCTGGAACATGGGCGGGAAGATACCCAGCGCCATCATCAGCAAGTTCGCCGACCTCGGCCCCTACCTCTCCGGCGACAAGGTCAAGGAGTACCCGAACCTCGCGGCGATCCCGACGGACGCCTGGCGGCGCTCCATCTTCGGCGGCAAGCTGCGCGGCCTGCCGATGCCGGCGCCGTCCGCTCCCTCCATGGTGCCCCTGTACCGGCAGGACATCTTCGAGAAGGAGGGCTACGAAGTCCCGAGGTCCTGCGACGAGTTCATGGCCCTGGCCAAGGAGATCACCAACGCCAGGGCCAAGCGGTGGGCCTGCCTGGACATGAAGTGGACCGCGTTCCAGGCCTTCGGCGTGCTCTCCGGTGCGGAGAAGCCGCTCGGCTGGAACCTCGTCGACGGCAAGCTCGTCAACCGCATCGAGACCGACGAGTTCCTCGAAGCGCTGGAATGGTCCCGCAAGCTCTTCGCCGCCGGAGTGGTCCACCCCGACTCGAAGCTGGGAAAGAACGCCCCCGACCCGGGCCCCAAGTTCGCGGCGGGCGAGTTCCTGATCTACCCCAACAACATCTCCCAGTGGTGGGGCCGCACCGCTGAACAGGCCACCCAGAACCCGGACTTCAAGATCTGGGGCATGGACGTATGGGGACACGACGGCGGCGATCCCATCCTGTGGGCCGAACAGCCCGCCGGCATCTTCGCCTTCGTCAACAAGAAGGCCTCCGAGTCGGTCATCCGCGACGTGCTGGCCGTCGCCAACGTCACCGCGGCGCCGTACGGCACCAAGGAGTACATGATGACCAACTACGGCGTCGAAGGCACCCACTACACCGTCAAGGACGGCGTCCCCCTCAAAACCGACAAGGGCAACAACGAGGTGATGAACGCCTACGTCATGGTCGCGAGCCCCGCCGCGACCCTCGCCCACCCCGACTTCCCCGAGGTCGCCAAGGGCCAGGTCGAATGGCAGCAGCGCATGGGCGCCTTCGCCAAGAAGTCCTCCTTCTGGGGCATGCAGATCACCGAGCCCGCCCGGTACACCAACCTCTCCAACGACTTCGAGCAGCTCGAGGACGACATCGTCCGCGGCCGCAAGAAGATCAGCGACATGCAGCAGGCTGTCGCCGACTGGAAGAGCAAGGGCGGTGACGAGCTGCGCGACTGGTACCAGAAGATCCTCGACGACAACGGCAGCGCGGCCAACTGATCCGGGTTCGAGGCGAGGAGAAGGCCGTGTCCCACAGCACGGTGCCTCGGAGCAGGGCCGAGGCCAAGAGGAAGACCACGCGGGACGAGACCCCGCCGGCGCAGGACGGTCCCGACGGATCCCCGGGGACGCGTCCATCGGGGAAGCTGAGCCTCAAGGTCCGTCTCAGACGCGACCGGCTGCTGCTCCTGATGACCCTGCCGGCCGTACTGCTGGTGCTGGTGTTCAACTACATACCGATCCTCGGCAACGTCGTCGCGTTCCAGGAGTACGACCCGTACATCAGTGACAACGGCGTCATCTCCATGCTGAACAGTCCCTTCGTGGGCCTGGAGAACTTCCAGCGGATCTTCGCGGACTCGGACTTCTGGAACGCCGTCGAGAACACCCTGGTGCTGTTCTTCCTCCAGATCGTGCTGTTCTTCCCGATCCCGATCCTGCTCGCGCTGCTCATCAACAGCGTGATCAGGCCCCGGGTGCGGGCGGTCGCGCAGGCCGTGCTCTACCTGCCGCACTTCTTCTCCTGGGTGCTGGTCATCGCCGTCTTCCAGCAGCTCTTCGGCGGGGCCGGAATCCTCTCCCAGCTGCTGCGGCAGAACGGGTACGACGGTCTCGACATCATGACCAACCCGGGCACCTTCCCGCTGCTGGTCACCGCGGAGAGCATCTGGAAGGACGTCGGCTGGGGGATCATCGTCTTCCTCGCCGCGCTCGCCTCGGTCAGTCCCGACCTTTACGAGGCCGCCGCCATGGACGGCGCGAGCCGCTGGCGCCGGATGTGGCACGTGACCCTCCCCGCGCTGCGCCCGGTGATCGCTCTGCTGCTGGTGCTGCGCGTCGGTGACGCCCTCACCGTCGGCTTCGAACAGATCCTGCTGCAGCGCGACGCCGTCGGGCCCGGGGCGGGGGAGGTGCTCGACACCTTCGTGTGGTGGAACGGCGTGCGCAACCAGGACTTCAGCTACGCGGCCGCGGCCGGTCTGATCAAGGGTGTCGTGAGCCTCGGACTGGTCCTCGTCGCGAACAAGGTGGCCCATCTCATGGGCGAGCAGGGGGTGTACAAGAAGTGACCGCCGTCGTCGACAAACCCGTGAGCAAGCCGCGCCGGTGGCAGGCCCCGCCCCGGCCTGCCTGGGAGGAGAAGCCGTCCAGGGCCGGCCTCGCGGGCAAGGGCCTCGCACTGTCCCTGGCCTGCCTCGCGATCCTCTTCCCGCTGTGGATCGTCGTCGTGACGAGCCTGTCGTCGCGGAAGACCATCGACGAGGCCGGCGGGCTGGTGATGGTGCCCAAGGGGATCACCTTCATCGCGTACAAGGAACTGCTGAGCGGCGGCCAGGTCACCCGGGCCACGATCGTCAGCCTTCTCGTCACCCTGATCGGCACGCTGTTCTCGATGACCGTGTCCGTCCTGTGCGCGTACGGGCTGTCCCGGACGGGGTCCCTGGGGCACCGCTGGATCCTGATGACGCTGCTGGCGACGATGTTCTTCAGCGCCGGGCTCATCCCGACGTACCTGCTGGTGCAGACCCTCGGGCTGACGGACACCTATCTGGCACTCATCCTGCCCAGTGCGGTGAGCGTGTTCAACATCCTCGTGCTGCGCGGGTTCTTCATGGGGATATCTCAGGAACTCGTCGACAGCGCACGCATCGACGGCGCCGGTGACTTCAGGATCCTGTGGCAGATCGTCGTGCCGCTGTCCCGGGCCGTGATCGCGGTCATCACGCTCTTCTACGCCGTCGGATACTGGAGCGCCTGGTTCAACGCGTCGCTGTATTTGAACGACCAGGACATGATGCCGCTGCAGAACGTCATGATCCAGCTGGTGCAGAAGCAGGAGGCGCCGGTGGGGCTGGGGCAGGCCATCAAGACGGGGCAGCTGTCGGGGCTGGCGGTGCAGATGGCCGTGATGGTGATGGCACTGCTGCCCGTCGCCGTGCTGTCCCCCTTCGTCCAGAAGCACTTCAAGAAGGGCATGCTCACCGGGGCCGTCAAGGGCTGATCGACGCCAACTCGGTGGGGTGCTCCGGTTGTTCGGATACCGCGGGCGGCGTGTGGCCGTTCGCGCGGTTCCCCGCGCCCCTTTCGGGGCGCTTCCCCCCTCCTTTCAGAACGACGAGGTGTGTGTCATGCATGCGTCCAGCCTCAGCAGACGTGCCGTTCTCGCCGGGACCGCTGCCGCCGCCGCGGCCGTCTCCCTGCCGCTGACCCAGGGGCGGGCGCAAGCCGCCGCCACCCCCGCGAAGGGCGGATACCGCTGGCGCAACGTGGTCCAGGGCGGCACCGGATTCATCACCGGCGTGCTGTTCCACCCCTCCGTACGCGGGCTCGCCTACCTCCGTACCGACATCGGCGGTGCCTACCGGTGGGACGACCGGACCGGCCGGTGGATACCGCTGACCGACCACCTCGGGTGGGACGACTGGAACCTGCTCGGCGTGGAGGCCATGGCCGTCGACCCGGCGCATCCGAACCGGGTGTACCTCTCCCTCGGCACCTACACGCAGTCCTGGGCCGGCAACGGGGCCGTGCTGCGGTCCGACGACCGTGGCGCGACCTGGCGGCGCACCGACCTCGGCGTGAAGCTCGGGGCCAACGAGGACGGGCGCGGCTGCGGTGAGCGGCTGCTCGTCGACCCGCGGGACAGCGACACCCTGTGGCTCGGCACCCGGCACGACGGGCTGCTCAGGTCCACCGACCGGGGCGCCAGCTGGCAGGCCGTGAGCTTCCCGGCCACACCGAGCGCCACCGGCCAGGGCGTCACGCTCCTGGTCGCCGCGGGTCGCAGCGTCTACGCCGGCTGGGGCGACTCCGACGGTACCGCCGGGCAGCCCAACCTGTACCGCACGTCCGACGGCACGACCTGGGAGGCCGTCCCCGGGCAGCCCACCGGCGCCGCCGCCAAGGTCCCGGTCCGGGCCGCCTACGACAAGCACACGCGCGAGCTGTACGTGACGTACGCCGACGCCCCCGGTCCCAACGGCCAGTCCGACGGCAGCGTGCACAAGCTGCGGACGGCGAACGGGAAATGGAGCGAGGTCACGCCCGTGAAGCCCGGCGGGGCGACGAGCGACGGCGGGACCGACTCCTTCGGCTACGGCGGCGTCGCTGTCGACGCCCGACGCCCGGGCACCGTGGTCGTGTCCACCAACAACCGCTGGTCGCTGGTGGACACCCTGTACCGGACGACCGACGGCGGCCGCACCTGGAGGTCCCTGAAGGACAGGGCCGTCCTCGACGTCTCCGAGACGCCGTACCTCAACTGGGGCGGCGACGAGCCCAAGTTCGGCTGGTGGATCCAGGCCGTCGGGCTCGACCCGTACGACTCCCGGCACATCGTGTACGGCACCGGCGCCACCCTCTACGGCACCCGCGACCTCAAGCACTGGGCCCCGCAGATCCGCGGCGTGGAGGAAGCGTCCATACGGCAGCTGATCTCGCCCCCGAGCGGCGAGGCGCATCTGCTCAGCGGGTCCGGGGACATCGGCGTGATGTACCACGAGCGGCTCACCGCATCACCGTCGCGCGGCATGGCGTCGAACCCCGTCTTCGCCTCGGCCACCGGCCTGTCGCTGGCCACGGCCAAGCCGTCCTACGTGGTCCGGGCCGGCTGGGGGGACAACGGCAACGGCGCCTTCTCGAACGACGGCGGCAGGAGCTGGGCCCCCTTCGAGACCCAGCCGTCCGTGGCCAAGTCCGCCCCGGGACCCATCGCCACCAACGCCGACGGCAGCGCGCTCCTGTGGTCCTTCGGCACGGCCGCCCCGGGCTACCGCTCGGCGGACAACGGCGCCACCTGGTCCGAGGTCGCCTCCTTCCCCAGGGGCGCGACACCGGTCGCGGACCCGGTGGACCCGGCCCGCTTCTACGCCTTCGACACCACCACCGGCACGCTCTTCGCCAGCACCGACAGCGGCCGGACCTTCACCGCGCGGGCCACCGGATTGAGCTCGGGCGACGCCGAGTTCCAGGTGGTCGCGGCGCCCGGGCGCGTCGGCGACCTGTGGCTGAGCCTGAAGGGGAACGGGCTGTACCGATCGACCGACGGCGGGGCGGCCTTCACCAAGGTCGCCGGCTGCGGGGCCTCGCACACCCTCGGCTTCGGAAAGGCCGCCGAGGGCGCCTCCTACCCGGCGATCTACCTGGTCGGAGCCACGGACACCATCACCGCCGTGTACCGCTCCGACGACGAGGCGAAGACCTGGACGCGGATCAACGACGACCGGCACCAGTGGGGCTGGATCGGGGCCACCGTCACCGGCGACCCGCGTGTGTACGGACGCGTGTACATCGCCACCAACGGACGCGGCGTGCAGTACGGGGAGCCCGTCTGATGCCCGAGAGGAAGCGGCCCGGCCTGGGCGACGCCACCCGGGGCCGTCTCCTGTTCGGCGGGGACTACAACCCGGAGCAGTGGCCGAAGGAGACCTGGAACGAGGACGTCCGGTTGATGAAGGCCGCCGGCGTCAACTCGGTCACCCTCGGGGTCTTCTCCTGGTCGACCCTCGAACCGGAGCCCGGCGCCCGGGAGTTCGGCCTCATGGACACGCTGATGGACCTGATGCACGCAAGCGGCATCGGCGTCGTCCTCGCCACCCCGACCTCCTCGCCGCCGCCCTGGATGGGCCGGCTGCACCCCGACACCCTGCCCGTCACCGAGGACGGCCGCACCGAGTGGTGGGGCGGCCGGCAGCACTTCTCGCACTCCAGCGCCACCTACCGGCGCTACGCCGCCGCCATCACCGAGGACCTGGCCGCCCGCTACGGCGGCCACCCGGCCCTCACCATGTGGCACATCAACAACGAGTACTGCACCGTCGACTACGGCGACCAGGCCGCGGTCGCCTTCCGCCGCTGGCTGCGCGAGAAGTACCGCACGCTCGACGCCCTCAACGAGGCCTGGGGCACCGCCTTCTGGAGCCAGGGCTACGACACCTGGGACGGCATCCTGCCGCCCCGGCTGCCGCACTACATGCGCAACCCCGGCCAGGTCCTCGACTTCCGCCGCTTCACCTCCGACATGCTCCTGGAGTGTTACACCGCCGAGCGGGACATCGTCCGGCGGCACACCCCGCACCTGCCGGTCACCAGCAACTTCATGCCGCTGTGGTTCGGGCAGGACGCCTGGCGCTGGGCCGAGGAGGAGGACGTCGTCTCCGTCGACCTCTACCCCGACCCGCGCGACCCGCTCGGCGCCCAGAACGGCGCCCTGGTCCAGGACATGACCCGCTCCCAGGCGCGCGGGCCCTGGATGCTGATGGAGCAGGCGGCCGGGCCGGTCAACTGGCGTGGGGTGAACCACCCCAAGCCGCGCGGCCTCAACCGGCTGTGGTCCCTGCAGGCCGTGGCCCGGGGAGCCGACGCCGTCTGCTACTTCCAGTGGCGGCAGTCCCGGCAGGGCGCGGAGAAGTTCCATTCCGGCATGGTCAGCCACGCCGGAGAGGAGGGCCGGACGTACCAGGAGGTCAAGCGGCTCGGCGCCGACCTGGAGCGGATCGCGCCCGAGGTGGCCGGACGGCACCTCACCGCGAACGTCGCCGTCCTGCACGACTGGCACGCCTGGTGGGCCGGCGCCCACGACGGCCGCCTGTCCGGCCGGGTGGAGTACCCCGACATCCTGCGCGCCTGGCACCGGGCCCTGTGGCAGGCGCACCTCACCACCGACTTCGCCCACCCCGAACACGACCTGACGCCGTACCCGCTCGTCGTCGTGCCGCAGTTGTACGCCCTCACCGACACCGCGATCGACAACCTCCTCGCCTACGTACGGCAGGGCGGCACCCTCGTCTGCGGCTTCCAGACCGGCGTCGCCGACGAGGACGACCGCGTGCGCCCCGGCGGCATGGACGCCCGGCTGCGCGAGCTGTTCGGCATCCGCACGCTGCACGAGTGGTGGCCGCTGGACGAGGGCGAGACCGTCACCTGCGAGGGCTTCAGCGGCACCCTGTGGTCCGAGGAACTGGAGGGCGACGGCACCGCCGAGGAGACCGTCCCCTACCAGGGCGGCGAACTCGACGGATTGCCCGCCGTGCTGCGCAAGGGCCGGGCCTGGTACGTCTCCACGCTCCCCGAGCCCGGGGCGCTGCGCGGCCTGCTGGCCTCGATCGCCGCCGGAGCGGGCGTCCGGCCGGTGCTCGACGGGCTCCCCGAGCAGGTCGAGGCCGTACGCCGGGGCGAGGTGCTGTTCGTGCTCAACCACGGCCGCGAGCCGGTGACCGTCGAGGTGCCCGGCACCCACCGCGACCTGCTGACCGGGGCGGACGTCACCGACCGGGTCACCCTCGGCCGCTACGAGGCGGCGGTGCTCCGGCCATGACCGCCTCCGCCCCCGTCCACGGCACCTGGGAGCCGCACCCGGCCACCCGCTGGGAGGACGCCTTCCTCAGCGGCAACGGCCGGCACGGCGCCCTGGTGTTCGGCGGCCCGCACGCCGAGCGGGTCGTCGTCACGCATCACACCCTGGTGCGGCCGGGCGGCAGGGACCCCCGCCCACCGCAGCTCGCCGGCCGGCTGCCCGCGCTCCAGGACCGCCTCCTCGCGGGCGACACGACCGCCGCCGAGGACTTCACGGACGGCCGTCCGCTCCAGTGGGTGCAGCCCTTCCACCCCGCCTTCCAGGTCCGGCTGGACCGCCCCGCGGACAGCACCCACGGCTACCGCCGGGACGTCGACTTCACCACCGGCGAGGTGAGCGCGACCTGCGCCGGCTGGACCAGCCGCGTCTTCGTCTCCCGCGCCGACGACGTGATCGTCCAGCACATCGGCGGACCCGCCCTCACCCTCGGTATCGACCTCGACCCCCGGCTGCCCGGCGCCCCCACCCGCCTGGGCATCGGACACGGAGCCGTCCTCACCCCCGAGGGCGCCCTGCTCAGCCTGCGCGCCCGCTACCCGGACAGCGACCGGGCCTGCACCGGCCTCACCCAGGTCACCGTCTCCGGCGGCACCACCACCCTCGTGCCCCCGGGCGTGCACATCGAGGGCGCCCGGTCCGTGCTGCTCCTGACCCGGGTGCACCGGCACACCGGAGAACTCGACGTGGTCGCCGAGGGCCGAGCCCTGCGCGACCTGTCCGGTGAGTACGACGAGCTCCTCGACCGCCACGCCGCGCTGCACCGCACCGCCTACGAGCGCGTCACACTCGACCTGGCCGCCGACCCCGCCGAACGGGCCCTGCCGGGATCGGAGTTGCTCGAGCGGCCGCGCAGCGCCGCCCTGCTGGAGCGCCTCTTCGCCGCCGGGCGCTACCACCTGCTCTCCGCGAGCGGGATCTTCCCGCCCCGCCTGACCGGGCTGTGGACCGGCGACTGGAACACCGCCTGGTCCGGCGCGTTCACGCACGACGCCAACCTCAACCTCCAGACCGCCTCGGCCGCCGCCGCAGCCCTCCCCGAGGTCACCGAGGCGCACGCGAACCTGATCCACCGTCTGCTCCCCGACTGGCGCGACAACGCCCGCGCGGTCTTCGGCACCCGGGGCGTCGTCGCCCCGGCCCACTCCGACGGTGAGTCCGGCCACTCCTACCACTACAGCCGCGAGTACCCGCTGCACCTGTGGACCGCGGGCGCCGACTGGCTGCTCAAGCCGCTCGTCGACCACGACGAGACGTACGGCACCCGCGACCCGCGCACCGCCGCCGCACTCGCCGAAGTCGCGCTGTTCTACGAGGACTTCCTCACCAGGACGGACGAGAACGGCCACCTCGTCGTCGTCCCCTCCTACTCACCCGAGAACCGGCCGGCAGGAGCGAGCTGGGGCACCCTCAACGCGGCCATGGACCTCTCCGCGGCCCGCCACGCCCTGCGCACCGCCGCCGCCTACCACCCGGGCCCCGACGCCGACCGCTGGAACGCCCTGGCCGACCGGCTCCCGCCGCACCGGATCAACGAGGACGGAGCCCTGGCCGAATGGGCCTGGCCCGGCCTCGAGGACTCCTACGACCACCGCCACCTCAGTCACCTCTACGGCGTCTGGCCCCTCGACGAGATCACCCCCCACGACACCCCCGGACTCGCGGCCGCCGCGCACCGCGCCCTCGAACTGCGCGGCGCCGAGAACGACTCCGCGCACGGCCACCTCCACCACGCCCTCGTCGCGGCCCGGCTCCGGGACGCAGGCCGCGTCGCCCACGCCCTCGGCCAGGTCCTGGACGGCGACTTCTTCCACGCCTCCCTGATGAGCGCGCACTACCCCGGCCGCGACGTCTACAACGCCGACGCCGCGCACACCCTGCCCGCCGTGCTGATCGAGATGCTCGTCCAGTCGACCCCCGACCGGCTGGTCCTGCTGCCCGCGCTGCCCGCGGCCTATCCCGACGGCGCCCTGCACGGGGTGCGCACCCGCTTCGGGGCCGAGCTGGACCTCACCTGGACGCGGGACGGCGCCGTCGTCGTCATCAGGCCCGGCCGCACCCACCGCGTCGAACTGCGGACTTCCTCCGGCGCAGAATCCCTCCACCTGGTCGCCGGAGAAGACCACGTCCTCACCCTGAGGTCGTGGTAGTTCCCCCCTCCCCCCACCCCATGGAAGGGACACCATGGCATCACGCACGCTGAGCAGGGTCACCAAGGCCCTGCTGGCTCCCGCCCTGGCACTCGGCGCCACGGTCGGCCTCGCCTCCGCTCCCGCCTCCGCCGCCGTCTGGAACTCCTGCGACCAGTGGGCCCAGACCAACCTGAACGGCTACACGCTCTACAACAACATCTGGGGCGGCGGCGCCGGCAGCCAGTGCATCTGGGCCAACTCGGGCACCAACTGGGGCGTCTGGGCCAACCACCCCAACACCGGTGGCATCAAGTCCTACCCGAACCAGACGAAGGCGATCAACAAGTCGATCACCTCGCTGGGCTCGCTCTCCAGCAGCTACAACGTCAGCGTCCCGTCGTCCGGCGCGTACAACACGTCGTACGACATCTGGGACACGGACCACGACTACGAGATCATGCTCTGGGTCAACAAGACCGGACCCGTCGGCCCGATCGGCACCTCGCAGGGCAGCGTCAGCCTCGGCGGCCACTCGTGGAACGTCTTCAAGGGCACCAACGGCGCCAACGAGGTGTTCTCGTTCATCCGCACCTCCAACTCCAGCTCCGGCACCGTGAACATCCTGCCGATCCTGAAGTGGATCAAGGACACCAAGAAGTGGATGGGCAACGAGACGATCGGTGACGTCCAGTTCGGTTACGAGGTCACCTCGTCGTCCGGCGGGCTGAACTTCACCACCAACAACCTGACGGTCAGCAGCAGCTGACCGTCGTGCGGGCCGGGGGCCGGCCGCCCCGTCAGGCGCGGTCGACCTCGGCCCGCAGCGCGTTGTACCCGGCGAAGGCCGACTCGACCTCGTCGCGGGTCAGGCCGTAGCGGGACAGGTCATAGGTGTGCTTGCGGGCGCCCCGGGGGCGGGCGACGGCCGCGGGGAGCCGGGCCGCGTCGGCCTCGGTCCACCGGGCGCCGACGGCGGCGTAGAGCTTCGGGGCGCCGGCCGCGGGATCGGAGCCGAGCCAGGAGTACGGGGCGTCCACCAGTTGCTCGGCGGGGATCGCGTCCCGGGCCGCGAGGCCGCGGGTCATGGCACGGCTCAGCAGGCCGAGCCAGGTGGCGCCGATGCCGGTCAGGTCGAGGGGGCGGGTGCTGACGGCCATGCCGTGCTCGATCAGGGAGCAGAAGGACGCCACAACGGTGACCGGGTCGCGGTGGCACCACACGATCGTGGCGTCCGGGAAGACCGTGCGCAGCGCGTCCAGGTTCTCCAGGTGCATGGGGGACTTCAGCATCCAGCGCCGCCGCGGACGGCCGAACTGGAGCACCTGGTAGACCTGCTTGAGGTAGCGGTAGTCGGCGGTGAAGTCCCGCGCGCAGTGCCATCGCCGGTACTCCGGGATACGGGCCTGGGAGAACGGCATCAGGGCGTGCGGCAGGGCGAACGTGCACTCCTCGGGGCCCTCGGCGGCCATCGCGTGGATGTCGCGGAAGCGCGGCGCGAACAGGTCCGTGCCCTGCACCATCCGGCGTCCGGCCGTGATCGCCCTGCGTCGCTGCCGCGGCGGTAACTCCAGGTCGGGCGCCAGCAGTTCCCACAGCAGGGGACATCGGTGCCCGTCCGATATCGACAGCACCGAGTGCGTGACGGTGGTCGCGGTGCGGGGCAGCCCCACGACGAACACCGGCTTGTCGATCGGCTCCCGCTCGATCTCCGGGTGCTCGGCGATCAGCCGCCGCACCCGCGCCCGGTTGGCGAGATGCCGCCGCACGTGGCCCTGCGCGGCCTGCCAGCCGACCGGGGTGAGGTGCTCGGCCTTCGCCCACCAGCCCAGCAGGGCCCGGAAGTCGTCGACGAACTCCCGGTCTCCCGGCGCCTCACCGGCCTCCACCACGATGCGGTCGAAGATCCGGCCGGGGTTCCGGCGGGAGCCGAAGGAGGGCCGCAGCGCCAGGTTGGCGAGGGTGAGGGCGAGCGGAGTCGAGGGCACGCGGGAAACCTACCTTCTGGAACTTCGTTGCGCTGGAGGGAAGTTGGCCGTACGAGCGCAAGGGGGTGGCCGGAAGACCTCCATCGATCCGGCCACCCCCTTCGACGCGGCTACTCCGCTACAGGCAGCCGCGCCCCGTCCCGCAGGAACAGCGGGATGCGGTCCAGCGGGGCGTCGACCGTCACGGCCCGGCCGCCCTCGTACGTCTCACCCGTCCACGCGTCCGTCCAGCCGGCCCCGGCCGGCAGGTACGCCGTACGGGCGGTGGCGCCGGCCGTCAGCACCGGGGCCACCAGCAGGTCCGGGCCGAACAGGTAGGAGTCGTCGACCGACCAGGTGGCCGGGTCGTCCGGGAACTCCAGGAACAGCGGCCGCATCACCGGCAGACCCTCCTCGTGGGCCGCCCGCATGACGTCCAGCACATACGGCTTCAGCCGTTCGCGCAGCCGCAGGTACCGCTCCAGGATCGCCCCGGCCTCCTCGCCGTACGACCACACCTCGTTGGGGCCGCCGGTCATCTCCGGGCCCAGCGGCATGCCCGGGTCGCGGAAGCCGTGCAGGCGCATCAGCGGGGACAGCGCGCCGAACTGGAACCAGCGGACCATCACCTCCCGGTAGGCCGGGTCGTCCGGGTCGCCGCCGTGGAAGCCGCCGATGTCGGTGTTCCACCACGGGATGCCCGACAGGGCCGTGTTGAGGCCGGCCGCGATCTGGCGGCGCAGGGTCGGGAAGTCCGTGCCGATGTCACCGGACCACAGGGCGGCACCGTAGCGCTGACTGCCCGCCCACGCCGAGCGGTTGAGGGTGACGATCTCCTCCTCGCCGGTGGCGAGCAGGCCCTCGTAGAACGTGCGGGCGTTCTCCGCCGGGTAGGCGTTGCCGACCTCCAGGCCCGGACCCGCCCAGTAGCGCAGGTTCTCCTGGAAACCGGGCTTCAGCTCCGGCTCGCAGGCGTCCAGCCAGAACGCCGTGATGCCGTACGGGTCGAGGTAGTTCTCCTTCACCTTCGACCACACGAAGTCCCGGGCCTCCGGGTTGGTGGCGTCGTAGAAGGCCACCTGGACCGTGGAGGCGACCTCCTTGTCGGGCCAGTCGGCGTGCGCCATCGGCCCGTACTGGGTGCCGATGAACCAGCCGCGCTGCTCCAGGACCGGGTGGTTCTCGCTCAGCGGCGACACCGACGGCCACACGCTCACCACCAGCTTGATGCCGAGCTCCTCCAGCTCGCGCACCATCGCCGCCGGGTCCGGCCACTCCTTCGGGTCGAACTTCCAGTCGCCCAGGTGCGTCCAGTGGAAGAAGTCGCAGACGATCGCCGAGATGGGCAGGCCGCGGCGCTTGTACTCCCGGGCCACCTCCATCAGCTCGTCCTGGGTGCGGTAGCGCAGTTTGCACTGCCAGAAACCCGCCGCCCACTCCGGCAGCATGGGGCTGCGGCCGGTCACCGCGCTGTAGCGGCGCTGGCCGCCGGCCGGATCGCCCGCCGTGATCCAGTAGTCGATCTGCCGGGCCGAGTCGGCGACCCACCGGGTGCCGTTGTGCGCCAGCTCCACGCGGCCGATCGCCGGGTTGTTCCACAGCAGGGTGTAGCCGCGGCTGGAGGTCAGCACCGGGATGCCGACCTCGGCGTTGCGCTGGATCAGGTCCAGGACCAGGCCCTTCTGGTCCAGCCGCCCGTGCTGGTGCTGGCCGAGGCCGTACAGCTTCTCGTCGTCGTAGGCGGCGAAGCGCTGCTCCAGGCGGTGGTGGCCGTTGCCGACGGCCGTGTAGAGGCGGGAGCCGGGCCACCAGAAGTGGGCGCGGTCCTCGGCGAGGATCTCGGCGGAGTCCTCCGTCCGCAGGAACCGGATCAGGCCCTCTGCGCTCACCTCGACGGTGAGCGCGCCGACGGTCAGCAGTCCCCGGCCGTCCTCGATCTTCACCGAGGCCGGCGTCGCGGGAGCCTCGTCGAGCAGGGCGCCCGGGAGTCCTTCGAGGACCGGGCCGCCGAGCCGGGCCCGCACCCGGACGGCGTCCGGGCCCCACGGCTCGATCCGGAGGGTCTCCTGGCGGCCGCTCCACTCCAGAGCGCCGTCCCGCTCGCGGAAGGTGCCGACGGTGGGGGAGGACTGCGCCAGGCTCACCTGGGGCTGGGTTTCGGCATGCTGATTCACGCGTGCTCCTGTGCTCCTGGAGGAGTGCAGACATGGGGGTGCCCCGAGAGGAGGGCGGTGTTGACGACGGTCGGGGAGAAGGGGCGCTTACGACCGGCTCGGCGCCGGCCCCGTGCTCCCTCGTACCGTCAGCTCGGGCGCGATCAGCACGACCTCGTCGCTGCCGCGCCCCTCGAGCTTGGCGACCAGGTGCTCCACGGCGTGCCGGCCCATCTCCTGGGCGGGGATGGCGACCGACGTGAGCCGCACCGAGGCCTGCGTCGCGACCTGGTCGGGGCAGATCGCGACCACCGACACGTCCTCGGGCACGGCCCGGCCCTGCTGCCGCAGCAGTGCGAGCAGCGGCTCGACCGCCGACTCGTTCTGCACGATGAGCCCCGAGGTGTCCGGGCGTTCGTCGAGGATCCGGGCGAGTGTGGTGGCCATCGCGTCGTACCCGCCCTCGCACGGCCGGTGCAGCAGGCGCACGCCCAGCTCCCGGGAACGCGACCTGAGTCCGTCGAGGGTGCGTTCGGCGAAGCCGGTGTGCCGCTCGTAGACGGCCGGGGCCTCCCCGATGACAGCGATGTCCTGGTGCCCCTGTTTGGCCAGGTGCTCCACGCACAGCGCGCCGGTCGCCCTGAAGTCGAGATCGACGCAGGTCAGGCCGGAGGTGTCGGCGGGCAGTCCGATCAGCACGGAGGGCTGGTCCGTCGCGCGCAGCAGCGGCAGCCGCTCGTCGTCGAGTTCGACGTCCATCAGGATCATGCCGTCGGCGAGCCCGCTGCCCGCCACCCGGCGTACCGCGTCGGGGCCCTCCTCGCCGGTGAGCAGCAGCACGTCGTACCCGTGGGCTCGGGCGGAGGTCGCCACGGCGATGGCGATCTCCATCATCACGGGCACGTACATGTCCGTGCGCAGCGGGACCATCAGCGCGATGATGTTCGACTTGCTGCTGGCCAGGGCGCGGGCCCCGGCGTTCGGGTGGTACCCGAGCTCGCGGATGCTCCGCTCGACCCGCTGCCGGGTGTTCGCGGAGATGGACCGCTTGCCGCTGAGGACATAGCTCACCGTGCTCGCCGAGACTCCGGCGTGCTGGGCGACCTCGGCGAGGGTGACCATCCAGCTCTCCAAGCTCTTGTGAAGCGCTTCGACAGTGCGCGTTGCTGATATGTGTGGGTGGGGGTGGTCCGACAGTAGCCCCAGCACGGGTGGGTGTCCATAGGTTGTCGAAGCGCTTCGATGCAGATTTCCCGGAGCGCTCTCAGGCCCGGAAACCGCCACCGGGACGACACCTCGATGCAACACCGTCGTCAGGCCCGCGACAAGGGGCGCGAGCACTCCGCCCCCTTCGGCTGAACGGACGCGCGAAGACTGGTGGGAGCGTCCGGATTCGGGTACCAACGATCCAGTAGCACTGGTCGGTAACGAAACGGTCCTCCATCTTCTAGTTGCGGCGAGGTGCCCCTCATGTCCGCTTCCACCACTCCCTCTTCCCGTCCCGCCGTCACCGAGCGGGAGGCCCGCGAGGTGGCGGAGGCCGCCCGGGAACAGCACTGGCGCAAGCCCAGCTTCGCCAAGGAGCTGTTCCTCGGCCGCTTCCGGCTGGACCTCATCCACCCCCACCCCCTGCCGGACGACGAGGCGGCCCAGCGCGGCGAGGAGTTCCTCGCCAAGCTCCGCGACTTCGTCGAGACGAAGATCGACGGGGCCCTGATCGAGCGCGAGGCCAGGATCCCCGACGAGGTGATCGACGGGCTGAAGGAGCTCGGCGCCTTCGGCATGAAGATCGACACCAAGTACGGCGGACTCGGCCTCGGACAGGTCTACTACAACAAGGCGCTCTCCCTGGCCGGCTCCGCGAGCCCCGCGATCGGCGTGCTGCTCTCCGCGCACCAGTCGATCGGCGTGCCCCAGCCCCTGAAACTGTTCGGCACCCAGGAGCAGCGGGAGCGCTTCCTGCCGCGCTGCGCCCGCACGGACATCAGCGCCTTCCTGCTCACCGAGCCCGACGTCGGCTCCGACCCGGCCCGCCTCGCCACCACCGCCGTGCCCGACGGCGACGACTACGTCCTCGACGGCGTGAAGCTGTGGACCACCAACGGCGTCGTCGCCGACCTCCTGGTCGTCATGGCCCGGGTCCCGAGGAGCGAGGGCCACCGCGGCGGCATCACCGCTTTCGTCGTGGAGACGAACTCGCCGGGCGTCACCGTCGAGAACCGCAACGCGTTCATGGGCCTGCGCGGCATCGAGAACGGCGTCACCCGCTTCCACCAGGTCCGCGTCCCCGCGGCCAACCGCGTCGGCGAGGAGGGCCAGGGCCTGAAGATCGCCCTGACGACCCTCAACACCGGGCGGCTCTCCCTGCCCGCGTCCTGCGTCGCGGCCGGCAAGTGGTGCCTGAAGATCGCCCGGGAGTGGTCGGCGGCCCGCGAGCAGTGGGGCAAGCCCGTCGCACACCACGAGGCGGTCGGCTCCAAGATCTCCTTCATCGCGGCCACCACCTTCGCCCTGGAGGCCGTGACGGACCTGGCCTCGCAGATGGCCGACGAGGACCGCAACGACATCCGCATCGAAGGCGCCCTCGCCAAGCTGTACGCCTCCGAGATGGCCTGGACGATGGCCGACGACCTCGTCCAGATCCGCGGCGGCCGGGGCTTCGAGACGGCCGACTCCCTGCGCGCCCGAGGCGAGCGCGGCGTCCCCGCCGAGCAGGTCCTGCGCGACCTGCGCATCAACCGCATCTTCGAGGGCTCCACCGAGATCATGCACCTGCTGATCGCGCGCGAGGCCGTCGACGCCCACCTCTCGGTCGCCGGCGACCTGATCGACCCCGAGAAGTCCCTCGGCGACAAGGCCAGGGCGGGCGCGAACGCGGGCGTCTTCTACGCCAAGTGGCTGCCGAAGCTGGTCGCCGGACCGGGCCAGCTGCCGGCCTCCTACGGCGAGTTCAAACACGAGGTGGACCTCTCCGGCCACCTGCGCTACGTCGAGCGCACCGCCCGCAAGCTGGCCCGCTCCACCTTCTACGCCATGTCCCGCTGGCAGGGCCGGATGGAGTCCAAGCAGGGCTTCCTCGGCCGGATCGTCGACATCGGCGCCGAGCTGTTCGCCATGAGCGCCTCCTGCGTCCGGGCCGAGCTCCTGCGCGGCCAGGGCGACCACGGCCGTGAGGCCTACCAGCTCGCCGACGTCTTCTGCCGCCAGGCCAGGATCCGCATCGAGGAGCTCTTCACCCGCCTGTGGACCAACACCGACGACCTCGACCGCAAGGTCGTCAAGGGCGTCCTGTCCGGCACCTACGAGTGGCTGGAGCAGGGCATCGTCGACCCGTCGGGCGAAGGCCCCTGGATCGCGGACGCGACACCGGGACCGTCGCAGAAGGAGAACGTCCACCGGCCGATCCGCTAGCCCGGCCCTCCTGGGGGCGCGAATCGCTGCGGCGCGCGCCCCCAGGAAGGGGATGCGCTGTCCTCACACACCGGCCTTACGGCAACAATGGAGCAATGAGCGACAGTCCAGCCCCCCTCGCCGACCCGCACCGCGTCCACGACCCCGTAGCGGGAGACGGCCCCAAGGACGTGGTGATCCTCGGCTCCACCGGGTCCATCGGCACCCAGGCCATCGACCTCGTGCTGCGCAACCCCGACCGGTTCCGCGTCACCGGCCTCTCGGCGAACGGCGGCCGGGTCGCCCTCCTCGCCGAGCAGGCGTACCGGCTGCGGGTGCGGACGGTCGCCGTGGCCCGCGAGGACGTCGTACCGGCCCTGCGCGAGGCGCTCACCGCGCAGTACGGCACGAGCGAGCCGCTCCCCGAGCTCCTCGCCGGCCCGGACGCGGCCACCCGGCTGGCGGCATCCGACTGTCACACCGTCCTGAACGGCATCACCGGCTCCATCGGCCTCGCCCCGACCCTGGCCGCCCTGGAAGCGGGCCGCACCCTCGCGCTCGCCAACAAGGAGTCGCTCATCGTGGGCGGCCCGCTGGTCAAGGCCCTCGCCAAGCCCGGTCAGATCATCCCCGTCGACTCCGAGCACGCCGCGCTCTTCCAGGCCCTGGCCGCGGGCACCCGCGCCGACGTCCGCAAGCTGGTGGTCACCGCCTCCGGCGGCCCCTTCCGCGGCCGTACGAAGGCCGAGCTCGCGGGCGTCACCGTCGAGGACGCCCTCGCCCACCCCACCTGGGCCATGGGCCCGGTCATCACGATCAACTCCGCGACCCTCGTCAACAAGGGCCTGGAGGTCATCGAGGCGCACCTCCTCTACGACATTCCCTTCGACCGCATTGAGGTCGTCGTGCATCCCCAGTCGTATGTCCACTCGATGGTTGAGTTCACGGATGGATCGACACTGGCCCAGGCGACCCCGCCCGACATGCGCGGGCCCATCGCCATCGGCCTCGGCTGGCCCGAGCGCGTCCCCGACGCGGCGCCCACCTTCGACTGGAGCAAGGCCTCGACCTGGGAGTTCTTCCCGCTCGACAACGAGGCCTTCCCCGCGGTGAACCTCGCCCGGCACGTGGGCGAGCTCGCGGGCACCGCCCCGGCGGTGTTCAATGCGGCCAACGAGGAGTGCGTGGAGGCGTTCCGCCAGGGCGCACTGCCCTTCAACGGGATCATGGAGACCGTCACCCGGGTCGTCGAGGAGCACGGCACCCCGCGTACGGGAACCTCGCTCACCGTGTCGGACGTCCTCGAAGCGGAGACCTGGGCGCGGACCCGGGCCCGGGAACTGGCGGCACAGACGGCGGAGGCCCGTGCATGACAACCCTGATGTTCATCCTCGGCATAGTCGTCTTCGCGGTCGGCCTGCTGTTCTCGATCGCGTGGCACGAGCTGGGGCACCTGTCCACCGCCAAGCTCTTCGGCATCCGCGTGCCGCAGTACATGGTCGGGTTCGGTCCCACGATCTTCTCGCGCGACAGAGGCGAGACGGAGTACGGCATCAAGGCCATCCCGTTCGGCGGCTACATCCGCATGATCGGCATGTTCCCGCCCGGCCCGGACGGCCGCATGGAAGCCCGCTCCACCTCCCCGTGGCGCGGCATGATCGAGGACGCCCGCACCGCCGCCTACGAGGAGCTCAAGCCGGGCGACGAGAGCCGCATGTTCTACACGCGCGCCCCCTGGAAGCGCGTGATCGTGATGTTCGCGGGCCCCTTCATGAACCTGGTCCTGGCGGTGGCGCTGTTCCTCACCGTCCTGATGGGCTTCGGCATCACCCAGCAGACCACCACGGTCAGCTCGGTCTCCCAGTGCGTCATCGCGCAGAACGAGAACCGCGACAAGTGCGAGAAGGGCGACCCGGCCGCCCCCGCCGCCGCGGCGGGCCTCAAGGCGGGCGACAAGATCGTCTCCTTCGACGGGGTGAAGACCGACGACTGGAACAAGCTGTCCGACCTGATCCGCGCCACCCCCGGCAAGGAGGTGCCGATCGTCGTCGACCGCAAGGGCCAGGACGTCACCCTGCACGCGAAGATCGCCACCAACCAGGTCGCCAAGAAGGACGCGAGCGGCCAGATCGTCGAGGGCCAGTACGTCCAGGCCGGCTTCCTCGGCTTCAGCGCCGCCACGGGCGTGGTCAAGCAGGACTTCGGCGACTCCGTGACCTGGATGGGCGACCGGATCGGTGAGGCCGTCGACTCCCTCGCCGCCCTGCCCGGCAAGATCCCGGCCCTGTGGAACGCGGCCTTCGACGGCGCCGAGCGCGAGGCCGACTCCCCGATGGGCGTGGTCGGCGCGGCCCGCGTCGGCGGCGAGATCTTCACGCTCGACATCCCGCCCACCCAGCAGCTGGCCATGGCCCTGATGCTGGTCGCCGGCTTCAACCTCTCCCTGTTCCTGTTCAACATGCTCCCGCTGCTGCCGCTCGACGGCGGTCACATCGCGGGCGCCCTGTGGGAGTCGCTGCGCCGCAACATCGCCAAGGTGCTGCGCCGTCCGGACCCGGGCCCCTTCGACGTGGCGAAGCTCATGCCGGTCGCCTACGTCGTCGCCGGGATCTTCATCTGCTTCACGATCCTGGTCCTGATCGCCGACGTGGTGAACCCGGTGAGAATCTCCTAGTCATACGGAGTTCACGGCGGCCCGGCAGGCTTTGTGCCGGGCCGCCTCCCATCGAGTGGCAACGCGGGTGGGATGTGCCCGCGCCCGGGCCGGTGCCGTAATCTCGAAGCTCGGAGCCCGCTGCTCACGGGACCGGACCTTGATCCACGACTTGGGGTTGCACAGCAGATGACTGCGATTTCTCTCGGCATGCCGTCCGTTCCGACCAAGCTCGCCGAGCGCCGGAAGAGCCGCCAGATCCAGGTCGGGTCCGTGGCCGTCGGCGGGGACGCCCCGGTCTCGGTACAGTCGATGACCACGACGCGCACGTCGGACATCGGCGCGACCCTCCAGCAGATCGCCGAACTCACCGCCTCCGGCTGCCAGATCGTCCGTGTCGCCTGCCCGACCCAGGACGACGCCGACGCCCTCGCGACCATCGCCCGCAAGTCGCAGATCCCCGTCATCGCCGACATCCACTTCCAGCCGAAGTACGTGTTCGCCGCGATCGAGGCGGGCTGCGCGGCGGTCCGCGTCAACCCGGGCAACATCAAGCAGTTCGACGACAAGGTCAAGGAGATCGCCAAGGCGGCCCGGGACCACGGCACCCCGATCCGCATCGGCGTCAACGCCGGCTCCCTCGACCGGCGCCTGCTCCAGAAGTACGGCAAGGCGACCCCCGAGGCCCTGGTCGAGTCGGCCCTGTGGGAGGCGTCCCTCTTCGAGGAGCACGACTTCCGCGACATCAAGATCTCCGTCAAGCACAACGACCCGGTCATCATGATCGAGGCGTACAAGCAGCTCGCCGCCCAGTGCGACTACCCGTTGCACCTCGGCGTCACGGAGGCCGGTCCCGCCTTCCAGGGCACGATCAAGTCGGCGGTCGCCTTCGGCGCCCTCCTCTCCCAGGGCATCGGCGACACGATCCGGGTGTCGTTGAGCGCGCCGCCCGCCGAGGAGGTCAAGGTCGGCATCCAGATCCTGGAGTCCCTGAACCTCAAGGAGCGCGGCCTGGAGATCGTCTCCTGCCCGTCCTGCGGCCGGGCCCAGGTCGACGTCTACAAGCTGGCCGAAGAGGTCACCGCCGGCCTCACCGGCATGGAGGTCCCGCTCCGCGTCGCCGTCATGGGCTGCGTGGTGAACGGCCCCGGCGAGGCCCGCGAGGCCGACCTCGGCGTCGCCTCCGGCAACGGCAAGGGCCAGATCTTCGTCAAGGGCGAGGTCATCAAGACCGTCCCCGAGTCCAAGATCGTGGAGACCCTCATCGAAGAGGCCATGAAGCTGGCCGAGCAGATGGAGAAGGACGGCGTGACCTCGGGCGAGCCGTCGGTGGCGGTCGCGGGCTGAGCCTCCTCGGACCGGCGGTGGCCCCGCGCCCTGTCTTCGACGGGCGCGGGGAACTGCGCGCCCGGCCACGGACGCCCCGCAGCCGCCCACAAAGCAGTACCCCCGAGCTCCCAGGCGCCCCGCCCAAGCAGCGCAGCTATAGTGCGGGGATCAGCCGACCCCAGTGTGTGAGGCCCCCGCACGTGTTGACCCAGACGACCTCACGGGTCCTCGAACCGAGCGACCTGGACGCCGCGCTCGCCGTCCTCGACCGCGAGCCGGTCGCGAACGCCTTCGTGACGTCCCGCGTGCAGATCGCCGGACTCGACCCGTGGCGGCTCGGCGGCGAGATGTGGGGCTGGTACGAGGACGGCAATCTCACATCCCTCTGCTACGCCGGAGCCAACCTCGTCCCCATCTGCGCCGGCCCGCGCGCCGTCCGCGCCTTCGCCGACCGCGCCCGCCGCGCCGGGCGCCGCTGCTCCTCCATCGTCGGCCCCTCCGGCGCGACCTCCGACCTGTGGCGGCTGCTGGAACCCCAGTGGGGCCCGGCCCGCGAGGTCCGCCGCCACCAGCCGCTCATGGTCACCGACCACCTCCCGGCCGACGTCACCCCGGACCCCTACGTCCGCCGCGTCCGCAAGGACGAGATGGAGACGATCATGCCGGCGTGCGTCGCGATGTTCACCGAGGAGGTCGGCGTCTCCCCGCTGGCCGGCGACGGCGGCCTGCTCTACCAGGCCCGCGTCGCCGAACTCGTCGGCTCCGGCCGCGCCTTCGCCCGCTTCGACTCGGACGGCAAGGTCGTCTTCAAGGCCGAGATCGGCGCGGCGACCGACCGCGCCTGCCAGATCCAGGGCGTGTGGGTGGCCCCCGAATACCGGGGCACCGGCCTGGCGGCCCCCGGCATGGCGGCCGTACTGCGCTACGCCCTGGCCGACGTCGCCCCCGTCGTCAGCCTCTACGTCAACGACTTCAACACGGCGGCGCGCAGGACGTACCGCAGGGTGGGCTTCGAAGAAGTCGGCGCCTTCATGAGCGTCCTCTTCTAGGGCCCGGGCGCGAACCGGCCTCCCGGGGGCGCGGGAGGTGATGTGCGACTCGGCGTGCGAGCAACCACATCGACCAGCACCCGGACGACAACGGAAACCCCCCTGTAGGCTCCCCGCCATGGACCTGGTGATCGGCCCCCTCGACCTCTCCGCCCACGTAGACGAGGCCCTGGCCGTCCAGGCCGTGGCCTTCGGGCTCGGCCCCGACGAAGTCGCCGTCCGCCGCCAGATCGTCCTCCGCCACATCACCTACCCCGGCGCCCGCGCCCTCGGCGCCACCGCCGGCGGCGACCTGGTCGGGTTCGTCTACGGCATGCCCAACGACCGCACCCACTGGTGGTCCACCGTCGTGGAGCCCTACCTGCGCGACCGGCACAACGACCACTGGCTCGACGACTCCTTCGTGATCACCGAACTGCACGTCCACCCCGCGTACCAGAACCGCGGCCTCGGACGCTCCCTGATCACCACGATCACCGACAGCGCCGCCGAACCCCGCTCGATCCTCTCCGCGATCGACACCGACAGCCCCGCCCGCGCCCTCTACCGCTCCCTCGGCTACCAGGACCTGGCCCGCCAGGTCCTCTTCCCCAGCGCGCCGAAGCCGTACGCCGTGATGGGCGCCCCGCTGCCCCTGCGCCGCGGATAACCGATTTCCACCGCCGCGCACCCCCCGGCTAACCTCCTGCCATCACCTTCCCCCGCTCCCGGCTCCGCCCGAGAGCGGAGGACCCCCAGCAGCAGGAGCAGAGGAACCATGGCGAACGTACCGGTCCAGCGCATGTCCCAGTTGTTGGCGAAGACGTTGCGCGACGACCCGGCCGACGCCGAGGTCCTCAGCCACAAGCTCCTCGTCCGCGCCGGCTACGTGCGCCGCACCGCCGCCGGCATCTGGAGCTGGCTGCCCCTCGGCAAGAAGGTGCTGGCCAACGTCGAGCGGATCGTCCGTGAGGAGATGGACGCCGTCGGCGCCCAGGAGGTCCTGCTCCCCGCCATCCTGCCGCGCGAGCCCTACGAGGCCACCGGCCGCTGGGAGGAGTACGGCCCCGAGCTGTTCCGTCTCCAGGACCGCAAGGGCGGCGACTACCTCCTCGGCCCCACCCACGAGGAGATCTTCACCCTCCTGGTGAAGGACCAGGCGTCCTCCTACAAGGACCTGCCGGTCATCCTCTACCAGATCCAGAACAAGTACCGCGACGAGGCCCGCCCCCGCGCCGGCATCCTGCGCGGCCGCGAGTTCCTGATGAAGGACTCCTACTCCTTCGACACCGAGGACGAGGGCCTCGCCAAGTCGTACGCCCTGCACCGCGAGGCCTACCAGAAGATCTTCGCGCGCCTCGGCCTCGACTACCGCATCTGCGCCGCCACCGCCGGCGCGATGGGCGGCTCCAAGTCCGAGGAGTTCCTCGCCCCCGCCGAGGCCGGCGAGGACACCTTCGCCGACTGCCCGAACTGCGACTTCGCCGCCAACACCGAGGCGATCACCTACGAGTTGAAGCCCGTCGACGGCTCGGGCGTCCCGGCCGCCGAGGACATCCCGACCCCCGACACCCCGACCATCGAGACCCTCGCCGCCTCCCTCGGCGTCCCCGCCTCGGCCACGCTGAAGAACCTCCTCGTGAAGGTCGACGGCGAGATCGTCGCCGTCGGTGTCCCCGGGGACCGCGAGGTCGACATGGACAAGGTCGAGGCGCACTTCGCCCCGGCCACCGTCGAACTGGTCACCGAGACGGACTTCGCCGCCCGCCCCGACCTGGTCCGCGGCTACGTCGGGCCGCGCGGCCTGGACAAGGTCACCTACATCGCCGACCCGCGGGTGGCGCCGGGCACGGCCTGGATCACCGGTGCCAACAAGGCCGGCACGCACACCAAGAACGTCGTCGCGGGCCGTGACTTCGAGGTCGACCGTTACGTCGACGTCGTGGTCGTGCAGGAGGGCGACCCCTGCCCGAAGTGCGGCACGGGCCTCGTCCTCGACCGCGCCATCGAGATCGGCCACATCTTCCAGCTGGGCCGCAAGTACGCCGACGCCCTCAAGCTCGACGTCCTCGGCCAGAACGGCAAGCCGGTCCGCGTCACCATGGGCTCCTACGGCATCGGCGTCTCCCGCGCGGTGGCCGCCCTGGCCGAGCAGAGCGCCGACGACAAGGGCCTGTGCTGGCCCAAGGAGGTCGCCCCGGCCGATGTCCACGTGGTCGCCGCCGGCAAGGCCCTGCAGACCGAGCTGGCCCTCGACATCTCCGGGAAACTGGCCGCCGCCGGAGTCCGCGTCCTGGTCGACGACCGCCCCGGCGTCTCCCCGGGCGTCAAGTTCACGGACTCCGAGCTGATCGGCGTACCGCAGATCCTGGTGGCCGGCCGGCGCGCCGCCGACGGCGTGGTGGAACTGAAGGACCGCCGCACCGGCGAGCGCGAGGAACTCACGGTCGAGGAGGCCGTCGCCCGCCTCACGGCGTAGCACTGACGGCGCCGGGCGGGCCGACCTGTCCCGTCCGCCCGGCGCTTCAGGGCACGGGCGGAACCGGCGGCCCGGGGGCACGGCCCCCGGCCCCTCGACATCACCGGCGCCCTACAGCCACCCGGCGAACTCCAGCAGCAGCTCCGCGTCCCGGGGCCGCCCCACCCGGCCCGCCCGCACCCCGGACTCCACGGCCCGGAACAGCGTCCAGCCCCGCAGCCGGCCCTGGTCCACGTCCAGGGACTCGGCCAGCCGCTTCACCCGCCGCCGGGTCGTGGCCGCGCCGGACGGCTGGGCGATCAGGTCCTCCACCCGGTCCCGGACCAGCCGGGCCAGATCGAACGCGCACTCGCCGACCACCGGGTCCGGCCCGACGGCCAGCCACGGCATCCGCTCCCCGGCGAGCACCTTGCTCTGCCGGAAGGTGCCGTGCAGCAGCCGGTGTTCGGGCGGCGCGGCCAGCAACTCCTCGCGCGCCGCGAGCGCCAGGTCGACCAGCGGGGCCACCTCGGGATCGGCCTGCGCCCGGGCCCGCATCGCCTCGGCCTGCCGCCCGGTCCGTTCGGCCACGGTCTCGAAGGGGAAGCCGGCGGGCGGCTCCACCCACAGCCGCCGCAGCGTCCCAGCCGCCTCCAGCAGCGCCTTCGCCTCCGGCAGCGACCGCACCGACACGTCCGGATGCAGCCGCTCCAGCAGCAGGACGCCCTCGGTCGAGAAGGGTTCCAGCAGTTGTACGGCGCCCCGCCCGGCCCAGTGCGCGAGCGCGGCCCGCTCGGCCTCCGGACGGGCCCGGCCCGGCGCCAGCTTCAGCACGGCGGGCGTCCCGTCGGCCGCCCGCACCAGCACCACCAGACTGCTGCGCCCGCCGGGCACCTGCACCCGCTCCACGGTCAACTCGCGCAGCGCGACGGCCTGCTGCGCCGCCACGGGCAGCTTCTCCAGCCAGTCGTCACCGTCCGGCGCCGTCTCACCGAGTGCCCTGACCAGGCGCTCAGGCGGTTCGAAAACCATGCGCGAGTCGTTCCCTTCGTGCTGTCCGCGGTGCGTGCCCTGAGCGGGTCACGCCGTCGGCGCCGCCGAGGGCGGGGCCGTGCCGGCCCGCTCGGCGAGCCCAGGGAAGGCTACGCTCCCGCCGCGCCAGCGCACCGCCCGCACCGCCGCCTCCCGCAGCGCCTCGGCGGCCAGGGCGCGCCGTCCGCCGCCCGCCGCGCGCACCAGGTCGGCGTACACCCCGGCCACCCGGTCCTCCAGCTCGGCGGCGAACCGCACGGCCGCCGCCGCGTCCGGCACCGCGAACGGCAGCGCGTACCCGGCGGACGCGGCCACCGGCCGGCCCCCCAGGTCCTTCACCTCGCGCACCAGCGCATCGCGGCGCGCCCGGTGCGCGTCGTACGCCGTGAGTGCCTCGGCGCGCTGCCCGTCGCCGATCTTCCCGCCGACGACGCCGTACCCGTACACCGCCGCGTGCTCGGCCGCCAGTGCCGCCTGCAGGGCCCTGAGTTCCCGGTCCTTCGCCTCGCTCACGCGTCCCCCTCCGTCAGCAGATACACGTGCGCCGCCCCGGCCGCCGCCACCGACGCCAGCAGCCGCGCCAGCTCACCGGGCACCCCGCCCAGCGCCTTGGCCCGCCGGTCCGCGAGCTCCCGCTCCGCGGCGGCGAGCCCGGCGAGGGCGTCCTTGTCGTTCCCCGGCACAGCCGCGGACGGGGCGGACGACACCGAAGCGGACGCCGACGGAGAGGCAGGAGGGGACACCGATGCGGATGCCGCAGGAGAGGCCGGGGGCGAGGACGTCCGGCCCCCGCCGAACGCCTGCGCGTGCCGCACCACCTCCTCGCGCAGCGGTCGCAGCCGCCCCGCGAGCCCGGGCCGGGCGGCGATCACCGCGTCGTACCGCTCCACCAGCCCCTCGCTGTCCCGGGCCGCACGCGCGCGTGCCCGGTCGGCGGCCGACGGGCCGTCGCCGGCCGGCCCGCCGGAGTCCCCGCCGGTGCAGCCCGACAGGGCGTAAGCCGCCGGGGCGACGGCGAGCAGACTCCTTCTGCGCGGCCCCGAGCGGGCACGCGGCGATGGGGGGAACGGCACGTCAGACGTCCTCGGGGGCTCGTTTCGAGAAACATTCGAGAAAGAAGGGACGGCAAGGGCTGCACGCCCGTGATCACGGTACCCGGGCCCCCGCCCGGCATCACTCAGCGGCACCGTTCGTGACCGGGTGGACGGCAACACTCCCCGCGACCGGATACCCTTTGACCAGACACGCGCCCCATCCCACAACAGCACACGCGGCCGAGGAGTCACCCGGATGAGCACCACCCAGAGCGAGAGGCTGCGAGGACTGCTGGAGCCGCTCGTCACCTCTCAGGGCCTGGACCTCGAAGAGATCGAAGTGGACTCCGTCGGACGCAAGCGTGTGCTGCGGGTCGTCGTCGACTCGGACACGGGCGCCGATCTGGACCAGATCGCCGATGTGAGCCGCGCGCTCTCGGCGAAGCTCGACGAGACGAACGCGATGGGCGAGGGCGAGTACACCCTCGAGGTCGGCACCCCGGGCGCGGAGCGCCTGCTCACGGAACACCGGCACTACGTCCGCGCCACGGACCGGCTGGTGAAGTTCCAGCTGGCCGAGGGCGGCGAACTGGTCGCCAGGATCCTGAAGGTCGACGACGAGGGTGTCGACACCGAGGTGCCCGGGGTGAAGGGCCGCAAGGCCACCGCGCGCAGACTCGTCTTCGACGACATCGTCCGGGCGCGTGTCCAGGTCGAGTTCAGCCGCAAGGACAAGAAGGAAGAGGAGGCGTAGCCGTGGACATCGACATGAGTGCCCTGCGGGGCTTGGTTCGGGAGAAGGAGATCTCCTTCCCCCTGCTGGTCGAGGCGATCGAGTCGGCCCTCCTCATCGCCTACCACCGCACCGAGGGAAGCCGCCGCCACGCGCGCGTGGAGCTCAACCGGGAGACCGGCCATGTGACCGTGTGGGCGAAGGAGGACCCCGACGACCTCGAGGAGGGCCAGGAGGCCCGCGAGTTCGACGACACCCCGTCCGGTTTCGGCCGGATCGCCGCCACCACGGCCAAGCAGGTCATCCTGCAGCGCCTGCGCGACGCCGAGGACGACGCGACGCTCGGCGAGTACGCCGGCCGTGAGGGCGACATCGTCACCGGCGTGGTCCAGCAGGGCCGCGACCCGAAGAACGTGCTCGTCGACATCGGCAAGCTCGAGGCCATCCTGCCGGTGCAGGAGCAGGTGCCGGGGGAGACCTACCAGCACGGCATGCGCCTGCGCAGCTACGTGGTCCGGGTCGCCAAGGGCGTCCGCGGCCCGTCCGTGACGCTGTCGCGCACGCACCCCAACCTGGTGAAGAAGCTCTTCGCCCTGGAGGTGCCGGAGATCGCCGACGGTTCGGTGGAGATCTCCGCGATCGCCCGTGAGGCCGGTCACCGCACGAAGATCGCCGTACGGTCCACCCGCTCCGGCCTGAACGCCAAGGGCGCCTGCATCGGCCCCATGGGCGGCCGCGTGCGCAACGTCATGGCCGAGCTGAACGGTGAGAAGATCGACATCGTGGACTGGTCGGACGACCCGGCCGACATGGTGGCGAACGCGCTGTCCCCGGCCCGGGTCTCCAAGGTGGAGATCGTGGACATGGCGACCCGGTCGGCCCGGGTGACTGTGCCCGACTACCAGCTGTCCCTGGCCATCGGCAAGGAAGGGCAGAACGCCCGCCTCGCGGCCCGGCTGACCGGCTGGCGGATCGACATCCGCCCGGACACGGAACCGGCCGGTAACCACTCCGAGGAATAGATCCAAGCCGCGGGCCGTTCAGATCACGACAGGTTCATGCGCGCCAACTGTTCGAATCCTGCCCCAAAGGGATGAGGCGCGCACGGGGAGGTAGACTTAACGGTGTCTGGCCGGACGCGCGACCAAGCATGCCCTGAACGCACGTGTGTGGGGTGCCGGGAGCGAGCGGCCAAGACGGAACTGCTGCGGATCGTGGCGATCGAGGACGCATGCGTCCCTGATCCACGCGGTACGCTGCCCGGCCGGGGTGCGTACGTTCACCCCGCACCGGTCTGTCTCGACCAGGCGGTACGCCGCCGGGCGTTCCCGAGGGCACTGCGCGTCCCGGGACCGCTCGACACAAAGGCGTTGCGCCGATACGTCGAGCAGACGACAGTTGCCGAGCAGGCAACACGGTAAGACGTGCCGTACGGAACCCCGTGCGGCTAGGTACCTCGCGAGTCGAAAGCAGGTCGAGATTGCGATGAGCACTCGATGAGTACGCGATGAGTACGCCCATGAACTAGCGACGGTCCGGACGCAACCCGGACCTCAAAGGAGCGAAGTGGCTAAGGTCCGGGTCTACGAACTCGCCAAGGAGTTCGGTGTCGAGAGCAAGGTCGTCATGGCCAAGCTCCAGGAACTCGGTGAATTCGTCCGTTCGGCGTCTTCGACGATCGAAGCGCCTGTTGTACGCAAGCTGACGGACGCCCTCCAGCAGGGCAGCGGAGGCGGCAAGTCCGCCCCTGCCCGCAAGGCTGCCCCGGCGAAGCCGGGCGCCCCCTCACCCGCGCAGGCTGCCCGTCCGGCCGCCCCGCGCCCGCCGGCCCCCAAGCCGGCCGCCGCAGAGAAGCCCGAGGCTCCGGCCGCGCCGGCTGCTCCCGGCCCCCGTCCCACCCCGGGCCCGAAGCCCGCGCCGCGGCCCGCCCCGGCGTCCCCGGCTCCGACCACGCCCGAGTTCACGGCACCCCCGTCGGCTCCCGCCGCACCGTCCTCGCCCGCCTCGTCCCAGGGGTCCCAGGGCTCCGGTCCGCGTCCGGGCGCCCCGCGTCCGGCCGGCCAGGCGCCGCGTCCGGGTGCTCCGCGCCCGGGTGGTTCCGGCCAGGGTGGCCAGGGTCGCGGTGACCGTGGCGACCGTCCCGGCGCTCCGCGCCAGGGTGGCGGCGCCCCGCGTCCCGGTGCCCGTCCGGCGGGTCCCCGTCCGGGCAACAACCCGTTCACCTCTGGTGGTTCCACCGGCATGGCGCGCCCGCAGGCGCCCCGTCCGGGTGGTGCCCCGCGTCCCGGCGGCCCCGGTGCGCCCGGCGGCGCCCCGCGTCCGCAGGGCCAGGGCCAGGGCGGTCCCCGTCCGCAGGGTGCCGGCGGCGGTCCTCGTCCGCAGGCTCCGGGCGGCGCGCGTCCGACCCCGGGCGGCATGCCCCGCCCGCAGGGTGGCGGCCCCCGTCCCGGCGGCGGTCCCGGCGGTCCGCGTCCCAACCCCGGCATGATGCCGCAGCGTCCGGCTGCCGGCCCGCGTCCCGGTGGCGGTGGCCCCGGCGGCCGCGGTCCCGGTGGCGGCGGTCGTCCCGGTGGCGGCGGCGGTCGCCCGGGTGGCGGCGGCTTCGCCGGTCGTCCCGGTGGCGGCGGTGGCGGTTTCGCCGGTCGTCCGGGTGCTCCCGGTGCCGGTGGCGGCGGTTTCGCCGGTCGTCCCGGTGGTCCCGGTGGCGGTGGCCGTCCCGGCTTCGGTGGTCGTCCCGGTGGTCCCGGTGGCCGTGGTGGCACGCAGGGTGCCTTCGGCCGTCCCGGCGGTCCGGCGCGTCGTGGCCGCAAGTCGAAGCGGCAGAGGCGCCAGGAGTACGAGGCCATGCAGGCCCCGTCGGTCGGCGGTGTGATGCTGCCTCGCGGCAACGGCGAGACCGTTCGCCTGTCGCGCGGTGCCTCGCTCACCGACTTCGCGGAGAAGATCAACGCCAACCCGGCGTCGCTCGTCGCGGTCATGATGAACCTCGGCGAGATGGTCACGGCCACGCAGTCCGTCTCCGACGAGACGCTGCAGCTCCTCGCCGACGAGATGAACTACACGGTTCAGATCGTCAGCCCGGAGGAGGAGGACCGCGAGCTCCTCGAGTCCTTCGACATCGAGTTCGGCGAGGACGAGGGCGACGAGGAGGACCTGATGGTCCGCCCGCCGGTCGTCACCGTCATGGGTCACGTCGACCACGGTAAGACCCGGCTCCTCGACGCCATCCGCAAGACGAACGTCATCGCGGGCGAGGCCGGCGGCATCACCCAGCACATCGGTGCCTACCAGGTCGCGACCGAGGTCAACGAAGAAGAGCGCAAGATCACCTTCATCGACACCCCGGGTCACGAGGCGTTCACCGCCATGCGTGCCCGTGGTGCGAGGTCGACCGACATCGCGATCCTGGTCGTCGCGGCCAACGACGGCGTCATGCCGCAGACGGTCGAGGCGCTCAACCACGCCAAGGCGGCCGAGGTCCCGATCGTCGTCGCGGTCAACAAGATCGACGTCGAGGGTGCCGACCCGACCAAGGTGCGCGGTCAGCTGACCGAGTACGGCCTGGTGGCAGAGGAGTACGGCGGCGACACGATGTTCGTCGACATCTCCGCCAAGCAGGGTCTGCACATCGACTCCCTGCTGGAGGCCGTGGTCCTCACGGCCGACGCCTCGCTCGACCTGCGGGCCAACCCGAACCAGGACGCGCAGGGCATCGCGATCGAGTCCCGTCTCGACCGCGGCCGTGGTGCCGTGTCGACGGTCCTCGTCCAGCGCGGCACGCTGCGGGTCGGCGACACCATGGTGGTCGGCGACGCGTACGGCCGAGTCCGGGCGATGCACGACGACAACGGCAACAGCGTGGCCGAGGCCGGTCCCTCGACGCCGGTGCAGGTCCTGGGCCTCACCAACGTCCCGGGTGCGGGCGACAACTTCCTCGTCGTCGACGAGGACCGTACGGCCCGCCAGATCGCGGAGAAGCGCGCCGCCCGTGAGCGGAACGCCGCGTTCGCCAAGCGCACGCGCCGTGTGTCGCTGGAGGACCTGGACAAGGTGCTCAAGGCCGGCGAGGTCCAGCAGCTGAACCTGATCATCAAGGGTGACGCTTCCGGATCCGTCGAGGCCCTCGAGTCCTCGCTGCTCCAGCTGGACGTCGGCGAAGAGGTCGACATCCGCGTGCTGCACCGTGGTGTCGGTGCGGTCACGGAGTCCGACATCGACCTGGCCATGGGCTCCGACGCCATCGTCATCGGCTTCAACGTGCGCGCCGCGGGGCGTGCGCAGCAGATGGCCGAGCGCGAGGGTGTCGACGTCCGGTACTACTCGGTCATCTACCAGGCGATCGAGGAGATCGAGGCGGCCCTCAAGGGCATGCTCAAGCCGGAGTACGAAGAGGTCGAGCTCGGTACGGCGGAGATCCGCGAGGTCTTCAAGTCGTCCAAGCTGGGCAACATCGCGGGTGTTCTCATCCGCTCCGGCGAGGTCAAGCGCAACACCAAGGCGCGCCTCATCCGCGACGGCAAGGTGGTCGCGGAGAACCTCAACATCGAGGGTCTGCGTCGCTTCAAGGACGACGTCACCGAGATTCGCGAAGGGTTCGAGGGCGGTATCAACCTCGGCAACTTCAACGACATCAAGGTCGACGACGTCATCGCGACGTACGAGATGCGCGAGAAGCCGCGCGTCTGACCTGAGCCACGATCGGGGCCGATCGGCGGGACTTATTCCGTCGATCGGCCCCGGCCGTTGCGTGTACGGTTCCCGTATCGGCGTCGAAGCGTGGCGCCCGTACCCCGAACCGGCGGGACATCCGGATACACATGTATGTGGGGACTCTGTCCTTCGATCTGCTCCTCGGCGACGTCCACTCGCTCAAGGAGAAACGCTCTCTCGTCCGTCCGATCGTGGCCGAACTCCAGCGCAAGTACGGGGTGAGCGCGGCGGAGACGGGTAATCAGGACCTCCACCGCAGGGCCGAGATCGGGCTCGCCGTGGTCTCAGGGGAGACGGGACACCTCACCGACGTACTGGACCGCTGTGAGCGGCTGGTCGCCGGGCGGCCCGAAGTCGAACTGCTCTCGGTTCGACGCAGGCTCCACAGCGACGAAGACTGAAGCAACAAGTAAGCACTTAAGGAGACGGACCAGTGGCCGACAACGCGCGGGCTAAAAGGCTGGCGGACCTCATCCGAGAGGTGGTGGCCCAGAAGCTGCAGCGCGGGATCAAGGACCCGCGGCTCGGCTCGCACGTCACCATCACGGACACCCGCGTCACGGGTGACCTGCGGGAGGCGACCGTCTTCTACACGGTGTACGGGGACGACGAGGAGCGCGCGGCGGCCGCGGCCGGCCTGGAGAGCGCCAAGGGCGTTCTGCGCTCCGAGGTGGGCCGGGCCGCCGGGGTGAAGTTCACGCCCACCCTGGCCTTCGTCATGGACGCCCTCCCGGACAACGCCCGCGCCATCGAGGACCTCCTCGACAAGGCGCGCCAGTCCGACGAGAAGGTGCGCGAGGCGTCCGCGGGCGCGAAGTACGCCGGCGAGGCCGACCCGTACCGCAAGCCCGAGGACGACGACGAGACGGACGACGCCGCCGAATGACCCAGAAGCACACCACGCCCGACGGCCTCGTCATCGTCGACAAGCCGTCGGGCTTCACTTCGCACGACGTCGTCGCCAAGATGCGCGGCATCGCCAGGACCCGACGTGTCGGGCACGCCGGCACGCTCGACCCGATGGCGACGGGCGTCCTGGTCCTCGGCGTCGAGAAGGCCACCAAGCTCCTCGGCCACCTCGCGCTGACCGAGAAGGAGTACCTGGGCACCATCCGGCTCGGGCAGAACACCCTCACGGACGACGCCGAGGGGGAGATCACCTCCTCCACCGACGCCTCCGGGGTCACCCGCGACGCCGTCGACGCCGGCATCGCCAAGCTGACCGGCGACATCATGCAGGTGCCGTCCAAGGTCAGCGCCATCAAGATCAACGGCGTGCGCTCCTACAAGCGGGCCCGGGAGGGCGAGGAGTTCGAGATCCCGGCCCGGCCCGTCACGGTCTCCTCCTTCGGCGTGTACGACGTCCGGGACGCCGTCGCCGACGACGGCACGGCCGTACTCGACCTGGTCGTTTCGGTCGTCTGCTCCTCCGGCACCTACATCCGGGCCCTGGCCCGCGACCTGGGCGCCGACCTCGGCGTCGGCGGCCACCTCACCGCCCTGCGCCGCACCCGCGTCGGCCCCTACAAGCTGGACGCGGCCCGCACGCTCGACCAGCTCCAGCAGGAGCTGACCGTGATGCCCATCGCCGAGGCCGCCACGGCCGCGTTCCCCCGCTGGGACGTCGACACCCGGCGGGCCAAGCTGCTCATCAACGGCGTACGGCTGGAGATGCCCGAGACGTACGCGGGCTCCGGCCCCGTCGCCGTCTTCGACCCGGAGGGCCGCTTCCTCGCCCTCGTCGAGGAGCAGCGGGGCAAGGCCAAGAGCCTGGCCGTCTTCGCCTGACGGAGGAACCGGGGGACCGGGAGCCGCCCGTGGAGCGGCGGCCACGGGGTACCTCCACTTCCGCCGCTCCACGGTCCCCCCTCGGTTCCCCCACCCCTAGGGTGTATCCAGCCGCCCCGGTTCCTTCACCCGTCCGTGCGGGCGCTCGGAGTGAACCGGGGGAGCGGAAGGGGGCGCTTTCGCAGAGCAGCCTGTCCCGCTGATCATCCCGCCCCTACCGTCGAACACGAGGGCACGGGTGTACGGCGGGGAGGCTCGACGAATGGCGTCGCGGAACCGGTCCCGGGAGGCGGACGACAGCCCACAAGGCTCCCAGGATCGCCCCGGAACAGCGGGGCACGAGGACAGGGCGATCCCCGAGGACGCCCTCGTCCGTATCCACGATCCGGCCGGCCGCCCCCGCGGCACCGGCTTCCTGGCCGACCACCACGGCACGCTGATCACCAGCCACGAGGCCGTCGACGGGCTGCCCCGGCTCGTGCTGCACGGGGCCGGGGACCGCCGCCGGGTCGTGACCGCCGACGCGGTCGTCCCGCTGCCCGCGCTGGACCTGGCCCTCGTGCGGACCGAGGGCCTCGGCGTGCCGCCCCTGCCCGTCACCGTGCGGGACGGCGTCGGGACCGGCGCCTATGTGCGGATCGCCGCCGGCGGCTGGCGCGAGGCCCGGGTACTGGGCCCGGCCGCCGTGACGTACACGGCCACGGACCGCTCCCACCGCCTCGACGCGCTGGAGCTGGCGGTGGGCACGGCGGGGCGGGACGCGCTGCGGCCGGGCGGCGGAGCGGCCGGCGGACCCGTGCTCGACGCCGAGACGGGCGCCGTCGTCGCCGTCCTCGGCACCGCGCTCAGCTCCGGCCACCGCGACGTCGGATTCGCCGTACCGCTGCACTCCCGGGTCCCCGGAGCGGGGGGCCCGCTCGCCGAACTGCTCGCCGAGAACGCGGCGACGGTCCCCGCCTACGGGCCCGATCTCAACCTGGCCGGGGTGCTGGAGCTGACCGGCACCTCGGTGGGGCTGGACGGTCCGCCCGGCGGGGCCGGGGTACCGGAACCGGTCGAACGGGCCGAGACCGCGGCCGAGTTGGACGCCTTCGCGGCAGGCCGGACAGCGGTCCTCGGTCTCGTCGGGGCGCCCGGCAGCGGTCGTACGACGCAACTCGCGGCGCTTGCCGCGCGCCGTGGCCGCGCCGGGCATCCCACCCTGTGGCTGCGCGGCTGCGAACTGCGGGACGACGACACATCGGTGGCGGACGCCGTACGCCGCGCGCTCACCCGGGCCGCTCCCGTCGTCGCCGCCGCCCGGACGCTCCCGCCCTCTCTGCCCTCCCCGGCCGGCCTGGGGGACACCACGCCCGAGCGCCTGGCCCGCCTCGCCGGTTCCCTCGATCGGCCCCTGCTGCTCCTCCTGGACGGCCCCGAGGAGATGCCACCGGCGGTCGCCCGCCGCCTGGCCGACTGGGCGGACGCAACCGTGCGCTGGCTGCGGGAGACGGGAGTGCGGCTGGTGGTGGCGTGCCGCCCGGAGTACTGGGAGGAGATGCCGCTGCGCCGACCCCCGTGCGTACGACTCGGCGACCTCACCGAGGACGAGGCCCGCGAGGCCCGGCTGCGGCACGGCATCGCCGAGGGCGCCCTCGTCGGCGCCGACGCCCGGCACCCCCTCACCCTCCGTCTGCTCGCCGAGATCCGGGACGAGCTCGGCGACGCCGCCGACCCTCCGGTCGCCCTCACGGCCCCCGTCGACCGGGACGACGTCTTCTCCGCCTACCTGGACCTGATGGCCCTGCGCATCGCCAGGCGGCTGGCCGCCGCCAACGGCCTGCGCGGCAGCGCCGTACGCCGGCTGGCCGCCAAGGTGGCCGGGCAGGTGCACGAAGCCGCCCGGCGCAGCCTCGGCCCGGGCCCGGGGGACCTGGACCGGGAGGCGTTCGAGGCGGTGTTCCCGTGGGGGCCCGCCCCGGCGCGGCTCGGCGGCTGCCCCGGCTGGGCGTCGGCCGTACTCGCCGAGGGTCTGCTCGTGCCCGCGGGGCCCGGCTACCGCTTCGCGCACGAGGGGCTCGCCGACTGGCTCCAGGGCACGCACCTCGACCTCGACGATGCCCTGCACGTCCTCGTCCACCGCGGTGAGGACGACCGGCCGGACCCGGTTCCGCACCACCGCATCGGGCCGGTCGTCCAGGCCCTGCTGTACCTCGCCCGCCAAAGCGGCGCCGGTGAGCTGGCCTCCCGCCTGGCCGACCTGGTGCACGCCCTGGACGCCGATCCACGCTCCTGGTGGGCCGCCCGGCTGCTCGCCGGGACGCTCCCGGCCCTGCCCGACGCGACGCCGTACGCCGAGGTGCTGCGGCTGCTCGCCGACCGGATCGTGGCCTGGCGGCGACAGGAGCGGCCCGTGCCGCGGGAGCTCGGGCCCGCTTTCTGGACCGGCGTGCGGCTGCCCGAGGAGGCGCGCTGTGCGCTGCTGCGGCGGCTGGTGCACGCCGACGGGCCGCCCTGCGAGGCCGGGCCCCGCTTCCTGGACGCCGCCGCCGGACTCCTCGTCACCGACCCCACCACCGTGCAACCGCAGCTCGCCCGCTGGTTCGACGACGAGCAGCCGCTGCCCGCCACCCCGCACGCGACCGTGGCCACCGCCGCACAGGCGCTGCTGTACACCCACCGCCACGGTGCCCTGGACGAACTGACGGACGTGCTCGTCGACCGCGCGCACCGGCGGGCCGACGAACTCCTCGCCGTGCTGGCCGAGGAGGAGCCGTCGGCGGTGTGCCGGGCCGTCGACCGGTGGGCGCGCGACGAGCGGCCGCAGCGCAGGGGCGCCGCGGTGGCGCACGGACTGAGCGTCGTGCCGCACGTGAGCGCGGGAGACGACCGCGCCCTCCTGCGCTACGCGGCCCTCACCCTGCTCGCCCGCCCCGCCGACCGCGCCCTGCACGGTGGCGCGCTCGCCCTCCTCGTCCAGGACCCCCACACCCGGGCGCGCTACCTCCCGAGGGCGCTGGAGCACTTCGCGGCGGGCGACCCGCAGTTCTCACCGGACGCGCTGGCCGGGGCTCTCCCGACCGACCCCGAGCCGGTTCTCGGGGCCTTCGCCGTCCGGCTGGAGCGGCCGGACGCGGAGGAGGCGCTGCGGGCACTCGCCGACGCCACCCCGCCCGGCCTGGCCCGGCGGATCGCCGCACTGGTGTGCCGGGCGGCACGGCAGCAGCCGGAACTCGCCGGGCAGGTGGCCGCGTACGCGGACCAGCGGCTGGACCGCGGCTCCGCCGCCCGGCCCGTGCTCGTGCCGCTGGTCACCGGCCTGCTGGAGGACGGTGATGTGCGCCTGCGCTGCGCCCTCGCCGCCGTCCTGTCGCCGCCCGGCATCCCCGCCTCGCGTCCGCTGCGCCGCGAACTGCGCGACGCCCTTCTGGCCAGGGAGCACGACACCGACGTCCTCGACGCGCTGCTGCACGCCGCCGCCCGCAACGGCGGCGACGACCTGCGCGAGCTCGTCCACCGCGTCGGACGGCTCCTCGTGCGCACCCCCGAGGGCGCCGCCCGCTTCGACCGCGCCCTGGTGGACCTGGGCCGGCACGTGCCCGGCTTCGCCGCCCGTGCGGCCGGCTGGCTGGCCGACGCGCCCGAGCAGTGGGCGGCACTGGTCGGGCCCAGCTCCCGCCGGATGATCGAGAACCTGGCGGGCGCCGGCGTCCCCGCGTGACCGGCCTCCCGGGCACCGGGCCGCGGTACGGTGCCGTGCGCCCTGTCACAGCCCCCATGCCGATGCGGGCGGGAGGCACCCGGCATGGCACCCTTAGACCTGCGCACGAGGCAACCACGGACAACGACCGGACACGGGTTCGACGAGCTTTCGACAAGGAGCAGGCACAGTGCAGCGCTGGCGTGGCTTGGAGGACATCCCCCAGGACTGGGGGCGCAGCGTCGTCACCATCGGCTCCTACGACGGAGTCCACCGCGGACACCAGCTGATCATCCGGCATGCGGTGGACCGCGCCCGGGAACTGGGCGTGCCCGCCGTCGTCGTCACCTTCGACCCGCACCCCAGCGAGGTGGTCCGCCCCGGCAGCCACCCGCCGCTGCTCGCCCCGCACCACCGCCGCGCCGAACTCATGGCCGGCCTGGGCGTGGACGCGGTGCTCATCCTCCCCTTCACCACCGAGTTCTCGAAGCTGTCCCCGGCCGACTTCGTCGTCAAGGTCCTGGTCGACAAGCTGCACGCCAAGGCGGTCGTCGAGGGCCCCAACTTCCGCTTCGGCCACAAGGCCGCCGGGAACGTGGAGTTCCTGTCCACGCAGGGCAAGATTTACGACTTCGAGGTCGAGGTCGTCGACCTGTTCGTGACCGGTGAGGCGGGCGGCGGCGAGCCGTTCTCCTCCACGCTGACGCGACGGCTGGTCGCCGAGGGCGACCTCCAGGGCGCGGCGGAGATCCTGGGACGTCCGCACCGGGTCGAGGGTGTCGTCGTCCGGGGCGCGCAGCGCGGGCGCGAACTGGGCTTCCCCACGGCCAATGTCGAGACCCTGCCGCACACGGCCGTCCCGGCCGACGGTGTGTACGCCGGCTGGCTGCACGCCCAGGGCGAAGTGATGCCGGCCGCGATCTCCGTGGGGACGAACCCGCAGTTCGAGGGGACCGAGCGCACGGTGGAGGCGTACGCCATCGACCGGGTGGGGCTCGACCTGTACGGGTTGCATGTCGCGGTCGACTTCTTGGCGTTCGTGCGGGGGCAGGCGAAGTTCGACACGCTGGACGCGCTGCTGGTTCAGATGGGGCAGGACGTCGAGAAGTGCAGGGAGTTGGTGGCGGCCGAGGGGGCTGCCTAGTCTCCTTGTGGGCCGGCCGCGGGTGAGTTGTGGCTTGTCGCGCGGTTCCCCGCGCCCCTAGGGGCGCGGCAGAACCGCCCAATGGCAAGCAACCTGCGATTCACCGCCCCCGCACAGGATCTCCAGGTCCTGGCTCCGGCAGGCGTCCGCCACACCCGCCCGTTCCGCCTCGCCGCTCGCGAGGACCTGGCAGCGGGCGTGGAAGCGGCAGCCCGACGGGACGCGGGAGGGGTCCGGGGGCTCGCCCGTGAGGACCACCGGGGTGCCCGGGGCCTCGGGGAGGACGGACAACAGGGCCTGGGTGTACGGGTGCCGGGGGGCCGTGAGGACCTGCTCGACCGCGCCCGTCTCCACGATCCGGCCCAGGTACATCACGGCGACCCGGTCGGCGATGTTCCACGCGAGACCCAGGTCGTGCGTGACGACCAGCGCGGACAGGCCCAGTTCGGCGCGCAGCCGTAGCAGCAGCGCGAGGATCTCGCCGCGTACCGAGGCGTCGAGGGACGCCACCGGTTCGTCCGCGACGAGGAGTTCGGGTTCCAGGACGAGCGCGCCGGCGATGACGACACGCTGGCGCTGCCCGCCGGACAGTTCGTGCGGGTAGCGCAGGAAGAAGCGCTCCGGGGGACGCAGACCGGCCCGGGACAGGGCCTCGGCGACCGCAGTGCGCTCGTCGCCGCCGTAGCCGTGGATGCGCAGGCCCTCGGCGACCGCGTCGTACACCGTGTGGCGGGGGTTGAGGGAGCCGCTCGGGTCCTGGAGGACCAACTGGACGCGTTTGCGGTAGGCCTTGAGGGACCGGCCGGAGTAGTCGAGCGGGCGTCCGTCGAAGGTGACCCGGCCCGCCGTCGGCTCGACCAGCCCCAGCAGACTGCGGGCCAGGGTCGTCTTGCCGCAGCCGGACTCGCCGACCAGCGCGACGATCTCGCCGGGGCGGATGTCGAGGTCGACGCCGTCCACCGCGCGCGCCCGGGGGCCGCCGTGCCGGCCGGGGAAGGTGACGTGCAGACCCTGGACGCTCAGCAGCGGGGCCGTGGTGACCTCGGGGGCCGTGGGGGAGATGGTCATGGCGTGCTGGGCCTCGCTTCCTCCAGGGCTTCCGGCTCCTCGGCCGGCCGCTCACCACGGGCCTCCGGATCCGGGACCGCCTCACGGGACTCGCATTGCGTCGCCGCCCGCTCCTCGACGGCCGCCGCGCCCGGCGGGCCGACCAGCACGCACGCCGCCCGCCGCTCCGGTCCCGCCGCGCGCAGCGCCGGATCCTCCTCGGCGCAGGACTCCAGCGCCACCGGGCACCGGGGATGGAAGGTGCAGCCGGACGGCAGCGCCGCCGGGTCCGGTGGGTCGCCCGCCAGCCCCTGCGGCGCGAACCGGGACGCCGGGTCGCCGATGCGCGGGAACGCGGCGGAGAGGGCCTTGGCGTACGGGTGCCGGGCGTCCTCGTACACCTGGGCGGCCGGGCCCTCCTCGACCACCCGGCCCGCGTACATCACCGCGAGCCGGTCGCAGGTGTCGGCGAGGACCGCCAGGTCGTGGCTGATCATGATGAGGCCGAGGTCCTGGTCCGCGACCAGCTGCTCGATGAGCCGGAGGATCTGGGCCTGGATCATCACGTCCAGGGCGGTGGTCGGCTCGTCGGCGATGACCAGCCGGGGGTCGCAGGCCAGCGCCATGGCGATCATGACGCGCTGGCGCTGTCCGCCGGACAGCTCGTGCGGGTAGGCGTCCGCGCGGGCCGCCGGCAGGCCGACCTGCTCCAGCAGTTCGCCGGTCTTCCGCTTCGCCCCGGCGGCGGTGGCCTTCCTGTGCAGCAGGATCGGCTCGGCGATCTGGTCGCCGATGCGGTGCACGGCGTTCAGGGAGTGCATCGCGCCCTGGAAGACGATGGAGGCCCCGGCCCAGCGGACCGCCCGGACCCGGCCCCACTTCATGGTCAGCACGTCCTCACCGTCGAGGAGCACCTCCCCGGTGACCCGGGCGCCCGCCGGCAGCAGCCGCAGCAGGGCCAGCGCCAGCGTGGACTTGCCGCAGCCGGACTCACCGGCGAGGCCGAGCTTGTGGCCCGCCTCCAGGCGCAGGTCCACCCCGCGCACGGCGGCCGCCCCGCCCGCGTACGTCACGGTCAGGTTCCTGACGTCGAGCAGACTCAACGCGACACCCCCAGCCTGGGGTTGAGGACGGACTCCACGGCCCGCCCGCACAGCGTGAACGCCAGCGCCACCACGGCGATGGCGATGCCCGGCGGCACCAGGTACCACCAGTCCCCGGCACTGACCGCGCCCGCCTCGCGCGCGTCCTGGAGCAGCCCGCCCCACGACACGACCGTCGGGTCGCCCAGGCCGAGGAAGGCGAGGGTCGCCTCGGCGAGGATGGCCGAGGAGATGATCAGCGTCGTCTGGGCCAGCACCAGCGGCATCACGTTGGGCAGGACGTGCCGGGACATGATGTGCCGGTGGCCGCCGCCGAGCGCCCTCGCCCGCTCGATGTACGGCCGGGTCTCCACGGCGAGGGTCTGGGCGCGCACCAGCCGGGCCGTGGTCGGCCAGGTGGTCACGCCGATCGCGACGACGGTCGTGGTCAGCGAGCGGGACATCACGGTCGCGAGGGCGATGGCCAGCACCAGGGTCGGCATGACCAGGAACCAGTCGGTGATCCGCATCATCACCGTCGCGTACCAGCCCTTGAAGTGCCCCGCCGTCACCCCGATCAGGGTGCCGATCGCCACCGACAGCACGGCGGCGAGCAGCCCGACCAGCAGCGACACCCGCGAGCCCCAGATCACCAGGCCCAGCAGGTCCCGCCCGAACTGGTCGGTGCCGAGCGGGAACTCGGCGCTCGGGCTCTGCATCGGACGCCCCGGCGCGGTGGTCACGCTGCTCACGTCGGAGCCCACGAACAGCGGCGCGAACAACGCCAGCAGCGCGCACAGCGACAGCGCGGTCAGGCCGTACAGCCCGGCCCGCTGGGAGCGGTACTGCCGCCAGAAGCGGGCGACGGACGCCCGGCGCCGCTGCCGGGCGAGGGCGCGCGGGCTCGGGGCCGTCTCGGTCGTCGTCATCGGGCCACCCGGGGGTCCAGCAGTGGATAGACCAGGTCGGCGAGGGTGTTCATCAGGATCACCGCGGCGGCGAACACGAAGAACAGGCCCTGCACGAGCGGCAGATCGGGCACACTCAGCGCCTGGTAGAACAGCCCGCCGAGGCCGGGCCAGGAGAACACCGTCTCCACGAGGATCACGCCCGCCACCGTCCGGCCGAGGTTGATGAAGATCAGCGTCACGGTCGGCAGCAGCGCGTTCGGCACGGCGTGCCGGCGGCGCACGAGGTCGTCGCGCAGCCCCTTGGCCCGCGCGGTCGTCAGATAGTCGCTGCCCATCTCGTCCAGCAGCGCCGACCGCGTGACCAGCAGCGTCTGCCCGTACTCCACGGCCACCAGCGTCACCACCGGCAGCTCCAGATGGTGCGCCACGTCGAGGACGTACGCGAAGCCCTCCTCGCCGCCCGACTCCATGCCGCCGGTCGGGAACATGCCGGGCAGCGGGCCGATGCCCACCGACAGCACGATGATCAGCAGCAGTCCCAGCCAGAAGGACGGGATGGAGTACAGCGTCAGAGCGAGGCCCGTGTTGACGCGGTCGCCGAGCTTGCCGTGCCGCCAGGCCGACCGGGTGCCGAGGAGGATGCCCAGCGCCGTGTAGAGGACGAACGCGGTCCCGGTGAGCAGCAGGGTGTTCGGCAGCGCCTCGGTGATCTTGTCGACGACGGGGGCGCGGAACTGGTACGACGTGCCGAAGTCGCCCGTGAGGGCCTTGCCGCAGTAGTCGGTGAACTGCCGCCACAACGGCAGGTCGAGCCCGAACTCCTCGCGGTAGGCGGCCAGCTGCTCCGCCGACACCTGACGGCCGCCCGTCATGGTCTTCACCGGGTCGCCGGGAATCAGCCGGAAGAGGAAGAAGCTGGTCACGAGCACGGCCAGCAGCGACACGGCGGCACCGGCCACCTTGCCCGCCAGGTACCGCGGGTACGCGGAGCCCTTGCGTACCCGCGGCCCTGCGGTCGTCTGCTGCTTGTCCTCGACCAGCGCGGGGGTCGCGTCAGCGGTCATGAGTACCCGCTCGCCGCCCTACTCGCGTTCCTCGGCGGTGGCCCGCCGCCGCATCGCCGCGAAGACACCGAGCCCGGCCAGGACCACGACACCCGCGGCGATCCCGACCACGACCCCCGTCGACGACGCGTTGTCGGAGGAGCCGCCGGAGTCCGCGGGGACCGCCGACCACCAGCTCCAGTAGCCGTCCTGGCCGTAGATGTTGCCCGCCTTCGCCGGCATGGTCGTGATCGACTTGATCTGGTCCGTCCGGAAGGCCTCGACCGCGTTCGGATACGCCATGACGTTCATGTACCCGAGGTCGTACAGCCGCGACTCCATCTGCTTGACGATGTCCGCCCGTTTGGCGGGGTCGTACTCGGTGAGCTGCCGGGCGTAGAGCTCGTCGTACTTCTTGTCGCAGATGAAGTTGTCCGTCGCGCCCGTGTCCTTCGGGGTCGCCGGAAGCGCCCCGCAGGTGTGGATGGACAGCACGAAGTCCGGGTCGGGGTTGACCGACCAGCCGTCGAACGCCAGGTCGTACTTGCCGGCCAGCCAGGGGTCCGTCACGTTGTCCAGGCAGTTGAGCCGGACGCCGATGCCGAGCTCGCCCCACCACTCCTGGAGGTACTTGCCGACCGCCTTGTCGTTCGGGTCGGTGGCGTGGCACAGCACGCGATAGGTGATCGGCTTGCCGTCCTTGCCGACGCGCTTGCCGTCGCCGTTCTTCTTGTACCCCGCCCGGTCGAGCAGCCGGGCGGCCTCGGCCGGGTCGTACGCCAGCTTCCGGCTCGCGGAGGGCTTCCAGAAGTAGTCCCGGAAGCGCGGCGGGATGTAGCCCTCGCCCTCGACGGCGTGGCCCCGGAACACCTTGTCGATGATGGCCTCGCGGTCCACGGCCCGGAACAGGGCGTTGCGCACCCGCTGGTCGAGCAGGGACGGGTGGCCGTCGCCGAACTTCTCACCGTTCTTCGCCTTCGCGCCCGGGTTGGTGGCGAGGGCGTAGAAGCGGCGGCCGGGGGCGTCGTTGACCTGGATGTCGTCCGCGCCCTCCAAGGACTCCGCCTGAGCGGGCGTCAGGGACGGGGACCCGGCGACGAAGGACACCTCGCCCTTGCGCAGCGCCGACACGGCCGCGTCCTGGTCCTTGTAGTAGCGGAAGACCAGCTCGTCGAACTTCGGCGATCCGCGCCAGAAGCTCTTGTTGGCCTTGAGCCGGACATAGCTGTCGGCCTTGTAGCCGCTCAGCACGAACGGCCCGTTCCCCACCACGGGGAAGCTCTTGTCGTTGTTGAACTCGGAGAAGTCCGAGACCTTCTCCCAGACGTGCTTCGGCACGATCGGCACGTCCAGAGCGGCCATCGTGGCCTGCGGCTTCTTCAGCTCGATGACCAGCTTGGTGGGGCTCGGGGCGGTCACCTTGCGGAAGTTCCCGACGTAGCTGCCGTTCGCCGTGGCCGCGCCCGTGTCGGTCATCATCTTGTTGAACGTCCAGGCCGCGTCCTCGGCGGTGGCCTGCCGCCCGTCCGACCACGTGGAGTTGTCGCGGATCGTGTAGGTCCAGGTCAGCTTGTCCGGCGACGGCTCCCACTTGGTGGCCAGGCCCGCGATGGCGTGGTTGTCCTTGGGGTCGTAGTTGGTCAGGTACTCGTACGTGAGCCGGTGAATGCTCGTGCTGAGCAGCCGGACCGCGAGGAACGGGCTGAGCGAGTCCACGCTCTGCGCCACCGCGACGGTCAGCACCTTCTTGCCGTCGTCGGCCGCCCGGGCCCGCTGGGGCGCCGGGTCGAGCGGGGTCGCGAGACCGGCGGTGAGGGTGAGCGCGGCCGCCCCGGCCAGGGCGGCGAGCCGGAGGCCGTGCGGGAGGCTGCGTTTCTGATCGTTCGTGCCCATGGTCGGACCTCGCGTCATCGCTCGGACGGGAAGGACGGGTTGATCAGCTGTCAGATGCGTGATGTGTGTGTACCAGCGGCCGTCTCCACCCGTCAACGGCGTGTTCACCCCTTGTGGCCTGCGGAAATAACGAATTGGCGAGCTTTTCGCACCCATTGGTCGAGACCACTGACGCGCCCCTGGCCAGGGCCTGGCAACGGAATTCACCCCTGAACGCGCCGAGGCCCGCGCCGAGTCGGAACGGCGCGGGCCTGTCGGGGATCGGCTCCTCGAAAGGGGCCGATCGGGTGAGGCGATTACTGCGTCGGGGGCGGGGGCGGGGGCGGCGGAGTCTGCCCGTCGGGCTGGGCCGGGTGGCCGGGCTGACCCGGCTGCGGGTAGCCGTAGCCAGGCTGCGGGGGAGCGGCCGGGGGCTGACCGGGCTGGGGGTACGGCTGCCCGGGGTGGGCCGCCGGTTGCCCGGGCTGCTGTCCCGGCTGTCCCGGCTGGCCGGGCTGCGGGTAGGGCGACTGGCCAGCGGCCTGCGGGTACGGCTGCCCGGGCTGGGCCGGGGGCTGGCCCGGCTGGGCGTAGGGCTGACCGGGCTGCGGATACGGCTGCCCGGGCTGGGCGTACGGCTGGCCGGGCTGCGGCTGCTGCGGGTACGGGCCCGGCTGCCCGGGGGCCGGCTGCTGCTGCCCGGGGTACGGAGCCTGGCCCGGCTGGGCATAGGGCTGGCCGGGCATGGCATGGCCGGGCATCGGCGGGGCCGCGACCGGCGGCGGATTGCCGTCGGAGGTCCACAGGCCGTGCGCCTGCTGATGGCGGGTGAAGTCCTCGGCGACCATCGCCGCGAGGTTGAAGTACGCCTCCCGCACCTTCGGCCGCATCATGTCGAGGTCGACCTCGGCGCCCGCGGCGAGATGCTCGTCGAACGGCACGACGATGACACCGCGGCAGCGCGTCTCGAAGTGCGTCACGATGTCCTCGACCTTGATCATCTTGCCGGTCTCGCGCACTCCGGAGATGACGGTGATGGACCGCGAGACGAGGTCGGCGTACCCGTGCGCCGACAGCCAGTCCAGGGTCGTGCTGGCACTGCTCGCACCGTCCACGGACGGCGTCGAGATGATGATGAGCTGGTCGGCCAGGTCCAGCACACCGCGCATGGCGCTGTAGAGCAGGCCGGTACCGGAGTCGGTGAGGATCACCGGGTACTGCTTGCCCAGCACGTCGATCGCGCGCCGGTAGTCCTCGTCGTTGAAGGTCGTGGACACGGCCGGGTCGACGTCGTTGGCGATGATCTCCAGACCCGAGGGGGCCTGCGAGGTGAACCGCCGGATGTCCATGTACGAGTTGAGGTACGGGATCGCCTGGACGAGGTCACGGATGGTGGCCCCGGTCTCCCGCCGTACCCGGCGCCCGAGGGTGCCCGCGTCCGGGTTGGCGTCGATCGCGAGGATCTTGTCCTGCCGCTCGGTGGCGAGCGTGGAGCCGAGCGCGGTGGTCGTGGTCGTCTTGCCGACACCGCCCTTGAGGCTGATCACGGCGATCCGGTAGCAGGACAGCACGGGCGTGCGGATCAGGTCCAGCTTCCGCTGCCGCTCGGCCTCCTCCTTCTTCCCGCCGATCTTGAACCGACCACCACCGGCCGCCGGACGGCTGCTCTTCGCCTTCTGCTTCTTGCTGTTGAGCAGCCGGTCGGACGACAGCTCCACGGCAGCGGTGTACCCGAGCGGCGCGGCCCCCGGGTTGGTGGGCTGCCGCTGGTCGTGCTGCATCGGCTGCGGCCAGGCGGCACCGGTGCGCGGGTCCACCGGCTGCGGGAGCTGCCCGGGGTGCGGCTGCCCGGGCTGACCCGGATGGACCGGCTGACCCGGCTGCTGCTCGTGCGGCCCGGCGTGCGGAGGCTGGGCCCCGGGCTGCGGCTGGGCATGCGGTTGGGCCTGCGGGGGTACGGCGGGCTGGGGCTGGGGCTGCTGGCCGGGCGGCTGGGGGAAGCCGTAACCGCCCTGGGCGTGGAGCGTGCCCGGCTGCGGGAAGCCGTAGCCGTCCTGCGGGGTCGGCGTGGGTGCGGCGGGCTGCTGGGCCGGGGGCTGCTGCTGTGCTGCCGGGGCCTGGGCGCCCTGCTGCGGGAAGCCGTAGCCGCCCTGCGTGGGAGGCAGGGGCGGGCCGTCCGGCTGCTGGACCGGCGCCGGGTGTTGTGCCGCCTGTGCAGGGGCGCCGGGGTGGGGGAAGCCGTAGCCGCCCTGGGCGTTCGGCCCGGCCGGGGGCTGGGCTCCCGGGTGCGGGAAGCCGTAACCGGGCTGCGGTGCGGGCTGGGCGGGCGGCTGGTTCCACGCGGCAGGCGCGGGCTGCGGAGCCTGCGGCTGGAACGGCGGCTGCTGGGCCGGCTCAGACGGCTGCGGCGGCACCGGCGGCTGCCCCTGCGCCGCCGTCGGCTGCGCGGGCACGTTCGGAGCCGCGGGCTGGGCCTGCGGCTGGGGCTGCTGCTGCGGCTGTGCGGGCCAGTGGCTCGCGGGCGCCGGGGCGGCCGGCTGGTACGACGGCGGCAGCGGCGGCACACCCTGGGGGGCCGGGGGAGCCCAGGCCGGCTGGGCGTCGCCCGCACCCGGCCCGGCGGCATCCTCGGGAACGCTGTCCTGGGGAACGCTGTCAACGGGCTCGGCGTCGGAAGGCACCGCGTCGGAAGGCACCGCGTCGGAAGGCACCGCGTCGGAAGGCACCGCGTCGGCGGGCTCGGCGCTCACAGGCTCGGCATCCGCGAGAGGAGCGCCGGAAACCTGCGAGTCGACGGGCTCGGCAGCAGCCGCACCGGCGTCCTCATGCCGGTGCTCAGCTTCGGCCGGTACGGCGTCCACAAACTCCTCAGCCTCGGGCTGGGCGTCCCCGGGCTGGGCGTCCTCAGGCTCGGCGTCCTCGGATCCGGCGTCCTGCGCCCCGGCGTCGTCGGGCGCGGAGTCCTGGACATCGGCTTCTTCGGACGGGGTGTCCTCGGGCGCCTCGACCTGCGGCTCGGGGAGGCCGGATGCCACGTCCTCGGCTTCCGGCCGCGTGTCCGCCGACTCGGACTCCTCGGCCGGCGGCACGTCGGTGAACGCGTCCGCGTCCAGCGCGTACTCCGAGACCACGTCGGAGGTGTCGTCGGCCTCCGCGCCGGAGCCGTCGTCCTCCGCGTCATCGGTACGGGTACCGCTGGCGGCCCCGTCGGCGTCCTCGCTCTCGGTGTCACCGTCGCCTTCGCCTTCGCCTTCGGCGCCCGGCACCCCGGGGGCGTCGGGGGCGTCGGGGGCGTCGGCGGTGTCGGGCGTGGAAACCGCCTGCGCCGCGGCACGCTCCTCGATCTCCCGCTGCAGGGCCACGGCGGAGAAGCGCATGGTGGCGCCACTCTCGAGGTCACCGGCGCCCGGCTCTCCGGCGTCGTCGGCAACCGGACCGGCCGAAGCGTCGGGAGCGGTCGGGGCCTCAGGGGCGGCAGGAGGAGCGGCAGGGGGAGTCGCCGGAGCTTCGGGAACGGCCGGGGCCTGTGGCGGAGCCGGCGGGGTCCACTGCGCCTGGTACCCGCTCATGGGGATGTTCGGCACGGCCGTGGGAGAGGCCGGGCTCCCCGCGGGTGCCTCGCTCTGCCCCGGCGGCTGAGCCGCCGGCTGCGCCCCCTGCGGCTCGAAGCCGCTGCCCATCGGAAGCCTGGGCACGGCGGAGGGGCTCTGGGAAGGGGGTGCGGGCGGCGTCGGTGGCGTGAAGGGCGCACCGGGCGCGGGCGCGGGAGGCGTGAACGGAGCGCCCGGAGCCGGCGCCGGCGCGGGAGGGGTGAAGGGCGCCCCGGGCGCCGCAGCCGGGGCGGAGGCCTGCCCCGGCAGGGACGTCGGAAGGGACGAAGGACCACCGGAAGGGTTGGCATGCGGAGGCGGGGTGAGCCCGGGCAGCGGCGGCACCGGCCCCTTCGGCATCCCGGAACCACCGGGCACCCCAGCAGCCCCCGGAGCTCCCGCGCCGCCGGCCGCACCGGAAGCCCCGTGCACCCCGGGACCTCCGGGCACGCCGGAAGCGCCCGGCGACCCCGGACCCGAGGGTGCCCCCGAAGCACTGGAGTCCTCGGACGCCCCTGCCCCCTGCCCCGCACTCGAGCTCCCCGAGGCGTTCTGCGTGTACCAGGCGGGCGGCGCGTAGTCGATGGTGAACTCGCCCGTCACCTCTGCCGCGGACTCCGCGTCGGGCTGGTCATCGCCGGGTGTCGCCCAGCCCCCGCGGATCCCGTCCCGATCGCTGCTCACAGTGTTCCTCCTGGTGTGGTCGAGCACCCTCATGGCGTGCTGGGGCGACCCTTGCTTGTCGTCCGACGTCGTGCGTAGTCGCTTGAGGCGAATCGAGGTCGTCCGAGGTCGTCCGCTCCACAGGCTCCCCCGCCTTCCCCCTGGGACGCCGACACCTGCCACGGTTCCGACGGCGCGCCCCGTCCCAGCCTAATCACCACAAGCCCCGCCCCGGCAGGCCCGTCCACCCCCGAGCAGCTGTCCGTCGCGTCACAACCTGCCCAGAAGGTGCCCGTAAGTGACGTATACGGCACGCACTTTGGTGAACAAACTGGACGATAAGCGTGAAGAATCGCGAACCGCCTTGCAGCGCCGCCGTCTTGAGGCCATGAGGAAGCAGTCGCCCTGAGGCGCACGAGACATGCGAAGCACGAGGCATGCGAAGCACGAGGCATGCGAAGCACGAGGCATGCGAAGAGGGGCGGCCGTTCACCGGCTCACCCCTCGTCGTCCACCGCGGCGCTTACCGCCCGGCTTCGGGCCCCCCGCCGCGCGCCCCCGGCTCAAGATCGAACTCCCCGTCCCGCGCCCCCAGCACGAACGCCCGCCACTCCGCCTCCGTGTACCGCAGCACCGTCTCCGGGTCGAGTGACGAGCGCATCGCCACGGCCCCCTCGGGCAGGTACGCGATCTCGACCCGCTCCTCGTGGCCCTCGGTTCCCGGCGCGCTGTGCCACTCGACACCGGAGATGTCGAGGGCGTAGAGCTCGTCCCGCTCCCGCTCCTTGCGTGCCTTGATCTCCTCAGCCGTCTCCGCCATGCCGCAGCGACCCCTTCCCGACGTACGAACGATCCGAATCTGCTCACCCTAGTGGCCTCCTCCCCTCCGGCCGGAGGTTCGAAGGACCAGGGCAAAGAGGACCCCGACCGCCTGATACCCTGGACGACGGCCGTTTGTGTACGCACCCCCGGAGCTCACCGCTCTGGAGGCCGCGCCCAGCGGATCCCCGCCTTCCGAGTCATGGAAGCTCCCCCGAGACACAGACCGGGGGCACTCGGTGGCCATCACAGACTACGAGGAGTACGCGTGCCGCTCGACGCCGCTACGAAGAAGCAGATCATCACCGAGTTCGGCCAGAAGGAGGGCGACACCGGCTCCCCCGAGGTCCAGGTCGCCATGCTCTCGCGCCGCATCTCGGACCTGACCGAGCACCTCAAGACCCACAAGCACGACCACCACTCCCGCCGTGGCCTGCTGATCCTGGTGGGTCAGCGTCGCCGCCTTCTCCAGTACCTGGCGAAGAAGGACATCCAGCGCTTCCGTGCGCTGGTCGACCGCCTCGGCATCCGCCGTGGTGCGGCGGGCGCCAAGTAAGACGCCGTGAGGGGAGCGGTTCCCGAAGGAAAGGGGACCGCTCCCTTTGCTGTACGTGCGGAGTGTCACCACTGCTTTGTAGTGTGGTAGCACAACGCAAGACGAACGACACAGCACGACAAGAAGAGGAGAGGCGCACCTAGCCGCCGCCGGTCCTCGGTAGTGGCCCCCGGGGGAAGCGAGCCCGGGTGCTTCGATCGAAGACCGGCCCGCACAGCCCGGAGCGCTTCTCCGCAACCGTCTCCCCGCCACACGGGCCGGGAGACGAGGACGAGGAGAAAACACTAGTGGAGAACGAGACCCACTACGCCGAGGCCGTCATCGACAATGGCGCCTTCGGCACCCGCACCATCCGCTTCGAGACGGGCCGCCTGGCCAAGCAGGCCGCCGGCTCCGCCGTGGCGTACCTGGACGACGACACCATGGTGCTGTCGGCCACCACCGCTTCCAAGAACCCCAAGGACCAGCTCGACTTCTTCCCCCTCACGGTGGACGTCGAGGAGCGGATGTACGCCGCCGGCAAGATCCCCGGCAGCTTCTTCCGCCGTGAGGGCCGCCCCTCCGAGGACGCGATCCTCACCTGCCGCCTGATCGACCGCCCGCTGCGCCCCTCCTTCAAGAAGGGCCTGCGCAACGAGATCCAGGTCGTCGCCACGATCATGGCGCTCAACCCCGACCACCTGTACGACGTCGTGGCGATCAACGCCGCGTCCGCGTCCACGCAGCTGGCCGGCCTGCCCTTCTCCGGCCCGATCGGCGGCGTCCGCGTCGCGCTGATCAACGGCCAGTGGGTGGCCTTCCCGACGCACACCGAGCTCGAGGACGCCGTCTTCGACATGGTCGTCGCGGGCCGCACCCTGGAGGACGGCGACGTCGCGATCATGATGGTCGAGGCCGAGGCCACCGAGAAGACCATCCAGTTGGTCAAGGGCGGTGCCGAGGCGCCGACCGAAGAGGTCGTCGCCGCCGGTCTGGACGCCGCGAAGCCCTTCATCAAGGTGCTCTGCAAGGCCCAGGCCGACCTCGCCGCGAAGGCCGCCAAGCCCACCGGTGAGTTCCCGATCTTCCTCGACTACCAGGACGACGTCCTGGAGGCGCTCACCGCGGCCGTCAAGCCCGAGCTCGCCCAGGCGCTCACCATCGCCGGCAAGCAGGAGCGCGAGGCCGAGCTGGACCGCGTCAAGTCTCTGGCCGCCGAGAAGCTCCTCCCGGAGTTCGAGGGCCGCGAGAAGGAGATCTCCGCCGCGTACCGCTCGCTCACCAAGCAGCTGGTCCGCGAGCGCGTGATCAAGGAGAAGAAGCGCATCGACGGCCGCGGCGTGACGGACATCCGTACGCTCGCCGCCGAGGTCGAGGCCATCCCGCGCGTGCACGGCTCCGCGGTGTTCGAGCGTGGCGAGACCCAGATCCTGGGCGTCACCACCCTCAACATGCTCCGCATGGAGCAGCAGCTGGACACCCTCTCCCCGGTGACCCGCAAGCGCTACATGCACAACTACAACTTCCCGCCGTACTCCACCGGCGAGACCGGCCGCGTCGGCTCCCCGAAGCGCCGCGAGATCGGCCACGGCGCCCTCGCCGAGCGCGCCCTGGTGCCGGTCCTGCCGACGCGCGAGGAGTTCCCCTACGCGATCCGCCAGGTCTCCGAGGCGCTGAGCTCCAACGGCTCGACGTCCATGGGCTCGGTCTGCGCCTCCACCATGTCGCTGCTGAACGCCGGTGTGCCGCTGAAGGCCCCCGTCGCCGGTATCGCCATGGGCCTGATCTCCCAGGAGATCGAGGGCGAGACGCACTACGTCACCCTCACCGACATCCTCGGTGCGGAGGACGCCTTCGGCGACATGGACTTCAAGGTCGCCGGCACCAAGGAGTTCGTCACCGCCCTCCAGCTCGACACCAAGCTGGACGGCATCCCCGCCTCCGTCCTGGCCGCCGCTCTCAAGCAGGCCCGTGACGCCCGCCTCCACATCCTCGACGTGATGATGGAAGCGATCGACACGCCGGACGAGATGTCCCCGAACGCCCCGCGGATCATCACCGTCAAGATCCCCGTGGACAAGATCGGCGAGGTCATCGGCCCCAAGGGCAAGATGATCAACCAGATCCAGGAGGACACCGGCGCCGACATCACGATCGAGGACGACGGCACGATCTACATCGGCGCGGTCGACGGACCGTCCGCCGAGGCCGCCCGCACCACGATCAACGGCATCGCCAACCCGACCATGCCGGAGGTCGGCGAGCGCTACCTGGGCACGGTCGTGAAGACGACCACCTTCGGTGCGTTCGTGTCGCTGCTCCCGGGCAAGGACGGTCTGCTGCACATCTCGCAGATCCGCAAGCTCGCCGGCGGCAAGCGCGTGGAGAACGTCGAGGACGTCCTCGGCGTGGGCGCGAAGGTCCAGGTCGAGATCGCCGAGATCGACTCCCGCGGCAAGCTCTCCCTGATCCCCGTGATCGAGGGCGAGGAAGGCTCTGACGAGAAGAAGGACGACGCCGACCAGTGACGTCCCAGCGCTCCCAGGCGACGGCCCGCACCTCCTCGGAGGCGCGGGCCGTCGCCCGTACCCAAACCCTCATCAAGGGCGAGAACGGCATCGGCACGGTTCGCAAGACCACCCTCCCGGGCGGCCTGCGCATCGTCACCGAAACCCTGCCCTCGGTCCGCTCCGCGACCTTCGGCATCTGGGCACACGTCGGGTCCCGCGACGAGACCCCGGCCCTGAACGGCGCCACCCATTACCTGGAGCACCTGCTCTTCAAGGGCACGAACCGCAGGTCCGCCCTGGACATCTCCTCCGCCATCGACGCGGTCGGCGGCGAGATGAACGCGTTCACGGCGAAGGAGTACACGTGCTACTACGCACGCGTGCTCGACGCCGACCTGCCGCTCGCCATCGACGTCGTCTGCGACATGCTGACGGGTTCCCTCATCCTCGAGGAGGACGTGAACGTCGAGCGGGGCGCGATCCTCGAAGAGATCGCCATGACCGAGGACGACCCGGGCGACTGCGTGCACGACCTGTTCGCGCACACGATGTTCGGTGACAACCCCCTCGGCCGCCCGGTCCTCGGCACGGTCGACACGGTCAACGCCCTCACCGCCGACCGCATCCGCCGCTTCTACAAGAAGCACTACGACCCGACCCACCTGGTCGTCGCCTGCGCCGGCAACATCGACCACAACAAGGTCGTACGGCAGGTCCGTGCCGCCTTCGAGAAGGCCGGCGCCTTCAAGGACCTCGCCGCCGACCCCGTCGCCCCGCGCGGCGGCAAGCGTGCCCTGCGCACCGCGGGCCGCCTCGAGCTGATCGACCGCAAGACCGAGCAGGCACATGTCGTGCTCGGCATGCCGGGCCTGTCCCGCACGGACGAGCGTCGCTGGGCCCTGGGCGTGCTGAACACCGCCCTCGGCGGCGGCATGTCCTCCCGGCTCTTCCAGGAGGTACGCGAGAAGCGCGGCCTGGCCTACAGCGTGTACTCGTACACCTCGGGCTTCGCCGACTGCGGCCTGTTCGGCGTGTACGCCGGCTGCCGCCCGTCGCAGGTGCACGACGTGCTGAAGATCTGCCGCGACGAGCTCGACCAGGTCGCCGAGCACGGCCTCTCGGACGACGAGATAGGGCGTGCGATCGGCCAGCTCCAGGGGTCCACGGTCCTCGGCCTGGAGGACACCGGCGCGCTGATGAACCGTATCGGCAAGAGCGAGCTGTGCTGGGGCGAGCAGATGTCCGTCGACGACATGCTGTCCCGGATAACGTCGGTCACCCCCGACGACGTCCGCGAGGTGGCCCGCGAGATCCTGGGACGGCGGCCCTCCCTGTCGGTCATCGGCCCGCTGAAGGACAAACAGGCGGCCCGTCTGCACGACGCCGTCGCCTGACCACCCCCTGGTGAAGGAAGCACAAGAGATGAGCAAGCTGCGCGTGGCGGTCCTCGGCGCCAAGGGCCGGATCGGCTCGGAAGCCGTACGAGCCGTCGAAGCCGCCGAGGACATGGAACTGGTCGCCGCCCTCGGCCGGGGCGACAAGCTGGAGACGCTGACCGACTCCGGTGCCCAGGTCGCGGTCGAACTGACCACGCCCGACTCGGTCATGGCCAACCTCGAGTTCTGCGTCGGTCATGGCATCCACGCGGTCGTCGGCACCACCGGCTGGACCGACGAGCGCCTCGCGCAGCTGAACGGCTGGCTGTCCGCCTCCCCGGAGACGGGCGTGCTCATCGCGCCGAACTTCTCCATCGGGGCCGTCCTCACGATGAAGTTCGCGCAGCTCGCCGCCCCCTACTTCGAGTCCGTCGAGGTCGTCGAGCTGCACCACCCGAACAAGGTGGACGCCCCCTCCGGCACCGCCACGCGCACCGCCCAGCTCATCGCCGAGGCCCGCCGCACCGCCGGCACCGCCCCGGCCCCCGACGCCACGGCCACCGCCCTCGACGGTGCCCGCGGCGCCGACGTCGACGGCGTCCCGGTCCACGCCGTCCGGCTGCGCGGTCTGCTGGCCCACCAGGAGGTCCTGCTCGGCGCCGAGGGCGAGACCCTCACGGTCCGGCACGACTCGCTCCACCACAGCAGCTTCATGCCGGGCATCCTGCTCGGCGCCCGCCGCGTGGTGAGCACCCCGGGCCTGACCTTCGGCCTGGAACACTTCCTGGACCTGAACTGAGCCCCTGACCGTCATGCGCGCGAAGCTCACCTACGCCCTCACCGCCGCCGTCCTGGTCGTCTACTTCGTCCTGGTCGGCAGCCGCGGCGTCCTGCTCATCGAAGCCGGCACGGCCCTCACCGTCACCTTCGGTGTCGCCGTGCTGATCCTGCCGGTCATCGGCCTGTGGTTCCTGTGGAAGAACACCCAGTTCGCCCGCAAGGCCGGCCAACTCGCCGCCGAACTCGACGCCGAGGGCGGCCTGCCCGTCGACGAACTGCGGCGCACCCCCAGCGGGCGCATCGACCGGGACTCGGCCGACGAGGTCTTCGCCAAGCGCAAGGCCGAGACGGAGGACGCTCCCGACGACTGGCGCACCTGGTTCCGCCTGGCCGTCGCCTATCACGACGCCCGCGACACCCCGCGCGCCCGCAAGGCGATGCAGCGCGCGATCGCCCTGCACGACGGCAAGCAGCCCGAAGCCGCCTGAACCAGCCCCCACTCATGCCGGCGGGGCCGGACCGTTCGCACGGTCCGGCCCCGCCGGCATGAGATCGAGGACGTCAGCGCGGGCCGTACTCCTCGGCCCACGCCTCGACCGAGTCCGCCGCCCGGTCGAAGGCCTCCGTGCGGCCGAGGAAGTCCGCGTCGTGCGTGGTCAGCAGCGGCGAAGGGCCGGTGTCCCGGCCCTGGCGTCCGAGCAGCAGCGCCTGCCCCTGCACGGTCCGCGGCAGTCCCAGCCAGCGCACCGGCTGCTGCACCGTACGCACGGAGGCGACCTGCTCCCAGGACGCCGTACGCGTCGTGAGGAAACCCACGTGCCGCAGCCCGCGCGCACTGACCCACACGCCCACGCGCAGCAGCCGCAGCGCCGCGGCGATGACGAGCAGCGCGAGGGCGAACACCACCGCGGCCGACGTCAGTTGGGCCGTCACGGCGATGATGACCGCCGCGAACAGCACGAACGAGGCGAGCAACAGCGCGAGCGCCGCAGTTCCGACTCGCCACGGCCCGGGCCGGTACGGACGCCGCCAGCGGTCACGGTCGTCGTAGGGCAACGGAACGTCGTCCGCCGCCTCGAAAACGCGGTCGGCCGTCAGGAAGGGCAGGGGCACGGCTGGTCCTCACTCGATCCATGCGTGGGCTGTGCCCGGTGAGGCTACCGATCTGTGTCCCCGGTCACCACCGGCGGGGGGCCGGATGGAGTCACCGCCGGTGGGGTGCGGTTCAGCGCTTCTCGGACGCCTGCGACTGCTGAGGCTGATCAGCGGTCTTGGCGGGCGTCAGCGCGGGCGTCCCGATGACCAGGGACCCCACGAGCCCCGCCACGATGGTGAGCCCCAGCAGCCAACGGCCGGCCATCTGACCGACGGACGACCGCTCGCGCGGTGGGGGAGTGACATTGCTGCGGAACCTGTCGGCCTCGGCTACGAAGGCAAACGGTACGGGTTCACGCCGACCGAACATCAGGGGTGCTTCTCCTTCTGGGGGTGGAACGGATGTCGTCTGTAGAGACGAACGAACTCCCTCAGAGGTGCCCTGTTTCACCGACTTCATTGCGGCACGCCACCGATCGCGCTGATTTCGGCGGGCCGTAGAGTGGCGTCGCCACACGACGAGATGGGAAGGCCCTGCCAACCGTGACCGACACCCCCGCCGACGACCTCAAGCCCAGCTACCGCAGCGACGTCACCGTCGAGCTGGTCAAGCACACCGCGTCCGACGCGGACGTCCTCTTCGCCGCCCGCGTCTCGACCCTGGGCGAGCAGTCCCTGGACGAGCTGAAGAAGGACCCCGAGCGTTCCAAGGGCCTGATCAACTACCTGATGCGGGACCGGCACGGCAGCCCCTTCGAGCACAACTCCATGACCTTCCTCATCAGCGCCCCGATCTTCGTCTTCCGCGAGTTCATGCGGCACCGCGTCGGCTGGTCGTACAACGAGGAGAGCGGCCGCTACCGCGAGCTCCAGCCCGTCTTCTACGTCCCCGACGAGTCCCGCAAGCTGGTCCAGGAGGGCCGCCCCGGCAAGTACGTCTTCGTCGAGGGCACCCAGGCCCAGCAGGAGCTGGTCGGCCGTGTCATGGAGGACTCGTACCGCCAGGCGTACGAGGCCTACCAGGAGATGCTCGCCGCCGGTGTCGCCCGCGAGGTCGCCCGTGCGGTCCTCCCGGTGGGCCTTTACTCCTCGATGTACGCCACCTGCAACGCCCGCTCGCTGATGCACTTCCTCGGGCTGCGCACCCAGCACGAGCTGGCCAAGGTGCCGTCCTTCCCGCAGCGCGAGATCGAGATGGTCGGCGAGAAGATGGAGGCCGAGTGGTCCCGGCTCATGCCGCTCACCTACGCCGCCTTCAACGCGAACGGACGTGTGGCGCCGTAACGCGCCCCGAGTCCCCGGTCAGGTACAGATGTGCGGTTCAGCCGCGCGAAGTGTCCGTATTGCGGCATTTGGAGAAGTTCATCTAGCCTGATCAAACGGGTCCGGCACTGCTTGAACCCCCGAGCAGGCAGTGCCGGGCTCCACCTTTGTCACGACTTGTCGCCCGCCCCGCGGGCAGACCCGGTCCTGAGCAACGAGTAGCGTGTAACCCATGGCTCCGACCTCGACTCCGCAGACCCCCTTCGGGCGGGTCCTCACCGCCATGGTCACGCCCTTCACGGCGGACGGCGCACTCGACCTCGACGGCGCGCAGCGGCTCGCCACCCACCTGGTGGACGCAGGCAACGACGGCCTGGTCATCAACGGCACCACGGGCGAGTCCCCGACCACCAGCGACGCGGAGAAAGCGGATCTCGTACGGGCGGTCCTGGAGGCGGTCGGAGACCGAGCCCACGTGGTGGCCGGAGTCGGCACCAACGACACACACCACAGCATCGAACTCGCCCGTGCGGCCGAGCGCACCGGCGCACACGGCCTGCTCGTGGTGACCCCGTACTACAACAAGCCTCCGCAGGAAGGCCTCTACCGGCACTTCACCGCGATCGCCGACACCACCGGCCTCCCGGTGATGCTCTACGACATCCCCGGCCGCAGCGGCGTCCCGATCAACACCGAGACGCTCGTCCGCCTCGCCGAGCACCCGCGGATCGTCGCCAACAAGGACGCCAAGGGCGACCTGGGCCGCGCCAGCTGGGCCATCGCCCGCTCCGGCCTCGCCTGGTACTCCGGCGACGACATGCTCAACCTGCCCCTGCTCTCGGTCGGCGCGGTCGGCTTCGTCTCGGTCGTCGGCCACGTCGTCACCCCTGAGCTGCGCGCCCTGGTCGAGGCGTACACCTCCGGCGACGTCCAGAAGGCCACCGAGATCCACCAGAAGCTGCTCGCCGTCTACACGGGCATGTTCCGCACCCAGGGCGTGATGACGACCAAGGCGGCGCTCGCCCTTCAGGGACTGCCGGGCGGGCCCCTGCGCGCCCCCATGGTCGAGTGCGCGCCCGAGGAGATCGAGCAACTCAAGATCGATCTTGCCGCCGGCGGGGTACAGCTCTGACATCAGACTTCGCGCGGGCCCCCGCGCAAATGCTTCACAACTGAATAAGCGGGCCACGCGCTCGCACCACCACACACACAACTGCTCATGCACGAACGTCACGCGCGCCACGTGCCCCACCGGTACGTGGCGTGTGTGGTGAGGAGAGTCTTTTGAGTCATCCGCATCCCGAACTCCGCACGCCCCCGCCGCTCCCCGAGGGCGGCCTGCGTGTCACCCCGCTCGGCGGCCTCGGCGAAATCGGCCGGAACATGACCGTGTTCGAATTCGGCGGCCGTCTGCTGATCGTCGACTGCGGAGTGCTCTTCCCCGAGGAGGAGCAGCCCGGAATCGACCTGATCCTGCCGGACTTCTCGTCCATCAGGGACCGCCTCGACGACATCGAGGGCATCGTGCTCACGCACGGGCACGAGGACCACATCGGTGGCGTCCCCTTCCTCCTGCGCGAGAAGCCGGACATCCCGCTGATCGGCTCCAAGCTGACCCTCGCCCTCATCGAGGCCAAGCTCCAGGAGCACCGCATCCGCCCGTACACCCTCGAGGTGGCGGAGGGACACCGCGAGCGCATCGGCCCCTTCGACTGCGAGTTCATCGCGGTCAACCACTCCATCCCGGACGCGCTGGCCGTGGCCATCCGCACTCCTGCGGGCATGGTGGTGCACACCGGCGACTTCAAGATGGACCAGCTCCCGCTGGACAGCCGCCTCACGGACCTCCACGCGTTCGCGCGTCTGAGCGAGGAGGGCATCGACCTCCTCCTCTCGGACTCGACGAACGCCGAGGTGCCCGGGTTCGTCCCGCCCGAGCGGGAGATCTCCAACGTCCTGCGTCAGGTGTTCGCCGGAGCCAGCAAGCGCATCATCGTCGCGAGCTTCGCGAGCCACGTGCACCGCATCCAGCAGATCCTGGACGCGGCGCACGAGTACGGCCGCCGCGTGGCCTTCGTCGGCCGCTCCATGGTCCGCAACATGGGCATCGCCCGGGACCTGGGCTATCTGAAGGTCCCGCCGGGCCTGGTCGTGGACGTCAAGACGCTCGACGACCTCCCGGACAGCGAGGTGGTCCTGGTCTGCACGGGCTCCCAGGGCGAACCGATGGCGGCCCTGTCCCGCATGGCCAACCGCGACCACCAGATCCGCATCGTCCAGGGCGACACGGTGATCCTGGCGTCGTCCCTGATCCCCGGCAACGAGAACGCGGTCTACCGCGTGATCAACGGCCTCACCCGCTGGGGCGCCCACGTGGTCCACAAGGGCAACGCCAAGGTCCACGTCTCCGGCCATGCCTCCGCGGGCGAGCTGCTGTACTTCTACAACATCTGCCGGCCCAGGAACCTGATGCCGGTGCACGGCGAATGGCGTCACCTGCGTGCCAACGCCGAGCTGGGGGCCCTGACGGGTGTCCCGCACGACCGCATCGTCATCGCCGAGGACGGCGTCGCCGTCGACCTCGTCGAGGGCAAGGCCAAGATCTCCGGCAAGGTCCAGGCGGGCTACGTCTACGTCGACGGCCTCTCGGTCGGTGACGTGGGCGAGCCGGCCCTCAAGGACCGCAGGATCCTCGGCGACGAGGGCATCATCTCGGTCTTCGTGGTCATCGACTCGTCCACCGGGAAGATCACCGGCGGCCCGCACATCCAGGCCCGCGGCTCGGGCATCGAGGACTCCGCCTTCAGCGATGTCGCGCCCAGGATCACGGAAGTGCTCGAACGCTCCGCGCAGGACGGCGTGGTCGAGCCCCACCAGCTCCAGCAGCTCGTGCGCCGCACGCTGGGCAAGTGGGTCTCGGACACCTACCGGCGCCGGCCGATGATCCTGCCTGTGGTGGTGGAGGTCTGACGGCCCGTCGGGCCTGAGCCCACGCCAACTGGGAGCGGGGGGGGGGGGGGGGGGGGGGGGGGGGCCCCCCCCCGGGGGGGGGGGGGGGGGGGCCGGGGGGGCCCGCGCCCCCCCCGGCCCCCGCCCCGCGCCCCCCCGGGGGGCGCCAACACCCCGCACATAATGT